>NZ_CAJXYK010000001.1 GCF_913063425.1 uncultured Thiohalocapsa sp.
TCCACGACCATGATCTACACCCATGTGATGAATCGCCCGGGGGTGCTGCCGGTGCGCAGCCCGGTGGATGGGTTGGGGTGAGCCGCGTATGGGGGACAGTGTACTGATGTTCCGAGCCCATCGCCGTGGACAGTATGCCGGTCTTGTTGCCGAAGCTCCGGAGGCGCTGGTCGCTGCTCGTTATGAGTGCTCGCATCAGACCCCTTCGCGATCTCTCAGGGCATCGATATCGTCGTTCGTGACGATGACGCCGCGCGCATCGAAAGGCCGAAAGCCAGCCACCCCGCGTTGCTTCGCCTCGTCCTGCCCTGCGCTCCCGGAAAGCGCTTGGCGGAGCAGTTCGGAGACCATCTGTCCGGCGGAGATCTGCCGCAGCCGCGCGCGCTCCTTCGCGGCTGCGAGCACATCGTCGTCAATATCCAAGGTCGTTCGCATCATCACACCTCGCACCATGATGCGTTGATGTCAGCAGGGCCGTTCCGAGAGAGCTTGGGTCACGCGACATCCGCACCGTGTTGCTCTTTTGAGACTGGGTGATTGTGTGTGTGAGTGTCGCAACTTTCACGGTGGTTGTTATTGATGTGTCGACGCCCCCAGGGGTGGGCCGACTGGAAGTCGGCGCCCCCGAGGGTGGGCCGACTGGAAGTCGGCGCCCCCAGGGCGGCGACCCCAGGGCGGCGCACCCAGGGCGGTGGCGGCAGGCCGTGCCCCAAGTGGGCGCCGCGCTCAGCCGGAGGCGGGGGAGGGGGTGCCCGGCGCGGTCGGGGAGCTGGCCGGGGAGCTGCCGGGGGCCGGCTCGGCGGTGTCCGCCGGCAGTGGCGCCGGCGACTCTCCATGCCTGAGTGCGCGCTGGCGCCAGAGCAGATAGATGGCCGGCAGCACGAACAGGCTCAGCAGCGGGGCGGTGATCATGCCGCCCACCATGGGTGCGGCGATGGGCTGCATGACCTCGGAGCCGACGCCGCCCAGCAGCATGATGGGCAGGAGGCCGGCGAAGATGGTGGCGACGGTCATGGCCTTGGGGCGGATGCGCAGCACGGCGCCTTCTTCGATGGCGGCCTTGAGGTCGTCGCGGGTCGCAAGCCGCCCCTCGCGGGACCACTGCTTGAGGGCGTTGTCCAGGTACACCAGCATGACCACGCCGAACTCGGCGGCGACGCCGGCGAGCGCGATGAAGCCGACGGCGACGGCGATGGACAGGTTGTAGCCCAGCAGGTACACCAGCCAGAAGCCGCCCACCAGAGAGAAGGGCAGGGAGAGCATCACCATCAGCGCCTCGGTGGTGCTGCGGAAGGTCATGTAGAGCAGCACGAAGATGATGGCGAGCGTCAGCGGGACGACCTGATTCAGGCGCTCCTGGGCGCGGGCCATGTACTCGTACTGCCCGGACCAGGTGAGCGAATAGCCGGGTGGCAGGTCCACCTCTTCACGCACCACCTGACGGGCCTCTGCGATCCAGCTGCCGAGGTCCCGGTCGCGGATGTCCACGAAGGTCCAGCCGTTGAGGCGCGCGTTCTCGCTCTTCAGCATGGGCGCGCCGTCCACGATCTCCACCTCCGCCACCTGGGCCAGCGGCACCTGGGCGCCGGTGGGGGTGACGATGGGCAGCTCCCGGAGCTTCTGCACGTCGTCGCGCTGCTCCCGGGGGAAGCGGACGTTGATGGGATAGCGCTCCAGCCCCTCCACGGTGCGGCTCACGTTGATGCCGCCGATGGCCGCGGCCACCAGGCTGTTGATGTCGCTGACGTTGAGGCCCACACGGGCTGCCGCCAGGCGGTCCGGGCGGATCTCCACATAGCGCCCGCCGGCGACGCGCTCCGAGAAGGCGGAGGTGGTGCCCGCCACCTGCTGCACGGCGCGCTCCACGTCCTCGCCGATGCGCTCGATGACGTCCAGGTCCGGCCCGGCGATCTTGACCCCCACCGGCGTCTTGATGCCGGTGGCGAGCATGTCGATGCGGGTCTTGATGGGCATCACCCAGGCGTTGGTGACGCCCGGCAGGTCCACGGTGGCGTCCAGCTCGTCGATGAGCTTGTCCACGGTCATGCCGGGGCGCCATTCGGACTCGGGCTTGAGCTGGATCACGGTCTCGATCATGGTCAGCGGCGCCGGGTCCGTGGCCGTGTCCGCGCGGCCGATCTTGCCGAACACCCGCGCCACCTCCGGCAGGCTGGCGATGAGCCGGTCGGTCTGCTGCAACAGCTCCTGCGCCTTGCCGATGGACAGCCCCGGCAGCGTGGTGGGCATGTACATCAGGTCGCCCTCGTAGAGGTCCGGCATGAACTCGGAGCCGAGCCCCCGGTGCCAGTGCTCCAGGACAGGCACGCCGCGGAAGGTCTCCCGCCAGGCATCGGCGAGCCCCGCCTGCCAGCCCTCGATGACCTCGATGGCGCCGCCGCCTTGCCCACCCGCTTGTGCGGTGTCGCCCGTGCCGGCGCCTGCGCCCGGTTGGGCCACCAGTGACGACACGGCGCCCGCCGCCTGGAACGGCCACTTGAGCGGCGCCAGCAGCCCGCTGACACCCGCCAGCGGAATCAGCATGCTTGCCATCACCAGGATGGAGACGACGATGGTGGTGCGTGGCAGCCGCAGCACCGCGCGCAGGAAGGGCCGGTAGAGCCAGATCAGGAAGCGGTTCAGCGGGTTCCTGTGCTCGGCCGGAATGCGCCCGCGCACCAGATAGCCCATGAGCACCGGCACCAGGGTCACGGCGAGCCCGGCGGCGGCGGCCATGGCATAGGTCTTGGTGAAGGCCAGCGGGCGGAACAGCCGGCCTTCCTGGGCCTGCAGCGTGAACACCGGCAGGAAGCTGAGCGTGATGATGAGCAAGGAGAAGAACAGCGCCGGCCCGACTTCCACCGCCGCGTCGCCGATGACCCGCCAGTGCGCCTCCCCCCGCGGGCGCTCGCCGTGCTCGGCCTCCCAGCGCTCCAGGTGCTTGTGGGCATTCTCGATCATGACGATGGCCGCGTCCACCATCGCACCGATGGCAATGGCGATGCCGCCCAAGGACATGATGTTGGCGTTGATGCCCTGCGCCTGCATAACGATGAAGGCGATGAGGATGCCCAGCGGCAGGGTGATGATCACCACCAGGGACGAGCGGATGTGGAACAGGAAGGCCACGCACACCAGGGCGACGACGATGAACTCCTCGACGAGCTTGGTCTTGAGGTTGTCGACGCTGTCCAGGATGAGCTGGGAGCGGTCATAGGTCTCCACGATCTCCACCCCGTCCGGCAGGCTCGGGCGCAGCTCGTCGATGCGCTGCTTCACCGCATCGATGGTGGCGAGCGCGTTCTCGCCGGAGCGCATGACGATGATGCCGCCGGTGATCTCCCCCTCGCCGTCGAGGTCCGCGATGCCGCGGCGCATCTCCGGGCCGATCTGCACCCGCGCCACGTCCCGCAGCAGCACCGGGGTGCCGTCCGGGGTGGTGTGCACCGGGATCAGCTCGATGTCCTCGATGGACGTGAGATAGCCCCGGGTGCGGACCATGTACTCGGCCTCCGCGAGCTCCAGCACCGAGCCGCCCACTTCCCGGTTGGCGTTCTGCACCGCGGTGATGAGCCGCTCCAGCGGGATGCCGTAGCCGCGGAGCTTCTCCGGGTCCGCGACGATCTGATACTGGCGCACCATGCCGCCGACGGTGGCCACCTCCGACACGCCGGGGACCGTCTGCAGCTCGAACTTCAGAAACCAGTCCTGAAGGCTGGTGAGCTGGGCGAGGTCGTGCCCGCCGGTGCGGTCCACCAGCGCATAGCTGTAGACCCAGCCGACACCGGTGGCGTCCGGGCCGAGCCTGGGCTGGACGCCGTCCGGCAGGTCCGAGGCGGCCTGGTTCAGGTACTCCAGCACCCGGGAGCGGGCCCAGTACAGATCCGTGCCGTCCTCGAAGATGACGTAGACATAGGAGTCGCCGAAGAAGCTGTAGCCGCGCACCGCCTTGGCGCCCGGCACCGACAGCATGGTGGTGGTGATCGGGTAGGTGACCTGCTCCTCCACCACCCGCGGCGACTGCCCCGGAAAGCCGGTCTTGATGATCACCTGCACGTCCGACAGGTCCGGGATGGCGTCCAGCGGCGTGCTCTTGAGCGCGACGATGCCCCAGCCCGTCAACAGCACGGCGGCGATGAGGACCAGGAAGCGGTTTCTGATGGACCAGAGGATGACGTGGCTCATGGCTCGGACGGCCCCTTGTCAGGGCACACCGACGAGACACGCCGTCGGTGGCAGGATGGGGATGCCCGCCAGGGATGCAGGCCGGTGAGGTGCGGATCGCCGGCGACGATCAGCGCCGCATCGGCCGCTTTGGCGGGGGCGAGGAACCTGTTGTCCATGGGGGGCTGCGCGGTCAGTGACCTCGATGCCGGCACCGCCTGCGCTGGGTGTATCGCGGCAGGGATGGCGCTCCCACAGGCCGGAGCCCGCTGTGGGAGCAGCCTCCGGCCGCGACGCCGCCGGCACCGCGCGCGGCATCGTCGCGGCAGGGATGCCGCGCATTGGCGCCGCGCCTTCTCGAAGGCCAGCGCCGGTACCGACTCCGGGCACCGCGCACTGTCCGATGCGATCAGTGCACATGTGCCTGCCCCCCACGCTCGCCGTCGCCCTCGCGCTCCGCCTCAGGCTCCGCCATCCGCATGAAGCTTGCCTGGAGGTTGGACTCCGAGTCGATCAGGAATTGCCCGGAGACGACCACCTCATCGCCGGGCTCCAGGCCGGAGAGAATCTCCACCTCCTCGCCGCGCTGCATGCCCGTCACCACGTCCACCGGCTGGAAACGGCCGCCGCCCAGCGCCAGCACCACGCTCTCGCGCTCGCCGGTGACGATCAGGGCCTGGCTGGGTACCTTCAGCACATCGCGCTTGGGGCCGCCGTAGATGACCACGTCGGCGAACATGTTGGGCTTGAGCGCGAGGTCCGGGTTGTCGAAGACCAGGCGCACCTTGAGGGTCCGGGTATCGGGGTCGAGCTCCGGATACAGGTAGTCCACCTTGCCCTCCCAGGTGCGCCCCGGGCGGGCGGGGACCGTCATCTCGGCGGCGAGCCCTTCGCGCAGCCAGTCGATCTGGTGCTCGTAGATGTCCACCATGACCCAGACCTGCGCCAGGTCCGCGATGCTGAACATCTCGCTGGCTTCGGTGACGTACATGCCGTCGCGGGCGGTCATCTGCGTGACGATGCCGTCGATGGGCGCACGCACCGGGACGCGGTTGCGCGGCTCGCCGGTACGCTCGATTTCGCGGATGATGTCGTCCGGCACGTCCAGCAGCCGCAGGATGTTGCGTGCCTTGTCCTCGCTCACGCGCCGCTGGGCGCCGGACCTGTCCTGCGCGAGCAGGAAGTCCACCTGGGCGGAGAGGATGTCCGGCGCATAGAGCTCCGCCAGCTGCTGGCCCGCCCGCACGGGCTGGCCCTCGGCGCGCAGGCTCAGAGACTCGATCCAGCCGTCGGCGCGGGGATGCACGTGGGCGAGCCGGGTCTCGTCATACTCGATGCGGCCGACCGTCTTGATGTACTTCCACAGCGTGCCCCGCTCGGCCTTGGTGGTGCGCACGCCGAGGGTCTGGATGACGGCCGGCGTGAGCGCCACTTCCGGGCGTTTGCCGGTCATCGGGTCCATCATCTTCTCCACCAGGTCCATGCCGCAGATGGGGCAGGACCCGGGCTCGTCCTTGACGATGTTCGGATGCATGGGGCACACGTACTTGGGGTCCATGTGCTTGGCGGCGTGCTCAAGCGCCGTGTCGTCGGCGGCCTCGGCCAGGCTCTCGCTCGGCTGCCCGGTCTCCTCGCAGCCGATGAGTGCCAGCGGCAGGAGTGGTATCAGGGCGAGCGCGCAGGCCCGTACGACGGCGCCACTGCGGCGCCCGGGGTTGCAGGACATGGTGGTCGGTCTCCGGTGCAGCGCCCGGCGGGTTGGTGTGCGCCGGGGCAGGGTCCAACGGTGGGCGGCGCAGTGGCCGCCCGGCTCCATCAGCCGGAGAAGTGCCGCGGCGGCCGCAGCAGGCCGTCCGGGTTGGGGGTGGTGAGGCGTGACACGAGGCGCGCGTGCGGCACAAGCCGCTCCGAGCGCGCGACCTCCGGGACTTGGGCGGTCACCAGGTGCCAGCCGCCGGCAACCTTGCCCAGGTTGCATTTTTGGCAGGGCTCGGCGGTTACGCCGTCGGGCGTGTCGCTGCCGGCGGGCGTGACAGACGCTGCATGTCCCGATGTCGCCTGGCTCAGGAAGCCCGTGAGATGGGGGCAGGCCGCCGTGGTGGGCGCCGCTCCGTTCGCCTGCGCCTCATTCGCCTGCGCCCCATCCGCCTGCGCCTGATGGACGCAGCCGAGCGCATTCGCCGCGAACAGCTGTAGATTCAGCAGCAGTACGCAGGCCACAGCGACGAGATGTCTGCGGTTCTTGCCCATGGCGCGAATGTGAATGCCGATCGCGTGCAGTGCAAGTGTCCGCCCTCCCAAGAAAGCGGATTGCACCGCGCCCGGTGGTGTCCTTGTGGGAGCGGCATTCCTGCCGCGACCTTATCGGCGTGCCGCCGCTGCCGCAGCCATCGCGACAAGGCTGCGGTTCCCGGAGCGGGGCATCACTCCGCCACCCTGCCCACCTGCACGGCGGGTCCGGCAGCATCCGACGCCGCGTACTGCTCCCACAGCAAATGGGCCGACACCGCCAGCGACATCGCCACCAGCACCGGGCGCACCAGCCGGGCGCCGTGGCGCAGCACCAGGTGGGCGCCGAGCCAGCCGCCGATGAATTGCCCGACGGCCATGGACAGCGCCAGCGCCCACACCACCTGGCCGCCGGCGATGAACAGGAGCAGCGCCGCCAGGTTGCTGGTGAAATTGAGGAGCTTGGCATGGGCCGTGGCGCGCCGCAGGTTGTAACCCAGCAGCGCGACAAAACCCATCGCAAAGAAGGTCCCGGTGCCGGGGCCGAAGAAGCCGTCGTAGAAGCCGACACCGGCACCGACGGTGAGCGCGAAGGTGGCGTCGCCGATGCGCCGGCGCGAGTCCAGGTCCGACACCCGCGGCGAGAACAGGAAGTACAGCGCAAAGCCGATGAGCAGCACGGGCACCAGCCCCGCGAGCAGGTCGGCCGCCAGCACCTGCACCGCCAGCGCGCCGGCGGCGGCTCCGACGAAGGTGCAGCCCACGGCGAGGGCCGCCCCGCGCAGATCGATGGCCCCCGCGCGCACGAAGCGCGCCGTCGCGGCGAAGGAGCCGAACACCGACTGCGCCTTGTTGGTGGCGAGCGCCTGCACCGGCGTCACGCCGGCCCACAGCAGCGCCGGCACCGTCAGCAGGCCGCCGCCGCCGGCCATGGCATCGATGCCGCCGGCCACCAGCGCAATGGCGAACAACACGAGCGCGAGCTCCAGCATGTCCATGGCTTTGATGAAACCGACTGACGAACGGATGGGTACGGAGCTGCGCGAGCCCCCGGCGGCACTGCGCTGGCGGCTCGTGATCTTCGACTTCGACGGCACCCTGGCGGACAGCTTTCCGTGGTTTGCAGAGGTGCTGAACGACGTGGCCGCGCGCTGGCGCTTCCGCCCGGTGGCCGCTGCGGATGCGGAGCGGCTGCGTCATGCCGGCGCGGTCGAAATCCTACGCCATCTGCGGGTGCCGGGCTGGAAGGCGCCGCTGGTGGCCCGGGACCTGCGCCGCCGGATGAGTGCGGACATCCACCGCATCCACCCCTTCGCCGGCGTAGACTCCCTGCTCGCCGAGCTTGAGGGCGCCGGCTGCGAGCTCGGCATCGCCACGTCCAACACCGCGGCCAACGTCCGCGCCGTGCTCGGACCCGCGGCGCTGCGCCGCGTACACCACCTGGAGGCGGGCGTGTCCATCCATGGCAAAGGGGCAAGGCTGCGCCGGATGCTGAAGCGCGCCGGTGTCAGCGCGGCGGAGGCCATCTACATCGGCGACGAGATCCGCGATATCCACGCCGCCCGCGCCGCCGGCATCGCCGCCGGCTGCGTCGCCTGGGGCTACAACCGGCCCTTGGCGCTGCGGCGGGAGCGGCCGGATCTGCTGTTTGACACTGTGCGGGAGATTCCGGCGCGGCTGGCCGCAACCAGACCGGCCCTGGGGTCTTGAGCGATCAAAGCCGGGCGACGTTGGATCGGCTCAAAGCCAGCGCCCCAGGTGCACGCCGGTGTTCACCCTGACCGGCCCCAGATCGACACTGGGGCCGGCGATGCCGACACTGCCGTAGATGCCGCCGCGGCAACCGGCGAGCGACACGCAGAGCAGGCAGGCGGCGGCCATCAGCGCGGGACGCAGCCGCCGCAGCCCGATGTGGCCGCCGCGACGCGGCCCGCGGCTCGGTCGTAAGCTGTTCGTCATCTGGTATCTCCTGTACTCAGGGGGCAGCGGTGTCGGTTGTCCAGGCCGGGTCCCAGCTCTGCACCAGGAAGCCCGCGCCCGTGGGGTCGTTCAGCATGGCTACGGCGCCGCCCAGGGGATTCTCCCGCGGCGCCACCAGCACCGCGCCCCCCAGGCGCTCGGCGGCGGCGGCGATGGTGTTCGGGTCCGCCACGCGCACATAGGCCATCCAGGTATCTTTGATGCCGTCCACCGGCTTGGGGCGGACGCCCACCCGGGGCTTGCCCTCGGCGGACAGGTAGCGGTAGCCGCCCGGGGTCGCCGCACCGGGCGCGTACGCCGGCACCAGCTGCCGGTAGAAGGCGAGGGAAGCGTCCGCGTCCGAGCTCCAGATCTCGTTCCAGAGCCAGTCGCCGTCGTCCGGCCGGCGGTCCGGCGGGTCACCGGCACGGGCCTGGAGCAGCGTCAGCACGGCGCCCTGCGGGTCCGCCACCACCGCGACCCGTCCGCGCTGGGGGATGTCCACGGGCGCCTGGAAGACCTGGCCACCGGCGGCGCGCAGGCTCGCCACGGCGGCCTCCAGGTCCGTCACCGACAGCACCGGTATCCAGCGCGACACATTGACGTCGGCGCGGATGCCGCGGCCGTCCACGAGGCCGCCGATGCCGCGCCCGCCATGCTCGATGACCGTGTAGGTCTGCCCGGCGCCCAGGTCCACGTCGCGGAAGCTCCAGCCGAACAGCCCGCCGTAGAAGCGCTTGGCGGCGACCGGGTCTTCCGTCAGCAGATCGTGCCAGACCACCTTGCCGGGCAGCCGCACGGCGCCTGCGCCATCGATGGGTGGAAAGCGCGCTGGGTCGACGCTGGTGCAGCCGGCGAGGCCGAGCAGGCCGACGAGGGCCGCGGCGGCAAGGACGGCAAGGCGCACGCCTGCGCCAGGGGTTTTGGCAGGGGACATTGCGTGGGGGTCTCCGTACAGGTTTCGGGTGCTGTCTCGGCTGCACGGTTGTACCAGTCGAGCGCGCGGCTGTCATCGGCGCCGGCGGCGCGCTATGGTCTGCGGCTGCGTTTTGTGGACAGCCTGTTGCAAAGATTTGGAGGCAGCGCATGACGATCGAGACTGCCCGGCCGGCACCCTTCGCCCCCACTCGCTTCCGCGGCTGCCTGCTCGGCCTCGCCGCCGGCGATGCGCTGGGCACGACGTTGGAGTTCAAGGCGCCCGGCAGCTTCGCGCCGCTCACGGACATGGTCGGCGGCGGCCCCTTCCGGCTCGCCCCCGGGCAGTGGACGGACGACACCGCCATGGCGCTCTGCCTGGCGGAAAGCCTGATCGAGCGGGGCGGCTTCGATGCGGCGGACCAGATGCAGCGCTACCTGCGCTGGCGGGATGCGGGGCGCCTCAGCAGCACCGGCCGCTGCTTCGACATCGGCAACACCGTAAGTGCCGCGCTGGCGCGCTTCGAGCACACCGGCGACCCCATGGCCGGCAGTGACCACCCCCGCAGCGCCGGCAACGGCAGCCTCATGCGCCTGGCGCCCGTGCCCATGCGCTGGGCGGCACAGCCCGCGGCGGCCATCGCCCGCGCCGCCGACATGTCCCGCACCACCCATGCCGCGCGCACCTGCATCGATGCCTGCCGGTACATGGCCGGGCTCATCGCCGGCGCGCTTCAGGGTGAGCCCAAGGCGCGGCTGCTGACGCCGCGCTTCAGCCCCGTGGCGGGCTTGTGGGACGCCCAGCCCCTGTGCCCGGAGGTGGATGCCGTTGCCGCGGGCTCGTACCGCATCAAGCACCCGCCCGCCATCCGCGGCACCGGCTATGTGGTGGACGCGCTGGAGGCGGCCCTCTGGGCCTTTGCGACCACCGACGACTTCGCGCAGGGCGCGCTCGCGGCCGTCAACCTGGGCGACGACGCTGATACAACCGGGGCCGTCTACGGCCAGCTCGCCGGTGCCCATTACGGGGTGGAGGGCGTTCCGGCGCCGTGGCGGGAGCAGGTTGCGCTGCGGGAGATAATCCTCGACTTCGCCGACCGACTGGGTGCGGCCGCCGCTCGCTGAGGCCGCGGGTCGCGGTCCGCAGCCAACGCGGCGTCTGGTCAGGCCGACGAGCTTCTATACTTGGCGTAAGGGAAAGCACTCAGACCTGTGCCACGGAATCACAGGGCGCGGGAGTCAACGATGGGCTGACGCGGTGTCACCGGTCATCGCGGCCAGCAACTGGGCCGATACCGACAGCTTCATCGGCCAGAACTATGCACGTCGGCCCTACTTCCAGGCAGCACTCGCCGGCGAGACCGGGCGGTTCGTCGGCATCGGGCTCACCTCCGGCGAGCTCGGCTACTATCTCGCGCGGCCCGTGACCAAGGATGGGGTCCTGCTTGGGGTCATCGCCGTCAAGCTGAGCCTCGAGGCGCTGCAGGACGCCCTGGCCGCCGGCGGCCGCGAGCGGCGCCGCAGCCGACCGGGTGCCACCGGGTCGGAGATGCTGGTGGCGGACGCGCACGGGGTGATCTTTGCGAGCTCCGAGCCTGCGTGGCGCTTCCGCAGCCTGGCGCCGCTCGCCGCCGACACCCGCGTCGAGCTGGCGCGCAGCCGGGCCTATGCCGATAGGCGGCTCGACCCCCTCGATGCCGAGCCGCTGCAACGGCTCGGGCCGGGCGCGCGGCTGCTGGCGTTCCCGGAAGGTGGCCGTTATCTCGCCGTGACGGAGACCCTGCCGGAGATCGGCTGGCGCATCGCGGTGCTGACGCCCCTGGCGGACTTCGGCCACACCGTCCGGCTGCATGCCCTGCTCGGGCTGCTGCTCGGGCTGCTCGCGGTGGCGGCGGGGCTGCTGCTGCTGCTGCGCGAGCTGTATCAGCGCCGGGTGGTGGAAGCGGCCATCCGCGACCCGCTGACCGGGCTCTACAGCCGCATGTACATGAACGAGACGCTGCCGCGCCTGGTGGCCCGCCACAACCAGGACCCGGCCGCGGCCTTCGGCGTCGTCATCCTGGACGTGGACCTGTTCAAGCAGGTGAACGACCGTCACGGTCACTTCGCCGGCGACCGGGTGCTTGCGGAGCTGGGTGCCCTCATCCGCGCCCAGTGCGGGGAGACGGACATCGCCGTGCGCCTGGGCGGCGAGGAGCTGGCCCTCTTCCACCCGCACAGCAGGCCCGGCGAGACCCTGCGCCTCGCCGAGCGCCTGCGCATCGTGGCGCAGCGGCACGCGGTGCACTGGGAGGGGCACGACATCGCCGTCACCCTGAGCGGCGGCGTCGCCGAGCACCGCCGGGGCGAGACCCTGGTGGCGCTGCTGCAGCGGGCCGACCAAGCCCTGTATCAGGCCAAGCGCACCGGTCGCAACCGCATCATCGATGCCGATCCGCCGACCCAGGGTGGGCTGCCGCCCGGGCTCTGTGCGCAGCTGGCGCAGACGCAGGGTGCAGCACAGTAGCGGCGGCGCAGGCCCTGCCGGCGAGCTGGCGTCGTACCGTCATCGAAGATGCCGCTTGAGCCCACCCCTGACCGCCGGTGACGCCGCCGGGTCCTCGGGCCAGTGGTGCTTGGGATAGCGCCCGCGCATCTCTTTGCGGACCTCTGCGTAGGCGCCGCGCCAAAAGCCCGCGAGGTCGCGGGTCACCTGCAGCGGCCGACCGGCCGGGGAGAGCAGGTGCAGGGTGAGCGGCTGGCGGCCGTGCCAGATGTCCGGGGTGTCGGCGGCGCCGAAGAGCTCCTGCATGGGCGCCCTGAGCACGGGCTCGCCGGAGGCGTCTGTGTAGTCGATGGGGCGCTCGGTACCGGCGGGCGTTGCCAGCCTGAGCGGCGCCAGTACGTCCAGGCGCCGGGCGCGCTCCCAGCCGAGCAGGCCGCGCAGCACCTCGACCAGGTCCAGGGCGCGGGCGTCGGCGAGGCGCGTCTTGCCCATGAGCCAGGGGCGCAGCCAGGCCGCCGGGTCGGCGGCGAGGGCGCTGTCGGACAGGTCCGGCCAGTCGCCGTCCGGCTCCAGCCGCCTGGCCAGTGCCGCCCGGGCCTGGAGCTGGCGCGCCGCCGGGGTCCAGCTCAGGTGCGTCGTCAGGTCCCGCGTCACCGCGGCGAGCAGCAGGTCCAGCGCCCTTTCGCTGTCGGTGATGGTGGTGGGCTGGGAGGCCAGCACCAGGGCGCCGAGGCGGGTCTCGCGGCGGGCGCTGACCGCCGCGCGGGCCGGGTCCCAGTCCAGCCGCTCACCGGCGTCGATGGCGTGCGCGAACAGCGTGTCGATCTCGGTGCGCTCGATGGGCAGCGCGGCGCGGATGCGGTGGTCGCCGCTGGCGGCGTCCAGGTCGGCGATCACCAGGTAGTCCGCGGCGGCCAGCGGATCATCCGGCGGCAGTGCCGCGCCGGCGGCATTGCTGAGCAGGAAGCGCCCGTCGCGACCGCGGTTCTGCGCGATGCGGTCCGGGTAGGCCAGGGCCAGAAGGGCGGCGGCGGAGGTGGCCGCATCGATGGTCCCGGACTGGGACTTGGCCGGGTCCGTCACCAGGCGCCCGAGCTGGGCCGCCGCCCGGTCCACCGCCGCGAGCCGGCGGCCGTCAAAGCCGGCGGTGGCCTGCGTCTGCCGCGCCTTGTCCCGATGGGCCGCCAGTGCCGCCAGCCGCGGTGCGAGGTCCACGGGCCGCGGCAGGGCATCGCCGCCGCGCCAGGGGTCACGCTCCGAGAGCAGGGCCGCGAGGTCGCACGCGAGTGCTCGCGCACTGCGCGGTGCGCGGCAAAGCATGGCCGCGAGCCTGGGGTGGGTCGGCAGCGCCGCCATGCGCCGCCCGAGGGGGGTGATGGTGCCGCTGCCATCGAGTGCGCCCAGCTGCTTCAGCAGGCCGGCGCCGTGCGCCCAGGCCGCCGCCGGCGGCGGGTCCAGCCAGCACAGGTCATTGGGGTCTGACACGCCCCAGAGGGCCAGCTCCAGCACCAGTGGCGCCAGGTCGGCATCCAGGATCTCCGCCGGGCGCTGTGCGGGACGGCGGCGGTGCTCGGCCTCCGTCCACAGCCGAATGCAGTGGCCGGGGCCGAGCCGCCCGGCGCGCCCGGCCCGCTGCTCGGCGGAGGCCTGGGCGATGGGCTGGGTCACCAGCCGCGTCATGCCGGGGCCGGGCTCGAAGCGCGGCTTGCGGGTGAGGCCCGAATCCACCACCACGCCGATGCCCTCGATGGTGAGGGAGGTCTCGGCGAGGTCCGTGGCCAGCACCACCCGGCGCAGGCCACCCGGTGCTGCATCAGGTGCAGGGCGCAGCGCCCGCTCCTGCTCGGCGAGGGAGAGGCTGCCGTGCAGCGGCAAGACCTCCACGCCCGGCGGGTCGCTCAGGTCCGCGGCGACCCGGTTGATCTCGCCGACGCCGGGCAGAAAGCACAGCACGTCGCCCGGATGCTCCCTGAGCGCGGAGCGGACGGCGGGCGCCATGGCGGCGATGCTGTCCCGGGGGGTGCGCTCCAGGTGCCGGATGCTCACGGGATGGCTGCGTCCTGTGCCCCGGATCACGGGCACCGGGCCGGCGGCGCCTCCGAGCAGCGCTGCAAGGCCGCCGGCATCCAGCGTCGCGGACATCACCAGGATGCGCAGGTCCTCGCGCAGCGCCGCGGCGTCCAGCGCCAGCGCAAGGCCCAGGTCGGCCTGCAGGCTGCGCTCGTGGAATTCGTCGAAGATCAGGAGCCCGATGCCGGCGAGCTCCGGGTCCGCCTGGATGCGGCGGGTGAGGATGCCCTCCGTGACCACCTGAATGCGGGTTGCGGGGCCGATGCGCCGCTCGAAGCGCACCTGAAAGCCGATGGTGTCGCCCACGGACTCGCCGCGCACCGCGGCCATGTGCGCCGCGGCCATGCGTGCGGCGGGGCGCCGCGGCTCCAGCATCAGGATGGCCGGCTCGCTGAGCCAGGTCGCGTCCAGCAGCGCGGGTGGCACGCGCGTGGTCTTGCCGGAGCCGGTGGGGGCGGTGAGCACCGCATGCCCGGCGGCGAGGGCCGCGTGCAGCGCCGGCAGTACCGGGTCGATGGGCAGCGGTTGCTTCGCGGGAGACATCGGCCCGGATCAGGTGCCGGCGCCCGACACTGCCCGGCCGGGCCGACGGCACCGCAGCCGCCGCAGAAACGCGCCGATCAGCTGTCTCCGGGGCGGCTCCGGCGCCCGTCGGCGACACTCGGCCCGCCGAGCTTGCCGGCCTTGGCCAATGCCCGGCGCAGCTTGTCGCCATTGCCCACGGGCACCAGCAGCCGGTGTGGGCCATGCGTGGGCGTGCGGCCGAGCTTGAGGCCCGGGTTCAGGTCCTTCAGCGTCTGCGTCGAGACGCCGGCGTGGCGCGCCGCCTCGTGCAGGTGAATACTGCGGCTGGCGTACACTACCTCCAGCGCCGGGCCGTTCGGCAGCTTCGGCAGGCGCATGCCGTAGCGCTCCGGCTGCTCCACCAGGGCCAGCACGGCCAGCAGCTTGGGCACGTAGTTCTCGGTCTCTGCGGGCAGGGCGTGCAGCGCCCAGAAGTCCCGGGAGCCGTGGGTGCGCATGGCCCGCCGCACGCAGCCCGGGCCGCAGTTGTAGGAGGCCAGCGCCAGGGCCCAGTCGCCGCCCATCTCGTCATAGAGCTGCTTCAGGTAGCGGATGGCGCCGCGGGTGGAGGCCAGCACATCGTTGCGGCCGTCGTAGGCGCCGGTTTGCAGGAGCCCCATCTCGCGGCCGGTGTAGGGCATGAACTGCCACATGCCGGAGGCGCTCTTCGGCGACACGGCGCGGGGGTTGTAGCGGCTTTCCACCTCCGGCAGCAGGGCCAGGGCCGTGGGCATCCGGGCGCGCTCCAGCTCCTCGACGATCAGATGCAGGTAGGGACGCGCGCGGCGGTTGAGGTCGGTAAGATAGGCGGGATTGCTGGCCATGCGCCGCACCGCGCGCTCCACCCGCGGGTGGTGACTGATGCCGAGACTCGGCCCGCGGCGGATGCGCTCCCAGAGATCGTCGCCATTGTAGGCGGCGGTGCGGCCGCCGCGGCCCATCACCGTGACATCCGCGGCCGGGCGCACATAGCCGTACTCCAGGGCGGACACCGAGCGTGACTCGACACCCCGGGCCGGCCCGCCCTCTGGACTGGACGCGCAGCCCGGCAGCAGGCAGGCCAGGGCCGGCACCAGCAACAGCAGCACAGGCGCGAGCGTGCGACGGCGGGGATGAGCAGGGCCGCGGGCCGGGCGGGCGCTGTGCCGGTGGATGGCGCGTTGCCCGGGTGCGGCGGGCTCAGACTGCCCGGCGTCGATCGGATTCGGTTTCAGTGGCAGCATGGCGAATACGTGATCGGCGTGAGAGGTTGGTGTTGTTAGTCATTGTTTTTAGGCGATCCATAGGATACGGGATTTCCCTGAGTATTGCCATGCCCAAAAACCACGGCACAGCGCCGGTCGTCGCCCGTCGGCGGCGGCCCATGCTGCCGAGCTTCCCAAGTCCGACGGCGTCCGGGTCTGCCACATGAGGTTCTGTCCGAGGCACCCAGCCGACCCGCTGACCACGCTCGGCCATTGGTATCGGACCCCACTCGGGCGCTACGTCGCCCATGCGGAGGCGGTCTGTCTGGAGCGCCTCCTGGCCGACAGCTTCGGCCACTACCTGGTGCAGCTCGGCGCGCAGGAGCAGTTCGCCGACGCCATCGCCACCTGCCGCATCCGCCAGCGCGTGGTGCTGGGGGAGGGCGTGGATGCCGGCGTCGCCGACGGCGCCGGCATCCGCGCGCTGCCGCAGGCGCTGCCGATCGAGTCCGCGAGCGTGGACGCCGTGGTGCTGCCGCACACCCTGGACTTCATCGCCGAGGCCCCGGACGTGCTGCGCGAGGTGGAGCGGGTGCTCATTCCGGAAGGGCGCCTGATCCTGTTCTGCTTCAATCCGCTCAGCACCTGGGGGCTCACGCGCTGGTGGCCGCGCCGCGGCGGTCGGCGCCGCGTGCCCTGGTGCGGGGCGCAGCTGACGCCCTTTCGCATCGGCGACTGGCTGCGCCTGCTGGGCTTCACGCAGGAGACCCGGGAGATGCTGGTGTTTCGCCCGCCGCTGGGCCGGGCGCAGTCGCCGCGGCTCGACTGGCTGGAGACAACGGGAGCACAGTGGTGGCCGGTGCTGGGCGGCGTGTTCGCGGTGCGGGCGGTGAAGCGCGTCCCTGCGCGCACGCCGCTGCGGCCGGCCTGGACCACGCCGCCGGCGCTGCTGCCCGGGCGCCCGGCGGAGCCCACGGTGAGGCGCGCGCGCGATGGCTGAGCGGATTGGGGCTCAGGGCGGAGGGGCGCGGCGCGGCGGGGCTGAGACGCAGTCGGCTGACGCCAAGACAGCCGGGGCTGCATCGGCGCCCGTGGAGATCTACACGGACGGTGCCTGCAAGGGCAACCCGGGTCCCGGCGGCTGGGGTGCCCTGTTGCGCTGGGGCGCGCACGAAAAGGAGCTCTGCGGCGGCGAGGCCGAGACCACCAACAACCGCATGGAGCTCATGGCCGTCATCCAGGCCCTGGAGGCGCTGACGCGGCCGGCGTCGGTGGTGATACACGTGGACTCGCGCTACGTACAGGACGGCGTGGAGCGCTGGATGCCGCGCTGGAAGCGCAACGGCTGGCAGACCCGCGAGCGCAGGCCCGTCAAGAATCAGGACCTGTGGACACGGCTCGACAGGGCGCTGGCCCGCCACCAGGTTCGTTGGCGCTGGATCAAGGGCCACAGCGGCCATCCCGACAACGAGCGCGCCGACCGCCTGGCCAACAAGGGCATCCCGAAGCGCCGTTCGGCACAGCGCTGATCCGCCGCGGCAGCCGGGACTGCGGCGGCGTCTGGCGGGGGTCTGCGGAGCTGATACCATAGCCGGCCGCTCGGGCATCGCTGTGCGGCGGCCGGCCGCTGCCGGCGCCCCGCAGGCTCCGTCCGTCTCACGTCAGCAGAGGTTTCCGACTTGTCCAGATCCGCCCCCGGCCGTGCCGAGATCCCGCCGCTGACTGCCCTGGAGCGGCGCGCCGCCGCCGGGCTCGCGGGCATCTTCGCGCTGCGGATGCTCGGGCTCTTCATGATCCTGCCGGTGTTCGCGCTCTACGCGCACGACCTCGCCGGCGCGACGCCGCTGCTGGTGGGGCTCGCCATTGGCGCCTACGGGCTCACCCAGGCGCTCCTGCAGATCCCCTTCGGCCTGTTGTCCGATCGCATCGGCCGCAAGCCCGTGATCTACGCCGGGCTCGTGCTCTTTGCGCTGGGCAGCGTCATCGCCGCCGTCGCCGACTCCATCCACTGGGTCATTATCGGCCGGGCGCTTCAGGGCAGCGGCGCGGTGGCGGCGGCCATCATCGCGCTCACGGCGGATCTGACCCGTGAGACGGTGCGCACCCGCGCCATGGCCGCCATCGGCATCAGTGTGGCGCTGTCTTTCGCCGCGGCCCTGGTGCTGGGGCCGGTGCTGGGCGAGCTCATCGGCGTGTCCGGCATCTTCTGGCTCACCGGCGCCTTTGCGCTGCTCGGCATGCTGTTGCTGGCCCGGGTGGTGCCGGCGCCGGCCCGCTCCGCGACCCATCGCGACGCCGAGCCCGTGCCCGGCCAGCTGGGCGGGGTGCTGGCGGACACCACCCTGCTGCGCCTCGATGCAGGCATCTTCCTGCTGCACCTGACCATGGTGAGCCTGTTCGTGGTGCTGCCCCTGTCCCTGGCCGAGGCGGGGCTGCCGGCCGCCGACCACTGGCAGGTCTACCTGCCCGTGGTGCTGGCCGCGATTGTGCTGATGGTGCCCTTCATCATCGCCGCCGAGCGCGCCGGACGGGCTCGCGGGGTGCTGCTGGGCTCGGCGGCGGCGCTGGCGGCGGCGCTGCTCGGCTTCGCGCTGGCGCCGTCGAGCCTGTGGCTGCTGGCGCTGCTGCTGACGGTGATGTTCACCGTGTTCAATCTGCTGGAGGCGGTGCTGCCGTCGCTGGTGTCCAAGGCCGCGGGCGCCGGCGCCAAGGGCACGGCCATGGGGGTGTTCGCGAGCGCCCAGTTCACCGGCGCCTTTCTCGGCGGCGTGCTCGGCGGGCTGGCGCACGAGCGCTTCGGGCCCGGGGCCGTCTATCTGGTGGGCGCCGGCGCCGCGCTGGTGTGGCTCGCGGTGGCCTGGACACTGCGCCCGCCCGGGCAGCTGGCGACCCATCTGCTGCCGCTCGGGGCGCTGCCCGCCGCGGCGCTGCCGGCGCTGCGCGAGCGCCTGCTGGCGGTGCCCGGGGTGGAGGAGGCCGTCATCGCCGTGGACGAGGGCGTGGCGCATCTGAAAGTGGACAATCGGCGAATCGATTGGGCAAGATTGAGTGCTGTCGCTGCGGGAAGCTGACGCTTCCCGCAGGCATCAAGCTGTTCGGCTGCCGATCTGAGACCGACACGTACTACAGGGTAATTGGGAGGCTCGCATGGCCAGCGGCGTCAACAAGGTCATCATTATCGGCAACCTAGGTGCCGATCCAGAGGTTCGCTACACCGCCAATGGCAGCGCCGTGACCAACATCCGTGTCGCGACGGGTGAGTCCTGGAAGGACAAGAACACGGGTGAGCTCCAGGAGCGGACCGAATGGCACCGCATCACCCTGTTCGCGCGACTCGGTGAGATTGCCGGCCAATACCTGCGCAAGGGCTCCAAGGTCTACATCGAAGGCAAGCTGCGGACCAGGAAATGGCAGGATCAGCAAGGTCAGGACCGTTGGAGCACCGACATTATCGCCGACCAAATGCAGTTTCTCGACAGCCGCGGCGGCGGTGGCGGCGGCCAGGGGCCGACCTACGGCACGGGCACCGCCCCACAGCAGCAGGAGCGCGCACCGGAGCCCGCCGGCGGCGGCGCTCCCCCCGAGGGCGGCTTCCCGGGGGATTCCGGGTTCGACGACGACATTCCCTTCTGAGCGCTCGACCCGCATCGCCCGGCGCCCGCGGATCGCGCCCAATCGCACCCACCACCTGAGCACGCAGCGACCACCCCATGTCCGACCTCCCCCGCATCCTCCTCATCGGTTCCGACGGTCAGGTGGGGTGGGAGCTGCGGCGGACGCTGGCGCCGGTGGGGCAGGTGATCCCCGCCTCCCTGGGCGGGCACGGCGGGCCGGCCGTCGACCTGGTGGACGCCGCGTCCATCCGCAAGGTGTTCAACGCGACGGCGCCGGATGCGGTGGTGAATGCCGCGGCCTACACGGCCGTGGATAAGGCCGAGAGCGAGTCCGAGCTGGCCCGCGCCATCAACGCGGACGCGGTGCACGTGCTCGCCGAGCTCTGCGCCGGCGCCGGCATCCCGGTGGTGCACTACTCCACGGACTTCGTCTTCTCGGGCGACACCGATCACCCCTACCGCGAGGACGACGAGCCCGCGCCCATGAGCGTCTACGGCCAGACCAAGCGCGCCGGGGAGCTGGCGCTGCTGGACTCCCCCGCCGATGCCCTGGTGCTGCGCACGGCCTGGGTCTACGGTGTGCGCGGGCGCAACTTCCTGCTCACCATGCTCAACCTGTTCCGAGAGCGCACGGAGCTGCGCATCGTGGACGACCAGGTGGGCACCCCCACCTGGAGCCGGATGCTGGCGGAGGTGACCGCACAGGTCCTGCACGCGGTGTTCACGCATGCGGTGGACATCAAGCAGGTACGGGGCCTCTACCATGTCACCGGCGGGGGGGCGGTGTCCTGGTTCGGCTTCGCCAGCGCCATCCGCGAAGCGACGGGCAACGACTGTGCCCTCATCCCCATTCCCACCAGCGAGTATCCGGCGCCCGCGCGCCGGCCCGCCTATTCGGTGCTGGACACCACCAAGTTCCGGGCGACCTTCGGCCTCAAGCTGCCCGACTGGCATCAGTCGTTGGCGCTCTGTCTCGAGGACCTGTCGGAGCAGACGGCACCGCGCGTCTGAGTCGGCAGCGGCGCATGCCCGCCGTCGCGTGCCTGACCGGGAGAGCGCGCCGACTGGACGCCCGGCGGTACGGGCTGCCCGCGTCAGTCAGCCGGCGCGCCCGCCAGCAGGCGCTCGATGCGCGCGCCGTAGACCTCCAGCGCCACCCGCTCCGCCGGCAGCAGCAGGTCGGTGTGCGCCGGGTCCGCGGGCGCTGCCTTGCCGACCAGCGCGCGGAAGTCGTACAGGGCCTGCCGCACCGCCGGATGATCCGTGTGCACCACGGTGCCGAAGCCAGGTCCCATGTCGGTGCCGAAGTGCGCGAGGGGGTCGGCGGCGTCCGGTGCCTGGGTGGCGGGGTCGCCGTCCGCGGACGGCGCGAGCAGGCCGAGGCGCCAGAGCGCGCGCGCCGCCGCATCGCTCAGCACCGCTTTGGGGGCCGCCTGCTCCAGCTTGATCAGTGTGGCGAGCCGGCGTTGATAGTCCTGTGTCTCGCGTTGATCCAGCGGTGCGGTGAGCCGGGCCTTCGGCAGTGCGACCTCGCCGCCGTCGGCGCGGCGCAGGGTGAGGGTGGGCTGCGCTCGCCCGCCTGCCGTGCCGGACTCGAAGCGCCAGCGCGGCATATCGCCGCCCGCAAGCTCGAAGCCGACGCCGTACTTGGCCCGGACGAGCTCCGGCTGGCGGTCGGCCTTCACCCGCCGCTCCAGGTGGCTCAGGAACTCGGCCCAGGTGTAGGGATCGCTGCGGCTCGCACCGTCGCGGTAGAACATGCCGGTGTTGCCCGTGACCACGGGGGAGTCATGCGCATAGCCGTGCGGTGCCGGCCACTGCGGCGACGCGACCGCCGGCGCCGCCTGCCCCGGCGCCCGCAGCATGGCATCGGCGGCGCGCGCGCCGGGCCTGGGCAGGCTCGGCAGGGCGGAGGTGTAGCCCCGGGGTGCAAGCTCCAGCAGGAGCGCGGGCCGGCCTGGGAGGCTGTCGCGTAGGCGGCCCGTTGCGGCGACCGCAGGCGGCGCGTCGGGCTGCGGCGGCGGCTTCACGGTGCGGGTATGTCGCGCGTCGCCCCGGGCCAGGGTCAGGACGCGGCGACCCTCGGCTGCGCCCAGGAAGTGAAACAGATAGTCCTCCACCGGGTCGCTCGCCCCCGAGTCCCTGCTCAGCAGGACTTTGGCGAGCGCCAGGATGGTGAAGTTGTGGCGCAGGAGCCTGAGCTCTGTGTCGTCCGGGCCGCGCAGGCCGGCCATGGTGTCGCGGATGATGAGCCGCACATGGCTGTCGCAGAAGGGGCCGAAGCCCAGGTCCAGCCGGCGGCGGCCCGCGCTCGGGTCGGCGGCGGTGGTTGCCAGCAGCTCATCGCCGTAATGATGGATGATCCGTTCGAAGGTCCGGGGCTGGAACTGCCAGACCCCCGCCGCCGAGCCGAGCCGGTCGCCGCCCAGCGGCGGGCGCACGAAGTCGTTCCAGGTGTGGGCGCTCTCGTGCTCGCCGGTGGCGAGCAGCTGCCCCAGGCTGTAGTCCGTGCGCTCCGCCACGTCCAGCAGCACCAGAAGCTGATCGGCGCGGATGTCCTGGGTGCGCTCGTAGTCGCGGGCGCGGCGGGCGGCATGGGCCTGGAAGCGCAGCAGCGTGTTCTGCCAGCTGACGGCGGCATTGACCGGCTGCGGCGGCAGCAGCGGCGCGGCTGTCGCCGGCGCCGCCAGCAGCAGGCAGCACACCAGGACAACGCGGCCGAGCGCCCGAGGCCAAGCATCGGCTGCCGGCGGCGGAGTGGAGTCCGCCTTTCCCGGGCTGCCGACTGAAGTCGGCGAAACGGCGACGGCCGCGCGAGTGGGCCAGCCAGGCGCGTGGTCGCGGTGGCCGGCGCGCAGTCGCGACGGGGGCCGGGTAGGTGCTGCTGGGATCGGCATGGTGCTTGGCTGGAAGCTGATCGACGGCTGTCAAAGGCTTGATTGCGCAGCGCTTGCGCAGACCTGCGAATGGTCCCATAAATCTCACACCGGGCCATGGCGCGGAGTTTGCATTACCTGCGTCAGCAGTTTCCGCCGCGGGCATCCGGGAATGGCCGGGATGGCGCGGATGTCAGCATCGATTGTTGCGGCGGATCACGCAAGGCGCCGGTTGTCCGGCGCTGTGAACCGCATCCCGGTAACCTCGGCGGAACCCTGAAGCAACACTGCCGGCCCCGGCTTCATTGCCGCAGCGGAGATTAGACCATGACCACCACCCATGACGGTGCGCGCCGCACCGGTAACCGCAAGCTCCTCGACTGGGTCGATGATATGGCCCGGCTGTGCCGGCCGGAGCGCATCTACTGGTGCGACGGGACCCAGGCCGAGTATGACCGCCTGTGCGATGAGATGGTGCAATCCGGCGCCTTCATCAGGCTCAACCCGGACAAGCGGCCCAACAGCTACCTCGCGCGCTCGCACCCGAGCGACGTGGCCCGCGTGGAGAATCGCACCTTCATCTGCTCCGAGGACGAGGAGGACGCAGGCCCCACCAATAACTGGATGGACCCCGCGAAGATGCGTGCCATTCTGCGCGAGCGCTTCGACGGCTGCATGCGCGGGCGTACCCTGTACGTCATCCCCTTCAGCATGGGCCCCATCGGCTCGCCCATTGCGCAGATCGGCGTGGAGATCACGGACTCGCCCTACGTGGTGATCAACCAGCGCATCATGACCCGCATGGGCCAGCCGGTGCTGGACGCGCTGGGCGAGGCGGGCGACTTCGTGCCCTGCATGCACAGCGTTGGTGCACCGCTTGCCCCGGGCGAGCAGGACGTGCCCTGGCCCTGTGCCGGCAATGTCGAGGACAAGTACATCACCCACTTCCCGGAGACGCGGGAGATCTGGTCCTACGGCAGCGGCTACGGCGGCAATGCGCTGCTGGGCAAGAAGTGCTTCGCGCTGCGCATCGCCTCCGTGATGGCGCGGGATGAGGGCTGGCTCGCCGAGCACATGCTGATCCTGGGGGTGAAATCTCCGGAGGGCAGGAAGCACTATGTGGCCGGCGCCTTTCCGAGCGCCTGCGGCAAGACCAACTTCGCCATGCTGATCCCGCCCAAGGGCTTCGAGGGCTGGGAAGTCACCACCGTCGGCGACGACATCGCCTGGATCAAGCCGAACCCCGAAGACGGCAAGTTCTACGCCATCAACCCGGAATACGGCTTCTTCGGCGTCGCCCCCGGCACCAACGAAAGATCCAATCCCAACGCGGTCGCCTCGCTGCACGCCAACTGCATCTACACCAACTGCGCGCTCACGGATGACGGCGATATCTGGTGGGAGGGCCTCACGGACGAGCCGCCGGAGCACCTGATCGACTGGCAGGGCAAAGACTGGACCCCCGGCAGCGGCCGGCCGGCGGCGCATCCCAACGCCCGCTTCACGGCCCCCGCCAGCCAATGCCCGTCCATCGACCCGGAGTGGGAGAACCCCCAGGGCGTGCCCATCAGCGCCTTCCTGTTCGGCGGGCGCGTGAGCAAGAACTTCCCGCTGGCGTTCCAAAGCTACAACTGGGAGCACGGCGTCTACATGGCCGCCACCATGGGCTCCGAGGCCACCGCCGCCAGCATCGGCCAGGCGGCCATGCGCCGCGACCCCATGGCCATGCTGCCCTTCTGCGGCTACAACATGGCCGACTACTGGAAGCACTGGCTGCGCATCGGCCGGCAGCACGTGGCCACGCCGCCGCGCATCTTCCGCGTCAACTGGTTCCGCAAGGATGAGCACGGCAAGTTCGTCTGGCCCGGCTTCGGCGAGAACATGCGGGTGCTGAAATGGGTGGTGGACCGTTGCGAGGGCCGCGTCTCCGCCATCGAGAGCCCGCTCGGCTGGCTGCCCGGCTGGGACGACCTGCACTGGGAGGGGCTGAGCTTCTCCAAGGACAAGTTCTTCGCCATCATGAACATCGACAAGGAAGTGGCGCGCCAGGAAACCGTCGAGCAGGAAGAGCTGTTGACCCGCTTCGGCGACCACCTGCCGCACGAGATGGAGCTGGAGCGGGAGCTCCAGCTGGCCAGGCTCTATCACTCGCCGCCGGTGTGGGATCTGTCCCGGGCGGTGGCGGCCTGATCCCGCCGGCTCCCGCTGCCCGACTTCAGTCGGTGCAAAGGCGCGGGCCCAGTCCAGCCGGCTGAAGCCCACAGCTTCCCGCCCAAGTCCCGCCGCCGGCTGCGGCGGCGGGGCCGGTCCTGACCGACCATCGGCAGTTCGGGGCGGCGGGCGTCGCTGCTGCCCCCGCTGATGCCCCCGCTGATGGCCGCTATACTGCCGGCTTCCCGGCCCTTGCGCGGCGACCGCGCGCCTGCATGCAGGACATGCCACCGAGCCCCTTTTCCGTCGTCCGCCACGGATGGCTTGCACGATGGTGCGCCCTGCTGTGCCTGTGTACGGCCGCGGCCCTTGCGACGGGGCAGGACCACGCCGCCATGTCCCGGGACCCTGGTTCGGAGTCGGTGCAGGCGGTCATCGAGGCCGTTCGCTTCGCCTTCGGTCTGGAGGCCGCCTTCTGGGAGGACCCCGGCGCGTTCCGCACCCGTGATGCGGTCTATGCGCACTTCCGCCAGGGCTTCAGCCCGGATCTCGCCGCCGCCATGACCGCGCACGTGCTCGCGGGTGACGGCGATCTCGCCACCTGGGTGCCGGAGCAGGTGCATGTGGTGGATCTGGAGGCGACGCAGGCGCTGGTGTGGTTCCTGACACCGGCAGCCTACGGCAGGCACGGGCTCTGGGATCTCGCCGACTACATGCACGTGCACCTGCGCCGCGAGGGCCAGGGCTGGGTGGTGGACTGGGCCGAGGACCGCTCCGCGCCGCCGGTACGCTGACCGGTGGGGCCGGCGCCGCGGTCCCCAGCCCCCAGCCCCCAGCGCTTACCCCCAAGCCCTCAGTCAGGCAGTCCCAGCGCCCGCCGAAAGTCCCGCTCAGCCAGGTCGATGCGGCTCCCGAGCGCCGAGCGCTGCGGTCCCTCCAGGGTGTCGGCGTGCTCGCGCAGGCTGTCGGTGAGTGCCGCCAGTGCTGTCAACACATCGGCGCGCGGCAGTGCCGCACCGCCCGCGGCGTTGTGGTGGCCGTCGGCGGCGTCCGCGGGCTCGACGCGGGCACTGCGTGGAATGAGCTTCTGACTGCCGTCCGCGGCATGGGCCGTCATCGGGCCCGTCTTGGCGTAGCGCTCGCCCTGCCAGAGGAAGCGGCTGCCGACCGGGAGTTGGGTGAACTTCATCGCTCGCGCTCGGCTCCTGTCGTCGCGTGGTATTCAGGCCTCGGCATCGTGCCGTCTTACTTGGGAGCCGCGGACCGGCATGCCCGGGGGCGGCTCAGGGCGTGCGCGCCAGACACCAGACATCGACCCGTGCGGCCCCGGCACGGCGCAGGGTGCGGGCCACCTCGGCGACGGTGCTGGTGGTGGTCACCACGTCGTCCAGCAGCGCCACATGGGCGCCGGTGAGGTCTGCGGTGGTGCGGAAGGCCCCGCGCAGGTTCTGCTGCCGGGCCTTGCCCTCGAGCGAGGTCTGCGGCGGCGTTGCGCGCGTGCGCACGCAGGCGGCGGTGGCCACCGGCACCTCCAGGCGCCGGCCGACGATCCGCGCCAGCTCCAGGGCCTGATCATAACCGCGTTGTCGCAGCCGGTGGGTGTGCAGCGGCACCGGAATGATGGTCTGCGGGGTGTCCACCGCCGCGCCGACCAGCGCGTCCGCCAGCAGCTGCCCCATGAGCCGCAGCGTGTTGAGCCGGCCGTTGAACTTGAAGCCCGCCACCAGCGCCGGCAGGGGCTGCTCGTAGCGAAAGGCCGCATGGGCACGCAGGAAGGGCGGCGGCTTGCGCCGGCAGCCGCCGCAGAGCGGTCCATCGCTGTCGTCGGACGAACCGGTCACGGCCGCCGCCGGCAGCGGCAGGGCACAGCGCACGCAGGCGAGGCCGAGCCGCGGCAGCTCCGCAGCGCAGCCGGCGCAGAGGTCGCGGCCGGTCTCCGCCGCCGCGCCGCAGAGGATGCAGGTGGGCGGGAAGGGCAGGTCCAGCAGGGCGCGGGCGAGTGCCCATACGCCCCGGGACTTCGATGCGCGCTCGCGGCAGGTGCTCGCGCGCGCGTGTTGCCCGTTACTGCTGTCCATCATCGTCCATTGCTCCAGTGCGCGAAGCCGCGGCGATGCCGTCGGTTGCCACGACCCGGTTTCCCCGGCAGGATTGAAATATGTCCTCGGTCATCGATCTCTACGAGCAGCTCAATGCCGCGCCGGACGAGCGGGCGCGCTCACGGCTCATCGCCGATTCGATCTGCTCAAGTGGCTGGTGCCGCTCATGTTCGGCCAGGTCCTGGCCATCGCTGCCCCGGTCAAGCTCCTGTGATGGCCCCCGGCCGCACCGACTGATGCTGATTGCCGCTGGGTGCGCCCCTGATGCCGTGCCCAGGCCGTTGCCCCGGCGTCCGTCCATGCGTGGCGCGGCGGCGCGCGCCGGCGGGACAGCGCCTCGGTTTCCCGTTAACATCCAACCCGCCGATCAATGACATAAGCCGGCGCCAGCAGCCGGCCCGGGGGAATCAATGCCGGGGGAATCAATGCGTCCGTCGCCGTTTCGGATCATCACCATCCTGTTGCTGCTGCCGCTCGCCGCCTGCGGCTCCAACCCAACCGCCGACGCGCCGCAGGCCAGGCTCGCCAGCGCCCATGGGTCGGCGGCGCAGGCGCCCGTGCGCTTCAGCAGCTCACCCAGGCTCACCAGCGGCCCCTATGCCGGCCGCGGCGACGTGGAGCGCTTCATTGACCGCATGCAGGCCAAGGGCTATACCCGTGCGGAGCTGGTGGGCATCTTCTCGCGGGTGCGCCCGGATGACTGGATCATCGAGTACATGAACCGCCAGTGGCGACCGTCGCCCGGTCCCAACGGCGCCTGGACCCGCTACCGCGCCCGGCATATCACGCCGGCCATGCTGAGCCGCGGCACGGCCTTCTGGAGCCAGCATGCCGCGGAGCTGGAGCGCGCCTCGCGCAAATACGGCGTCCCACCCGAGTACATCGTCGCCATCATCGGCATCGAGACCAAATGGGGCGGCTACATGGGCAAGCACCGCATCATCGATGCCCTGGCGACGCTGGCCTTCGATTATCCGCGCCGGGCCGAGTATTTCACCGACGAGCTGGAGAACTACCTGGTGATGGCCCGGCAGGAAGGCTTCGACCCCTTCCAGCCCGTGGGCTCCTTCGCCGGGGCCATGGGCTACGGGCAGTTCATGCCATCGAGCTACCTCAAATACGCCGTGGACTTCGACGGCAACGGCCGCCGGGACCTCTGGGACAAGGAGGACGCCATCGGCAGCGTCGCGCATTACTTCCAGCAGCACGGCTGGAGGTCCGGGGAGCCGGTGACGGTGCAGGCCACGGGCGGGGCTGGGCTGCCGGAGTCCATGGACGTGGGCTTCAAGAGCCGCTACCGGGTGCGCGACCTGACCGCCCGCGGCGTGCGCCCGTCGCTGGCGCTGCCGGATGACAAACAGGTGAGCCTGTTGCGGCTCGATGCCGCCGGCGGCTATGAGTACTGGATCGGCCTCGACAACTTCCAGACCATCACCAAGTACAACAGGAGCACCTACTACGCCATGACCGTGCACCAGCTGGCGCAGGCGTTGAAAGCCCCGGCACGGCGGCAGCGCGCGCTATGTGGTGGAGCCCGGCGCCCAGGCGGCACCGGGCCCCGCCGGCTGACGACGTCGCCTGCGCGGCTGACCCCTGCGCGGCGGACCAGGGTCACGGCGGGGTCTGGCCTCAGGTCTTGCCCTGCACCGTGACCAGCACCTGCCGGCGCTGGGCGTCGGTGCGGTGCTCGTACAGGAACACGCCTTGCCAGGTGCCGAGCGCACAGCGGCCGTCCGCCACCGGCAGGGTCAGGTCCATCTGGGTGAGAATGGACCGCACATGGGCGGGCATGTCGTCGTCGCCCTCGGCGGTGTGGCGGAAGAGCGGGTCGCCGTCCGGCACCAGCCGGGCCAGAAAGGCCTCCAGGTCACGCCGCACGGTGGGGTCGGCGTTCTCGCACAGCATCAGCGACGCGCTGGTGTGCTGCACGAAGACGTGACAGAGTCCGGTGCGGATGCCGCTCGCCTGCACCGCCTCCTGCACCCGGTTGGTGATGTTGGTGGTGCCGCGACCGCGGGTGGCCACCTCGAACCGCTGTTGACTCGTCTGCATGCCTGCGCCTCCATCCGATCGTCACCCGAGTGTACCCTCCGCCGGCAGCGCGGCGGCGCCGCCTGAGGCGGGATTGAATGCTCAGGGATTGGATCAGATCCCGGTCACCGCGCTCAAGCGGGTCGGCCCCAAGCTCGCCGAGCGCCTGCACAAGCTCGGTATCCACACGGCGGCGGACCTGCTGTTTCACCTGCCTGCCCGTTATCAGGATCGCTCCCGGCTGCGCGCCCTCGCCGAGCTGCGCGACGGCGACGAGGCGCTGGTGGAGGGTGTCGTCGAAGACGCCCAGATCGCCCACGGGCGGCGGCGCTCGCTCAAGGTCTGGCTGCGGGATGCCGCCGGCGGCGGGCTCATGCTGCGCTTTTTCCATTTCTCCCGCGCGCAGATGGACGGGATGCGCATCGGCGCGCGCCTGCGCTGCTTCGGCGAGGTGCGGCAGGGGCCGCAAACCCTGGAGATGGTGCACCCGGAGGTGCAGTATCAGCCGGCCGATGCTGCCGATGGCTCCGCTGGGGGCGCCGCCGTGGATGTGCCGCTCACGCCCATCTACCCGTCCACCGAGGGCATGCAGCAGATCACCTGGCGGGGGCTGACGGATCAGGCGCTGGCGCTGCTGGCGGCGCATCCACAGGCGCTGGCGGACCTGGTGCCGGCGGTCATCGCCGAGCCGCTGGGTCTGCCGCCGCTGCATGAGGCCATCCAGACCGTGCATCGCCCGCCGGCGGATGCTCCAATGCAGGCCCCAATGCAGACCCAGCTCCGGGCCCAGGTGCAGGCGCTGGTGGAGCGCAGCCATCCCGCCTGCCTGCGGCTCGCCTTCGACGAGATGCTGGCGCACCAGCTGGCCCTGCGGCGTCTGCGCGCGGAGCGCCGCCACCTGGCGGCCGTGGGCCTGGCCGGCGACGGCGCCCTGCGCGGGCGGCTCCTGGCAGGGCTGCCCTTCGCGCTCACCGCGGCCCAGCGCCGGGTGGTGGACGAGATTGCCCGGGATCTCGCCGGCACCCGGCCCATGATGCGGCTGCTGCAGGGCGATGTCGGCTCCGGCAAGACCGTCGTCGCCGCGCTGGCGGCCCTTCAGGCCGTGGAATGCGACCGCCAGGTGGCGCTGATGGCGCCGACGGAGCTCCTCGCCGAGCAGCATCGCAAAAGCCTGGCGGGCTGGCTTGGGCCCCTCGGGCTCGACATCGCCTGGCTGTCCGGCCGGCACAAGGGGGCCGAGCGCGCCCAGGTGCTGGCGCGCATCGCCGCCGGCGAGGCGCGGGTCATCGTCGGCACCCACGCGCTCTTCCAGCAGGACGTGACCTTCGCGGCGCTGGGGCTCGTCATCATCGACGAGCAGCACCGCTTCGGCGTGCACCAGCGCATGGCCCTGCGCGAGAAGGGTGCCGAGCAGGGGCGACTGCCGCACCAGCTCATCATGACCGCGACACCCATTCCGCGCTCCCTGGCCATGGCCGTCTATGCGGACCTGGATCTGTCGGTCATCGACGAGCTGCCCCCCGGGCGCACCCCCATCAAGACCGTTGCGGTGCCGGACAGCCGCCGGGACGAGGTGATCGAGCGCGTGCGCAAGGCCTGCGCCGCCGGCCGTCAGGCCTACTGGGTGTGCACCCTGGTGGAGGAGTCCGAGGCCCTGCAGGCCCAGGCCGCTGAGGACGCGGCGGCGGACCTACGCGAGCGCCTGGGGGGCTTACGCATCGGCCTGGTGCACGGGCGGGTCAAGGCCGGCGAGCGGGAGCCCGTCATGGCCGCCTTCGCCGCCGGGGAGCTGGACCTGCTGGTGGCCACCACGGTCATCGAGGTGGGCGTGGACGTGCCCAACGCGAGCCTGATGATCATCGAGAACCCGGAGCGGCTCGGGCTGGCCCAGCTGCACCAGCTGCGCGGGCGGGTGGGGCGCGGCTCAGTGGAGAGCTATTGCCTGCTGCTCTACCACGCCCCACTCACGGCGGCGGCCCGGGAGCGCCTGGACATCCTGCGCCGGGAGACGAGCGGCTTCGCCATTGCGGATGCGGACCTGCGCATGCGCGGGGCGGGCGAGGTGCTCGGCACCCGCCAGGCGGGCATGGCCGCATTCCGGCTCGCGGACCCGCTGCGCGACAAGGACCTGGTGCGCGCCGCCCAGCAGGGCGCCGACCGCCTGCTGGCAGACGCCTCCCCCGACGGCCGCGCGCGGGTCACGGCTCTGATCCACCGCTGGCTCGGCGACCGGGAGGACTATGGGCACGTGTGAGCCCGGCGGAGCGCCGCGACTTACTGAGTCACCGGCCGGCGCAGAATCTCGCCGCCGATGAGCTCGACCCGCTCCTCCGTGCAGAGGAGCAGATCGTCGAGGGTCTTGAGCCTGACGGCTTCCCTTGTCGTTCTATTGGGCAGTGCGCGCATGTGGATACGCTGGACGGCCTAAGCCGCCCGGGTCAACGCGCCGCCGCCTGCGGCCAGACGCCTTCCAGGTAGCCGACCCCACCCAGCTGGCGCATCTGCCGCTCGATCCAGCGGGTGCGGCGCTGCACGTAAGCCGAGGGCGCTTCGGCGCGGTAGACCTCGGGGTTCGGCAGCACGGCGGCGAGGCGGGCCGCCTGGCCGTCGCTCAGGGCCACTGCGGGCCGGTCGAAGAAGCGCCAGGACGCCGCGCCGACGCCGAAGGTGTCCGGGCCGAACTGGGCGATATTGAGATAGACGGTGAGGATGCGCTCCTTCGGCCACAGGGCCTCGATGAGCAGCGTGAGCCAGGCCTCCGCCGCCTTGCGCAGCGGGTCCCGCCCCGGCCACAGGAACAGGTTCTTGGCCGTCTGCTGGCTGATGGTGCTGGCCCCGCGCAGGCGCCCCCCCGCCTGGTAGTCGGCCCACGCCTGCTTGAGCTGTACCAGATCGAAGCCGACATGCTCTGGAAAGCGCTGGTCCTCGGCGGCGACGGCGGCCAGCGCCATGGCAGGCGCAATGGCGTCGCTGTCCACCCATTCGTGATAGAGGCGGGGCCTGGGTGCGTCGGCCCAGGTCGCGGCGATCCAGTGGCGGAGCATGAAGGCGGAGGTGGGCGGGTCCAGCCAGCGCAGCAGGCCGACGCTCAGCACGGACAACAGCACCAGCAGGCCCAGTGCAGCGGCAAGCGCTTTCAGCACCACAGCCAACCGGCGGCGCCCACTGGATCGCTTCTTGGCCAAGGTTGCGTTTGGACTGGCTGCTTCAGGACGCAAGGGGTCAGGGGTGTGCGGTGGTCACAGGCCTGCCGCCCGCCCGACGGCCGGCCATACCGGTCTCACTCCCGCAGCAGGTCCGCGTTCACCTGTCGCAGCAGCAGGCTGCGGAACTTCTTGGCACTCAGCAGCACGGTGTCGCTCCAGGGCTCCGCATGGCCGGTCTTCGTCTCCAGCCAGGCGGCGAAGGAGCTCCGCGGCGAGAGCGTCTCGCTCTGGCTGTTGAAGAGGGTGCTCTTGCGCGGATCGCCCGCCCAGTAGACCGTCTGCGGCTGCTCCGGGCGGAACCAGACGAAGCAGCGCTCCACGCGCTCGCCGTCGCGATAGGCGCCCACACGCACCGCAAGCAGGCCGCTCGCCTCGCGCTGATAGACGCCCGCCGGCGGGTAGGACGCCGGCAGCGCGTCGGTGGCGAACACGGGCTCCGGGTGCTCGCGCTCGAGCCACCCGAGCAGCGCCCGGACCTCCGCGGGTGCGGGGGTGCGGCCGACGGTGATGAGCTCGGAGCCCTGGGCATCCGCGAGCACGGCACCATCCGCCTGCACCAGCTTGAGCAGGGCATCGCCGACGTGGAAGTCGCGGTCGGCGCCGGTCTCGAAGGCGGCGATGCCGGCGGCGAGCCGGGCGATGTCGCGGTCGCTGTCGCTCACCGCGGCGAGGCGCTGGTTGGTCTGATAGCCGGAGACGCCGAGGGTGAACACCTGCACCAGATCCGCACAGCGCTCGCGCAGCTGCAGCGGCACCGCACGCGGCTCGTTGTGATGGCAGGCGATGAGGCCCCAGAGCGCTCCATTCAGCACCACCGAGAACGACAGCGACGCCGTGACCTCCATGTTGTGCAGGTACTCGATGTGCACCGGCGACACGGCCCGCAGGTCGGACAGGGTCAGGTCCGGTTCGTACCCAGGGGCGGCGACGATGGGCACGGGCGCGGCGTCCACGTCGGGGATCTGTCGGTGGCGGTTGGCCCGGTAGAGGTCGCGCGCGATCTGCGGGATGTCCGACGCCGGGTAGCGGAGGCCAAGATAGGGCGCGAGCCCAGGCTCGGCGGCCTCGGCGATGACCTCGCCGCAGCCGTCCGGCAGGAAGCGGTAGACCATGACGCGGTCAAAGCCGCTCAGCTTGCGCATCTGCTCCGCCAGGAGCCGGCAATGGGCTTCCCACTCGCGCGCGGTGTGAGGCATGCGGTACAGGGCGTGCGGCACCGGGCGCAGGGCATGCTGCTGCTGGGCGCTCGGCAGGGCCGGCTCCAGCTCCAGCAGCCAGTTCTCCGCGGTGCGGGACAGGATGGCGTCCAGCGGGCCCTGAGGTCCCGTGGCCAGGTCCACCAGCATCAGCTTCTCGGCATGACCGCGCCGCTGCGCAGGGGTGCTGTCGATGGCCGCTTTGAGCAGACCGGAGTGATCCGGGTCCAGAGGCCTCTCGCCGGGGCCTGGGCCACCGCCGCCGCGCAGCACGTCCAGCAGCGGTCTGTCGAGGGCGCGGTGGACGGGCACGTCGAGCCAGTCGGCAAGGTCCGCGCCGGCGCAGCGGATGCTGGCGTCGCCGATGCGCCCGCCCAGCAGTGTGCCGTAGGGCTGAATGGCGCCGATGCGGTGCAGGGCCTCGCGCTCGCACGCGTCGATGAAGCCAGGGTCCAGATTCGTCATCCGTGCTCGGGGCAGGTCGCTGGTGCCGATGGATGGGGGTCAGGTGCAGGCACGGCGCACGCAGGGCAAGGCCGCGCGCGGCGGCGTCGCCATGGGGCCGGGGCTGCCGGCGCGCTCGACGGCCTTGCCGCAAGCCCGCTCATGGCAGCGCCGATGCATCGGTGCTCGCCCGGCCCGGCCCCGCCCCGGGCCCCGCCGCGGTGCCGGCGTCGGCGAGCGCGGCGTGGACGCTCTCGAAGGTGCCGAGCGCGCCGTCCAGCATGGCCTGCTCGGTGCCGGGGCGTGCTGCCGCCCAGGCGGACAGGACGCTGCCGAAGCGGCGCCAGTCACCGGCCGCATGCCGGTTGCGGAATTCAAGGAAGGCCGTCGGCAGCGCGGGCGGTGTGGGACTTGGCCCGTCCGGGCCGCTGCCCGAGCTTGCGCGCCGGTTGTGCTTGAGCCGCCGCGCGATGAGCTGCCCGCCGAGCGTGGACCCCTCCAGCACATAGAGTCCGCCCAGGGCCGATGCCGTGCGCCGCGGCTCCGCAGCCTTCAGCAGCGGGTGGACACGCGCGCAGCGGTCGGGCTTCGGCATGCTGCCGATGGCGGCGGCGCCCGCTGGGTGCGGGTCGGCGACGTGCAGCGCCTGCAGGTCCTGGAGCAGCGCGGGCAGTTTGGGGGCGATGCCAAGCTCGCTGCGGAGCCGCTGCGGCACGGCGGCGTAGAGTGCGGGCTCAAGCGCTGCGTAGACGCCGTGCAAGGCGTGCAGATAGCACCGGTAGTCCTCGCCGCTGGGGTATGCCGACAGCAACCTGTGCATCAGGGGCAGGGCCTCGGTGGCCGCGTGCACCGCTGCGGTGTGCTCGCGCAGTCGGCGCATCAGGGCCGGCGGGCCGTCCGCCGCCCGCGCTTCGACGCGGCGCCCGGCATGGGCCGTTGCGGGGGGCATCAGCACGACGCCAGAGCCTGCCGGCCGACGACAGAGCAGGCGCGGGGCCAATGCCCTGTGGGCAGACCGCCCGGCCGCCCCCATAACCGCTTCGCGGCGGCCCGCGCGCGCACTCGCCGCCCGTCACCGTCACTGCGCCGTGACCGGCGTCCGTGCAGCGACAGACTGGTGAAGGCAGTGAAGGTGCGCATCGAGATAAGGATGAAGCGGCGGCGGAGCCGGCGTGGCTGCGTAGCAGAGCCACCAGTATAGCGGCGGCGGCGTCCGCACGCAGAGCGCCCCGGGGCGTGGGCGGCAATCCTAAGGCCGCGCGCTCAGGCCCGCCACAGCCCGCCGCCCGCCGGTCTGCTGCTGTCGCGGATTACAGCTTGGTAAGGCGCAGGCAGCCCGGGGTTAAGCCAACCCATGGCAGACTCGGGCGTCGCGCGATAAGGGGTCGCGCGCCGCCGGCGTCGCACCCGCAGGCAGACACATGCACTTAAGGAGCGTACTGAATGTCGCAGCCGAATCCCGAGCCCGCAGCCGCCCAGGCGGCGCCTGAGGGCAGCACCGCGCCGAGCAGGGATCAGGCCGCCTTCGCCCGCCTGCGCTCGGACCTGCGCGGGCGCATTGTCGGGCAGGATGCGCTCATCGAGCGCCTGCTGATCGCCCTGCTCGCCGATGGCCACCTGCTGGTGGAGGGCGCCCCGGGGCTTGCCAAAACCACGGCCGTGAAAGAGCTCGCGGCGCGTATCGAGGGCAATTTCCAGCGCGTGCAGTTCACGCCGGACCTGCTGCCGGGCGATCTCACCGGCACCGATGTATACCGGGCGGAGACCGGCGGCTTCCAGTTTCAGCCCGGCCCGCTGTTTCACAACCTGGTGCTCGCGGACGAGGTGAACCGCGCCCCGGCCAAGGTGCAGTCGGCGCTGCTGGAGGCCATGGGCGAGCGCCAGATCACCGTCGGCGGGCGCACCTACCAGCTGCCCTCGCCCTTCCTGGTGATGGCCACGCAGAACCCCATCGAGCAGGAGGGCACCTATCCGCTGCCCGAGGCGCAGCTGGATCGGTTTCTGATGCACGTGCGGGTGGACTATCCGGACCCGGCCTCCGAGCGCAGCATCCTCGACATCGCCCGGGCCGAGGCACGCGGACGCCTGCATCGGCCCGCAACGGACACGGCGCCCCGCATCGAGCATGCGCAGATCAACGCCGCCCGCGATGCCGTCATGGACCTGCACATGGCCGAGCAGCTGGAGGAGTATTTGATCCAGCTGGTGCTGGCCACCCGGGACCCGGCACCCTACGACGCCGAGCTGGCGCGGCTGGTGGACTATGGCGCGAGCCCGCGCGCCACCATTGCGCTGGACCGCTGCGCCCGTGCCCATGCCTGGCTGCGCGGTGCCGACTACGTGACCCCGGAGGACGTGCACGCCGTGGCCTACGACGTGCTGCGCCACCGCGTGCTGCTGAGCTATGCCGCCGAGGCGGAGGGCGTCAGCACCGACGCCTTCGTCGCCGAGCTGATCCGGCAGGTGCCGGCGGTTTGAAGGGTGAAGCTTGAAGGGCGGGTCCGGCTGACGGGCGCTGGGCCGGGGCATGCGCGCCTCGCACCGCTCTGCCGGTAACGCTGTCCACCGAAGCCATGACTGAATCCATCGACAATCCCGCCATCCGGGTCGATGCCGAGGCCCTGATCGGCCTGCGTGCCCGGGCCGAGCGCCTCAAGCTCAAGCGCGCCACCACCTCCCGCGCGGCCCTCGCCGGCGCCCATCGCTCGCGCTTTCGCGGTCGCGGCATGGACTACCGGGAGTCCCGCCATTACCAGGCCGGCGACGACATCCGCAACATGGACTGGCGCATCACCGCGCGCGCCGGGGATCCGCACGTCAAGGTCTTCGACGAGGAGCGCGAGCGCCCGGTGGTGCTGCTGGTGGACTTCGGCCCGAGCATGTTCTTTGCGAGCCGGGGCGTGTTCAAGTCGGTGCAGGCGGCCCGGCTCGCGGCGCTCATCGGCTGGTCCGCTGTGGCCCGCGGTGACCGGGTGGGGGCGCTGCTCTTCAACGGCGGCCACACGGAGCTCTCGCCCCGTGGCGGGCGCCGTGGCCAGATGCGCCTGATCCGAGCCTTGGTGGATGCCGGTGACCCGCGGCGGCGCATGCAGCTGGTGGACGCGGCGGCCACCGAGCCGCACAGCGGCCTCGGCGACGCCCTGGTGCGCCTGCGCCGGGTGGCCCGGCCCGGCAGCCTGGTGTTCCTGCTCTCGGACTTCTATCGCCTGGATGCGGACACGGGACGGCACCTCGCCAACCTGGCCCGGAACAATGACCTGCTGGCGGTCCAGCTCCTGGATGCGCTGGAGCTGGCGCCGCCGCCCCCCGGGCGTTACGGCATCAGCGACGGCCGCCGCCGCGGCCTCTTCGATGCCGCCGATGTGCGCGAGCGCAAGCGCTGGCGCAGTCACTTCGCGTCCCGCCAGGCCGAGGTGGCGCAGCTCATGGACGCCAACGGCGTGCCCCTGGTGCGCTGCATGACCGACGCCGACCCCATGGCCACCCTCACAGAGCTGCTGCGGGCGCGCCCGGGTACGGCGGCGTCCGGGCAGCCACAGGCGCAGGCCGTGCCCGCGGCATGACCACCCCCACAGACCCACAGGGCACCACCCAGACCGGCGCCGGGGCGCTGCCGCCGGCGCATCCGGCCCTGGGGGCGCCGGAGCAGCTGCACCTGCGCGACATCCACATGCCCGGCGCGCCCCCCGGCTGGCCGCCTGCGCCCGGCTGGTGGCTGCTGGGCCTGCTGCTGCTGGCGGCACTGGCGCCGGCCCTGCTGCGTCTGGCCCGGGCCTGGCGGCGCCGGCGGCGGCGCGAGCGCGTCCTTGCCGAGCTCGATGGCATGCGGGGTGCGGAGTGCGGACCCGCGCTGGTGGCGGCGGTGTCCGCGCTGCTGAAGCGCGCGGCCCTGAGTCGCTTCCCCCGCGCTGAGGTGGCGGCCCTGACGGGCGCTGACTGGCTCGCCTTCCTCGACCGTACCGGCGGCGCCGGCGGCTTTGCCGATGGGCCCGGCCGCGTCCTCGCCGACGGCGCCTATGCCCCGCGGCAGGACTGCGATGCCCCGGCCCTGCTGGCCCTTGCGCGCCGCTGGCTGCGACAGAATCTTTGACCCGTATGGATCTCACGCTCGCACATCTCTGGGTGCTGGTGCTGCTGCCGCTGCCCTGGCTGGTGCGCCGGCTGCTGCCGCGGGCGGCGGCCGGCGGCGGCGCCCTGCGGGTGCCCTTCTACGCGGCGCTGGCGGAGGGCGAGCGCCCCGGCCTGCCGCCGGCGCGCTGGCCTGCGCTGCTGGGGCTCCTGGCCTGGGCGCTGCTGGTGCTGGCGGCGGCGCGCCCGCAATGGATCGGCGAGCCGGTGGCCCTGCCGCTGGCGGGGCGTGACCTGATGCTCGCGGTGGACATCTCCGGCTCCATGCGCGAGGAGGACATGGTCATCGGCGGGCGCATCGTGGACCGGCTGACGGCGGTGAAGGCCGTGGCCGGGGACTTCATGGAGCGCCGCGAGGGCGACCGCGTGGGTCTCATCCTGTTCGGGCAGCAGGCCTATGTGCAGACGCCGCTCACCTTCGACCGCGACACGGCCCGTACCCTGTTGTTCGAGGCCGCCGTCGGCCTCGCCGGCCGTGAGACGGCCATCGGCGATGCCATCGGGCTCGCCGTCAAGCGCCTGCGCGATGCCGACACCGACGAGCGGGTGCTGATCCTGCTCACCGACGGCGCCAACACCGCCGGCACCATCCGCCCGCTCAAGGCCGCGGAGCTGGCGGCGGCGGCCGAGGTGCGCATCCACACCATCGGCGTCGGCGGCGACCCGCGCAGCGCCTATGGGCTCACCCTGGGCCGCAACCCGCTGGACGAGGGCACGCTGAAGGCCATCGCCGAGACCACGGGCGGGCGCTACTTCCGCGCCCGGGACGTGGGGGAGCTCCAGGCCATCTACGCCATGCTGGACGAGCTGGAGCCGGTGGCCTCGGATCAGGCCACCTTCCGACCGGTGGACGAGCTCTACGCCTGGCCCCTGGCCGCTGCGCTGGTGCTGAGTGCGCTGGCGGCGGCGGGCCGCGCCGGTCTCGCCGGGAGGCTCGGCTGATGGTGCCAACGCGCCGCCTGTTCATGTGCCCCCTGTCCATGCGCCCGCCATCCATTACCGGGCCGTTCCCAGCCCCGCCGCCCAGCGCGCAGCCGGCCGCCGCCGGAGGTGCCCATGCCGGCTGATTTCCACTTTCTGAGCCCCGGCTGGCTTCTGGCCCTGCTGCCGCTTGCGCTGCTGCTGGCGGACCTGTCCCGCAGCCGCGGCGGTGCCGGGGCCTGGCGCCGCGTGGTGGAGCCGCATCTGCTGGCGGCGCTCACGGTGGGCGCCGAGGGCCGGCCGAAGCGCTGGCCGCTGGTGCTGCTCGGGGTCGGCTGGCTGGTGGCGGTGGTGGCACTGGCCAACCCCACCTTCGAGCGCGTGCCGGTGCCTGCCTTCCGGGACGCGGCGGCGCGGGTGGTGGCGCTGGACCTCTCCCAGTCCATGCTGGCCGAGGACCTGGCGCCGAACCGCCTGGAGCGCGCCCGCTTCAAGGTGGAGGACATCCTGCGCCGCAGCCGCAACGGCCAGGTTGGGCTGGTGGTCTTCGCCGGGGACGCCTTCGCCGTCGCTCCGCTCACGGACGACGCCGAGACCATCCGCAATATGCTGCCGGCGCTGTCGCCCGAGATCATGCCGGCGGCCGGCAGCCGCCCGGACCTCGGCATCCAGGAGGCGCTGCGGCTGCTGCGTCAGGCCGGTGTGCAGGACGGCGAGGTCGTGCTCCTCACCGACGACGAAGGCGGTGCCCGCGCCCGTGCCGCCGCCGCCGACCTGCGCCGGGCCCGGCATCGGCTCGCGGTGATCGGCGTCGGCACGCCCGAGGGCGCCGCGGTGCCCGGCGTGCGCACCTCCCGCGGTGCCGTTATCGCGGAGCTGCCGGAAGGCAAGCTGCGCTCCCTCGCCCGCCACGGCGGCGGCGACTATGCCCGCATCGCGGTGGATGACAGCGACCTGCGCGCGGCGCTGGCCCGGGACGAGAGCGGGCGGGTGCGCGACGACGAGGACCCGATGCAGGCCGATGTCTGGAAGGAGCTCGGCCCCTGGGTGACGCTGGCTCTGCTGCCGCTGGCGGCGCTGGGCTTCCGCCGGGGCTGGCTGTTGACACCGGCGCTGCTCGCGCTGAGCCTGGGTCTCGTCCCCCCGGCCCCGGTGCTGGCACAGGCCGGCAGCGCGGACATGCGCGAAGCTGCGGAGCCGGCGGCGCCCGGCTGGGGCGAGCGTTGGCGCTCGCTCTGGCAGCGCCGCGACCAGCAGGCGGCGGGCGCGCTCAGCCGCGGCGATTACGCCCGTGCCGCCGAGCTCGCCCAAGACCCGTCCCGCGGCGGCGCCGCCCGCTACCGCCTGGGCGACTTCGAGGCCGCCGCCGAGACCTATGCGGCGGCGGACGATGCCGAGGCGCACTACAACCGCGGCAATGCCCTGGCCCGGGCCGGGCGCCTGGAAGATGCGGTGGCCGCCTACGATGCCGCCCTTGCGCGCGTGCCCGGCATGGATGATGCCGTCTACAACCGCGAGCGGGTGCTGGAGGCCCTGCAGCAGCGCGACCAGCAGCGCGAGCAGGACCGGCAGCAGGAGCAGCCGCAGGACGCCGATGCAGACGGCCAGAGCCAGGACGGCTCGGAAGGCCAATCCGGCGGTGATGCCCAGTCCCAGGCCGACGCGGGCGAGGGCGGCGGCAGCGGCGGCGATGCCGGTGCAGCCCAGGCGGGTGAGCGCGGTGACGACGGCAGCGAGCGCACCGGCGACGCGGCCGAGTCCAGCGGCGCCGGCGCCGGCGAGGAGCAGACCGCATCCGAGGACGGTGAAGCCGGGTCCGATGACGGCGCGCAGGCGCCATCCCAGGCGGGTGCGGACGCCGCTGACCAGCAGGCCGGGAGCGCACAGCAGCCGGCGGGAGACGGCGATCAGGGCGATGCGCCGCAGCCGGGCGCCGGCGACGAGCGCCGCGCCGGCGAGGAGCGGGCCGCAGAGGACTATCGGACCGAGGCCGACGCCGCTCGCACCGAGGCCGACGCCGCTCGCACCGAGGCGGGCGGCGCTGCGGATGCTGCCGATGCAAGCAGTGGTGCGGCCGGTGCAGCGGGCGGCGGCGAGACGGATGACGACGCCCCGGCGAGCGCCGCCGGCGGCAGTGCACCCGACCCGGCACAGCTCGAGGCCCGGCAGGCGGCGGACCAATGGCTGCGCCGCATTCCGGACGACCCGGCGGGGCTGCTGCGGCGCAAGTTTCTGTATCAGTACCGCATGCGGGCCGGCAGCAACCAGGGTGGGATGGCGGAGGACCCCTGGTGACTGGTCCACTCGCGGGCAGGCTGGAGGTGATGACATGATCGCGAGCAGGCAGCGGGCCTGGCTGGCGGCGGTGCTGGTGGCCGTGCTGCTCTGGTCCGCCGCAGCGGCGGCGGAGGTGCGGGCACGCTTCGACCGCACAGAGGTGCACACGGGCGACACCGTCACCCTGACCATCGAAAGCGACGGGCTCGGCGGCGGGCAGCCGGACCTCGGTGTGCTGGACGCGGACTTCGAGGTGCTCGGCACCAGCAGCGGCAGCCGCATCGAGCTCATCAACGGACGCCAGAGTGCCATGCGCACCTGGCAGGTGACGCTGGCGCCGAAGCGCGCCGGCGCCATTGAGGTGCCGCCCTTCACCGTTGGCCAAGAGCGGACCCAGCCGTTGCGCCTGCAAGTCACGGCGCTGCCCCAGGGCCCAACCGGCGCCCCGGGCGACGATGTCTTTCTGGAGCTGGAGGTGGGCGGCGGCGATGGCCCCGTGTACGTACAGCAGCAGGTGCCTCTCACGGTGCGGCTCTACAGCGCGCTGCCGCTGCGCGGCGGTGACCTGACGACGCCGCGTCCCGACGGCGCCGTGCTGGAGCGCCTCGGTGAGGACGTACAGTTCAGCACCAGGCGCAACAGCCGCCGTTATCAGGTCATCGAGCGGCGCTTCAGTCTGAGCCCGGAGCGCAGTGGGGCGCTGCGCATCGAGCCGGCCACGTTCTCCGGTGAGCTGCGCGGGGGCGACGACCGGCCCTTCGGCGACGACCGCCTGGCCCAGCTGTTCCGGGACCCGGTGTTCGAGCGCTTCAGCTCGGGTCTGTTCGAGCGCGGCGAGCCGGTGCGCGCCCGCTCCGGGGCTGTGACCCTCGAGGTGCAGCCGCAGCCGGACGCCTTCAGCGGGCGCTGGTGGCTGCCGGCCCGGGCGCTTGACATTGCCGACTCCTGGGAGCGCGATCCGCCCGAGCTCGCCCGGGGCGAGCCCGCAACCCGCACGCTCACCGTGACCGCCACCGGGCTTGCGGGCTCGCAGATCCCCGAGATCGAGGTCCCGGCGCCGGCGGGGGTGCGCGTGTATGCGGACCAGGTGGAGGCCGAGACGCGTACGGACGGCGAGCAGCTTTTCGGTTTGAGTCGCCAACAGGTCACGGTCATGCCCACCGCCGGCGGCAGCCTGACCTTCCCGGAGATCCGCGTCCGCTGGTGGGATGTGGACGCGGGCCGCGAGCGGGTCACAGTGGTCCCGGCGCGGCGGTTTCAGGTGGCGGGGCCTGCGGGTGCCGATGCACCGGCTGCCGGCACCGCCGGCGCGTCGCAGCCAGGCCGTGCTCCGGGCGTGGATGCAGCGGCGCCGGAGGAGACGGGCTCCGCCGCCGCACCAGCCGGCGACGCAGGCGCACCGGCGCCGGCGCCATCCGTCCCCAACCGGCTCGCCGAGACCCGCCGGCCCGTGGGCTGGCTGCTGCTGGCGGCGCTGGTGGTCGGCGGTGCGCTGCTGCTGTGGCGTCTGCGCCATCGCCTGCCCCGGGCGTGGCGCTGGCGTCCGCGCGCTGCCGGAGCGCACACCAAGCCGTCGGTGAGCATCCCCCGGCCCGGCGGTGGGCGCGCCGCCACTGATCTGCGCGCGGCCTCTGCGGCGAACGATCCCCGCGGTGCGGCGACTGCGGTGCTGGCGCTGGCGCGCCGATACTGGGGGCCGGCGGCGCCGACGAGCCTGGGCGGCGTCGCCGCCCGGCTCGCCGCGGATGGCTCCGCCACCGGGGCGCAGGCGGCCTCGGCCGTGCTTGGCCTGGAGGCGAGCCTCTACGGCCCTGGCGGCGGGAGCTGGCAGGGTGCGGCCTTCGCGGAGCAGGTGCTCCCGGTCCTGACGGCGCGCAGCAAGCCGCCTGGGTCCGGGCGGGGGGATGAGCCGCTGGCGCCGCTCTATCCGCAGCGCGGCTGAGGGGTTGTAATCATACCCGCTGCCCTGTCAGCAGCCGTCGCCGGCCGTATCGAGGCACTCCCGGGTCGCCACCCGCTCTGCGCCGCCCGGGCGCAGCGCCGTCTGCACGCGGGTGCTGAGCTGCTCGCTGCCCCGCCAGACGGCAAGGCTCAGCTCCCGTCCCGCACCGGCGGCGATGACGGCCTCCCGTAGGGCCGGGGAATCGGTCACGGCTCGGCCGCCGGCGGCAACGATGACATCGCCCGCGCGCAGGCCCGCCGTCGCCGCCGGACTGCCCGGGACCACGCGGGTGACGAAGACGCCCTGCGGCGCGCGCAGACCGAAGCGCTGCGCGAGCGCCGCGTCCAGGGTGCGCCCGCCGATGCCGATCCAGCCGCGCCGGACTCGCCCGTTGGCGGTGATGTCGGCCACCACGCGCATGACGCGGTCTGCGGGGATGGCGAAGGCCACGCCCTCCGAATAGCCGCTGTCGGACATGATGGCGGCATTGATGCCCACCAGGCGGCCCTGGGTGTCGATGAGCGCGCCGCCGGAATTGCCGGGATTGATGGCGGCGTCGGTCTGGATGAAGCCCTCGATCTCGGTGAGGCCCAGGTGCGAGCGGCCCAGGGCGCTGACGATGCCGAGGCTCGCGGTCTGGTCGAGGCCGAAGGGATTGCCGATGGCGAGCACCACGTCCCCCGCACGCAGCGCCGCCGGGTCGCCCACTGCGATGGCGGGGCCGGCGGATTCGGCGATGCGCAGCACGGCGAGGTCCGTGGGTGTGTCGATGCCGAGCAGCTCGGCATCCAGGATGCGCCGGTCCGGCAGCTGCACGCCGATGGCGTCCGTCTGCGTCACCAGGTGTGCGCTGGTCACCAGCAGGCCGTCGTCAGACACCACCACCGCAGAGCCGCGGCTCAAGCCCGGGGCGGCACCGGTTGCCGGTGGCGCCGGCACCGTCCCGGGCTCGACACCGGGCTTGCTCCCGGGAGGGGCATAGCGCTGGCCGAACACCCGCAGTACCGACGGCGCGGCGCGCTCCACGGCATCTGCGTAGGAGGCGACGCCGGCGCTGGCGAGCGGCGCCGGTGCGGCCGGTCGTCCCGGGCCGTACAGCACCAGCACGGTGGCGACGGCCGCCGCACCGGCACCGAAGCCGAGGGCGGCGGTCGCGAGCATTTTGAGCCCATGGGTCATGGCCGTTAAGCTAGCATGCGCACGCGGCGACCGCATCGCGGCGCGCGCCCGGCGGCCCTTTGGCGCGACCGGTCCTGCGCGCAGGGTCGCCGCCCGCGCTCGCGCTGGGCCTGGTCGGGTCGGCGCGCGGGCGCAGGGCAATCCGGAACAACGGCACAGTACCCCGGGGACATGACGGACATCACCGAGATCAGCCGCTGGTGCGACCAGCTGCTCGCCGCTGACAGCATCAGCGACTACTGCCCCAACGGCCTCCAGCTCGCGGGCGCACGGCCGGTGCGCCGGCTGGTGACCGGCGTCACCGCGAGCCTGGCACTCATCGAGGCCGCCGTCGCCGACGACGCCGATGCGCTGCTGGTGCATCACGGTTGGTTCTGGAAGGGCGAGGACCCGCGGCTGGTGGGCATGCACGGCCGGCGCGTGCGGGCGGCGGTGCAGGGCGGGCTGGCGCTGCTCGCGTATCACCTGCCGCTGGACATCCACGCGGAGCTCGGCAATAACCGTCGCCTGGCGGCGGTGCTGGGCATCCACGGGGCCGCACCCGCGAGCGCCGACGGGCTCATCTGGACGGGCGAGCTGCCGGCGCCCCTGCCGGGGGAGGCGGTGGCGGCCCAGGTGGCGACGCGGCTTGGGCGCACGCCGCTGCACGTGCCCGCCGTGGGCCGCCCGGTGCAGCGCATCGCCTGGTGCACGGGTGCGGCACAACGCTTCATCGAGCAGGCGGCGGCGCTCGGCGTGGACCTGTATCTGAGCGGCGAGGTGTCGGAGCCCACGGTGCACCAGGCCCGCGAGCTCGGCGTGGATTACATCGCGGCGGGCCATCATGCCACGGAGCGCTACGGCGTCCAGGCGCTGGGCGAGCACCTCGCGGAGCGCTTCGGGCTCATGCACCGCTTCATCGACATCGACAATCCTGCCTGATGTCGTTTCACCCTTGGAATCAGCGGTTTTTGCGCATTGTCGTCGTCGCGGGGTGCACTTTTTCGTGCAATGGGGGTCTCTTGACCGGGGTGCGGGAGGGACAGTGCCGGCGGCGGTGTCGGCGCCGCCCGGCATAAGGGTTATCCTTGACCCGGTGCGGATCGATCACGGACAATGTGCGATTCGCCGAGAAGAGCTTTCCGATATTCTGATTTTCTTTTGACCGCCCGAGGTCTTAGCTGCTCCGGCATCTTCGCGCCGGCGCTCGGCAGGCATCGGGCCCAGCGGGGGTCGACCAGACAATGAACGCAGAAGGCGTGGATCAAAAGCGCAGACGCGTGCTCGTCACCGCGACGAGTGCCGTGGGCGCCGTGGGGGTGGGCTTCGTCGCCGTGCCCTTCATCTCTTCGATGAACCCGAGCGCCAAGGCGCGCGCCGCCGGCGCCCCGGTGCAGGCGGACGTGAGCAAGCTGGAACCGGGCGCCCTGTTGCGCGTCAAATACCGCGGGCAGCCGATCTGGATCGTCCGTCGCACGGACAAGATGCTGGAGGCGCTGTCGACGCTGGATCCCAAGTTGGTGGACCCGGGCTCCGAGGTTCCGCAACAACCGCCTTACTGCGCCAACCCGACGCGCTCCATCAAGCCCGAGTACTTCGTTGCCATCGGCATCTGCACCCATCTGGGCTGCTCGCCCACCTACCGGCCCGAGTTCGCACCGGACGATCTCGGCGCCGACTGGAAGGGTGGCTGGTTCTGCCCCTGCCACGGCTCGAAGTTCGACCTCGCGGGGCGCGTGTACAAGGGCGTGCCGGCACCGACCAACCTGGTGATCCCGAAACACCAATACGTCAACGAGAACACCATCCTCGTCGGCGAGGATGAAGGAGCGGCCTGATGAGCGCAGAAACCACGGCAACCGCTGCCGGCCAGGCCCCGGGGGGCTTCCTCGGCTGGCTCGACAAGCGTTTCCCGGTGATGGCGGTCTGGAACGACCACCTCGCCCAATACTATGCGCCGAAGAACATGGGCTTCTGGTCCTTCTTCGGCTCGCTGGCACTGGTGGTGCTGGTGCTTCAGATCGTCACCGGTCTGTGGCTGGCCATGTCCTACAAGCCGTCAGCAGAAGAAGCGTTCGCATCGGTGGAGTACATCATGCGCGACGTCAACTGGGGCTGGCTGATCCGTTACATGCACTCCACCGGGGCGTCGTTCTTCTTCATCCTGGTGTATCTGCACATGTTCCGCGGGCTCATGTGGGGCTCCTACCAAAAGCCGCGTGAGCTGCTCTGGATCATCGGCGTGGTGATCTACCTTGCCATGATGGCCACGGCCTTCTTCGGCTATCTGCTGCCCTGGGGTCAGATGTCCTACTGGGGTGCGCAGGTTATCGTGAACCTCTTCGCCGCCGTGCCCGGTGTCGGGGAGGACCTGTCCACCTGGGTCCGTGGCGATTATGTCATCTCGGACACCACCCTGAACCGGTTCTTTGCCTTCCACTTCGTGATCCCGTTCATCCTCGCAGCGCTGGTGTTTCTGCACATCGTGGCGCTGCACACGGTGGGCTCCACCAACCCGGACGGAATCGAAATCAAGAAAGGCCCGAAAGGCAACAAGTGGAGCGATACGGCACCGGCGGACGGTATTCCCTTCCACCCCTACTACACGGTGAAGGACATCGTCGGGCTGGTGGTGTTCGCGGCCATCTTCTCGCTGGTGGTGTTCTACGCGCCGGATCTCGGCGGACTTTTCCTTGAGGCGCCCAACTTCCAGCCGGCCGATCCGCTGAAGACACCCGAGCACATTGCGCCGGTCTGGTACTTCACGCCTTACTACGCGATGCTGCGCGCGGTGCCCCCCATCGGCGGCTCGCAGTTCCCCGGTGTGGTGGTCATGTTCGGCGCGATCCTGATCATGTTCCTGCTGCCCTGGCTGGACCGCAGCCCGGTGCGCTCCATCCGCTACAAGGGCATCCTGTCGAAGCTCTTCCTTGCTGCCTTCGTCGTGTCCTTCGTGGTGCTCGCCTATCTGGGCCTGCAGCCGGCGTCGGAACTGTACACGCTGCTGTCGCAGATCTTCACCGTCGTGTACTTCGCCTTCTTCCTGCTGATGCCGATTTACACCAAGCTCGAGAAGACCAAGCCCGTGCCGGAGAGGGTGACCACATGAAAAAGCTTCTGATCGCGGGCGTCCTGCTGCTGCTGCCGTTCACCGCCGGGGCCGCCGGCGGCCATGGGCCGGAGCTGGAAGACGCCGACATCGACCTGAAGGACAAGGCGTCGCTGCAGCGTGGTGCCAAGTACTATGCCAACTACTGCCAGGGCTGCCATTCGCTGAAGTACATGCGCTACAACCGCATGGCGAAGGATCTCGGCATCCCCGAGGACGAGCTGCGCGAGAATCTGATCTTCGGTGACGCCAAGCCCGGGGACATGATGACCAACGCGCTGCGGCCGGCCGACGGCGAGAAGTGGTTTGGGACGGAGATCCCGGACCTGACCCTGGTGACACGCTGGCGCAGTCCGGACTGGGTCTACACCTACCTGAAATCGTACTACGTGGACGATTCGCGGCCCTACGGCGTCAACAACCTGGTGTTTCCCAAGGTCGGCATGCCGCACGCGCTGATCAATCTCCAGGGTGTCCAGAAGCCTGTCTACGCTGAGCACCACGGCGGAGGCGGCGAGCCGCACGTCATCGATGTGGAGCTGGTGGAGCCCGGCGAGCTCACGGTGAAGGAATACGACACCATGGTCCGGGACATCACCAACTTCCTCACCTACGTCGGCGAGCCCTATAAGCTGGAGCGCCGCAACCTGGGGCTGTATGTGCTGTTGTTCCTGGGACTGATGTTCCTGCTGGCGTTCTACCTGAAGAAGGAGTTCTGGAAGGACGTGCACTGAGCCCGAGGGGCCGGACCCTCACCGGACGGCCCTCAGCGCCGTTCAGTCAGTCCGATGCGGTCATCCCGGTCCGGCTGACTCGGCACGCCTGACCGCCTCGGCAGACCGGCTCGGCCGATTGGCGGTGCTTTCCTGGGTGAGCAGCCCCTGGCACCGTCACCGACAGGCCAACAGCGCCCGCGTCGTGCGGCATCCATTGCCGGGCGATGCGGGCGCTCTTGGTTGGTTGGCAGAGGTTCCTTTGGAACCGCGCAGGCTGTTCAGGTCACGCGAGATGGTGGCCTTGGGCGCTCGTCGCGGCAAAATGATCCAGGGTAATTCGGTGTATGCTTAGCCTCCGGACGCCGATCCCCGCCGCCGTCACGAGCGCGCCGCGGCGGCACGCTTCCGCAGGACACACGCCCCTGGGCCGCCGGCACCCAGGTGGCCGCCGCAGCGACGTGCCATGCCGGCGGTTGCCGAGAGTTGTGGTGTGATGACGCTCTTCTCCGATCCGAAATGCCCTTACTGCCACCGCGTGCGCATGGTGTTGGCGGAAAAGAAGATCAGCATCGACATTGTCGATGTGGATGCCCAGGACCTGCCCGCACCGGTGCTGGAGGCGAATCCCTACGGCACCGTGCCGACGCTGGTGGATCGGGACCTGAGCCTGTACGAGTCTCAGATCATCATGGAGTACCTCGACGAGCGTTTTCCGCATCCGCCGCTGCTGCCCGTGGACCCGGTGGGCCGGGCCAGTGCGCGGCTTTTCATGTATCGCGTCGATCGCGACTGGTATTCCCTGATGGGCCGCATCAGCCTCGGTGACGAGGAAACGGCGGCCCAGGCCCGCACGGAGCTTCGCGACAGCCTTACCGCATCCGCGCCCATCTTCGGCGCCAGCCCGTTCTTCATGAGCGACGAGTTCTCGTTGGTGGACTGCTGTGTCGCGCCCCTGCTGTGGCGTCTGCCGGCGCTGGGTGTGGACCTGCCGGCTGCCGCCGTCGCCGTCACCGAGTACAGCACGCGCATTTTCGAGTGGCCCTCGTTCCGGCGCAGCCTGTCGGACGCCGAGCGCGAGATGGTCGCCGATCTCGCCTGAAGGCCGCCCGTCGTCTGCTCTGCAGTCCTGTCATCACCGCACTTCCGGTGACCGCCATGACCTCGAACCGCCCGTATCTGATCCGCGCCATCTACGACTGGATCATCGACAATGGCATGACGCCGCATCTGATGGTGGATGCGGAGCACCCGTCCGCCATCGTGCCCATGGAGTTCGCCGACGACGGTCGGATCGTCCTGAACGTCGCACCGCAGGCCGTGCACGGGCTGCACATGGGCAATGAGCAGATCCGTTTCTCCGCGCGCTTCGGCGGCCAGCCCTTCGCCATCGAGCTGGCTCCCCAGGCGGTGCTCGGCCTGTTCGCGCGCGAAAACGGCCAGGGCATGCTGTTCCCGGAGGAGGAGCCGATGGATGCGGAGGGCGGCGACGGGGATGACCAGGCGACGGACGGCGGGGACAAGGACGGCGGCAAGCCGCCGAGACCCACGCTCCGGGTGGTCAAATAGGCCGCCTGGTCGCCCCCTGTTGCCCGGTATCCTGCCTCGCGGCGTCCAGCGCGCGCCATCTCCAGCCCCGCTGTGCGGCCCAGGTATGCGACGCCGCTGTGCGACACCGCTATCCGCCCTGGGCGGGAGCGAATGACCAACCCTATCCTGCGTCGGTCTCGTCATAGGCGCCTGGCTGCGCTGCGCCGGTATCCAGCTGGAGCGCCTCCAGCCGCAGCCCGAGCAGCACCACCTGCCCAAAGCGCCGCTCCACCCCATCGGCACTGAGCTCGAAGCGATAATGCCGCCGAATGCGCAGCCCCTGCGCCGTCCAGCGCACCCCCACAGCGCGCAGCGCGACGGCCTGGTCCAGCAACTGCACCCCCGCGTGCTCGCAGGCCCGGCGCGCATGGGCAAGCGCCAGCTCCCGCGCCCGCAGCGTGGTGAGCCACAACCAGCCGGCCAGCAGCACGATGAGCAGCGCGCCCAGGCTGTCGATGGTGAGGCTCATGGGCGGTGGGGTAAGGTCTCTGCGGGACGGTCCTGCGGCTGGGAGCGCTGCTCGCCCAGCTCGCCGCCGCCGCTGTGTGCCGGCGGCGTCAGCGGCAAGGAGCGGTCGCGCCCGGCGGCGGTCAGCGCGCGCGCCTCGTCGGCGGGGCCGAGCATCACGGCGATGGGATAGGTCTGGTGGTTGGCGCCGAGTGCGATCTTGAGCGCCATCGTCAGCGGCACCGACAGGAACATGCCGGCGGGGCCTAACACCCAGCCCCAGAAGATCAGGGACAGGAACACCACCAGCGTGGAGAGCCCCAGCCCCTGACCCATGATGCGCGGCTCCAGGAAGTTGCCGATGCCGATGTTCACCAGCATGTAGCCTGCAGTCACCAGCAGTGCGTCATTGATGCCGAGCTGGATCAGCGCCAGCATCACCGGTGGTATGCCGGCGATGATGGAGCCGATGGTGGGCACGAAGTTGAGCAGGAAGGCGAGCATGCCCCACATGGCCGGGAAATCCACGCCCAGATACCTGAGCCAGGCCCACAGCAGCAGGCCCGTGAGCAGGCTGGTGCAGAACTTCAGGAACATGTAGCGGTTGATGGTGTGCATCACCTCGTGCAGGTGCGTGAGGGATGCCTCCGGCGCGCGCATGGCCGCGCGCAGCTTGCTCGGCAGGCTGTTGGCCTCGAACAGGATGAAGATCACCGTCAGCAGGATCAGGAAGGCGTTGGTGAGCACGCCGCCGAGGCCGCGGATCACTTCCGTAGCCATGCCGAAGATGCGCGTCGGGTCGATGATGGAGTTGAGCGTCTGCCGCGATACATGGACGCCTATGGTGTCGAGCCAGGTGTCCAGCTCTCCGGTCAGGCCCTTCAGGCGCTCCTGGTAGTCCGGCAGGCTTGCGTTGAAGGCGCTGAGCGACCCGCTGAACAGCGCCACAATGGCGCCGCCGGCGCCCAGCAGCACCGCCACCACCACCAGCATCGCCGCCCAGCCGGGCAGGCCGTGGCTGCGCATGTACTGAAGCGGCGGCACCACCAGCACGGCAATGAACACCGCGAGCAGGAACGGCGTCACCAGGTTGGAGGCGGCCTTGAGGCCCGCCACCACCACCACGAAGGCGCCCGCCACCAGCAGAAACCGCGCCGCCGGCGTGAAGCCGATTTGCTGCGAGCCGTCCATCACCACTTCGACCCCGGCGGGGGTTCAGAAGGCCGGCAGCCCGCTGTGCAGCAGCCAGGCCTTGCGCGTGTCGTCCCAGCGCCAGTCCTGCCGGTCCAGGAGGCGCTTCACACGCTGCTCGTCCTCCAGCACATAGTCGATCTGCACCAGCCGGGCCGCGGTGTTCTCGGGGGTGATGGCGGCGGGGCCGACCAGCTCGATGCCCGTGACACGGATGTTCTCGAATGCGGCGAGATCCAGGTCCTCCTGCGCGTCCGGGTGCAGCAGCTCCGCCGCCGCCCGCCAATAACCCCAGCGTATGGCCTCGCGGTACGCGTTGGTGCTGTACTGGAGCGCGCTTGCCTGGCGGTCCCGCTCCACCGTGGCGCAGCCGGGCAGGGCGATGACGGCGGCGAGCATCAGCGCCGGCAGGGGCGCGGGCTTGGCGACTCGGGGCGGGCTGGGCATGGCGGATGATGCGATCGGATGACGCGTTGGGTGGCCGGCCGGGGGGTGCGGAGGGCGGGTGCGGCGCTTGCGTATCGGCGCATCATAAACGCCGGCCCGGCGGCGGCCAATGCCGTGCAAGCGCTCGGGGGTGCGGCGGCTGCGCTATCATGGCGGCTTTGTGCCGAACGCTTCCCCAGTCGCCGTGCCCAGCCCCCAGGACGTTCCCCAGCAGGCCCCCGTTCAGACCCCCGTTCAGACCCCCGTTGAGACCCAAGGGGCCGCAACGCCGCAGGAGCCCGCCACCACGGTTCAGGTCGGCGCCGCCGAGGTGCGCCTGCTCGGCACCGCGCATGTCTCCCACGCCAGTGTCGCGGAAGTGCGTGCGCTGCTCGGCGGCGAGGGTGCGGAGCCCGCCTTCGATGCTGTCGCCGTGGAGCTCTGCGAGAGCCGTTTCGAGTCCCTGACGGACCCGGACCGCCTGAACCGCATGGACCTGTTCGCCGTGGTGCGCGAGCAGCGGGTCTATGTGGTGGCCGCCAGCCTGGCGCTCGCTGCCTATCAGCAGCGGCTCGCGGACCAGTTCGGCATCGAGCCCGGCGCCGAGCAGCGCGCCGCCATCCAGCTCGCCCACGAGCGCGGTCTGCCGGTGCTGCTGGTGGACCGGGACATCGGCGTTACCCTGCGGCGTGCGGCGGCCAATCTCGGCTGGTGGAAGCGCCTCAACCTGTTCACCGGCCTGCTGGCGGGCATGCTCTCCCGGGAGTCCGTGAGCGAAGAGGAGATCGAGCGCCTGAAGCAGGGTGATGTGCTGGAGACCACCTTCGCGGAGTTCGCCGAAGACCGCGCGGACCTGTTCGAGCCCCTCATCACCGAGCGCGACCGCTACATGGCCGCGCGGCTGCGCCAGGAGCTCAGCGCTCAGGGCCATCGCCGGGTGCTCGCGGTACTCGGCGCCGGCCATCTCGCCGGCGTGGCCGGGCAGCTGACGGCGCCGGCGGCGGCCGCCACCGACCCCGCCGAGACCATCGCCACCCTCAACCAGGTGCCGCCGCCCTCCCGGCTGTGGCGGGCGCTGCCCTGGGTGGTGGTGGCGGCGGTGCTGGGTGTCTTTGCCTACGGCTTCACCCGCAGCCCGGAGCTCGGCTGGAACCTGGTCTGGGACTGGGTGCTCATCAACGGCGGGCTCTCGGCCCTCGGTGCCGCCATCGCCGCCGCCCATCCGCTCACCGTCCTGGTGGCCTTCTGCGCGGCGCCGCTCACCTCCCTCAACCCCACCATCGGCGCCGGTATGGTCACCGGCGCCGCAGAGCTCATGCTGCGCCGCCCAAGCGTCGGCGACTTCGGCGCCCTGCGCGACGACGTCACCACCGTGCGCGGCTGGTGGCGCAACCGCGTCTCCCGGGTGCTGCTGGTATTCATCCTCGCGAGCCTGGGCTCCGCCATCGGCACCTATGTCGCGGGCTTTCGCATTGTCGGGCGGATCATGGGCGCGGGCTAGTGCTGCAATGCGGAAGTGGCGAGGCCGCCCCGGGTACGCCGACTTCAGTCGGCACCCTGGGGCAGGTGGACGTCAGTCCGCCGGCGGCGAGTGATCGCATGACATCGGATTTTTCGCAGAACTGCACTAGGTGCGTGCCGCAGCAACCGGCTGCTCAACCCCGGCAGGCGCGACGGCCTCCCGAATCACGTCCAGCACCTCGTCCAGGTGCTGGAATGCATGGTCGCCGCCCGGGAAGGCCAGCACCCGCGCGCAGCCACGGTAGAGCGCCGCCGCTGCGCGGGTGTCGATGATCTCGTCGTCCAGGTCCAGCAGCAGGGTGGTGGGTGCCGGCAGGTCGGCGCAGGGGCGGGCGGGCGTGTAGTCACGGGTCTGCTCCACCAGCTCTCGCGTCAGCAGGTAGCGCTCGCCGGCGGCCGTCACCTGCTCGCCCAGGTGTCCGCGCAGCTGTGCCCAGGGGCGCAGGGCGGGGTTGATCATGAACAGGTGCGCGCAGGGCACCCGGGTGATGAGCCAGCGCCCGTAGAAGCCGCCCATGGAGCTGCCCACAAGCACCGGCGGGCCGCTGTCCGCCGCCACCTCCTCCAGCACTTGCGTGAGCTGCGCCACCGCCTGGTGCGGCTGGTGCGGGGCATAGTCCGGCGCCAGCACGGGCAGCGGGGCCAGGGCCTCGCGCAGGCGGTTCGCCTTGTCGGATCTGCCGGAGCTGTTCAGGCCGTGCAGGTAGACGAGCATGGTGTCGGGGCGGTCATGGGGTCCGGGTTGGTGCAGTGCAGCATTGTACAGGCAGCGAGCAGCGGATGACCGCCGGACCTTGATCTGCACCCTGGCCCCGCAATCTCGCCGTTATCCTGGACGCTTGTCGTCCGCACCCGAGGCCGTCCCCATGCCCGACACCGTGCTGCCGCCGCTGCTCCAGTCCTATCTCGACGAGCTGGTGCCGGACCGCCCGGCGGAGCTGCGCGCCATGGAGGCGCTGGCCGCCGCCGAGGGCTTCCCCATCATCGGCCCCGCCTGCGGGCAGCTGTGCTACGTGGTGGCGCGCATGCTGGGCGCCCGACGCATCTTCGAGCTGGGCTCGGGCTTCGGCTATTCCACCGCCTGGTTCGCCCGCGCCGTCACAGAGACCCACGGCAGCGGCGGCGAGGTGCATCACACCGTCTGGGAGCAGACGCTGTCCGAGCAGGCGCAGCGCCACCTGACGGCCCTCGGGCTGGCGCCGCAGGTGCGCTTTCATGTGGGGGAAGCTGTGGCCGCGCTTGCGGCGCAGTCCGGGAGCTTCGATCTCATCTTCAGCGACATCGACAAGGAGGGCTATCCGGATTCGCTGCCCGTCATCGAGCGGCGGCTGCGCCCGGGCGGGGTGCTCATCGTCGACAACATGCTCTGGGGCAACCGCGTCCTGGACCCTGCGGCCACCGACCCCGACACTGCGGCCATCCGCCGCTTCACCCGGCAGATCGCGGACAGCCCGCACTGGAGCGGCAGCATCCTGCCCATCCGCGACGGGCTGCTGCTGGCGCTCAAGGGCTGAAGCGGGGCTTCGGCGACAGGGCAGACGCGCAGGCCGCCGTGGAGAGCCTGCGCCCGGCGGGCGGCTCGGTATACTGCCGGTGATTCCGCTCCAGCCCGAGGTCTGCCGCCATGCCCGCCAAGCAACCGAGCCCCACCGAGCGCGTGGAGCAGCTCCACCGCGAGCTCACCGCCCACTACGGCGGTGGCGACGACCGCGAGCTGCGTGCCGCCACCAAGCTCCTGCTGGTGGCGCTCGACAAGATCCGCACCCACGGCGGTCGCAACTGGCCGTCGCTGCTGGACGAGTACGTCCATATCGTCAAGCACGACCCGGAGCGCTTCGCGCGCATGCTGCAGTCCAACAGCAGCAGCTCATCCGGGGAGCTGGAGGCCTGAGTCCGCGCTCCCGGGGCCTTATCCAGCGCTCTGATCATTCGTCGGCGGTGGCCTGAAGTCCGCCTTTCCGCGTGAGCCGACTGAAGTCGGCGTACCCGGTAGGGCCTCGTGTTGTGGCCGGTGGTGGACCAGTTCCCGCTGTCGCGCCCGGCGTTTTCCACGATTGTTGCGGGTATACTGGCGGGGCGTTCGTCGCGGCTCGCGTCGCCGGCGCCCGCCCCAATCTTCTCCGGCAATGGCTCACCACCAACCGGCCGCAGCGGCCGTTCAGGAGTCCCCATGGACATCGCCCAGGCGAACGAGGAATTCGGCATTGCCGGTGTGCTCAGCATCTGCGCCGGCAAAGGCGGCTTCCCGCTGATCTGCATCGACAACGAGCACGCCCGCGCGGAGGTCTCCGCCTACGCCGGGCAGGTGCTCTCCTACCGGCCGGAGACGCAGGCGCACGACCTGCTTTTCGTCAGCGAGCATGCCCATTTCCAGCCCGGCAAGGCCATCAAGGGCGGCATTCCGGTGTGCTGGCCCTGGTTCGGGCCGGACCCGGAGGGCAGGGGCCGGCCGGACCACGGCTTCGTGCGCGCGCGGAATTGGCGGCTGCTCGCCACCGAGTCCATGGTGGACGGCGCCACGCGGCTGCGGCTCGGCTGTCGTGACGACGAGGCGAGCCGCGCGCTCTGGCCGCACGCCTTCGCGCTGGAAGTGGAGGTGACCGTCGGCGCCACGCTCGGCGTCGCGCTCATCACCCGCAACACGGGCGATGCGCCGGTGACCATCACCCAGGCGCTGCACACCTATTTCAGGGTCGGCGACGTACGCCGCGCGCAGGTGCTGGGCCTGGCCGGCCACGAGTACATCGACAAGGTTGCCCGCGCCGAGCCCGCGGCGCCGGGGCAGGTGGATGTGCGCATCAAGCAGTCCGGCCCCATCAATTTCGACGGGCCGGTGAACCGTATCTACCTCGACACCACGGAGCGACTGGTCATCGACGACCCGGCGCTCGGCCGGCAGATCCAGATCGACCGTGATGGCAGCGCTTCCGCCGTGGTCTGGAACCCCTGGATCGAGCAGTCCCGGCAGATGGGAGACTTCGGCGACGAGGAGTACTTGCGTATGCTCTGTGTCGAGACCACCAACGCCGCCGCGGACGCCGTCACCATCGCCCCCGGTGCCAGCCATCGGCTGGCGAGCCGTTACGGCATCCTGCATGACTGACGCCCCCGGCCAGGGCCGCGGTGCCGAGATGCGCCCGGCGGATGCAGACAGCCCTGCGGACGCCGATACGCCGGCGGAGCGGCACTGGGTGCAGTGGTGCGAGTGGGCCAAGGCGCATGACTTCGCAGTGCCGGACGACCCGGACTTCCGCGCCGCCCGGCAGCAGGTCTGGGCCGGCAGCGAGTTTGCGGCCCTCACCGCGGCGCGCTCGCCGGAGACGCTTGCCCGGCTCATTGCCGACGCGGCGCTGACCAATGCGCCCGCCGACGGCGAGCTGGACGGCCTGCTCGCCAAGGCGCTGGAGCCGCTCTTTCCGGATGTCCCTGACGAGCCCGGCCTGGCCCGGTCCCTGCGCCGCTTCCGCCGCACACAGATGCTGCGCATCGTCTGGCGCGACCTCGCCGGTTGGGCGAGCCTGGACGAGACGCTGGAAAGCCTCTCGGCGCTGGCGGACACCTGCGTGCAGCGGGCGCTGGACCTGCTCACCGCCTGGACCGAGGCCGAGCTCGGCGTGCCCGAGGATGCGCAGGGTCGCCGCCAGCGCCTGCTGGTGCTCGGCATGGGTAAGCTCGGCGCCCGCGAGCTCAACATGAGCTCCGATATCGACCTGATCTTCGCCTTCCCGCACACCGGCGAGACCCGCGGCGGCCCCCGCCCCCTCACCAACGAGCAGTTCTTCACCCGGCTCGGTCAGCGCCTGGTGCAGGCCCTGGACCAGGTGACGGTGGACGGCTTCGTGTTCCGCGTGGACACCCGGCTGCGGCCCTTCGGCAGCGCCGGGCCGCTCGCCATGAGCTTCGATGCCCTGGAGGGCTACTACCACGCCCAGGCCCGGGAATGGGAGCGTTACGCCATGACCAAGGCGCGGGTGGTGGCGGGGCCGCCGGGCCCGGCGGCGGCCTTGACGGCGATGCTGCGGCCCTTCGTCTACCGGCGTTATCTGGACTTCGGCGCCATCGAGTCCCTGCGCTCGCTCAAGGTCATGATCGCCCGCGAGCTCAAGCGCAAGGGTATGGAGCACGACATCAAGCTCGGCCCCGGCGGCATCCGCGAGATCGAGTTCATCGGTCAGTCCTTCCAGCTGATCCGCGGCGGCCGTGACCCGGACCTGCGCATCCGCCCCATCCAGCCGGTGCTGAAGCGCCTCGGCGAGAAGGGCCTGCTGAGCGCCATCGACGTGGCGGCGCTGACCTCCGCCTATCGCTTCCTCAGGCTCACCGAGAACCGCCTTCAGGCCTGGCAGGACCGCCAGACCCACAGGCTGCCCGAGAAGCCCGAGGCCCGGCAGCGGCTCGCGCGCAGCATGGGCTTCGAGGACTGGCCGGCCTTCGCCGCCGTGCTCGAGGCCCACCGCGGGCGGGTGCAGCGCTGCTTCGAGGCCATTTTCGCCGAGCCCGGCGGCGGTGAGCATGCGCTCGCGTCGCTGTGGAGCCGGCAGCCGGACCCGCCCGAGGCGGAGCGGCTGCTCGGGGAGCACGGCTTCCAGGCGCCCGCGGACGCAGCGGCGGCCCTGGCGCACTTCCGCGACGCCGCCGTGCGCCGCGGCCTCAGCGCCCGGGCCGCCGAGCGCCTGGACCACGTGGTGCCGGCGCTGCTCGCCACCGTCGCCGAGTGCGGCGACCCGGACCTGGCCCTGCCGCGGGTGCTGCGGGTGCTGGAGTCGGTGCTCGGGCGCACGGCCTATCTGGCGCTGCTCGCGGAGCACCCGGACGTGCTGCGCCAGCTGGTGACACTGAGCGCCAAGAGCCCCTGGTTTGCCGAGCGCACGGCGAAGCAGCCGCTGCTGCTGGACGAGCTCCTGGACCCGCGTCGGCTCTACGAGCCCCTGCGGCGCGCGGATCTGGAGCAGGAGCTGGACCTGCTGCTCGGCACCGTCGGCGAGGACGACCTGGAGCAGCGCATGGAGCGCCTGCGCCAGTTCGTGCAGGGCAACAAGCTGCGCACCGCGGCGGCGGACATCACCGGTATGATCCCGCTCATGGTGGTGAGCGACTACCTGACGGAGATCGCCGAGGTGGCCACGGAGCGCAGCCTCGCCATCGCCTTCTGCGATCTCAGCCGGCGCCACGGCCTGCCGCCCGGCACCGAGCTGACCCATCCCGGCATGCTGGTGCTGGGCTACGGCAAGCTCGGCGGCATCGAGCTCGGCTACAACTCCGACCTGGACCTGGTGTTTCTCTATGACGAGGCGCTGTCGCAGGAGGCCACCACGCCCACGGCGGACGATCAGCGCAGCGTCAGCGGCAGCCAGTTCTACGTGCGCCTGGCCCAGCGCATCATCCATATCATGACCACGCCGACCTACTCCGGTGTGCTCTACGAGATCGACGCCCGCCTGCGCCCGGACGGCGACAAGGGCATGATCGCGCGCACCCTGGCCTCCTTCGCGGGCTATCAGCGCAACGAGGCCTGGACCTGGGAGCACCAGGCCCTGGTGCGTGCGCGCCCGGTGGCCGGCGATGCCAGGCTCGCCGAGCGCTTCCGGGAGATCCGCGCAGAGATCCTGCGGCTGCCGCGGGAGCCGGATGAGCTGCGCAGCCGGGTGCGGGACATGCGTGCCAAGATGCGGGCGAGCCTCGACAAGAGCCGCCGCGGAGAGTCGGACGCCCCCGGGCGCTTCGATCTCAAGCAGGGCGCTGGTGGTATTGCCGACATCGAGTTCATTGTTCAATATTCGGTGCTGCGCTGGGCGGCGGAGTACCAGGAGCTCACGGTCTGGACCGACAACGTACGCCTGCTGGAGACGCTCGACCGGCTCGCGCTGTTGCCCGGCCACGCGGCACAGGAGCTCACCGACGCCTACAAGGCCCTGCGCGCGGCCTACCACCGCAATGCCCTTCAAGACTCCCCCGGTCTGGTGGCGGACACGGAGCTGCGGCACGAGCGTGAGGCCGTGACCCGGCTCTGGCAGGCGGTGATGGAGGACTGAAGCCGGCGTGGCCGCGGGCCGACCCGGGTCGGCGTTCCCGGTCCCGGCCGTGCGACGCGTGCGCCGCGACCCGTGCGCGGGCACGGATCTTATCTTGCAGGAGTAACAAACTATGACGATGGCCGACCGCGACGGCGTGATCTGGCACGACGGCGAGCTGGTGGACTGGCGTGAGGCCAAGACGCATGTGCTCACCCACACGCTGCACTATGGCATGGGCGTGTTCGAGGGTGTCCGCGCCTACGCCACCGAGCGCGGCCCGGCCATATTCCGCCTGGAAGACCACACCAGGCGGCTCTTCAACTCCGCCCACATCCTGGGCATGCGCCTGCCCTATGACCAGGCGACGCTGAACGCAGCCCAGCGCGCTGCCGTGCGCGAGAACGGGCTCGAATCCGCGTATATCCGGCCCATGTTCTACTACGGACCGGAGGGCATGGGCCTGCGCGCAGACAACCTGGCGGTGCACTGCATCGTCGCCGCCTGGCACTGGGGCAGCTACCTGGGCGAGGAGAGCATCAAGCACGGCATCCGCATCAAGGTGTCGTCCTTCACCCGCCACCACGTGAACATCACCATGTGCCGGGCCAAGGCCAACGGTAACTACATGAACTCCATGATGGCCCTGCAGGAGGCGCTGCGCGACGGCTACGACGAGGCGCTGCTGCTGGACGCAGAGGGCTATGTCATGGAGGGCAGCGGCGAGAATGTGTTCATCGTCCGCGACGGCGTGCTCTACACGCCGGACCTCACCTCGGCGCTGGACGGCATCACCCGCAAGACCGTCATGACACTGGCGGCGGAGATGGGCCTGGACGTGGTCGAAAAGCGCATCACCCGGGACGAGGTCTACATCGCCGACGAGGCCTTCTTCACCGGCACCGCCGCTGAGGTGACCCCCATCCGCGAGGTGGACGGCCGTGCCATCGGCAGCGGCACCCGGGGGCCTGTCACCGAGCGCCTGCAGACCAAATACTTCGACGTGGTGCACGGGCGCAGCCCTGAGCACCTGCACTGGCTGACACCGGTCTGACCCGGCAGCGCCGGCTTACGGAGCCCGCGCCACGGCCGGAGCAGGGCCTGCCCGGTATGTGCGCCGGCCTTCGTGGCACCGCCAGGATCACGGAGACCGTGGATAACGGTTCATGCCTGCGGTGGATGTGCTTCGCTGGTCCACGCTGCTGCGGCAACGTCTGAGGTGTTCTGGAAGCATTGCTGAGCCCCGGGCGCTCTGCAGCGCTGCCGAATCGGCCATGAGCCTCCGGTGACGGGCATCCGCCTCCCAACAACATTGCTGTACACCGTCAAGGAGCCCGACCCATGCTGAAGTCGAGACGTGACCGCACGCCCGAGCCCGCGCCGCCGCCGCCGGCGGCCGCCGAGCCGACGGTGCGCACCGTCACCCGCAAGGACCTGCCGCTGTCCTGCCCCATGCCGGACGCCGAGGTCTGGAACATGCACCCGCGGGTCTATCTGCCCATCGAGGATGATCCCAAGCACGAGGCGACCTGTCCTTATTGTGGGGCGAGGTATAAGTTGAGTGACCAGTGACCAGTGACTAGCGGACAGTTACGAGGATCGAGGGGCTGAGCGCTGGCTGCCTCTCGCCTCGACACTCGCTCCGCGAAACTCAGCAGACAATGACTACCGAAGCCTCCGCCGCTGAGACCAACGACTTCGCGTCGCTCGACCTGGCCGAGCCGCTGCAGCGCGGCATCGCCAAGGCGGGCTTCGCGGCGCCGACGCCGGTGCAGGCGGCGGTGATCCCGGCGGCGCTGGAGGGTCGGGATCTGATGGCCGCCGCGGCCACCGGCTCCGGCAAGACGGCGGCCTTTCTGCTGCCCGTCATGCAGCGGCTGCTGGAGTCGCCGGCGCCGCGGGCCGGCACCCGGGCGCTGGTGCTGGTGCCGACGCGGGAGCTGGCCTATCAGGTGCTGGATCATTTCCACGCCGTCGGCAGTTACACGCGGCTTACGGCCGCCGCCATCGTCGGCGGCGACCCGCGCAACCACCAGGTGAATGCGCTGCGGCGCAACCCGGAGATCCTCATCGCCACGCCGGGACGGATACGCGAGCACCTGGAGACGGGGGAGGCGGACCTCACCGACCTCGCCTTCCTGGTGCTGGACGAGGCGGACCGCATGCTCGACATGGGGCTCGTCGAGGACGTACTCGCCATCATCGACCAGGCGCCTGCGACCCGGCAGTCCATGCTGTTCTCCGCGACCCTGCACCGTCGCGGCGTGCCGGAGATGGCGCAGCACCTGCTGCGGGAGCCGCTCAGCATCACGCTCGACCATCACCGCAACGCGCACCCGGACATCGACCATCAGGTGATCCTGGGCGATGACGCAGCACACAAGGCGCGGCTGCTGCACCGGCTGCTGTCGGAGGCGGACTACGACCGCGCCCTGGTGTTCACCAACACCCGTGCCGGCGCCGAGCAGGCGGCGGCGCGGCTCGCGGACCTCGACATCCGCTGCGCCGTGCTGCACGGGGAGCTGGACCAGCGCGAGCGCAAGCGCGTCATGGGCCTGTTCCGCGACGGCAGCGTGGCGGTGCTGGTGGCGAGCGATGTCGCCGCCCGCGGGCTCGACGTGCCCGGCGTGGAGCTGGTGGTGAACCTGGACGTGCCCCGCAGCGGCGACGACTATCTGCACCGCAGCGGCCGCACCGGTCGCGCCGGGCGCCGCGGGCTCACGATGAGCCTGGTGAGTGCGCCCGAATGGAACCGCATGGAGGGCATCGGCCGCTACCTGGGCCTGGAGCTTGAGAGCCGGGTGCTGCCGGGGCTGGAGGCCCGCTTCCAGGGCGCGCCCAGGCGGCGCAAGCCCGCCAAAAAGACAGCGGCCGGCAGGAAGCACCATGCCACCGCCGCCAAGCCCAAGGGCAAGGCCGCCGCGAAGCCCAAGCTGCGCGAGCGCGACCGCAAGAACATCGGCAAGCGCCGCCAGCCGTCCGCCAAGGCCGTGCCGGGACAGGGCGTCGAGGCGGGCTTCGAGCCGCCCAAGCGGCGGCCTTGAGGCGGCCCGCGCTCGCCGTCGCCGCATGCCGCAGGAGACCACAGCCAATGACGCACAGCTTCGACTCAGGTAAGCGTTCCGCCGACGGGCTCCTGCACCAGCTCACCGCACCGCTGCGGCTGGCGCTGGAGGCCCGCGCCCCCTGGGAGCTCGGCGCCGGCATCGCCGCCCAGCCGCTCCTCAACACAGCGCCCAAGGGCGACGGCCACCCGGTGCTGGTGCTGCCGCTCATGTTCGGCAGCGACCTCAACACCCTGCCGCTGCGGACCTTTCTGTCCGGCCGCGGCTATGCCGTATCCGCCTGGGGACAGGGGGTGAACCTCGGCCCGCGCGCCGGCGTGTTCGACGCCTGCCGCCGGCGGCTCGCCGAGCTCGCCGAAGGCCAGAGCCGAACGGTCAGCCTGGTGGGCTGGAGCCTCGGCGGCCTCTACGCTCGGGCATTGGCGCTGGCGGCGCCCGCCGAGGTCCGACAGGTGATTTGCGTCGGCACCCCCATCGGCGCAGAGCCGCGGCCGGTGGACCTCTGGCGCACCTACGAGCGCCTCACCGGCGATACCATGGGCCTGCCCCCGGGGCTCGACGCCCTGCACGGCCCGCTGCCCGTCCCCGCCACCAGCATCTACAGCCGCACCGACGGTATCGTGCCCTGGCATCAGAGCCTGGAGCCCGCCGGCCCGCGCGCCGAGAGCATCGAGGTGGAGTCGAGCCACCTCGGCCTGGGTGTCCACCCGCTCACCCTGTACGCAGTGGCGGACCGCCTCGCACAGCCCGCGCAGGTCTGGCGGCCCTTCCGCCCCGAGGGCATGCTCGGCTGGCTCTACCCCAAGCCCGCCGCCGCCACCTGACGCCCGCCAGCAAAAAACGGGCACAGAAAACGGGGACGGTATACTGATTTCAAGTCGGTCCGATAACACGGGGACGATAACACGGGGACGGTAACCTTAACCATGGGTCCGAGCTGCGTCTCGGGTCGCCCGCCACCGCTGTGCGCAGTGGCGGGCAACCGTGGCGATCCCGGCGCACCCACCGGCGCCGCCGACCCCAGGCGCCATGCCCCAGGCCCCAGGCCCCAGGCCCCAGTCCTGCGACATGCGCACCAGCGACACCGATCCCATCCGCATCGATGCGGTCGCCCTGCCGAGTGGAGGGCGCATCGGACTTACTTTCTGTCCGGGCAAGCGCGATCCCCATGGGAGCGGCGGCGGCTGGTGGCGGGACCTGGACACGGACCTGGATGCGCTGCACGCCGCGGGCACCCGGGCCCTGGTCTGTCTGCTGGAGCCACATGAGCTGACGCTGCTCGCAGTGCCGGCGCTGCCGGATGCCGTGCGGTCCCGGGGCATGGCCTTCCTGCACCTGCCCATCCGCGATGTGGACGTGCCGGATGCACGCTTCGAGCGAGCCTGGCCGCAGTCGGCCGCCGCGCTCAAGGCGCGACTGGTGCGGGGCGAGCTGGTGGTGGTGCACTGCCGTGGCGGGCTCGGGCGCAGCGGACTGGTGGCGGCGCGGCTGTTGACGGAGATGGGCGTCTCACCGCAGGCGGCCATTGCACGGGTGCGGGCGGTGCGCCCGGGTGCCATCGAGACCCACGCGCAAGCCGCCCATGTGCTTGACCGCGCCACCGGCGGTGGCCACTGAGCCACGCGGTTTGCTGCCCGCCGAAGGGAACGATGCAGCGGCCGTGCAGTCCGTCGCAGCTTCAGCCGGTCGCCGCGCTCGGTGTCTTGAGCAGAATGTCCACACGGCGGTTGCGGCGGCGGCCATCGGCGCTTGCGTTCCCGGCGATGGGCTCGGCGGCGCCGACGCCTTCGCTGCGCAGCCGCTCGGGGGCGACTCCGAGCGCCACCAGCGCATCCTGCACGGCGGCCGCGCGCGCCTCTGACAGCGCGAGGTTCGCGTCCGCCGCACCGGTGGCGTCCGTGTGGCCGCGCAGGAGGACGCGCTGCCGCGGATGCCGGTTGAGAAAGTCGGCGATCTCTGCGAGCGCCGGGGCCGCGGGCGCCGGCAGCTCGGCGGAGCCGGGGGCGAAGGCGAGCGCGGTGGCGTCCAGGCGAATCAGCACGCCCGCCGGCGTGAAGCGGGCGCCGAGGCGGGCATAGTCCGCCGTCAGGCTGCCGTAACGCTCGGCCATCGCCGCGGCCTGGGCGGCCGCAGTATCCGCGGTGCGTCGGGCGGCGGCGACCTGCTCGGCCAGCGTGTCGATGCGTGCGCTGGCCTCGGCGAAGGCTGCCGTGCGCTCGTTGAGGCTGTCCAGTCGCCCGCGGGCGTCCGCGAGTGTCGTCTCCAGGGCTTCGACCTTGCGCGCCAGGGCGGTGACCGCGGGGTTGGCAGTGCTGCCCGGCGCCGGGTCCTTCGGTGTCGCCGTCGCAGGCGTCGCGGCGCCGTGCTGCGTCGTTGCCGTCGGCTGCGCCGGCAGCGGCTGTGCTTCGCCGCGGGTCAGGGCATGGAGCAGCAAGGTACCGCCGGCGAAGAGCGCGGCGAGCGTGCCCAGGACCAGGGTGTTCCTCAGCGCCGCGCGGCGCTGGCTCGGGGCGGCGGCTGTCGGGCTCGGTTGCGTCATGATCTGGTGTCTCCTCAGCTGATGGGCGGATGGGTGCGGCAGACCCGGGAACGGGTTGCGCCGGCTCACTCCGGCAGACAGATGCCGCGCTCACGCACCGCACGGGCCGTCTGCACCAGCAGCAGCACCACGATGCCGGACAGCATGGTCAGCAGGCCAAAGCCCAGGTACAGGAAGCCCGGGAGCCCCGTCTGCTCCGCCATCAGCATGCTGGCGATGGCAATGGCCGCCAGCGGAAAGGAGTACGCCCACCAGGACAGGTAGAAGCGGATGCGCAGGAAGCGCGTCGCCTGCGTCGCCAGCAGCACGGTGAAGAAGAGCGCGGAGAAGTACAGGATCCGGGCGAAGACATCGACGCCGCCCGTGAGGCTCACATAGGCGATGAAGCCCACCGCCGGGGGTGCCACCAGGATGAACAGCGTCGGCACCAACCGCTCCGGCAGCGGCTGGTGGAAGAGCACGCGGTAGAAAACGATGGTCAGCAGCACCGGCCACAGCAGGATGCCGATGCTGAAGAAGAACCAGGACACCAGCTCATAACCCAAGGGTACGCCCGCCACCGGCACCAGCACATTGCCCACCGCCGGAATGAACCAGGCGGGGTTCATGTGCTGCACCTTGAAGTGCTCGTGGTGCATCCAGGCATTGACCACGAACAGCGTGAAGCCGAGCTGAAGCGCCGTGCCCGCGAGCCACAGCCAGCGGCTCGCATCCGGCGCCGTGTGCAGATAGACGATGGCCAGCAGCAGCAGGCTGATGGCCATGGTGGGCATGAAGTTGATGCGCACCGGGTGGCGAAGTTCCGCCTGTACGGCCCCCGGATGCAGCGCCAGCTTGGCGGCGTAGAGCAAGGCGAGCCCGGCGAAGAGGAGTGTCACCGCGCCGATGAGCCAGGGCACGAACGGGAACGGCTGGCCGAGCACGGCCTGTGCCTTCTCCCAGCCGATGGTGAGGCCCGCCAGGCCCATGACCATGGCGAAGAAGGCGGCGGGGAAGTGCTCCAGCCGGCTGCCCGGCAGATCGAGCGTGGGTGGTGCGGCACCTGCGTGCTGTGTCGCGGGCGTGTGTTCTGTGGACATACTGCCTCCGGAATTCGGGTCTGCGGCGGGCCGTCGGCGTGGTTGTCCGGCGGCTTCCGCGCTGCGATTGCGAAACAGTCTAGGGAGCTGCGCGCAGGGGCCGCATTGACAAATCTCGGAGCGCGGCAGTGGGTTTATGGCCAGATTGCAGACAGGCGGTTTGTGCGCGTTGGGGGATGGCCACGCCGTGCACAGGGGATTGCCGATGCGCAATTCCTTGAGGATTAGAAAACGCTAATGTGCTTGCCAACAAGGCGCCGCCCGCCCGACCGGGTGCGGCAGGCCGACGGACCTGGAGGCAAGACCATGAACGATCTCTCGACACGCCCGTTTGAGGCAGCGGCGGATGCGGTGTATGCCCGCCCGCCGCGCCGGCGCGCTTGGCTGCGCTGGACTGTGGCCGGCGTTGCGGCCGCACTCATGCTGTATCTGGCGCTGATGCTGTACTGGGGGCGGCAGCCCCCAGTCTTCGATGTGAGCGAGCAGGCACAGGCTGCACTCGCGGAGACCGGCGGCGGCGAGTTGCTGCCCGGGGTGGTGACGACAGCCGCCGTGCTCGGCATCGGCGACACGCTGCTCGGCAAGCCCGGTGGCTTCCTGCACAACGACCGGCTGCCGCCGGGCGCCATCATGGACAACATGCCGAGCTGGGAGTGCGGCGTGGTGATGGCCCTGCGGGACGCCGTGCAGGCCCTGCGCGACGACTTCACCCGCGCGCAGACGCAGTCCATCGAGAATCTGGACCTGAAGCGCGCAGACATGCAGCTCGCCATGGACCCGAAGTCCTGGGTGCTGCCGGCGGCGGAAGATGCCTACCGCGAGAGCATGGACGCGCTGCGTGCGTACTTGGCAAACCTGTCAGCGGGCCGCGCGCGCTTCTATCCGCGAGCGGACAACCTGGCCGATTACCTGGGGCTGGTGGAGAAGCGCCTCGGCAACTTCGGCGTGCGCCTGGGCGCTGCCGCGGGTGCGACCCTGGACCCTGAGCCCGTTGTGCCGCAGCCTGCCGCCGGCGGGCTAGCCACCGCCGGGATGCCCCTGGACCCGGGGGCGGCTGGCGTCTACGACCCCGCCCGGGTGGATGACGTCTTCTTCTGCGCCCGCGGCTACAGCTGGGCCTTCCTGCACCTGATGCACGGCATCGCCGTGGACTTCGCACCCGTGCTGGCGGACAAGAACGCGGGCGTGCAGGTGCAGCGGATCATCCATGACCTCAAGGGCGCCATCAAGCCCATGCGCAGCCCCGTGGTGCTGAACGGCGGTGGCTTCGGACTGCTCGCCAACCATTCCATGGTGGCGGCGTCCTATGTGGCGCGGGTCAATGCCGCGGTCATCGATCTGCGGTTGTTGATGGAGCAGGGGTGATCCGGGCTCAGATCTCCGACACCACCTTGTCGTAGAAGGCAACGAAGTCGTCCCGCTGCGCGCCCTCACGCCACTCAATGGCGGCGCGCGGGTGCTGGTTCAGCTGGCCTGTGATGTTGTAGGGCAGCAGCGGGCCCCATTCGATCTCCTGCCGCAGCGGCACCAGGTGGCTCTGGATGACCTCGATGACCGGACGCAGGTCGAACTTGGGGTTGCGCAGGAAGCCGAGCAGCAGCTCCGTGTGGCAGTTACCGGCGCCGCGGCCGAAGCCGAGCATGGTGGCATCCACCCGGTTGCAGCCGAGGATGATGGCCTCGATGGTGTTGGCGAAGGCCAGCTGCATGTTGTTGTGGGCGTGGATGCCCACGTCCTTGCCGGTGCCCTCCAGTGCCCCGGCGTAGCGGCGATAGAGCCGGTCCACCTGCTCGCGATACAGGTGACCGAAGCTGTCGACGATGACCATGGTGCTGGCCGGACTCTCGGCGACGGCCGCCAGCACGGTGTCGATCTCGTCGTCCGTGATGTTGGAGACGGCCATCAGGTTGGCCGTGGTCTCGTAGCCCAGCTCCGCCGCGTGGCGGATCATCGCGATGGCCTCCGACAGCTGGTGGGCGTAGAAGGCGACGCGGATCATGCTCAGCGGGCTGTCGGCGGCGGGCACGATGTCCGTCTGCCAGTCGGACTTGCCCGCATCGGCCATGGCGGCGAGCCTGAGCCCGGTGCGCTCGGCGTCGTGATCCCCCACCACCCGTTGCAGGTCCGCCTCGTCGCAGTGGCGCCAGGGGCCGAACTTCTCGACGGGGAAGGTCTGCTTCGAGTTCTTGTAGCCGATCTCCATGTAATCGATACCGGCCGCCACACAGGCGTCATAGACGGCGCGGACGAAGTCGTCGCTGAACCGGTGACCGTTCACCAGCCCGCCGTCGCGCACGGTGCAGTCGAGCACCTTCAGCTCCGGTCGGTAGGTGATCCAGGGGGCTTTGTCGTCAGCCTTCGTCTCCGCCATCTTGCCGCTCTCCGCAGTGTGAAACCCCGACATTGTGGGTCGCAACGGCGGCCCCGGCATTGGCATCGGTCAGCTTGTGTGGTGATGCTGCGAGTTCTGTGGTGATGCTGAGAGCGCACGCGAGGCCCTAGGTGTCAACCTCAAGGCCGACAGTCGCCTTCGCTCTGCGGATATCCGGATCGGTCAGGTCGGCAATACGCCGGCATCATCAGGGCTGGACGAGGCCGAGCCGCTGCACGCGCCGCCACTGACGCGCCGTCGGCCAAGCCGGCACCCCGAACCGGCCGCAGATATGATGCCGGACTTGCTCCGGGTCGGCTTCACCGGCCGCGGTTGCAATGCGGCACGGCGCGGTCAGTCATCCCGCCCCATCTGCTCCTTCAGCAAGTCGCCGAAGGTGCCCATGCGGTCGTCGGGCTCGGGGGCTTCGTCGCGGCGTCCGCGGCGCCCGCCGCCCTTGCCGCGGCGCTCCTGGCCGTAGTCGTCCTGGGCCTCCGGAGCGCCGGTGTCTTCGGCGAGCGACAGGCCGATGCGCTTGCGGTCCGGCTCCACCTTGAGCACGGTGGCGGTGACCTGCTGGCCGGTGCTCAGCACCTCGTCCGGGTGGTTCAGGCGGCGGCCGGCGCCGAGCTCGGAGATGTGGATCATGCCCTCCAGTCCCGGCTCCAGCTCCACGAAGGCGCCGAAGGGCTGGGTGCGGGTGATGCGGCCGTCCACCCGGCTGCCCGGGGCGTAGCGGGCGGCGACGTCGGACCAGGGGTCCTTGGCCAGGGCGCGGATGGACAGCGCGATCTTCTGCGGGCGCTTGGGGTTGCCGGTTTCTTCGATGCGCAGCACCTGGACTTCCACCTCCTGGCCCAGGGTCAGCAGGTCTTCGGGATGGCGGATGCGGGTCAGCGACATCTCGCTGATGTGCACCATGCCCTCGACGCCGCCCAGGTCCACGAAGGCGCCGAAGTCCTTGAGACCGACAACTTTGCCGTTCAGCACGGCGCCCTCCTGGAGCTGCTCCTTCAGCGCCTCGGCCTGGGCGGCGCGCTCGGCTTCCAGCAGCGCGCGGCGGGAGACCACCAGGTTCAGGCGCTTGCCCGCCTCAAGCTTGGTGATGCGGAAGGCGTGGTGCTGTCCCACCATGGAAGACAGGTCCTCGACGAAGCGGATGTCCGCCTGGGAAGCGGGGCAGAAGGCCCGGTGCCCGGCGATACGCACCTCGAGCCCGCCCTTGGTGGTGCCGGTGATGCTGCCCTCCACCGGCAGACCCTGCTGATAGGCGGCCTCCAGCTCCTCGGCGCCGTGCAGGTGCTTGCCGTGCTTGCCGCCGAGGGTGATGGCGCCGGTCTCGGCATCGACGCCGGCGACCACGGCCTCCAGCTCCTCGCCGACCGCGACCCTGAGGTTGCCGTCTTTGTCCTTGAGGTTGGCGATGTCCATGGTGCCCTCGGCCTTGCCGCCGAGGTCCACGAACACCTGTTCGTCGTTGATGGCGACCACCCGGCCCTTCACCCGGTCGCCGGGCTTGGGCCGCTCGGCGACGGCCTGCTCTGTTTTTTCAAGCTCCCGTAACAGGGCCTCGAACTCACCTTCATCTGTCATGCTGGTCTTGGCCTGTCTCGGGGGCCGGGCTTGAGTCTCGTCCGCGCGCCGGTGTCTGTCGGGCAGTGGCGCTAGTGGCTGTGGTGATGCCCGTGGCCGCAGGGCACAGGCTGTGGCAGACCGCCGCGCTCGGTCAGCTCGTCGCGGTAGTCGATGAAATCTTGCAGGTGGGCGATGAGGCGCTCGGCGAGGGCCGCGTCGTCGCTGTGCTCGTGTGCATCGGCGTTGGTGCCGTCGGCATGGCTGCCGGTGGTCCGGGCAATGGCGAGGTCCGGGGCTACCATTTCCAGCACCACGTAGGCCAGCAGTCCCTCGGCGATGAGCTGGCTCGCCCGGGCGCGCCAGTCCGGCTGGGCGGTGTCCAGGGCGTTGCGCTCGGCGGGGTCGAGCCGATCAGTCTGCTCGGCCACCCAGGCGGCGACGAGGCGGCGCTGCTCCGGACCCGACTCGGGCGGAGCGCTGGCGTGGGGCGTGGACATCGGGGCTTGCGCGAAGTGGCGAGGGGCCTGGCGCTGCTGCATCGGCACGGCGGTGATTGCCCGCGGATTCTAACCATCCCGGGCGGTGCGGGCCAGCGTTTCCGTGTGACGCTTTGACCCGTGTCCGATGATCGGTAGAAACCTGGGAGATGTATCAGGGAAAGACCTTGTTTCGGCTCGCGGGTGCCGTCCGTCTGCCGGCTGCGTGGCGCCCGGCCGCCTCAGCGCAGGGATGCGGCGAGGCGCAGCATGCCCTTGAGGTCGATCTCGCCGACATGCCGATAACCCACCCGCAGCGCCGGCAGCACGGCGACGGTGCCCTCCAGCCGGTAGCGCCAGGGCTGCGGCGTCAGTGCGAGCTTGGGCAGGGTGCGGGCCAGGTGGCCCGCGTCGCCGGTGACCATGACCTCCATATCCGCCTCGCCCCGGGCCGGCACGCGCCGGCGCAGGTCCGCGTCGCCACTGGCGATGGGCCGCTCCTCCAGCCACAGCTGGTAGGTCATGCTGAGCACCGGCAGCGGGACGGGGTTCGGGTTCTGCACCTTCAGGCCCACCCGCAGGCGCTGCTCGCCGGCGCGGAGCTGATCCGGGCGCACCGAGGTAAGCTTCACGTCCGGGGGTTGCAGGCGGCGGATCAGCATGACCAATCCCGCTGCCAGCAGCAGGACGACGGCGATGACGAGCCAGGTCAGCATGGCTGTACTCCAGAGGCGGTCGGCTCAGCCGGCGACATGCGGAGGCACGTCGGGGACGGTGTGCACGGGCGCGTGATGGGCCGGATGCCGACGTGCTCGCAGTCGGCGATGGCGGTGCGGGCCTCGTCCCGCGGCGGGTCGATCATGCCGACCAGGCCGAGGAAAACCAGGTGGGGCTCGGCGTCGGCCTTGCTGGCACCCGGTTTCTCGGCGACCGCGAGCACCCGCAGCGCCTGCTGTGCCGGGTCGACTGCCGCCTGCTCGATGCGCGTGCGGGCGCCGGCACCGAGTGCCACCGCCCGCGGCTCGCCGTCGCCCGCCGTCAGCATCCGGTCGCAGCCGGCGAGGATGACCTCCGCAGCGCCCTTGGCGTAGGCAATGGTCGTGTTTCCGTCCGTGATGCTGCGGTCCGTGTGCAGCGTGGTCATGCGCTCGTGCCCGTCGCGGATGACCCGGGCCGCCGGGGCCGCCATGCGGCGCAGGGCCTCCATGGCGCGCTCGGCGCGGTATTCCTGCACGTTGCTGGTCAAACCCTGCGGGTCGCTGCCGAGGGCGCCTGCGACAGCATCCGTGCTGCGGGTATGCCAGGGCTGCGGGGTGGGCATGGGGGCTGCTCCTGAGCCACGGAGTGCCGTGGTGGGTCGCGTCGGCTCGATGTGCTCGCGGTGCGGGGGGTAGGTGGCGCCAAGCGTAACAGCCGGCGCCGGCGTGCGACCACAGTGCAGCACCGGGGCGCGATGCCCTGCCTCGTGCTGAGGATTCGGCTCGGGGGTGGGTTGTCTGCGCTGGCCCTCGCAACGGCGTCGTCCCTGGCAGTGCGAGCGGTCACTGGTGCTTCGCAATGTCCCCGATGCACTATGCGCCTGCGCTCCGTCATGGCGCCCGCCGAAACCCTGGCGTAAACCTACCCCACGCATCGAAAGATTTGATAGATCAAGGCAATACAAGTATATTAGGAAAATCTAATTTATTCTGGATGCCAGACATCATGATGACTCAACAACACAACACACGGCTCCTGCCCCTGTTGGCGGCGCTGCTGGCGCCGCCGGTGCTTGCCGCCGGGGATGCGGGCGGCTCTGCGCCGAGCGCGCTGCCGAGCGCCGAGGTCGCCTATCTCACCGTGCCCCGGGAGTACCGCCTGGACGGCATCGTGGAGGCCGTGAACCGCACCACGGTCTCCGCCCAGACCCAGGGCCAGGTGGAAGAGATCCTCTACGACGTGGACGACTTCGTGGAGAAGGGCGAGGTCATCGCCCGCCTGCGCGACAACGAGCACCGTGCCCGTGTCGCCCAGGCGGCTGCGGAGCTGAAGTCGGCAACGGCGGAGCTCTCCCGCGCCGAGGACGAGTTCGCCCGGGTGGAGGGGCTGTACGCCAACAAGAACGTCTCCGAGTCCGAGATGGACCGCGCCGAGGCGGAGCTGGCCGGCGCCGAGGCGCGTCTCGACGCCGCCCAGGCGGCGCTGGAGCAGGCACAGGAGCAGCTCGCGTACACGCGCATCCGTGCGCCGTACTCGGGCATCGTCACCAACCGCCACGTGGAGCTCGGGGAGATCGCGAGTCCGGGCCAGCCGGTGATGTCCGGCATCTCGCTGGAAGAGCTGCGGGTGACCGTGGACGTGCCGCAGAGCGTCATCCCGGCGGTGCGCGAGCTGGGCGAGGTGAACGTCTACCTGCCGAACGGCGGCGATGAGGCCGAGGTGGTGCAGCCGGAGCGGATCACGGTCTTCCCCTTCGCGGACATGGGCTCCAACACCTTCAAGGTGCGCCTCGACCTGCCCGAGGGCCTTGAGAACCTCTTTCCCGGCATGTTCGTCAAGACGGGCATCGTCACCGGCAAGAAGGAGGAGCTGACGGTGCCCAAGGCGGCCGTGGTCTACCGCTCGGAGGTCACCGGTGTCTATGTGCTGGACCCGGACCGCGGCGTGCACTTCCGCCAGATCCGGGTCGGTCGCGACCATGGCGGCGCGCTGGTGGTGCTCTCCGGGCTCACGGCGGGGGAGACGGTGGCGCTGGACCCCATCGCCGCGGGCGTCGCGCTGAAGGCGCAGGCAAAGGCGAAGGCCGGCATGGGGAGCGATGACGATGGCTGAGTCCGGCACCACGGATGCCGGTGCGCCGGCCGCCGGCGGCAGCGTGGCAGGAACTGGCGGGAGCCATGGCGCCCTCGGCCTCTCCGGGCGCATCGCCGCACAATTCCAGAGCACCGAGATCACCCCGCTGCTGGCCCTCGTCGGCCTGCTGCTCGGGCTCTTCGCCATCCTCATCACGCCGCGGGAGGAAGAGCCGCAGATCAACGTCACCTTTGCCGACGTGTTCATCCCGTTCCCCGGGGCGTCGGCGACTGAGGTGGAGCATCTCATTGCCGGTCCCGCCGAGCAGGTGCTCTCCGAGATCAAGGGCGTCAAGCACATCTACTCGGTCTCGCGCCCCGGCATGGCCGTGGTGACGGTGCAGTTTCGCGTCGGCGAGGACCGCACCGATGCCATCGTGCGCCTGCACAGCAAGGTCATGTCCAACGAGGACTGGCTGCCGCCGAACCTCGGCGTGGCACCGCCCATCATCAAGCCCAAGGGCATCGACGACGTGCCCATCCTCACCGCCACGCTCTGGTCGAAGGACCAGAGCGTGGGTGCCTACGAGCTCGGCAAGGTGGCCCATGCCATCGAGCAGGAGATCAAGCGCGTGGAGGGCACCCGTGACGTCTACACCGTCGGCGTGCCCGAGCAGGTGGTGCGCGTCATCCTGGACCCGCAGGCGCTGGCGGCCTACGGCATCGACCTCACGGACCTGCGTCGCTCGCTTCAGGCCAGCAACACCATCCGCGACGACATCGGCGTGGTGGCGGACAACACCGAGGTGCTGGTGCAGGCCGGCACCTTCCTGACGGACCCCGAGGACATCGGCGCGCTGGTGGTGGGCCTGCACGGCGGGCGGCCCGTCTACCTGCGCGATGTGGCCAGCATCGAGCGCGGTCCGGAGGAGCCCGAGAGCTACGTCTGGATGGGCATGGGGCCGGGCGCACCGGAGCGCCAGGCGCGCATGCAGGAGGGCAAGGACTGCGCGCTCGCCATGGGCTGCGCGACGCCCGGGGTGACCATCGCGGTGGCCAAGAAAGAGGGCGAGAACGCGGTGGACATCGCCGAGCGCGTCGTCGAGCGCTTCGACCAGCTCCAGGGCATCTTCATCCCCGAGGGCGTGGAGGTCAGCATCACGCGCAACTACGGCGAGACCGCCGACACCAAGGCCAAGAAGCTCATCACCAAGCTCGCCTTCGCCACCCTCAGCGTCGTTGCGCTGGTGCTCCTGGTCATCGGCTGGCGGGAGTCCGTCATCGTCGGCGCCGCGGTCATCGTCACCCTGGCGCTGACACTGTTTGCGAGCTGGGCCTACGGCTTCACGCTGAACCGCGTGTCGCTGTTCGCGCTGATTTTCTCCATCGGCATCCTGGTGGACGACGCCATCGTCGTAGTGGAGAACATCCACCGGCACATGGCGTTGTGGCCGCGCAAGAAGCTGCTTGAGCTCATGCCGGGCGCCGTGGACGAGGTGGGCAGCCCGACCATCCTGGCCACCTTCACCGTCATTGCAGCCCTGCTGCCCATGGCATTCGTCACCGGGCTGATGGGGCCGTACATGAGCCCCATTCCCATCAACGCCTCCATGGGCATGCTCATCTCCCTGGTGGTGGCCTTTATGTTCACGCCCTGGATGAGCAACTTCATGCTCGGCAGGCGCCACGATGCCGCGGCGGCCGGCGGCGGCGAGCATGACCATCATCACGACGAAGGCGGCAGCGATGTGCTGAAGCGCCTGTTCCACACCCTCATCGGCCCCTTCCTGGTGGGCGGTCGCGGCAAGCTGAACCGCTGGCTGCTGCTCGCCGGTGTGCTGCTGCTCATTGCGGGCTCGCTGCTGCTCGCCGTGAACCGGGTGGTGATCATGAAAATGCTGCCCTTCGACAACAAGAGCGAATTCCAGGTCGTCCTCGACATGCCTGAGGGCACCAGCCTGGAGCAGACCGCCCGGGTGCTCGGGGAGATGGGCGAATACCTGAGCACCGTGCCCGAGGTGGCCAACTACCAGGTCTATGCCGGCACCGCCGCGCCCATCAACTTCAATGGCCTGGTGCGCCAATACTACCTGCGCGATGCCGCGCACTTGGGCGACATCCAGGTCAACCTGGTGGACAAGCACCACCGTGACGACAAGAGCCACAAGATCGCACTGCGGCTGCGCGAGCCGCTCCAGGCCATCGCCCGGCAATACGACGGCAACGCCAAGATCGTCGAGATCCCGCCCGGCCCGCCGGTGCTCTCGCCCCTGGTGGCCGAGGTCTACGGCATCGACTACGACGGCCAGATCGCCATTGCCAAGGAGGTGCGCGAGGTCTTCGCCGGGACCACGGACATCGTCGACATCGACGACTCGGTGGAATATCCCTCCGAGAAGGTCCTCGTGGTGGTGGACCGCGCCAAGGCGGCCCGCCTGGGCGTCGAGCAGGCCAGCGTCGCCCAGGCGCTCGCCACCGTGCTGGACGGCGAGGACATGAGCTTCCTGCACGGGGCCAATGTGAAGTATGCCGTGCCCATCCGGGTGGAATACGACGCCGCCGACAAGGCCGACCTGGAGCAGGTGCTCGCCCTCAGAGTCCGCTCCAGGGGCGGGCAGCTGGTGCCCCTGTCGGAGATCGTCGACGTGGTGGAGACCACCCGCGCCCACAGCATCTACCACAAGGACCTGCTGCCCGTGGTCTATGTCACCGGCGACATGGCCGGCCCCATCGACAGCCCGCTGTACGGCCTGTTCGACATCGCCGGCCGGCTCACCGACGATCTGGGCCTGCCGCAGTGGTACATGCAGCAGCCGGACAACCCCTACGAATTCAGCGTCAAATGGGACGGCGAATGGCAGATCACCTATGAGACCTTCCGCGACATGGGGCTCGCCTACGGCGTCGGGCTGCTGCTGATCTACCTGCTGGTGGTGGCCCAATTCCGCAGCTACCTGGTGCCGCTGGTGATCATGGCGCCCATCCCGCTCACCATCATCGGCATCATGCCCGGCCACGCCCTGCTCGGCGCGCAGTTCACCGCCACCAGCATGATCGGCATGATCGCGCTCGCCGGCATCATCGTGCGCAACTCCATCCTGCTGGTGGACTTCATCAACCAGCAGGTGCGAGAAGGCAGTACATTGGAGCAGGCGGTCATCGAGTCCGCCATCGTCCGCGCCAAGCCCATCATGCTCACCGCGATCGCCGCCATGGCCGGGGCGGTGTTCATCCTCGACGACCCGATCTTCTCCGGGCTGGCCGTCTCCCTGCTGTTCGGCCTGTTCGTCTCCACCGTGCTGACGCTGGTGGTCATCCCGGTGGTCTACTACGGGGTGATGCGCAAGCGGGTGGAGTGGATCAGGACGGCGACGGGGTGAGGCTCGATTGAGCCCGGGGTGGTGCCGGGATCCGGCCGGCACCCGCGGGAGTCTTGGCTGAGCCGGGGTGGCGCCCACGGGAGACCGGGCGCTTCCCCTTGAGATCAGCGGCGAGCCGGTGCGCGTGGCCCGCCGGCTTGATTCTCGCTGTGCGACTCTCAAAATGATCGGGACCACCAGCCCGACGACCACACTGACGATGCAGGCCGAAACCTTCAAGCAAGCCGCTCATGCGCTCATCGACACCTCGCCCGAAGATGCGTCTTGGCGCGAGCTCGCCTACGTCGCCGCACTGCGCGCCTCGATCCAGCAAGGTCTGGGCGAGGCCGATGCTGCCCAGCTTATCAGTCAAGATGAGATCGACGCAGAGCTCGGCGCCTCTACATGACGCGCGTTTCCTGGACTCCGGAAGCGCGGTCCAAGCTGCGCGCCATTCGAGACTATATCGCCCAGGACAATCCCGCAGCCGGACAAGCCCTCGCGCGACAACTGCTTCCGCACGATCTGCCGAAGAGCGGTTGGCGCGAGCACGCCCCACCACACTTTCACGCACTGTACGGCGAGCACGAAGCCCTCATCGACATCCGCACGCTGGAGCCGATCGGCGGACATCTTCCGAAATGCGCCCTCACGCTTACCATCGAATGGGCCATCGAACATCGGCAAGAACTGATGGAGAATTGGGACCTATGTCAATCGAAGCAGCCGCCGAAACAGATCGCGCCGTTGGAGTAGCGCCAGCCGCACCCTGGCGCGTTAAGGCCATAACGATCCTGCCGAACTACTGCCTGGCCGTGACCTTCAACGATGGCCGCCGAGGTGTCGTCGATATGTCGGCGGTCCGCACATCTGCGACCCCCGGAATATATGCGGCGCTGAAGGATCCCGATGTCTTTGCCCAGGCCAAGGTAGAGCTCGGCGTCGTAACGTGGCCGAATGGTGCGGACCTGGACCCTGCGTGGATGTACGAGGAATTGGAAGCGCCGAAAACGTGGTCTGTCCCCCTTTAACGCTCCCTTTAACGCTGACAGTCAAGATCTGCCCCCCTGAGCAGGCCCTTTCAGGAGATCCCGACCATGAGCGCGATCACATTCGATACCCTCAAGTTTGCCCGGGCCCTTAAGAACGCCGGCGTTCCAGACGAGCAAGCGGAGGCATTCGCTGACGCCTTCCGCGACGCCACCAGCGACGAGCTGGTCACGCGCGACTACTTGAATGCACGCATCGCCGACGTCGAGACCCGTATCGAGGCAGCCAAGGCCGATATCGTCAAGTGGATGGCCGGCCTGCTGATCGCGCAAGCCGCCGTGGTCGCCGCGCTGGTTAAGCTGCTCTAAGGCCGGATCAGAAAAGCGCATTGCGTTCACTGACGCGTTGCGGTAAGCGCGCTGCGTTTAAGGACTCCAAATCGGCAAAGCCGGGACCAAACATCTAATCCGCAAGCGCTGCGCAGCGAGCGCGAGCAGCCGGCGGGGTCAGCAGCCCGGCGGGGTCAAGCCCGGTAGGGTCAAAGCCCGGTAGGGTCAGGTCTTGCATTGCAACATCAAGGGGTCTTAAGGGGCGGATCAGCATTTGGGCACTTGGCATCGGGGACGATTGTCGGCCACCTTTTGGGCAGAAGACGTGTGCCCGATGTTTGCGGGAACCCACTGTTGCGGGTGGTGGGGTCCCTGTCCCCCAGACGGGACCTACCAGAACCAATCACCCCCCTTCTCTGCTGCACCCACCCAGGCTGGATGCACGCGAACGGAGACCAAAATTACCCAAGCGCTGCCGCCATCGTCCGCTTAAGACCGGGAACAGCTCCGGCTTCGGACTGACTCCGGCAGCGCTCCGGCAAGACCCCAGCCACGGGCCGGGAGGGTCGGGCGGGGCTGAGCCGCGGCTTTGGGCGCATCCTCCGGCTCGCTGGTCGCCAGTGGACGACGCATGGCCGGCGGCTCATCGGGCGATGGCCTTTGCGTGAACCCCCGCTGCGCCTTCGCTTCCAGCAGCGCCCGCCATGCGTCGCTATGCCCCGGCTCCGCTTGCCGGCGGACACCGAAGCCGCGCTCGGAGCTGCCGCCGCGGGTGTGGGGGATGATCTGCATCCCCTGATGCCCCAGGCGCTTACAGAGCTTGGCCCCGGTGCTCGGCAGGCTGCCGACCAGCAGCTCGAACACGGCTAACAGGTACTCATGCGAGACGCCCTGCTTGTCGCCCGCCGCCGCTGCCGTCAGGGCTTCGTCCAGGAAGCTACGGTAGGTGCCACGCGGGTTGACGACGACGAGGTTCTTGAAGTCCTGGTGCTGGCTCATCGAAGGCTCGGTTCCCGGCGGCGGCGCCGTCGGTGGGACATGCAGGCAGCGGGGTCATACACTGTCCCCAAAAAAGTTGCCCCTGAACAATGTGCCGGAAAAGCTGGACGTGCGCGGGGGGTGGCAGCGCCGACCCGGCGTTGTCAGCTCACCCAGAGATCGTCGAGGGGCAGGGCCACGGCATCGAAGGGCGCCGCGCGGACCCCATCGGCGTCGCTGAAGCGGCCGCTTTCCCGCCATATACCGTCGACGAGTTCATAGGTTTCCAGTTGCCGTTTGCGCGGGTCCACGAGCCAGGCATGGGCGACGCCGTAGCGGGCGTAGACGGGCATCTTGATGTCGCGGTCCTTGCTCTCGGTGGACGGCGAGAGGACCTCGCAGACCCAGTCCGGTACCACGGTGAAACGGTGCCCGTCGGGCAGCCTGGGCATGCGCTCGCGACGCCAGCCGGCGATGTCCGGCACGTCCACCTCGACGTCCACCAGGAAGTGCAGCTCCGGCTCGTCGATGATCCACCAGCCGCCCGGACCGCCGCGTCCCTTGTCGAAGGGCTGCACGAGATCTGCACCGAGCATGGATGCCGCGTAGGCGTGCGGACCCGTCGGCCGCGGTTGGGTGTGGAGCTGGCCGTTTAGGATCTCGCCGATGAGGCCGTCCGGCAGGGCTTCGAGCTGCGCGTAGAGCGATGGGCGTACCCGTGCGTGCATCGCAGTGCTTCGCAGTAGTGGTTGTATGGACAATGCTGGCGCGCTGCCGGGCTTGCGTCAAACTAACCCGGGTCGCGTCAATGTTACGTGGAACACTGGGTTCCGGGGTGCCCCAGGCGCGGTCCTCGCATCAGCTGTCCTGACATCACCGCGGAGGCCAGTCCCCTGGCCAGGGCCAGAGCGGCGTGCTTTCGGCGCTGAGCAACAGCACCGCGGCCAAGCCCGCGGCCACCGCCAGCAGCAGCACCGCGAGCTGGCGGCGCAGCCAGCCCTCGGCGCGGGTCAGCGTATCCAAGCCGGCCAGGCCGTCGCGCTCGCGCGCGACCCACCAGGCGACCCAGGCCGCCTGCCAGGCCGCGAGTCTGCGCAGCATGCGCCGGGTTAGGCGCCACAGCCCGCGCCCGGCGGCGGCCAAGGGCCACCAGAGGTCGCCGGCGGGCAGGCGCGCGTTGAGCCAGGGCGCGATTCGCCGCAGGCTCCAGCCGAGGACGAGGGACAGCAACAGCCCGAGCCCCAGTGGCCAGAGCAGGGTGGGAAGGGCGCCCAGCGGCGGCCAGCCCGGGCCGCCGGTGTGCGTGCCCGCGAGCGTGCCGGCCCAGAACGGCAGGCCGAGGGCAGCGAGCACGCTCAGCACCCAGGCCATCGGCATCGGCGCAAGCGAGCGCCGAGCAGCGGCGCCGGCGGGCGCGCGCTCAAGCCACTGGCGCCACAGCGCCCGCACCATCAGCGCCGTGGTGCCCACGGTGGCCAGGCTCAGCCACAACGCGATGGTCTTCTCGCCGGCCCCGTCCAGCGTCGTCTTGATGCCCCACTTGGTGAGCAGCCCGGAGCCCAGCGCGCCGCTCAGCGACAGCGCCGGCAGCGTCAGCAGCGACCACAGCAGCCAGGCGGGCCAGGGCGGCGCCCGCTCGCTGATGCCGACACCGAGAAACAACGCGCCCTTGCTCAGGCCATGATGGGCGGCGAACAGCACCACCAGGGCGCCGACCGCGGGCCAGCTGTCCGGCTGCAACAGCCCCACGGCCACCAGCGCCGTGATCATGCCCATCTGGCTGACGCTCGAATAGGCCAGCACCGCCTTCGGCTGACGTTGCGCGACGCCCCACAACGCCGCCGCGAAGGCGCCGAGCAGACCCACCCAGAGCATCGTGAGCCCGAGTCCGCGAAAGGCCCCGTCGAGACCGGGCATCCCCAGCGGCAGCGCGCTGAGCCAGCCCACCAGTCCGGCCTTGATCATGACGCCGCTCAGCACGGCGCTGGCGGGCGTCGGCGCCACCGGATGCGCCAACGGCAGCCACAGGTGCAGGCCGATCACCCCGGCCTTGACGCCGAAGCCGAGCCAGAGCAAGAGTCCCATCCACACGCCCGCGTCGGCCGTCGCCAGGGTCGCGCGCAGCTCCGTCAGCGTGAATGCCGAGCCCGTGCCGGCGGCCCACAGCAGCCCGGCCAGGAGCACGCCTTCGCCGAGTACGGCCATGACCAGATAGGCCAAGCCGCCGGTGCGTGCCGCGCGGCTGCGAGTGTGGATCACCAGAGGGTAGGCCGCGAAGGTCATCAGCGCGAAGCCGAGGTAGAAGCTGGCGATGTCCTCGGCTACCAGCAGCAGCAGATTGCCGCAGAGGGTCAGCGGCCAGAACAGCGCAAACCGCAGCAGGCGCGAGCGGCTGTCGGGGTCGCCGGTCAGCGCCTGGCGCTGCTCGGCGGCGAGGTAGCCGCGGGCATACCAGCCCGCGAGCCCCCACAGCAGTGCCGTGAAGGTCAGCAGCAGGCGGCGCTGCCCGTCCAGCTCCCAGCGCCCGCCGAAGAGCCAGGCCTCGAGCCAGAGGCGGCCGTCCAGGCCCAGCACGGCGAGCGCCAGCGCCGGTGCCGGCGCGCTGATCCAAAGCCAGTCCAGATGCGCCCTTGGCTGGTCGGGGGCAATCAGTGCCTGCAGCAGTGGCCGAAGCGCCAACAACAGCGGCCACAGCAACGCGGCGAAGAGCAGGGGCGCCCACAGCAGGGACGGGAGGCTCGGCGCGGTCATGGTGCGAGGTAGCTCTGATTCGCCACCCGGGTCGCCCACTGCAAGGGGCTGAAGGGCAGGCCCGCCAGCATCCCGGCCACCAGACTCAGCAGCGCCGTCGCCAGGGCCGGCAGCAGCAGCCAGGCGCTGGTCTCCAGCCGGCTCGGCGCCCGCTCGGCCGGCCAGCTGCCGACACCATGGGCCGGTCCACGGCGGAACCAGAGGCGATTGACGATGGGCAGGAAATAGGCCGCGTTGAGCAGGGTGCTCGCCACCAGCACGGCGATGACCCAGGGCATGTCGGCCTGCACCGCACCCATGCCCAGTGTCCACTTGGTGATGAAGCCCACCAGCGGCGGCATGCCGATCATGCCGAGTGCGCCGACGGTGAACGCCAGGCTGCTCAACGGCATGCGCCGACCGACGCCGTCCAGCTCGTCGATGCGGTGAATGCCCAGCTCTTCGGCGTAATTGCCGGCGCAGAAGAACAAGGTGACTTTCATCAGCCCCTGATGCAGCAAATGGGCGAGCGCAGCGATGGTCCCCAAGGGTCCGAACAGACCGATCCCGAGGACGATGTAGGACACCTGGCTGACGGTGGAGAAGGCGAGCCGGGGCTTCAGCTCCTGCTGGGTCAGCGCGCGCAGGGAGCCGTAGACGATGGTCACGGCGGCGATCACCACCAGTCCATCGAGCACCCCCAGGGCCGCGCTGAAGCCGATGCCGTAGACATCGTAGACCAGCCGCACGATGCCGAAGGCGCCGGCCTTGACCACCGCCACCGCATGCAGCAGCGCACTCACCGGCGCCGGCGCCACCATCGCCCGGGGCAGCCAGCCATGCAGCGGCACCAGCGCCGCTTTCACGCCGAAGCCCAGGATCAGCACCCAGAACAGGCCGATCAGCAGGCCGTGATGGCTGGGGTCGAGAGCGGCCAGGCGCTCGTGCTGACCGAAGCCCTGGTCGCCGGCCAGCGCGTGCAGTGCAACCATACCGATCATCAGCACCAGCCCTGCGCTCAGCGTGTAGCGCAGATAGACGGTGGCCGCGGCGAGCGCCTGGGGCGTGCCGCGATGCGCCACCATGGGATAGGTGGAGAGCGTCAGCAGCTCGTAGAAAACCAGCAGGGTGAACAGGTTGCCGGCGAGGCTGATGCCGATGGTGCTGGCGACGCACAGGCTGAAGAAGCCGAAGAAGCGCCGGCGATTGGGCGAGTCCTCCAGGTAGCCGATGGCATAGATCGTTGTAAACAGCCACAGCAGGGAGGAGAGCGCGGCGAAGGTGAGCCCGAGCGCGTCCACCCGCAGCACGAAGCGCAGGCCCTCGACGACGGGAAATTCGACCGCGTAGACCGCACCGGCGGTCAACCCCCGCGCCATCCAGATCACCAGCACCAGCTTGACCAGCGCGGCGGCGAGATTGAGCACGGTGCGGGTGCGCACGGCCGCCTCCGGCAGCACGAAGATCACGGCCGCGGTGAGCAGCGAGCTGGCCAGGGTCGCCAGCGGCACGAGGGCGCTCATGGCACGCCCGCCGGTGCCAGCAACGCGAGCGGCCAGGCGGCCGCCAGCCCCAGCGCCAGGGCCGCGAGAGCCAGTATCAGTGCGATCAGCTCCATGGCCACCGGCAGCCTGTGCAGCAGCGGCTCGGGCACGCCCTCGACGAAGGCGCAGCGCAGCACCCGGAAGACATAGGTGGCGGTGAGCAGCGTGCCCAGCACGAGCACCACCACCCAGGGCCACTGGCCCGCGGCCAGCGCTGCCTGCAGCCACAGCCACTTGGCGGTGAAGCCGGCGCTCGGCGGCAGGCCCATCAGGGTCACCGCCGCCAGCGCGAAGGTCATCAACGAGAGCGGCTGAAGCCGGCTGGTGCCGGTGAGTGCCGCCAGCCGGTCGTCGCCGACGGACAGCACCAGATTACCCGCGGCCATAAACATCGCGGCCTTGGCGAGCGCATGGCCGCCGAGCTGCAGCCAGGTGGCCTGCCAGGCCATGCCGGCGACGCCTGCGGTGGTCCCGGCCAGCAGCGGGAAGGCCAGCATCAGGTAGCCCAACTGGCCGATGGTGGACCAGGCCACCAGCTGCTTGAGCCCGGCGGCGCGCCAGGCCTGCACACCACCCCAGAGCACCGCCAGACTGCCGAGGATGCCGAGCGCCCAGGCGCCGGCGATGGCCTCCGGCAGCAGCAGCCGCCACAGCAGCAGCAGAATGAAAAAGGATGCCTTGACCACCAGCGCACCGTGGATGGCACTCACCGGCGTCCAGGCGCTGCCGTGCACCGGCGCGAGCCAGCTGTGCAGCGGCACGATGGCCGCCTTCAGCAGCAGCCCGCTCGCCAGCAGTGCCACGGCGATCTGGGTCACCGGCTCGGGCTGGGCGACGGCCCCCAGCCCCGCCAGGTCGAGCCGGCCCCAGGCGCCGAGCAGCAGGGCGATGCCGAGCAGCCAGGTGAGCGAGCCCACGAGCGCGAACAGCAGATAGCGCAGGCCCGCGGTGAGCGCCTCGGCGCTGCCCGGGAGCAGCATCATGCCGATGGCGCAGAGCCCCATCAGCTCCAGGCCGACATACAGCAGCAGGAGATCGGCCGCGATCCAGATCAGCCCGAGCCCCAGCGCCAGGCCGCCGAGCAGCGGCCAGAGCCAAGCGTAGGCGCGCGCGCCGAGTGGGGTGGCGCGCGCATAACCGGGGGCATAGAGCGCGCTCGCCAGCAGCAGCAGCTGCGTCAACAGCCACAGCAGGGCAGCCAGGGCATCCAGGCGCCAGTGCAGCGCCAGCGGCCCGAGCGTCAGCAGGCCCGACAGCGGCGCCGCATCGACGCCCATCAGCAGCCACAGCGCCAGCAGCGGCAACGGCAGGCCAACAAGCAGCACCAGGAAGGCGTGGCGCGGCGGGCGCACCCCCGCCAGCAGGCCGAGGGCCGGCGGCGCGAGCAACAGCCAGAGCAGGTGGAACGGCGCCGGGCTCACGGACGCGGGCCTGAGTCTGTGCCGATACTCAGGGTGACGCGACCGGCCTGGGCGTGGAGGCGCAGCAACAGGGCGGCACCGAGGACCGAGCCGAGCAGCGCCACCACCAGGCCCGTCAGGATCAGTCCGCGGACCTCGGCCGCGGGCCCGGCGAGGCCGGCCAAGAGCAGGAAAACGCCGGAGCCCAGCAGGTTGAAGGCCAACAGCCGGCGCAGCAGGTGGCGCTGCGTGGTGAAGGACCAGAGGCCCAAGCCCATGATCAGCAGGCCGGTGCCGGAGAACAGCGTGGTGACGGACACCGGCGCCAGCAGCGCTGCGCTGTCGCCGAGCAGCCAGAGGACGGCGAGGCCGGTCAGGCCGAGCCAGATCAGGCTCAGCAGCCAGCGCAGGGGGGCTGTCGCGCGCGCTCGCCGCGGTGTCGCATCCAGCGGCGCCAGGCGCGGCAGCGCGCCGCGACCGCGCAGCGTCCAGAGCAGCGTGCCACCGGTGAGCAGCGCCCCGAGCAGCGCTTCGGCCAGGGCCAGCCAGGGCGCCCCGAGCAGCAGCCAGGCCAGTGCCATCAGCAGCGCAAAGGCCGCGAAGCCTTGGCAGGCGCGCCACAGGTGCCGGTGCAACAGGCAGACACCGGCCGTCAGGAGCAGGAGCCCTGCCAGGCTCCAGGCTTCGATCGGGGCCATGATCAACGGGGCTCCCAGTCAAGAATTGGGGGACGCGCGGGAAAGTGGGGGCATTTCACCGTCGGCGGCGGTGCTGCCCCGCCTGTGTCAGGCGGATCTCCGCAACCGGGATTGCGCAGGAATCCGGCCCGGCCAGCCAGCGCGAGCGAGGTTACCGGTGCGCCAAGCCGGCCGCCACCTGTCAGCGCGGTCACAGGCAACCTGGGGGCTGCCGTCGAGCTCGCAGCCGGCGGTGCACCCCGCCGACGTCAGATCCTCGGATCGCGGCGGGTGTGTGTGGCTCAGGTTTGGTCTTTCGCATCCTGCCGACCGAAGAGCGCTAGGAAGCGTCTTTCCGATTCCTTAAGGCCGGCGTCGGTGAGCACAACCGATTTGGCTTTGCCGACAGGATTGGTGATGTAGCCCTTCTCGTGAAGCCGGTTCATGGCGTCCCAATCGAAGGTCTTCCAGGCCCTTCGCCCGTCGTGAAGCGTCAGGTAAAGCAGTGCGAGAATGGCTTGATCGACTTTGTCTTGATCGTATTCCATGAGCGTGGGCGCGAATCAAGGCGACAGTTCATTGGGTACGCTGGGTGGCGGCATGAGACGCTGTAGCCTCCGGCTGATACTGCGACACTGAAGCCCCGGAGCGGGGCGGTACGCTGGACAATGGCTTGCGCAACGTCGGGACCGGAAGATACATACACCGTCCCCAAAAAAGAGGGTCCCCAAAAGGTGCAGGCCCAGCTGGTCCAGAAGCCGGAGGCGGCGCCGACGCGGCGCGGCCGTCACGCTTTCCGGGCCAGATGCGCCCGCACCATCTTGAGCTCACCGTAGGAGCAGTCGTCGCCGAGGGCGGCCTTCGCTGCTCCGAAGGTGTCAGTCCCGTTCTCCTTCAGCGCCGCCGTGATCCGGGCGAGCTTCCCGGCGTCGATGAAGTCGGTGACGGCGAGCTCGCCGGTGCCGATGAAGTGGGCGAGGTGGCCCTCGATGGTGGTGGGCTTGAGGGCGCGCTGCTCGGCGATCTGCTGGATGCTCAGGCCGTCTCGATGGAGCCGGTAGCTGACATGCTTGGTGTCTTCCGCCGGCTCCTGCGCCTTCGCCCTGCGCTGCTGCCTGGCTCCTGCCGCCGCCTGGTGCTCGGCGACGATGTCGAGGATATCCTGGCCGTAGCGCTGCACGCTGTGCTTGCCGATGCCGCTGATGGCGGCCAGGGCCTCCGGGCTGTCCGGCAGCTGATCGGCGATCTGCCGCAGCACCGCTCGGGTGAGGATGCGACAGCGGGCGATGCCCTCGCGCTCTTCCTCGTCCGCCTTCGCCTTGCGCCATTGTTGCAGCGCGGCCAGCACGCCGGTGCCCCCGGCGTTATGGGCGGCGTCATCGGCGGCGTTGTCCTGCGCCTGTGCCCGGTTGCCGGGGCTGCCCCGTCGGGGGCGGGCTTCGAGGTCGATGCGGGCCTTGGCGAGCGCGTTGAGGTAGGCGTTGGTGGCGAAGCCTTCCCGACAGCGCTCGATGCCGGCGGTCTTGACGGCCAGCGCCTTGCGCAGCTCCGTCAGCGCGTCGTTGAGGGTCTTGCGCAGGGTCTTGTTGTCGGTGTCGAAGCTGAAGGCGTCGAGCCAGGGGCCGAGTCCCTGCTGAAGCTCCCGCCCGAAATAGGCGGACGCCTTGCGCACGCGCGCTTGCAGATGGGCGTCCTCCTCGGGGACTTGGTCTTGCCGGAACAGGGATTCCAGCTCCCGCCGAAACTTTCTGCCCACTTCCACCACTGCGGCGAGCGTGTGTCGCTCCAAATCCTCCATGCCGTCGCCGCCGTGAAGGTCCAGGACCTTGTGGTTGCTGCGCAGGGTGCCGATGAGCCTGCGCAGCCGGTTGCCGATGTCGTCGAAGTCCCAGCATTCCCGGAGCAGGCGCTGCTGGTAGGCGATGCGGGCCGCATCGAGCTGTTGCCGGGTCGGTGGGTTGCGCGTCGCAGCACCAACGTACTGGGACACAGCACGGTCGGTCTTGATCACATGGCGAGGGATGGGGCTGCTCAGCACCATGCCCTCGAAGGTCTTGCAGCGGCTGAGTGCCACGTAGACCTGGCCGTGGGAGAAGGCGGCGCCGGCGTCGATGATGGCGCGCTCGAAGGTCAGCCCCTGACTCTTGTGGATGGTGATGGCCCAGGCAAGGCGCAGCGGATACTGGGTGAAGGTGCCGATGACCTCCTCGCTGATCTCTTTTGTGTCCTGGTCGATGCTGTACTGGATGTTCTCCCAGGTGACCGGCTCCACGTCGAGCTCCGCCTCCGGCTCGCTCGCGGTGGCGGGGCAGTGCACGACGATGCGCTCCCGCGACAGCTGCGTGACGGTGCCGATCTTGCCGTTGAACCAGCGCTTGTCCGCCGAGCTGTCGTTGCGCACGAACATCACCTGCGCGCCCACCTTGAGGGTCAGGGTCTCGGCGGTGGGATAGCTGTGCGCCGGATAGTCCCCGTCGAGCTTGGCCGTGAACCGAAACGGCTTGGCGTCGAGGGCATCGAGCCGCGCCTCGTTGATGCGCTCGGCGCTGCGATTGTGGGTGGTGAGCGTGATCCAGCCCTCAGACGCATCGGGCGAGAAGCCCGGCACATGGCGGGAATTGAGCTGGGCGATGGCGGCGTCGTCCAGCTGGTTGTCGCGCACGCGGTTCAGGAGTGCGATGAAGTCCGCGTCGGACTGCCGGTAGACGTGCTGAAGCGCAATGGGCACCACGTCGGAGGCCGCGAGTGCCCGGCTGCTGAAGAAATAGCCGGAGTCATAGACATCCCGCAGAATGGCCCAGTCCTTGTCCGGCACCACGGGCGCGAGCTGGTGCAGGTCGCCGATCATCAGCAGCTGCACGCCGCCGAAGGGCAGGTCGGAGCCGCGGTGGCGGCGCAGCACGAAGTCCACGGCGTCGAGCAGGTCGCAGCGGACCATGCTGATCTCGTCGATGACGAGCAGATCCAGGCTGCGGATGATGTCGCGCTTCTCGCGCTTCAGCCGATGCGCCGCCGCCTGCCGCTCCGCCTCGCCGCCGGGCACGTAGGGTCCGAACGGGAGCTGGAAGAAGGAGTGCAGGGTGACGCCGCCGGCGTTGATGGCCGCCACGCCGGTGGGGGCCGTGACGATCATGTGCTTGGGCAGGTCGCCCTTCAGGTTGTGCAGAAAGGTCGTCTTGCCGGTGCCGGCCTTGCCTGTCAGAAAGACGCTGCGGTTGGTGGCGCAGACGAACTCCCGCGCGAGCTGCATCTGTGGATTAGTCATGGTGCCCTCCATGACGGTTGTGCGCTGTCTCAAGGCCCGATCCGGCCGTCATTGTCCACGTTTCGGGTCCGCTCGACCATGCCTGCGGCCGTCGTCGGGGCCATTGCCCCACACTGAGTCGAGATAGGGACTAAAAAAACGGTGACAGTATACTTAACATCCGTGCGTTTGGGGGCGCGCGTTTGGGGACGGTTTACTGAATTCTGAACACGGTGACTGAAAAACGGTGACAGTCTATTGAATCTGGCGTGCACGCCGAGCAACGGTACTCGCATCCCGCAAGAAACGGGGACGGTATACTCAACTTGAAGGGCCGGCGGCAACTTTTGGTGACAGTGTGCTGAGCCGTCAAGACGGCGGCGCGCAGGCCGGGAGTAGGCTTCCCCGTCCAGCCTTGTCCAGCCTTGTCCAGCAAGTCGCGATATTACGTATACCGTCACCGCTTCCGCGCCCAAGGGCTTGACCAGATATTAAGTATGCCGTCCCCGTTATTGGTCCGCGGTTGTTGGCTCTGCCGACGGGCGGCGGCCGGCGATTGTGACGGCGGGTGTTTACGGAACGAAACATCATGGAACGGTTGTCGAGACGGGGCGAACGTGCACGATCAGCGCCGAGGCGCCGGGCGGCTGGGGTTGCAATCGTTTGGGTTCGAAGCAATTTCCGTGGCATGGTATTCCCCCCTGGGAGTCCACGCCGGCAGCGCCAGGCCGTGTCGGCGTGGGCTGCGAGCTCATCGATAACCAGCGAGAACAACCATGACCCATTACACAGACGAGCGCACGGCCAAGGAGAAACGCGCGCTGGCGAAGAAGCTCAAGGAGGTTGAGCGCAAAGCCCGCCAGAAGGCGATTCGGGAACGCGACAAGTTCGTCGGCCTCCAAATCAGGCCCACGGCCTCCTACGAGGACGACGCCCCGCGCCGGGAGCCCGGCGACAACAACTGGAGCGGATTCGGCTTCGATCTCCACCCACATGTCACCTTCGTCTCGAGCTTCGTGCTCATCGTGTTCATCCTGCTGACGCTGATGTTCAAGGACGAGGCGGGTGCCTTCTTCGACGGCGCCATGTCACTCATCACCGGCACCATGGGCTGGTTCCTGATTCTCGTATCGAACATCTTCATCCTTGCCGCTATCTACTTTGCAGTCAGCAAGTTCGGCCACATCCGCATCGGCGGCGTCGACGCCAAGCCGGAATTCTCGACCCTCGGCTGGTACGCCATGCTCTTGAGCGCCGGTATGGGCATCGGGCTCATGTTCTGGAGCGTTGGCGAGCCCATGTACCACTACCAGACGCCATCACCGATGTTCAACGGCATCGAGGCGGGGACGCCCGAGGCCGCGCAGGCCGCCATGGGCGTGACCTACTTCCATTGGGGCATCCACCCCTGGGCCATCTACGCCATCGTCGCGCTGGGACTCGCGTTTTTCGCCTTCAATCGCGGTCTGCCGCTCACCATCCGCTCCGTCTTCTACCCGCTGCTGGGTGACAAGATCTATGGCTTCTGGGGCAACCTCATCGACATCCTGTCGGTGCTGGCGACCCTGGTGGGCCTGGCGACATCGCTCGGGCTCGGCGTGCAGCAGGTGAATGCCGGCCTCGATCACCTGTTTGGGATCGGCATCAGCACCGAGGCGCAGGTGATCCTCATCGCCGTCATCACCGGGTTCGCGACGCTCTCGGTGTTTGCCGGGCTGGATGCCGGCGTCAAGCGCCTGAGCCAGGCCAACATGATCACGGCCGCCGTCTTCATGCTGTTCCTGCTGGTGGTGGGGCCGACCGTATACATCCTGAGCGGCTTCACGCAGAATCTCGGCTTCTACCTGACCATCCTGCCGGAGATGAGTCTCTGGACCGAGACCTTCCGCGCCAGCAACTGGCAGGGCTCCTGGACGGTGTTCTACTGGGCCTGGTGGATCTCCTGGTCGCCCTTCGTCGGCATGTTCATCGCCCGCATCTCCAAGGGCCGTACGGTGCGGGAGTTCATCTTCGGCGTCATCCTGATTCCGACGCTGCTGTCCTTCGTCTGGATGTCCGTCTTCGGCGGCACGGCGCTCAACCTGCAGGCGAGCGGCATCGCCGACATCGCCGCGGCGGTCAATGACGATGTGGCCAAGGCCATGTTCGCGATGCTCGACAACTTCCCGGTGGCGGAGGTGCTCTCCGGCATCGCCATCATCCTGGTGACCATCTTCTTCGTCACCTCCTCGGACTCGGGCTCCCTGGTGGTGGACCACCTCACCTCCGGCGGCAAGCTCGACTCGCCCACGACCCAGCGCGTGTTCTGGGCCGTGATGGAGGGCGTCGTCGCGGCTGTGCTGCTCATCGGCGGTGGCCTCGCGACCCTGCAGACGGCTGCCGTCAGCACTGGCCTGCCGTTCGCGCTGGTGCTGCTGGTGGGTGTCTATGCCCTCTACATCGGGCTCAACCAGGAGCTCTATGTCGAGACGGCCGTGCAGAAGGCGGTCACTGACGCCGAGGACGAGCACAAGCTCCACGAGGCCGTCGAGACGGTGGTGCAGAGCACCACCAGTGATGCGGCCACGGAGCCTGCCCCCTCCGGCTGACGCGCTACCCGCCAGCTGCCCACCAGCGCCCACAGGCCCGACGCCGCGTCGGGCCTGTGGGCGTTGTTTTTTTTGTCAGCAGCGATGATCCGTGCGCCCGTCTCCCAAGGGCGCAGTGGGCGTTCAGTCCAAACCCGCCTCAGCCGCGCCCGCGTCCGGTGAATTCGCCGATGCGGCGACGGTCGCGCTTGGTGGGACGACCCCGCTCCGGTGCCGGCGCATGGCCCGCCTCCCGGCGCTCGCGCACCTGCTCCTGGCGCTTGACGCGGCTCGCTTCGTCTTCGATGTAAAGAAGGGCGGCCTCGGCGGCCGGGCGGCGCTGCTTGGAGAGGGCCTGCACCTCGATGCGCCATTCCAGCTCGCCCTTGTGGATGGTCAGCCGGGTGCCGGGGCGGATGCTGCGGCCGGGCTTTACGCGCTGGCCGTCCACCTGCACCTTGCCGCCGTTGATGGCCTCCACCGCCAGCGGGCGGGTCTTGAAGAAGCGCGCGGCCCAGAGCCACTTGTCCAGACGCTGGCCGGCCGTCTCGGCGGCGGTCTGCGCGGTGGCATTGCCCATGGTCGTGCCCCAGTCGCTGGCCGGCTCGGCCGATGCCGCAGCTCAGTCGAGGCCGAGCAGGGGGTCCAGCTTGCCGGCGCGGTCCAGCGCGGCCATGTCGTCGTAGCCGCCCACGTGGGTGTCGCCGATGAAGATCTGCGGCACCGTGGTGCGGTTGGCGCGGAGCGTCATCTCCTGAAAGCGCTCGCGGTCGCCGTCCACGGAGACCTCCTCCCAGGTCACCCCCTTGCGCTCCAGCAGGCGGCGTGCCCGCACGCAATAGGGGCAGAAGGCGGTGGCGTACATGCGCACCGGTGCATGGGACGCGGGGGCGTCCGCCTGGGCGGACGCACCTTCCTGCTCGGTCTGCTGGCGGCTCGGACGGGTGCTGCTCGGGTACATCTGGCTCCTCGTGGCTTCGTCGGTGTCTTGGTGCTGAGCTGTTGTCGTGCCCGCCCGGCCACCGCCTGCGCTTGAAAAGCCGCCGCCGCGGCCGGACAAGCCAAAAGACTGACATAAGGGGGCCGGCTGCGCCAGACTTGCCCCGCGCACCGGCACCGGTCCGCCGCCGACGGCAGGCCAGCCGGACACGCCGCGCGAGACACAGTACGACAACCGCCGAGAGCATCACCCACATGTATCGAACCACGCCACCGGTCATCCACCTCAAAGACTATCGCCCACCGGAGTTCCTCATCGACCAGGTGGCTTTGCGCTTCGACCTCGGCATCGAAGAGACCGCAGTGCATGCGGAGCTCGACATCCGCCGCAACCCGGCGGCCAAGCGCGGCGACGGCGACCTGCACCTGGACGGCGAGCACCTGGAGCTGCTGGAGGTGGCACTCGACGACCGCAGCCTGCCGCCGGCGGAGTACGCCGTGCGCGAGGACGCGCTGGTGGTGCACCGGGTGCCGGACCGCTTTCGGCTGCGCACCCGGGTTCTGATTCGCCCCGCGGAGAACACCGCGCTGGAGGGGCTCTACGTCTCCGGCGACATGCTCTGCACCCAGTGCGAGGCGGAGGGCTTTCGGCGCATCACCTATTTCATCGACCGCCCGGACGTCATGGCCCGCTTCCGCGTGGCGCTGGCCGCGGACGCCGAGCGCTTTCCGGTGCTGCTGTCCAACGGCAATCCGGTGGGGGAAGAGACGCTGCCCGACGGCCGCAGGCTCGCGCACTGGGACGACCCCTTCCCGAAGCCGAGCTATCTGTTCGCCGTGGTGGCGGGGGACCTCGCCGCCGTCTCGGACAGCTTCACCACCCGCTCCGGCCGGGAGGTACCGCTCAACATCTACGTGGAGCCAGAAAACACCGACAAGTGCGACCACGCCATGCGCTCCCTCAAGGCCGCCATGCGCTGGGACGAGGAGCGCTACGGGCGCGAGTATGATCTCAACGTGTTCAACATTGTCGCGGTCAGCCACTTCAACATGGGCGCCATGGAGAACAAGGGCCTCAACGTCTTCAACGCCAAGTACATCCTGGCCCGCCCGGACACGGCCACGGACGCGGACTTCGCCGGCATCGAGGGGGTCGTCGCCCACGAATACTTCCATAACTGGACCGGCAACCGCATCACCTGCCGCGACTGGTTCCAGCTGAGCCTCAAGGAGGGCTTCACCGTCTACCGGGACCAGGAGTTCAGTGCCGACATGAATTCCCGTGGCGTCAAGCGCATTGAGGACGTGCGCATGCTGCGCGCGCGCCAGTTCCCGGAGGACGCGGGGCCCATGGCACACCCGGTGCGTCCCGACTCCTACATCGAGATCAACAACTTCTACACCGCCACCGTGTACGAAAAGGGCGCCGAAGTGGTGCGCATGCAGGCCAACCTGCTCGGGCCTGAGCGCTTCCGCAAGGGCACGGACCTCTATTTCGAGCGCTTCGATGGCCAGGCGGTGACCACCGAGGACTTCGTGGCCTGCATGGAGGAGGCGGGCGACGTGGACCTGAGTCAGTTCCGCCGCTGGTACTCCCAGGCCGGCACGCCGGTGCTGGAGTGTGCGGACAGCTTCGACGAGCGCACCGGCACCTACCGGCTGGAGGTCCGCCAGCACACGCCGGCCACACCCGGGCAGTCCACCAAGCTGCCGCTGCAGATCCCCTTCGCCCTCGGGCTGCTGGACGCCGACGGCCGCGACCTGCCGGTGCAGCTGGCCGGGGAGGCGGAGCCGCCCCCGCCCGGCACCCGCATGCTCGCCCTGCGCGAGTCCGTGGAGCGCTTCGAGCTCGTGGGTCTCGACGCCGAGCCGGTGCCGTCCCTGCTGCGCGGCTTCTCGGCGCCGGTGATGGTGCGCTACCCCTACACCGAGCAGCAGCTCACCTTCCTGATGGCCCATGACAGCGACGGCTTCAACCGCTGGGACGCGGCGCAGAGCCTGAGCGTGCGCCTGCTGCTGGACCTCATCGCCGACCCCGAGAAGGCCGTGCCGGAGGATTACCTCGCCGCCGTCCGCCGCGCGCTGGCGCAGGACGGTCCCGACGCCGACCGCGCCCTGCTGGCGGAGGTGCTGACCCTGCCGTCCGAGAGCTACCTGGGCGACCAGATGACCGTGGTGGACGTGGACGGCATCCACCGCGCCCGGGAGCGGCTCGCCGCCGCCATCGGCGCCGAGCTGCGCGAGGACCTGCTCGCGGTATTCGAGCGCAACCAGGAGCCCGCCGAGTACGACCTCGCACCCGCCGCCATGGGTCGCCGGGCGCTGCGCAACTGCGTGCTGGGTTATCTCATGCGGGCGCCGACGCCGGCGCTCGTCGAGCGCTGCCGGGCGCAGTTCGACGCCGGGCACAACATGACCGATGTCATCGCCGCGCTGCGCTGCCTGGTGGACGCGGCGCCCGAGCACGTGGGCGCCGCCGGCGAGGAGGCCCTCACCGCCTTCTTCGCGCGCTGGTCCGAAGACCCGCTGGTGCTGGACAAGTGGTTCGCGCTGCAGGCCCAGAGCAGCCGCCCGGACACCCTGGCACGGGTGGAGGGGCTGCTGGAGCATCCCAAGTTCTCCCTCACCAACCCCAACCGCGTGCGGGCCGTCATCGGCGCCTTCGCCGTCGGCAACCCGTTGCGCTTCCACGCCGCGGACGGCGCCGGATACCGCTTCCTCGCCGACCGCATCCTGGAGCTGGACCCGCTCAATCCGCAGATCGCCTCGCGCCTGCTCTATCCCATGACCCGCTGGCGTCGCTACGACGAGATCCGCCAGGCACTCATGCGCGCCCAGCTGGAGCGCATCCTGGAGGTGGAAGGCCTCTCCAACGACGTCTACGAGGTCGTCTCCAAGAGCCTCGGGCAGGAGCAGGACTGAGCCGCTCCGCCGGGCCGCAGGCATGGCGGCGGCCCGGTGACGGTCGATCGGTCGCGGCACGGATGGGTTGCGAGAGTTGAGTTTACTGTCCCCGAAAACGTAAGTAATTGTGATTGGGTCAGTTAAGGTTACCGTCCCCGGAATTTGTCCCCGGAATTTTGTCCCCGGAATTGGGGGGCTAGATGGACAGGCGGCAGCCGCAGGCGAGGGTGATCTGCTGGGGGGCGACACTGCGGGTCGCGCTGCCCTGGCGCACATGCAGCACCAGGAGGGTGCGCGGGTCGAAGACAAGCACGTCCTTGACGCCCTGGGACAGATAGAAGGGGGGGCCGACCTCCAAGTCCTTGGCTTCGTAGTTGGGGCTCACCACTTCCACCACCGCCTCCGGGATCAGTGTCAGCGCGCTGTCCTGCTCCTCGTCGGTGGGCTCGCGACAGAAGATCGAGATGTCCGGGCGCTTCAGGCCGTTCGGGAACTGGATATAGACATCCAGCGCGTGCACGCAGCCGCAGCCGCCGTTGCCTTCGGCCGGCTCGATGGTCTGCGCGATGCGCTCCACGTGCTTCTGGTGCCGGTAGAGCGGCTGCGCTTCCCAGATGGCAAGCCCGTTGACGATCTCCAACCGAATGCCGAGCTCGTCGGCGCGCAGAAACTTGCTGTCGATGGACATGGGATCACCTCAATACGCAGACCAGATATTCGGGGACGGTATATGGAATTATCGAGGACCTGGCGCCCTTTCGACCTCCGCTGACCAGCCTCAGTCAAGGCCGCTGCCGGCGCTGCGGCGCAGCCCCCAATTGCGCGGAGATCTCCCGCCCCGCGTCCATCAGCGGCTGGATCCAGTCCATCTGCCGGCGCTCGATGGGGGCGGACACCGACAGCCCGCCCGCCACGCGGCCGGTGGCGTCCTTGAGCAGCACGCCGATGCAGCCCACGTCCATCTCGGCCTCCTGGTTGTCCAGCGCGTAGCCCCGCTCCAGCGCCTGGACGCACTCGGCGATGAGGCGCTCCACCTGGGTGAGGCTGTTGCGGGTGTAGGCGGGCAGGTTGGTGCGCTCGGCATAGGCACGGATGGCCGCCTCGCCGCCCGCCGCGAGCATCAGCTTGCCCACGGCGGTCACGTGCAGCGGCGCGCGGGAGCCGATGAGCTGCTGCACATGGATGCTGCGGTTCGGGGTGGCCTTATCGATGTAGACCACCTGGTCGCCCTCGCGGATGGTGAGGTTGATGGTCTCGCCGAGGCGGTCGCGCAGGGACTCCATCACCGGGCGGGCCAGCGCGCGCATGTCCACGTCGCCGTGCAGGCGCACGCCGAGCTGCAACAATCGCAGCCCCAGCCGATAGCGGCCGGCGGCGTCACGCTCCACGAAGCCGTTGTCCAGCAGTGAGGCCAGGATGCGGTGGGCGGTGGACGGATGCAGGCCCGTCTCGGCTCCGAGCACCTTGAGGCTCACCGGCTCCGAGTAGCGCGCAATGGCGTCCAGCAGCGCCGCGGCGCGGTCGATGACCTGGATGCGGTTGCCGGTGCGCCCGGCGTCGCTGCCCGTGGCCATGCCGGTCCGCTGCTTCCGTCAGGCGCCCGCGGCGCCGAAGCGTGCATCCAGCGCCGGCAGCAGGCGCTCCAGCGCCATGCCGCGGGAGCCCTTGATGAGCAGGGTGGCGTCCGCCGCGAGCCCGGCGGCGATCTCCGCCGCCAGCGCATCGGACCACTCCGGGTGGGCGCTGACGGCGCGCCCGTCCAGCATGAGCTGCGCTGCGGCCGCCGCAAAGTGCGGGCCGATGAGCACGCAGCGCTCGGCGGTGTCCGCCGCCAGTGCCGCGATGTCGCGGTGGGCGGAAGGGGTCACGGCACCCAGCTCCAGCATGTCGCCCAGCACCGCCACCCGGGGCGCCGGCGACGCACCAAGTACCGCCAGCGCCGCGCGCATGGAGGTGGGGTTGGCGTTGTAGGCGTCGTTGATGACCGTGGGCCGGCTGGTGTCTTCGGCATGGAGCACCTCGCCGCGCATGGGGGCATGGCCGGCGGCGGGCCAGGCGCCGCGGATGATGTCCTCCGCGATGCCGAAGCGACGGGCGACCGCGGAGGCCGCCGAGGCGTTGAGCCGGTTGTGCTCGCCGGGCAGGGGCAGGTCGGCGGTGACCGGGTCGAGGTCGAAGCGCTCGATGGCGAAGGCCGGCGCCTGCGGCAGGGTCAGCGCCACCGGCAGGCGCTCGACCGTCAGCAGGATGGCCGTGCCGCCGTCGGCGACGTGCTCCAGCACGGCGGATTCCTCCCGCGCCACGCCGGTGAGGTCGCGGAAGAACTCCAGGTGCTCCTCGCCGATGCTGGTGAGGACGGCGATGTCCGGGCGCACGATGGCCGCGAGCTCGGCGATCTCCCCCGGGTGGTTGGTGCCGATCTCGGCCACCAGAAAGTCATGCGCTGCCCGGGCGCCGAGCAGCGTCAGCGGCACGCCCAGGTGGTTGTTGAAGCTCTTGGGGCTCTGGGTGCCCGTGAGCCCCGCGTGGCTCAGCACATGGTGGATCAGGTGCCGCGTGGTGGTTTTGCCGTTGCTGCCGCAGACGCTCACGACACGGCAGCCCGCCCCACGCAGCACATCCCGCCAGGCGACGGCCAGAGCCTGCAGCGCGGCGATCGTCGAGTCCACCCGCAGCAGCGCGAGCGCGGCCGTGCCCGCGGCATCCGGCGGCGTCACATCCCGCTCCACGATGGCCAGGCGTGCCCCGGACGCCCGTACCTGATCCAAAAAGTCATGGCCGTCGAAGCGCTCCCCGGCAATGGCGACGAAGGCCTCGCCCGAGTGCAGGGCGCGGCTGTCGATGCCGAGGCCGGTGACGGCGGCATTGGCATCCCCGGGCGGCACCAGCCAGTGGCCTCGGGTGATCTCGGCGAAGGCGGCGGGGGTCCAGAAGCGTGCGGGGTCGGTCATGGGCTCACAGGGGTCTGGCTGCGGATCGGGCACCGCGGACAACTCCGGAGCATAGCAGCAGCATGGGCGGCCTTCTCGCCGAAGGCCGCTCGGTGACGGCTGCGGGCTGTGGGAGCGGCGTCCCCGCCGCGACGCAACCGCGCGGCCGGCCGGGCATGTTGACGGAAGGCTTGGGGCCGAGCCACCGCTTGCCTGCGGCGAACTGAGACGCGCCGTCCCCGCGGGGCGACTGGAGTCGGGGTACACCTGGGCGGTCTCGTTGTGTGCGCATTGGTGCGCTACGGGTGGAGCAGCCGCGCCACCAGCGCCTGCAGCCGCCGGTGATGGCTGCCTTCCCAATAGCTGCGCCCACAGCCGGGGCAGCGCCAGAAGCGGTCCTGGCGCGCCAGCACGCCGGGCGGCAGGTCGGGCAGGCGTGCGGGGTCGATGGGCTCGATGAGGGTGTTGCAGCAGGTGCAGCGGGTGAAGGGCGAGGCCAGGTGCCGGAGCCCGAGGCGCTCCAGGAGCCCCCGCAGCTGGGTGTCCACCGGCGCCTGGGGCACCTCCAGGGCCTGGGACAGGTCCGGGCGGGCGAGCAGCGCGCGATCACGGGTGAGCAGGATGCGCTGCTCCACCCGCGCCAGACGCACCAGGGCGTCGTCGCCCGCGTCTGCGCCGCCCGGGTGTCCGCCGGTGATGTCCTGGGCCAGCACGGTGTCGAAGCCGAGCAGCCGCAGCCGCCGGCCGAGCTTGCCGAGGTGGGTGTCGCACAGGAACCTGGGCCTGTGCTGCGGCGTCGGGGCGGCGGCGCTGTTCCCGCCGCGGGCCGCCCCCAATTCTTCGGTCATGGATCAGGCACGCTTAAAGTCACACAAATGGGCCAACGGGCTGCAGTCCGCGTTGCTGGTGGCGACCCTGGCCGCGCTCCTGGGCCTGCTCGCCTGGATCGTCGGCGATGGCCCGCTGGCGGTGTTCGCGCTGGCGTTGGTGACCGGGCTGTATTTCGCCAACCCCGCCGCCTCGCCGCGGCTGGTGACCCTGCTCTACCCGGGCCGGCTGCTGCATCCGGCGGAAGCACCGCGCCAGTTCGCGCTTCTGGCGGAGCTCGCCCGCCGCGCCGGTCTGCCCCGGGTGCCCCGACTCTATTACATCCCGTCGCGCGTCATGAACGCCTTTGCCACCGGTGGCCGTGACGATGCCCTGATCGCCGTCTCCGACGGTCTGCTGCGCCGCCTGGACCTGCGCGAGCAGGCGGGGGTGCTGGCGCACGAGGTGAGCCACGTCGCCAATGGCGACCTCGCTGTCATGGCCTTCGCGGACATGGTGAGCCGCATCGCCGGCGCCTTCGGGCTGTTCGGGCAAATCCTGTTTCTGGTGAGCCTGCCCACGGCGCTGGTGACCGGGGCGGACATGCCCTGGCTCGCCCTCCTCATTCTGCTCGCGGCGCCCACGGTGAGCGCCCTGGTGCAGCTGGCCCTGTCGCGCAACCGCGAGTACGAGGCGGACCTCGCCGCCGCCGAGCTCACCGGCGACCCGGCGGGGCTCGCCGCCGCGCTGGACAAGCTGGAGCGTTATCAGGGCCGCTACTGGGAGCAGATTCTCATGCCGGGCCGCGGCGTCCCCGAGCCCTCCCTGCTGCGCACCCATCCGGACACGCAGGACCGCATTGCCCGGCTGCTGGCGCTGGTGCCGGCGCGGCGCAGCCCGCTGGCCCTGAGCGGGGATGCGCGCCCCGGGGCCTATGCCTCGCCGCCGCTGCACCCGCGCTGGCGCCCGCCCGGACTCTGGTACTGAACTGCCGCCTGCCGCCCGCGGTCACGGCGCGTGCGCCCGGCGGCTGACACAGCCGCACAATGGTGGTAGCACCGATGGCAACGTGCACACAGCCCGGCATGATGGATTGTTCCGGGGCCGCGGGTCCCGCTCCACCACCAGATAGGGGGCGATCATGCGAGTGCCGTTTGCTGTCGGGATGCTGATTCTGGCGACCGCCGCCGGGGCGCGGGCCGATGCGACGCTGGACTTCCGGCTCGCGGGCGGCGACGGTGCGGCAGAGCAGACGCTGCGCATCGCCGTCGCCCGTTTCTTCGCGCGGGTGGAGGCGTCGGCCGCGCCGGACGGCTGGTGGCTGTACGAGGCGGGTAAGTTCTTCCCGCTCTATCGCGTCAACGAGGCCGAGCGCACCTGGACCCGCCTCACGCCGGAGGTGACGCCCCGGCTCGGGCCCGTCAGCCGCTCAGCCAGGCCGGCGGCGGCGACCGGCGGCCCTGCCGAGGACGCCGCCGACGCCGCGGCTGCGGCCGCGGCCGAGCCCGGGACGCCCGAAGCCGACCAGTCCCCGGCGAGCGCTGCGGTGGACGACACGGCAACCGCCGCCGCCGCTGCCGAGGCCAGCACCCCCGCGGCGGACGGGGGGACCGCCGCATCCGCTCCCGAGTTCGCGCTCACCGGAGAGTCCGACACGGTGGCCGGCGTGCGCTGCCGCGTGGTCAACGAGCTGCGCGACGGCGCGCCCGTCATCGAGCACTGCATGGCCGGCAAGGCGGCGCTCGGCATCACCGAGCGCGAGCTGCGCACCCTGGCCCGCACCTTCGAGATGGCGCGGGAGCGCGACTTCGGCTGGCTCGCCACCGCCACTGCGGACGAGGCGTTCATCTCCGTGCGCAGCCGCGCCCTGGACGGGGGCACCCGCCTGACGCTGGTGGCCGTGTCCACGGACCCGCTGCCCAAGGGCCACCTGCGGGTGACCCGGGACTACCGGGAGGTGCCGGCAACGGCATCCGCCTCGGAAGCCTCGCCGCCACCGCCGGGCGCCGCGGAGGCGGACGACGACGCGGCGGTGGAGTGACGCCGTCCGCGGCTGACTGAGGCCCGCGGGGCCGGCGGCACCTGATGCCTGCGGTCAGTGCTCCAGCCGGCGCAGGCTCGCCTGAAGATTGGACTCCGAGTCGATCAGGAACTGGCCGGAAACCACCACCTCGTCCCCCTCGTCCAGGCCGGACAGGATCTCCACCTTGCCCGCGCGCCACATGCCGGTGGTGACCTCCACCGGCTGGAAGCGTCCGTCGCCGAGCGCCTTCACCGCCACGCTGCGCTCGCCGGTCTGGATCACCGCATCCCGGGGCAGGAGCAGGGTGTCCTGCTGCGGGCCGCCGTAGATCTTCACCTCCACGAACATATTGAGCTTGAGCGCCTCGCCCGGATTCGGGAACTCGAGCCGCGCCCGCAGGGTGCGGGTCACCGGGTGCACGCTCGGGTAGACGAATTCCACCCGTCCCTCCCAGGTGCGCCCGGGGTAGGCGGGGGTGCTGATCTCCGCCGCAAGCCCCGGCTCCACCCAGGCCAGATGGTGCTCGTAGAGGTCCACCATGACCCAGACCTCGCTCATGTCCACGATGGTGAAGAGCGGCGTCGCCGGCGTCACGAAGCTGCCCTCGCGTACGTTGTGCGCCACCACGACGCCGCCCTGGGGCGCGCGGATGGGTACGATGGAGCGCGGCTCCATGCTGCGCTCCAGCCCCATGATGTCCATGTTCGGCACCCGGAAGTAGCGGAGCATGTCGACACTGGCGCGGCGGCGGAAGTCGGTGCCGCCACGGTCGTCGAGGGCGCCGAAGGAGCCGAGCTCGTCCACCGCCAGGGTGTCGATGTACTCGCGCTGGGCCCAGAGCACATCCGGCGAGAAGTAGTCGGCGAGGTCGTCCTTGCGCTCCACCCGCTCGCCGTCGGTGCGCACATAAAGGGTCTCGATCCAGCCGGGGGTGCGCGGGTGCACGTGGACGAGCCGGTCGTCGTCCGCCACAACGGTGCCCTGGGTCTCGATGAACTTCCAGAAGGTGTCCCGCACCACGGGCGCCGTGCGCACGCCCATGTTCTGCATCACCGTTGGGGTTAGGGACACCACCGGGCGCTCTTCCGGCGTGTCGTCCAGGTCCTTCTCCACCAGGTCCATGCCGCAGATGGGGCAGCTGCCCTCGCCGTGCTGGACGATGTGCGGGTGCATGGGGCAGACGAAGGTGCGCCGCGGCGGGGCCACGGCTGCGGCCTGCGGGACGGTGCTGGCCTCCGCGCGATTGCCGAGCTGCGGTGTGTCCCGGTCGCAGGCCGTCAGCAGCGTCAGGGCCAGCGCCGTGGCAAGCACGGCCGGGACCCACCGGCGCGGGCGCAAGGCTGAGGACTTCAGCCACTGTGGGAGCGGCGTCCCCGCCGCGACGGCATCGGCCCCGGCGCTGGCGTGCTGTCGCGGCTGGAAAGCCGCTCCCACCGGCGGGCGCTGTGGGAGCGGCGTCCCCGCGGCGACCCACCGCCTGTGCTCAGTCACCGGGCAGGCCCTCCGGCGTGCTGGCCGGGGCGGGGTCCACGGAGAGCAGGTCCACCTCGAAGATGAGCACCCGGTGCGCCAGCGGCCCGCGGTCGCCGTAGCCGATCTTGGGCGGGATCACGAACTTCGCCTTGCCGCCCTCGCGCATCAGCTGCAGGCCCTCGGCCCAGCCCTTGATGACGCGGTTCAGCTGGAAGGTCGCCGGCGCATCGCGCTTGTGGGAGCTGTCGAACTCGCGGCCGTCGATGAGGGTGCCGCGGTAGTGCACCGTCACCTGGTCTTGCGGCCCCGGCTGGGCGCCGCTGCCGGGCTCCAGGATCTCGTACTGGAGGCCGCTGTCGGTGATCTGCACGCCCGGCTGCTTGGCGTGCTCTTCCAGGAAGGCCTCGCCCTCCGCCAGCAGCGTCAGCTCGCGCTCCACGGCGCGCTTGCGCTGGTCGGCGACCACCTGCTGCTTCAGCTCCACCAGGGTCTGGCGCATGGCGTCTTCCGACATTTTCGGCTCGGCATCGGCCAGGGCGTCGCGGATGCCCTGGACCACGGCGGCGGCGTCCATCTCCACGTTCTGGCGCTTGAAGTCGCCGCCGATCTGGTAGCCCAGGCTGTAGTTGATGCGGACGGTCTGGTCGTCGAAGTTCAGGTCCGCGGCGGCGGGCGCTGTCTCTTCGGTGGCGATGGCCGCGGCTGCGAACAGAGCGCCGGCGCAGGCGAGGGCAAGGCCGGCGGCGATGGGGGTCAGTGGCAGTTGCATGGCTCGTATGGCGTTGCTGCTGGCAGCAGGGCTTGTTGAACAATGATCGGAGTCGGCGGTCCGGGGCGGACCCCGGCCGTCCGGCGTGTTGGTGCCTTGCGGCGGCACGGGTGCGGGCTGCAACGCGCGACTCGCCCTCAGCACCGAAAAGGCCGCCCGAGGGCGGCCTTGTCAGTGGGCCGGTGATGGCCCTTGGGGTCAGAACAGCTCGATGGGGCAGTCCACGCCGGGCTCGCCGACGCAGAATGGCACCATCATCTCGTTGTCCTCGTGCTCCAGGATATGGCAGTGCCAGACGTAGAGGCCGGTGATGTCGAACTTGGCCGCCACCGTGGTGACTTCGCCCGGATAGGCGATGACCGTGTCCTTCCAGCCGGACTCCGTGAGCTCCGCCCCCTCGAAGTCGCCGCCGATGGTCTGGCGGCTCATGACGCGGAACTTCACCAGGTGCATGTGGATGGGGTGGGCGTCCGCCGACCAGTTCCACAGCTGCCACTTCTCCGAGGTGTTCAGCGCCACGGTCTGCTCGATGGGGTCGTCCCACAGCTGCACGGTGCCGCCGGCGCGGCCGTCGATGCCGAGCACCGCCGCCTTGGGCCCGAAGGGCACGGAGCCGAGGTCCGGGTCGCAGTCCGGCGGCAGGGAGTTGGGATCCAGCTCGATGGCACCGGTCACGGCATCGATGGTGACGCAGAGCAGGGCCGACTCCTCCTCCAGCAGCGCCAGGTCGCGGGTCTGCACCGCCTCCTGCGCCACTTCGAGCCACTTGGCATCGTCCGGGCGCGACAGGCGCAGGTCGGCGGGCGGGGTGCTCGGATCACCGCCCGGGGTGGCCAGGGCCGAGTCGATGACGAACTGCATCACCTGCCCCGTGGTGCCCGGGTCGGCGGCCATGTCCGGGAAGCCGCCGAAGGGCGCATCCGGCGCGGTGTTGACCATGCGCACCACGGTGCCGTCGGGCAGGCCGCTGAGGTCCACAATGACGTCGGCGCGCTCGGCGGGACCGATCAGCAGGGCCTCCGCGGGGTCATCCGCGTCCCAGTTGCCAAAGGTGGTCACCGGACAGCCCTGGTCGGTGCTCGCGGGCGGCGCCGGCGGATTGTTGATGTCGAAGGCATCCTGGCCCTGACCCAGCCAGGTCTTGCAGCCGGTCCAGACCTTGGTGACCTTGGGCAGCAGGCTCTGCTCGGCGCCGATCTGATAGAACGCCAGCTCATCGCCCAGGGTGTCGTCCGCGGTGCCCGGGATGCCGTCGGCACCGTCATCCAGCACGATGAACAGCGCCAGGTTCAGGAAGCGCGAGTTGGTGGCATTGAGCAGCCGCAGGCGATAGCGCTCCGGTGCCGCCTCCAGCTGCGGCCAGACGGAGCCGTTCACCACCATGGTGTTGAAGAAGGCCTCCGGGTTCCACACGGGCGCGATGTCGGAGGCGGAATCCGGCAGGAAGGGGATGTTCACGTCCGTGTTGTCGGCGTACAGGTCACCGGTGCCCAGGCCCTCGAAGAAGGCGCGGTCGGCGGGGTAGAACAGCGTGCCGTCCTCGTTGAAGGACTTGTCCTGGAGCGCGATGGGAATCTCGCGGATCTTCTCGCGCACGCAACGGGCCTCCGGCGGAATGGGGCCGGTGCACTGGAAGCCGGGCACGCCTGAGGTATCGACCTCCACCCAGGGGCCGAAGGCTGGATTCTCGACGTCCCAGTCCGCGGCCTGAATGGCGCAGGGCACCTCGGGCCAGGTGTCTGCGTTGACATTGTAGGTCACCGATGTCCCGCTTTCGTCCAGTCCACGCGGATAGCCGTATAGGTCCGTGGTGATTGCATTGCGCAGCTGCAGGCGTGTCCCGGTTCTCTCGCCCTGCACCCACTCGATGCCGTCATACCCGCTCACCGTCACGCTGAGTCGCAGGCCGCCGGTGGAGATCTGATTCAGCGTCGCGGACTCCACCACCGGGCTGTCGGCATCCACGTTGTCGTCACCGCCGCCGATGCAGTTGGGGTCCTCCCCAAGCTGTGGTGCGGGACCCGGCAGCGTGCCGCTGAGGAGCCCGGTCTCGCCGTCGTCTTCCTCCCGGATCAGCCAGAAGCCGGCGCCGGCGGCATAGACGTTGAGCCGCGTGATGCCAAGGGTGTGGTCGTGGTACCAGAGCGTGGTGGAGGGCTGGTCGTTGGGGTAGATGTCGAGCGCGTAGCCCTCGCCGAGGGCAAGCTCGGTGTCGGCGCCCTCGCCGCTCTCGAAGAAGGTGCCGTTGCAGTCAAAGTCATCCGATGTGCGGCGTGTTCTGGGATAGCCCTCGACATTGATACAGTCGATGTTCGTCGCGTTCGGCAGCCACCAGGCCTCTGGGTAGCCGTCGCTGCCCGGCCCCACATGGGCGCCGTGCACGTGGACCACCATGGGGATGGGGCCGGAGTAAGGCGCCGCCGAGGCACCGCGGCAGTCGGTGCGCGGCACGCCGTCCAGGCAGTCCTGATTCGGCGCCGCCCAGTGCAGGGTCTGGTCGATCAGCGGGTTGCCGTCTGCGTCCTTGAGGATGTGAGGCAGGTAGCGCCCGTTCTCTCGAACGAGATCGTTGATCCACTTGACCTTGGTCGTGGTGTCCTTGGTGACCTCGATGGTGTAGCTCGGATGGTTGAAGGTCGCGGGGTCGTCCGGGTTGCCGTAGGCCCATAGCGGCGTCTGGCGCAGGCGTCTGCCGTTCAGGTCCCGGACCGGCAGCATGCGCTGACGGATCTGACGTTGGGCTACTTCGACGTCCAATGGCTTGCCGCCGCCCTTGTCGTCGTAGAGCACCGGCGGGATCACCAGCGGCATCACGTACTTCGGAATCAGATTCGGGTCCAGGCTGCCCCCCGGCAGCGTCTCGCCAAGCACACTGGTGCAGGCCAGACACAGCGGGAGCATTGTCAGCGCCGGTGCGCCCAGGGGCCCGGCAATGCGTTGGCTCGTCATAGGTTTTCTCCAGGTATCATCCGTATCGGGCTAGGGTTGCGGGCGGTTCTCGGTGCCGATGCTGTCGCCGACCGCTGTTGCTCGGTCGTCATCGGCGGCGCGGGCCGAAGCACGGCGATCAGTGTCAGCACGCTGTGTGCCTCGCACACGTGAAGCTGATCGGTCAGGCGCGGGCCTGGCCGCTTGCCCCCGCTCCGCTGGTGTTCTTGGCTCCCCCACAAAGGCGACTGAAACGCTAAGGCATGCCCGGGGCTGCCGTAATCAGCTAATGCCTTAAGACAGTTTTAAGCTGTCCCGTGGACTTGCCACGGTTCAAAACATGAGTCGTTATTGGGTGTTACAACCAATGCACCTGGGGTTTTCGCGCGTCGGTGGCTATTGCAGAGGGCTACGCTGAGCCGCTGTCACCGCCAAGAAAAAGGCCGCCCGAGGGCGGCCTTGTCAGTGGGCCGGTGATGGCCCTTGGGGTCAGAACAGCTCGATGGGGCAGTCCACGCCGGGCTCGCCGACGCAGAATGGCACCATCATCTCGTTGTCCTCGTGCTCCAGGATATGGCAGTGCCAGACGTAGAGGCCGGTGATGTCGAACTTGGCCGCCACCGTGGTGACTTCGCCCGGATAGGCGATGACCGTGTCCTTCCAGCCGGACTCCGTGAGCTCCGCCCCCTCGAAGTCGCCGCCGATGGTCTGGCGGCTCATGACGCGGAACTTCACCAGGTGCATGTGGATGGGGTGGGCGTCCGCCGACCAGTTCCACAGCTGCCACTTCTCCGAGGTGTTCAGCGCCACGGTCTGCTCGATGGGGTCGTCCCACAGCTGCACGGTGCCGCCGGCGCGGCCGTCGATGCCGAGCACCGCCGCCTTGGGCCCGAAGGGCACGGAGCCGAGGTCCGGGTCGCAGTCCGGCGGCAGGGAGTTGGGATCCAGCTCGATGGCACCGGTCACGGCATCGATGGTGACGCAGAGCAGGGCCGACTCCTCCTCCAGCAGCGCCAGGTCGCGGGTCTGCACCGCCTCCTGCGCCACTTCGAGCCACTTGGCATCGTCCGGGCGCGACAGGCGCAGGTCGGCGGGCGGGGTGCTCGGATCACCGCCCGGGGTGGCCAGGGCCGAGTCGATGACGAACTGCATCACCTGCCCCGTGGTGCCCGGGTCGGCGGCCATGTCCGGGAAGCCGCCGAAGGGCGCATCCGGCGCGGTGTTGACCATGCGCACCACGGTGCCGTCGGGCAGGCCGCTGAGGTCCACAATGACGTCGGCGCGCTCGGCGGGACCGATCAGCAGGGCCTCCGCGGGGTCATCCGCGTCCCAGTTGCCAAAGGTGGTCACCGGACAGCCCTGGTCGGTGCTCGCGGGCGGCGCCGGCGGATTGTTGATGTCGAAGGCATCCTGGCCCTGACCCAGCCAGGTCTTGCAGCCGGTCCAGACCTTGGTGACCTTGGGCAGCAGGCTCTGCTCGGCGCCGATCTGATAGAACGCCAGCTCATCGCCCAGGGTGTCGTCCGCGGTGCCCGGGATGCCGTCGGCACCGTCATCCAGCACGATGAACAGCGCCAGGTTCAGGAAGCGCGAGTTGGTGGCATTGAGCAGCCGCAGGCGATAGCGCTCCGGTGCCGCCTCCAGCTGCGGCCAGACGGAGCCGTTCACCACCATGGTGTTGAAGAAGGCCTCCGGGTTCCACACGGGCGCGATGTCGGAGGCGGAATCCGGCAGGAAGGGGATGTTCACGTCCGTGTTGTCGGCGTACAGGTCACCGGTGCCCAGGCCCTCGAAGAAGGCGCGGTCGGCGGGGTAGAACAGCGTGCCGTCCTCGTTGAAGGACTTGTCCTGGAGCGCGATGGGAATCTCGCGGATCCTGTCCCGCACGCACTTGCCCTTGGGCGGCTCCTTGTCTCCCTTCTTGCCCTTGTCGCCCTTCTTGCCCTTGTCGCCCTTCTTACCCCGGTCGCGATCGTCGTCGTCGTAGTCGTCATCGTCCATGCCGGCGATGCAGTTCGGGTCCTCGCCGAGCTGCGGCGCCGGGCCCGGCAGGGTGCCGCTGATGAGCCCCGTCTCGCCGTCGTCTTCCTCGCGGATCAGCCAGAAGCCGGCGCCGGCGGCATAGACGTTGAGCCGCGTGATGCCGAGGGTGTGGTCGTGGTACCACAGCGTCGTGGAGGGCTGGTCGTTGGGGTAGATGTCGAGCGCGTAGCCCTCGCCCAGGGCGTCCTCCGTGTCATCCCCTTCGCCGCTCTCGAAGAAGGTGCCGTTGCAGTCGAAGTCGTCTCGGGTGGTGCCGGTCCTGGGATAGCCCCCGACGTTGATGCAGTCGATGTTCCGCGCATCCGGCAGCCACCAGGCCTCCGGATAGCCGTCACTGCCGGGGCCCACATGGGCACCGTGCACATGGATCACCATCGGGATGGGGCCGGTGTAGGGCGCTGCCGACGCGCCGCGGCAGTCGGTGCGCGGCACGCCGTCCAGGCAGTCCTGGTTCGGCGCTGCCCAGTGCAGCGTCTGGTCGATCAGCGGGTTGCCGTCCACGTCCTTGAGGATGTGCTCCAGGTAGCGCTTACTGCGCGGGTCCACCAGCTCGTTGATCCACTTGACCTTGGCCGTGGTGTCTTTGGTGACCTCGATGGTGTACGCCGGATGGTTGAAGGTCGAGGGCTCCTCCGGGTCCCCATAGGCCCAGAGTGGGGTCTCCGGCAGGCTGCGGCCGGTCAGGTCCTGTTCCGGCAGCATGCGCTGGGTGATCTCGCGCTGGGCCACTTCGACTTCCAGGGGCTCCTTGCCGCCCTCGTCGTCGTAGAGCACCGGCGGGATCACCAGCGGCATCACGTATTTCGGGATGACAGTCGGGTCCAGGGTGCCGCCCGGCAGCGCCTGCGCCAGCACACTCGTGCAGGCCAGGCACAGCGGGAGCACGGTCAGCGCCGGTGCCGCAAGGGCCCCGGCTTTGCGTTGGCTCGGCATCGTTCTCCTCCAGGTTCCGCCCTTCGAGGGCGTCGGATTACGCCCAATTTCGTCTGAACCGTCACCGCGCGCATGGCGGCGACGGTGCAGCTGCGGTGTCCACCACCCGGAGACAGCAGAAGGTGGTGGGCGCGCTGTGCGCCCGGTCCTTGCGAGCGGCGCCGCGGCGGCTCGTCCGCCGGCGCTGTCCCTGACGCCCGCTGCTACTTGTTTCGATTCCCGTAAACCTGAGCAGAACGCTAAGGCATGCGTGCGGCCGCGGTAATCGGCCGACACCTTAAGGTTTTCTTAAGGTGTCCTACGAACTCCGCCCCTGTGTCCATCAGGAGCGGCGTTTGCACGATTCCGCCACCCCCCTTGCGGTGATTGCCGATCGGTGCCGGCGCAGTTGGCAGTGCCAGGTACTGACCAACCGCTGTCTGACTCCAACGGTGTGTCGACCATAAGTGTCTGATCTAAAACTGATGATGCTGGGCGCTGACCCAGCAATCGAGCCTGTTACAGCCCTGTTGCGACTGATGGGGCAAGACCAAAAGCCAGTGCCTGTCTCGTGGTAATCCGCCACGCGCTTACGGGCTTTGCGCGTAAATTCCCCGATCGCCTGAGCGGGAACAGCCGGATTCATCGACAGCCACGCACAGGGAACCATGCGCCGCACCGGGAATTGTGTTGCGGCGAGGGCGAAGGTCGGTGAGCCAGGACACCGACGACAGGGCGTCTTCCCCTCCCCGTAGGCCCTTGGCAGGACGGTGCAGCGACGCGTCAAGAGGCAGTGCTGCGCCCGTTCGAACGGCTCTGGAGTGATATGGATCAGGTCGGAGGGAGCCTCCCGGCGGGGCCTGATCCAGCGGGAAAAACTTACAAAACTGGATGGTTACGCAACGCGAGTGTCGGCTCCGCGGTGGGGCCGCACACATCAATGAGCACTCTCGTTAGGAGGAGTCCATGTCAACCAGAGCACTAGCGCTCGCTGTATCGGCGACGCTATCGGCGGCGATGGTTGCATCGGCATTCGCCGATGACAGCCAGATTCTGCGTCGCCAAATCTCCAGCCCCCCGGGCATCACCGAGGATCCGGAGCCGGAAGGCGAGCACGCCTTCGTCAAGCTGATGGGCTTCCTCGTGCCCACCCAGCGCGCCAACGGCACGGTAGAGCCCGTCGAGTACTACAACATCGAAGATGTGCTGGTGAAGACGGAGGTCAGCGCCAAGCCGCTGATCAGCGTCTATGTCTTCGGCCCGGTCATCGGCTTCGATGACTTCTCGCAATCCGGCTTCCCAGGCCATGGCAAGCGCGAGGCCTACGGCGCCGTGAGCCTGGACGACGGCGAGACCTGGCAGGTGACCAACCTGTCCAATTCGGCTGACCAGAGCTCCTTCACGCTGACCACGGACTTCCTGGTTCCGGACCCGGCGGACCCGGACTGCCACCATGCGCCGGCGGAAGGGACTGCGGCCACCAGCCCAGTGACGGCGCTGCTCGCCAGTCGTGATGACGATGACGATGATGACGACGACGACGACGATGCCGACGACGCGGGCCTCGTGATCGAAGAGGCCAAGTGGGAGCCTGAAGACGACGGCACCGGTGAGCTCGAGGTCGAGGGCGAGACCGGCCGTCGTGGCCGTGTCGAGGTGACCATCATCAACGCTGCCACCGGCGCAGAGGTCTGCACCACCCGCAGCGATCGCGATGGTGAGTTCGAGTGCGAGGTCGAGCTGGCTGACGACGCGGTTCCGTGCACCGTTGCAGCCGTCGTCGGCGACGACGAGAGCGAGGCCGTGCCGGTCGAAGACGCACCGGAGAACTGCGACGACGGCACCGGCGGTGACGGCGAGTGCACGCTGCTGGCGGAGTACCCTGGTGATGTGATCAACATCTTCCACGGCGTGGCGGGCAACCGCGTGCTGGTGGCCTGGCAGAGCAGGTTCTGCTCCTCCGGCTTCCCGGGCTACACCGGTGGTGCCAGCAGCGATGCGGACAGCATTGCGGGCTATCTCGGCATCGACCGTACCACGGACATGTACCTGGAAGACCTGTTCGGTGTGGCGGGCTCGCAGGCGTCCGTGGACTACCGCGAGCAGGCGGAGCCGACCAATCCGAGCGAGTACGACGGCGTCGGTGAAGTGCCCTACAACTGCCTGTGGGCGGCGCGCGGCATCCTGCGGCCGAACCCCGAGGGCAGCGAGACTGAGAATGCCACCGAGATGGTGTGGTTCCAGGCCGAGCGTCTGACCTCCGGTCGGCGTGACGTGAACCGTGTCGAGGTGTCCTGTGTCGCCGGCGGCGGCTGCGGCATCACCTGGCAGGAAGACCCCGAAGGCCTGCGTCCCGGTGAGGGCGAGGGTGCGGGCACCGGCTGGGCCGGCGCCACCACCAACAACCAGACCGACATCTGGTACAGCTTCATCGACTGGGAGGACTTCGACATCGTCGACCCGACCACGAGCGGGCTGAGCGCGCCGGTGCCGCTGGCGGACAACATCCTCACCACCGGTCGTCCGCAGCCCTACGTGCCCATGGCGGTGCCGATGCGGCTCACGAACAACGCGCGCTGCAGCTTCCCGTTGGGCCCGGACAGCCCCGCCTACTGCCTCGAGGATGTGGCCGGCGCGTACGGCATCAAGGACCAGTGCGTGGGTACGGTTGAGATCCCGCTGGGTCCGCAGGGCAACCTGCAGCCCATCTGCGTCGTGGACGCCAACGACAGCGGCGCACTGGATGCGGGTGACCTGCCGAACGTGGCCAACACCGCCGCGAGCCGGCCGCGCCTGAACCTGCGCCCGCGTGACAGCGACGGCGACGGCGTCACTGATGATGCCTGGGTCATCGTCATCCACGAAGAGGACAAGGGCCTCGGCCGCTTCGGCTTCCTCAACGATGAGATGTGGGCCGGTGAAGACGTGCCGGCTTCGGGCTGCGAGGACCCCGATGCAGACCAGACGGACAACTGCGATCGCGCCGACATCGGCAAGAACCAGTTCTACATCAGCTTCGCGCAGGGCTCGCCTGCGACCTCGCAGGTGGAATCCGGCGGATCGTTGCAACCCGCTGCGGACTTCAACTTCGCGCTGGTCAACAACCTGGTCGACCAACAGGCCCAGTACAACGCGCCTGAGGTGAACTGGCGGACCGGTACGCTGTACCCGCCGATGAGCACCGAGCAGATGTGGGACTTCGGTGACCTCAACTTCGGGATCATCAATACGGAGATCGCGCGTCGGGCGAGCCTGATGTCGCAGCCGCTGAGCACTGCGCTCCAGACCAGCAAGGATGAGGCGCTGATGGCGATGCCGCTGTTCAAGGAGGGCATCATCAACCAGGGTGGCCCGGCTGACATCATGGCGCGTCGTGTCTCCATCCCAGCGAATGGTGGCACCCCGCCTGAAGAGTGCCCGATCGATGACAACGTGGATGCAGACCAGCCCGTGGTCGAGCGCGCCACGCTGCGTGTGATCTCCACCGGCGGCTGGCGGCTGCAGGTGACGGTCAGCGGCTTCGACGGCATCCAGTGGGATCCGGAGACCCGCACGGGGACCCGCCTGCAACTGCGCAACGCGGTGACCACGGACCTCTACGGCTTCCCGCGGGATGTGGACGAGAGTGGTACGTCTGTGACGTACAACATCAACGCCGATACCTGGCAAGAAATCCCTTGTGCCATCCAGGTGGCCGATTGGGACGTGCCGGCGGCGGCGTTCGGGCCCTGGACGGAGGTGGATACCTCGGTCCTGCCTGACCTGCAATGCACCGGCCCCATCCCGCCTGCGTGCGAGTAAGGAGGTAAACCCATGAAGACGACATCACTACGTGCGTATGCCGCCGTGGGCCTGCTCGCTGCTGCGCCGGCGGCGCTGGCGATCACGGGCTCCATCGGCGAGAGCAACTGGACCGGCAGTGAAGCCACCAGCAACCCGTACGACGTCTCGAACATGAAGTGCGAGTGGTACGACGGCGAGGGGGGTGTGTTCGAAGGCGAAGTGCTGTATGCCGACGGCACCAACCCCTACTACCCGAAGGGACTGTGCACGGCGCCGACCATCAACCTGTCGGCGCGCACGCCTTACACCTGTGAGGCGTCGGGCGGCAGCGATGGGCTGTGCCCGGGTGCGGCGGACATGACCTGTGTGGATGACGAGGCGTTCGGTCAGCTCTGCTCGTCCTTGACGGACCCGGAGGACAACCAGCTGCTGGACAAGCTGCTGACCTGGTACGAGTGCCCCGGGTGGACGGGCGTAATCGAGAACGGCGTGCTGGCCCCCAGCGACATCCCGGGCGGGTGCTACATTGAGCCCGACAGCGCGTTGCTGGGTCCGAATCTGGACGACCGGTCCTGGTACATGCCCATCGACATCTCCAAGGCCCACCGCGGCTTCCTGGACGGGGACTTCGTGTTCCTGCTGTACGCCTGGTCGCCGAACTTCAAGCTCAACGCGGTCGGTCGCGACCGTTACGAGCTCTACACGCGGCGCTCCTTCGACGGCGGCATCACCTGGACCACGACGCCGGACAGCTTCGTGGCCAGCAACGAGGTGAGCTACAGCGGCAGCGGCACCACCACCTGCGAGACCTGGCGTGACGGAGCGGACTCCACCACGGACTCCCATGTCTGCACCGCCTACGGCGCAGGTGATGCGGAGCAGTCGCGCAATGTGACCCAGCACAAGTCCATGCGCATCACGACGCTCGATCCGCGCTACTCGCCGACCACGGGCAGCGTGGGTGAGCCGCCGCTGGACTACGACGGCTGGACGGTGTTCGAGCCCATCGACCCGACCGACCTCCGTGACCCGTCGCGCAACTTCGTGGTCTTCGAGACCGGCGACAACACCACGGTGGCGGTCGGCGAGGCGGAGCCGCTGAACCTCGACTACGGCCGGGGTGAGGTGTTCGGTGATCACTACACGGTGTGGAGTGAGATTGATACCGGCGTCAGCGACCCCGTCGCCGACTGCTATCCGAGCAACACCTACGGTGACACCGCTGTTGCCTTTGCCGAAGGGACCGGCTTCTGCAACGAGTTCGACTCGTTGGAGGGCTTCCCGCTTGCCCTGTCGGAGGAGGCGAGCGTGACGGCGAGCGCCTATGGCGACTTCCTCTACGGCGTGTGGGGGCAGTTCAACGTGGACGATACCGGCGAGCTCGTCGACGCCGACGTGCTGTTCCGCCGGGTGTGGTGGCTGGATGAGTACATCGCACCTGACGCGTACGACAACGTCGGCGGCTCGGAGGGCCAAAACCCCTAGGACGACCTGACCCCTGGCGCAGGGAGGCGCCGCAACCAATGGAATGTCGGGTCGCCGCCCTGCGGCGGCCCGACGACTTCTCTGAACCCGTGCTCCGGACTTCACACTTCAGGGACCTTGATTCTTGCTTCGGCAATGCCTGACCCCGCCTGCGGTTTTTGCCGGGTGAGGGGAGGCAGCGGGGGTCGGGCAACCCCCAGAGGGCAGGTTGTCCACACTCACCATGCCCGAGCGATCCGCTCAACCATAGGAGGCTGATTCAGAATCGCTTTTTTGATCTGCGCTGCTCTGCGCCAGGATGGTTTCAATGCCTGCCATGTCTCAGGGAAGCAACCAGTGGTCCTGATGCGACCCCTTGAAAACCCGAACGCCGCTCGTTGGGTTCCGGCGGAAATCTCCCACGCGACTCCACGGGGAATCGCCCGATTCCGCCGCGACCCACGCAAGGGAACCATGCGCGCCACCGGGATTCAGGGGCGGCGAGGGCGAAAGGTCGGTGGGCCAAGACATCGACAACAGGACGCCTTCTCCTCGACCGCAGGCCCTTGGCAGGACGTGGCGAGCGCCGTCGCTGTTGCGCGGCAGTTGTGCGTCTGAAGATGGCCCAGGAGCGCGCGGATCAGCGCGGACGGAGACTCCCGGCGAGTGCTGATCCCATGGGAAACAACCAATAAAACCGGCTGGTTACGCAACGTGAGTGGCGGCTCCGTGGTGGAGTCGTTCGCCTCAAACTGCACTTCCCTTAGGAGGAGTCCATGTCAACCAGAGCACTAGCGCTCGCTGTATCGGCGACGCTATCGGCGGCGATGGTTGCATCGGCATTCGCCGATGACAGCCAGATTCTGCGTCGCCAAATCTCCAGCCCCCCGGGCATCACCGAGGATCCGGAGCCGGAAGGCGAGCACGCCTTCGTCAAGCTGATGGGCTTCCTCGTGCCCACCCAGCGCGCCAACGGCACGGTAGAGCCCGTCGAGTACTACAACATCGAAGATGTGCTGGTGAAGACGGAGGTCAGCGCCAAGCCGCTGATCAGCGTCTATGTCTTCGGCCCGGTCATCGGCTTCGATGACTTCTCGCAATCCGGCTTCCCAGGCCATGGCAAGCGCGAGGCCTACGGCGCCGTGAGCCTGGACGACGGCGAGACCTGGCAGGTGACCAACCTGTCCAATTCGGCTGACCAGAGCTCCTTCACGCTGACCACGGACTTCCTGGTTCCGGACCCGGCGGACCCGGACTGCCACCATGCGCCGGCGGAAGGGACTGCGGCCACCAGCCCAGTGACGGCGCTGCTCGCCAGTCGTGATGACGATGACGATGATGACGACGACGACGACGATGCCGACGACGCGGGCCTCGTGATCGAAGAGGCCAAGTGGGAGCCTGAAGACGACGGCACCGGTGAGCTCGAGGTCGAGGGCGAGACCGGCCGTCGTGGCCGTGTCGAGGTGACCATCATCAACGCTGCCACCGGCGCAGAGGTCTGCACCACCCGCAGCGATCGCGATGGTGAGTTCGAGTGCGAGGTCGAGCTGGCTGACGACGCGGTTCCGTGCACCGTTGCAGCCGTCGTCGGCGACGACGAGAGCGAGGCCGTGCCGGTCGAAGACGCACCGGAGAACTGCGACGACGGCACCGGCGGTGACGGCGAGTGCACGCTGCTGGCGGAGTACCCTGGTGATGTGATCAACATCTTCCACGGCGTGGCGGGCAACCGCGTGCTGGTGGCCTGGCAGAGCAGGTTCTGCTCCTCCGGCTTCCCGGGCTACACCGGTGGTGCCAGCAGCGATGCGGACAGCATTGCGGGCTATCTCGGCATCGACCGTACCACGGACATGTACCTGGAAGACCTGTTCGGTGTGGCGGGCTCGCAGGCGTCCGTGGACTACCGCGAGCAGGCGGAGCCGACCAATCCGAGCGAGTACGACGGCGTCGGTGAAGTGCCCTACAACTGCCTGTGGGCGGCGCGCGGCATCCTGCGGCCGAACCCCGAGGGCAGCGAGACTGAGAATGCCACCGAGATGGTGTGGTTCCAGGCCGAGCGTCTGACCTCCGGTCGGCGTGACGTGAACCGTGTCGAGGTGTCCTGTGTCGCCGGCGGCGGCTGCGGCATCACCTGGCAGGAAGACCCCGAAGGCCTGCGTCCCGGTGAGGGCGAGGGTGCGGGCACCGGCTGGGCCGGCGCCACCACCAACAACCAGACCGACATCTGGTACAGCTTCATCGACTGGGAGGACTTCGACATCGTCGACCCGACCACGAGCGGGCTGAGCGCGCCGGTGCCGCTGGCGGACAACATCCTCACCACCGGTCGTCCGCAGCCCTACGTGCCCATGGCGGTGCCGATGCGGCTCACGAACAACGCGCGCTGCAGCTTCCCGTTGGGCCCGGACAGCCCCGCCTACTGCCTCGAGGATGTGGCCGGCGCGTACGGCATCAAGGACCAGTGCGTGGGTACGGTTGAGATCCCGCTGGGTCCGCAGGGCAACCTGCAGCCCATCTGCGTCGTGGACGCCAACGACAGCGGCGCACTGGATGCGGGTGACCTGCCGAACGTGGCCAACACCGCCGCGAGCCGGCCGCGCCTGAACCTGCGCCCGCGTGACAGCGACGGCGACGGCGTCACTGATGATGCCTGGGTCATCGTCATCCACGAAGAGGACAAGGGCCTCGGCCGCTTCGGCTTCCTCAACGATGAGATGTGGGCCGGTGAAGACGTGCCGGCTTCGGGCTGCGAGGACCCCGATGCAGACCAGACGGACAACTGCGATCGCGCCGACATCGGCAAGAACCAGTTCTACATCAGCTTCGCGCAGGGCTCGCCTGCGACCTCGCAGGTGGAATCCGGCGGATCGTTGCAACCCGCTGCGGACTTCAACTTCGCGCTGGTCAACAACCTGGTCGACCAACAGGCCCAGTACAACGCGCCTGAGGTGAACTGGCGGACCGGTACGCTGTACCCGCCGATGAGCACCGAGCAGATGTGGGACTTCGGTGACCTCAACTTCGGGATCATCAATACGGAGATCGCGCGTCGGGCGAGCCTGATGTCGCAGCCGCTGAGCACTGCGCTCCAGACCAGCAAGGATGAGGCGCTGATGGCGATGCCGCTGTTCAAGGAGGGCATCATCAACCAGGGTGGCCCGGCTGACATCATGGCGCGTCGTGTCTCCATCCCAGCGAATGGTGGCACCCCGCCTGAAGAGTGCCCGATCGATGACAACGTGGATGCAGACCAGCCCGTGGTCGAGCGCGCCACGCTGCGTGTGATCTCCACCGGCGGCTGGCGGCTGCAGGTGACGGTCAGCGGCTTCGACGGCATCCAGTGGGATCCGGAGACCCGCACGGGGACCCGCCTGCAACTGCGCAACGCGGTGACCACGGACCTCTACGGCTTCCCGCGGGATGTGGACGAGAGTGGTACGTCTGTGACGTACAACATCAACGCCGATACCTGGCAAGAAATCCCTTGTGCCATCCAGGTGGCCGATTGGGACGTGCCGGCGGCGGCGTTCGGGCCCTGGACGGAGGTGGATACCTCGGTCCTGCCTGACCTGCAATGCACCGGCCCCATCCCGCCTGCGTGCGAGTAAGGAGGTAAACCCATGAAGACGACATCACTACGTGCGTATGCCGCCGTGGGCCTGCTCGCTGCTGCGCCGGCGGCGCTGGCGATCACGGGCTCCATCGGCGAGAGCAACTGGACCGGCAGTGAAGCCACCAGCAACCCGTACGACGTCTCGAACATGAAGTGCGAGTGGTACGACGGCGAGGGGGGTGTGTTCGAAGGCGAAGTGCTGTATGCCGACGGCACCAACCCCTACTACCCGAAGGGACTGTGCACGGCGCCGACCATCAACCTGTCGGCGCGCACGCCTTACACCTGTGAGGCGTCGGGCGGCAGCGATGGGCTGTGCCCGGGTGCGGCGGACATGACCTGTGTGGATGACGAGGCGTTCGGTCAGCTCTGCTCGTCCTTGACGGACCCGGAGGACAACCAGCTGCTGGACAAGCTGCTGACCTGGTACGAGTGCCCCGGGTGGACGGGCGTAATCGAGAACGGCGTGCTGGCCCCCAGCGACATCCCGGGCGGGTGCTACATTGAGCCCGACAGCGCGTTGCTGGGTCCGAATCTGGACGACCGGTCCTGGTACATGCCCATCGACATCTCCAAGGCCCACCGCGGCTTCCTGGACGGGGACTTCGTGTTCCTGCTGTACGCCTGGTCGCCGAACTTCAAGCTCAACGCGGTCGGTCGCGACCGTTACGAGCTCTACACGCGGCGCTCCTTCGACGGCGGCATCACCTGGACCACGACGCCGGACAGCTTCGTGGCCAGCAACGAGGTGAGCTACAGCGGCAGCGGCACCACCACCTGCGAGACCTGGCGTGACGGAGCGGACTCCACCACGGACTCCCATGTCTGCACCGCCTACGGCGCAGGTGATGCGGAGCAGTCGCGCAATGTGACCCAGCACAAGTCCATGCGCATCACGACGCTCGATCCGCGCTACTCGCCGACCACGGGCAGCGTGGGTGAGCCGCCGCTGGACTACGACGGCTGGACGGTGTTCGAGCCCATCGACCCGACCGACCTCCGTGACCCGTCGCGCAACTTCGTGGTCTTCGAGACCGGCGACAACACCACGGTGGCGGTCGGCGAGGCGGAGCCGCTGAACCTCGACTACGGCCGGGGTGAGGTGTTCGGTGATCACTACACGGTGTGGAGTGAGATTGATACCGGCGTCAGCGACCCCGTCGCCGACTGCTATCCGAGCAACACCTACGGTGACACCGCTGTTGCCTTTGCCGAAGGGACCGGCTTCTGCAACGAGTTCGACTCGTTGGAGGGCTTCCCGCTTGCCCTGTCGGAGGAGGCGAGCGTGACGGCGAGCGCCTATGGCGACTTCCTCTACGGCGTGTGGGGGCAGTTCAACGTGGACGATACCGGCGAGCTCGTCGACGCCGACGTGCTGTTCCGCCGGGTGTGGTGGCTGGATGAGTACATCGCACCCGACGCGTACGACAACGTCGGCGGCTCGGAGGGGCAGGATCCGACGCCGTAGGACCCGCTGAAGGAAGGCGCAGGGAGGCGCCATCAATGGAGCGTCGGGTCGCCGCCCTGCGGCGGCCCGACGACTTCTCTTAAGGGGCCTATTCAGGCCTCATCGGTTTGTCTTCGCACCAATAAATACAGAGAGGAGTGCGATGAAACTGCATCCACAGACACGCAGAAGCCCGGTTGCCGGACTTCTCACCAAGCTGATCGGGGTCCCATTGCTGCTCTCGGCGTCCCCAGCCTTTCCCTTTTCCGCTTACCTGTTCGAGTTCGAGTTCGTCTATCCAAACTCGGACTCGGCCATCAACGCCAATTGCGCGCTCTGCCACAACGCCTACTCGTCGGGCACCGGCTTTAACCCCTACGGCGACGCATTTCGCAACGCTAGCGGCGCCACGCTCGAGGCCCGCTACCGGGCCATCGAAGCTCTGGACTCCGACGGCGACCCCGGCGGCTTCACCAATGTCGAGGAGCTCAACGCCAGCACCCAGCCCGGCTGGACGGTGGGCGATACGGTTCCGACCGGCGTCACCGGTGACCTCGATCCGGTCGGCGACAACACCCCGCCCGATGTCACGAATCCGGGCGATCAGCTGGCCCTGGAGGACGATTTCGTCAGCCTGCAGATCGTCGCCGATGACCTCGACGGCGATACGCTGACCTACAGCGCCATCGGTCTGCCGCCTGGGCTCGGCATCAGCCCGGCGACCGGCCTGATCAGCGGCACCATTCCGTTCACGGCGGTTCAGCATCCGAGCCTGTCGGTGAACTACAGCGTTGAAGTCACCGTGGACGACGGCATCGATGCGGTCACCGTGCTCTTCGTCTGGACGGTGGACGACGTGAACCGTGCGCCCATCGCGAACGATGACGGTGCGGCCTCCGACGGCACGCCGGTGGTGATCGACGTGCTCGCCAACGACACCGACGCCGACGGCGATGCGCTGACCGTCACGAATGTGACCAACCCGGCGGACGGCACGGCCGGGATCAACGCCGACGACAGCGTCACCTATACGCCGAGCTGCACGCCCGACGCGACCTTCACGGACGCGTTCGACTACACCATTGTCGATGGGTTCGGCGGCTCCGCGTCGGCCACGGTGACCGTGAACGTCACCTGCCCGGGAGAGGTGAACGAGTCCCCGGTGGTCACCACCCCCGCGGATCAGCAGAGCACCGAGACCGACGGCGTCGCGCTGCAGATCGACGCGACGGACCCCGAGGGCGACCCGCTGACCTACACGGCCATCGGCCTGCCCGCGGATCTGACCATCGATGCGGACACCGGCGCCATCACCGGCACCGTCTCCTTCGATGCCGTCCAGCATCCGGCTGTTCAGCAGGTCTACCCGGTGACGGTCGAGGTCTCGGACGGCGTGAACCTGCCGGTGGCGGTCAGCTTCGACTGGACCATCGATGACCAGAACCGCAATCCGGTGGCGGTCGACGACAGCGCCACCACGGTGCACGACAACCCGGTCATCATCGCTGTGCTCGACAACGACAGCGATGCCGATGGCGATACGCTGAGCATCCCCAACAACGGGCTCACCAATCCGCAAAACGGCAGCGTGACCACCGACGGCACTGTGGTGACCTATACGCCGGATGCGTTGTTCGTCGGCAGCGACAGCTTCGACTACGACGTCGAGGACGGCTTCGGTGGCACCGCGACGGCCACGGTGACGGTCACGGTGACCAACGAGGCGCCGGTGGCGGTGGATGATGTGTACTTCACGGATCAGGATGTCGCGCTGATGATCCCTGCGCCGGGTGTGCTCGGGAACGACACGGATGCGGACGGCGATCAGTTGACGGCGGTGCTCGGCAGCGATGTCAGCAACGGCTCGCTGACGCTGAGCGCTGACGGGTCCTTCAGCTACACGCCGGGCGCGGGCTTCATCGGCCAGGACAGCTTCACTTATGTTGCCAATGACGGCATCGAGGACAGCGTGGCTGCGACGGTGACCATCAACGTCCAGGAGGTGACGGTCAACGACCCGCCGGTGGTGGACAACCCGGGTGATCAGGCCAGTGATGAGACGGACCTCGTGAGCCTGCAGATCGTCGCGTCCGACCCGGACGGTGATGCCCTCGCCTACTCGGCCACGGGTCTGCCGCCGAGCCTGACCATCGATGCCAACACCGGTGAGATCCTGGGCGTGGTCTCCTTCGATGCCGTCACGCATCCTGACACCGAAGCGGTGTACGCCGTGACGGTGACGGTTGACGACGGCGAATTCACCGACTCGGCGGCCTTCAGCTGGACGGTCACCGACGTGAACCGGAACCCCGTCGCGGCGGACGATTCGGCCACCACGGACATCGACACCCCGGTGACCATCGATGTGCTGGCCAACGACAGCGACGAGGACGGTGATGCGCTGACGGTCGTGAGCCTCGGCGCGGCGCTGAACGGTACCGCGCAGGTCAATGCCGACGGCACTGTCACCTACATGCCGAACACCGGCTTCACCGGTGAGGACAACTTCACCTACACGGTCGAGGACGGCTTCGGCGGCAGTGCCGAGGCTACCGTCACCATCATGGTGAACGACCAGACGGCGGAGGCGGACGTCTTCCTGACCCGCATCAACGTGCCGCGGCAGCTCCAGCTGCGCGACGACGACGAGGCGGAGTTCAGGGTGCGCGTCCTCGGTGACGGCGACACCCTGGAGCAGGAGGCGACGGTGACCCTCACCGCCACCCTGGACGGCGACGCGTGGGATGACGAGGCGCTGGAGGTGGAGATCGAGCCCGAGCGTGTGACGGAAACCGTGGTGCCCGGCGGCCGGGACACGCGCTTCGACTTCGAGGCCGAGGTGGAGTGCGAGGAGCGGGGCAGCTACGAGATCACCTGGACGGCGATCATCGACGCGGCCGAGAACGCGGACCCGACCAACGACACCGTCGAGGCCGTGACCCGCGTGCAGTGCCGCGACAAGGACAAGGGCGGTCATGGCAAGGACGGTCATGGCAAGGGCAGGGACGATGACCACGACCGCGGTCACCGCGGCAGGGACGACGACGACGAGGACGACAGGGACGACGATTGAGTGGCGTCGGGGCCAGGGACGGCCGCCGGCGGCTCGGCCTCGGCAGGCCCGCCGGCATCACAAGCGCGGCCCGGGTCATCCCGAGCCTTCACGCGGGTAGGCCGCCAGGACGGCCGGTGCGTGAGCAGCGCAAAGCCCAATCAAGCGATTTCCGGTGGGCGCCGGCGATGCCGGCGACCAGCCAGAGGTGCGCCCCGTGCGCACCCACAGGGCCCCGTCGAGGGGCTTGAGCGAGCCGCGGGCGGACGCGCGCCCGGGCTCGCAGACGACGACAAGGACGGCCGTGCTGCACGGCATCGATCCGAACCGAGAACCGTGGGACGACAGCAGGGTTGCGAGGGGCGTTTTTGCCCGCGCGATGCGAGCTCCGCCGCCGGCTGCCCTCAGCCGGCGGCGGTACCACCGCCCGGCAGGCCGGCGCGCCGGCGCCGCCGGGCTCGTTGCCCCCATGGGCCGGTCATGGGCTGAGCGGTCACCGCAGAGTGGCCCGGGAGCCCGCAGCCGGCCGGCGGGGGCTGGCATCACCGTCAAGGACCATTAGGAGTGCAAGATGAAGTTCCACAAGCCCTTGTTGTCTGCGGCCGTCGGCGCCGCGCTGGCAACCGGCCTTGGCCTGCAGGGCGTCCAGGCATCCGATGACGATCTGGACCTCCTGCCCATCGAGAAGCTCGGCAAGAAGATCTTCTTCGACAAGCAGCTGTCCATCCGTCGCAACCAGTCCTGTGCCACCTGCCACGTGCCCGAGGTCGGCTGGACCGGCGATGACCCAACCATCAACGAGGCAGGCGCCGTCTACGAGGGCTCCATCAAGGGTGAGTTCGGCAACCGCAAGCCGCCGAGCTCGGCGTATGCAACGCTGGCGCCCATCTTCTACGCCGATTTCGGCAATCGGCTGCTGGGTGACAATGACCCGGATCTGGCCGACGACCCGCTCTTCGTCGGCGGCAACTTCTGGGACGGCCGCGCCACCGGATGGGAGCTCGGCAACCCCGCCGCGGACCAGGCCCAGGGGCCCTTCCTGAACCCCGTCGAGCAGGCCCTGCCGGACGCCGCCTGCGTGGTCTATCGCGTCTGTACAGGCAAGTACGGCAGCCTGTTTGACGAGGTCTGGGGTCCGCAGCGCTGCAACATCGACTGGCCCAACAACATCAACGGCGTCTGCGCCCAAACGGACGGCGAGGTGGCCCTGTCGCCGCAGGACCGCAACCGCGTGGACCAGGCCTATGATCGCGTGGCGCTGGCCGTGGCGGCCTTCGAGGACTCGCCGGAGAGCAACGCCTTCACGTCCAAGATCGATGCCCACCGCGCCGGCATGTACGAGTTCACCGAGCAGGAGGCGATGGGTCGGGACATCTTCCGCGGCAAGGGCCTGTGCTCGGAATGCCATGTGGGTACGCCCGGACCGGGTGCGGCGCCGCCGCTGTTCACGGACTTCACGTACGACAACCTCGGCGTGCCGCGCAACCCGCTGAACCCCTTCAGCATCGCCAACCCGGACTGGGCTGATCCGGGCCTGGCGGGCTTCCTGATGAACGTCGAAGGCTTCGCCGAGTACGCGGACGCGAACCTGGGCAAGCAGAAGGTGCCGACCCTGCGCAACGTGGGCCTCGGCTCCTGCGAGGCGGAGGCGTTTGCGGACGACGAGGATGATGAAGATCGCCGCAAGGGCAAGGGCAAGTGCATCACCAAGGCCTACATGCACAACGGCTACTTCAAGACCCTGTGGCAGGTGGTGAACTTCTACAACACCCGCGACGTGAAGCCGGTGTGCGAGGAGCTGGAGCCGCCGGTGCTGGATGCCACGGTGGATGTCGCCCTGGCCAACGACTGCTGGCCGCGGCCGGAAGTGGCCGCGAACGTCAACACCGACGAGCTCGGCAATCTGGGTCTCACGGACGAAGAGGAAGTCGCCCTCGTGGCCTTCATGCTCGCCATGAGTGACGGTTACCTCGAGGCCGACGACGACGACGATGATGACGACTGACGACCCTTCGAGCCGGCGCGGGTCGCCGGCTCGACGGTCGTGATGCAGCGCCCGGCCCGTTTGGGTCGGGCGCTTTGACGCCGGCGATAACCGATTTCACCACTGACAATGTGGGCCGCGTCATGCGGCCCCTGTGCATGGGGCCGATGCAGCCCCGGGAGATGATCATGCCAAAAACGCCTCTGCTCGCCGCTGCCCTCACTGCCGCTGTCTGCCTGGCCCCCGCGGCCCAGGCGACGCCGGCGGCGGCGCCGGCGCTGCTGCCTCTGGCGCAGCAGGGTGAGTCCACCCCGCTGTTGGTACAGGGCGGCGGTGCCGGCGGCGGCCCCGGCCAGCGCGGCGGCGGCCCCGGCCAGCGGGTCGGCGGTCCGGGCTTCGGCCAGGGGCCGGGTGGCTCCGGCTTCGGCAGCGGACCAGGTCAGGGCCGTGGCGGGCCCGGCGCAGGCCGCGGCGGTGGTCCGGCGGCGACGGTGCCCGGCCAGGGGCCGAGCGGCAGCGGGGACGATGTCCTGGTCCGTGGTGGCCAGAGGCGGGGGCCGGGGCGCGCCGTGCCGCCGAACTGGGATCGCGGTGATTGGGATCGCTGGTACCCGGACCCGCGGAACTGGGACAGGTACGACTGGGACCGCTATGACTGGGACCGCTCAGACTGGGATCGCTTCCGCGGTCGCGGCCCCGGCGGACGGGGCCGCGGACCCGGCTACGGCCCGGGTCCCTTTGGGCCGAGCTGGGGGCCCGGCTTCCCGGGCTATGGGCGCTGACGGCGGACTGACTCAGTCGTCGTCATCGTCGCTGTCATCATCGTCCGTGTCGTCGTCATCGTCCGTGTCGTCGTCATCATCATCCGTGTCGTCATCGTCATCGTCATCGTCATCCTCGTCGTCGGAATCGCCCTTGTGCGGCTTGCCGCCCGGCGCCCGCAGCAGGCGCTGGATGTCCTTGCCGCAGAGGGCGCCGCGGATGCGCGCGGCACCCGGGTCATCGGCCACGGGCAGGGGCGCGAAGATGTGGCCCTGCAACAGGAGGTCGGCGCTGCCGTCGAGGGTGTCCAGGTCGTCATCGCCCTCCAGGGTCACCATGCCGAGCAGGCTGTGGGTGACGGATGCCCCCACCAGCGGCGGGTTCGTGGTCAGGTCCTCCAGGTGGGTGATGCCGGCGGCGCGGGTGACCAGGAGCAGCGGCACCTCGGCGGTCTTCTTGCCGCGGCCGACGGTGACGACGCCGTCGAAGATGGAGACCTCCGTCACGCGCGGATAGGGCAGGCCCTGGCTCAGGAAGGGCCGCGCGAGCTGCAGGCACGGCGCCTCGGGGTCGAAGGGGTCTTCGCAGAATTGCTCATACCAGTTGGTGAGGCTCGCGCAGTAAAGGTCCGCCGTGAAGGGCGCGCCGCCGATGGTGCCGCTGATGGGGCCCTGGCTCTGCACCGAGGTGGGGACTTCTACCGCCATATCGCCGATCTTGAGCGGCATGACGTCGCCGAAGACCTCGCAGTTGAAGCGATGATCCTCGACGGTGAAGGGGTAGAAGGCCTCCTGCAGCTCGCCGTCCAGGTAGTCGCGGACGGCGCAGGCGCCGGCCTCGGTCATGAAGCCGGGGACCATGTGGAAGGGCCCCATGACCACGTCCACGCAGTCGCCCTCAGGGCTCGCCTGCGCCGGTGCCGTGCTCATCAGGGTGCCGGCCAGGGTGAAGCCCGCCGCCAGCAGCAGGCCGGTCATGCAGCGCGCGGGCTTGAGTCCAGTGCTTGTCATCAGTTGTTCCTCAGTTGCAGTGGCGATGCCGGGCATCGCCGGATGGAGGCGCCCGGCGGCCCGAAGGCCGCGGCGCCCAGGCCGGGCGGCGTGCGCCCGGACTCCCGGTGCCGCACCGCCCGGACCTGCACCTTGCGGCGCGTGCAGGCCGGCGGTGTGCGGCGCTGGAATGAATGCGTGCAAGGGCGCGGCCCCGGGGCTCCTTTGGGGCCTGCGCCCAGCCACAGCGTGCCGCCGGCCCGCAGCTTGCCGGCCATCGGCGCCATCGGCGCCATCGAGCATCCGACGCGAGCGCACCGGGGCGGGCGCAGCCCTGCGCCCGTGACCGGCGGCGAGCGCGTCGTCAACCCAAGGCAATCATCGGTTCGAGGAGAAGAAGCATGCCAGCACGACCGATTTCCACGTCCTCCCTGTTGATCCTGACCGCGGCGCTGGCCGTGACGCCCCAGCTCGCGGTGGCGGCCGATGACCCGGCGGCAACCGCCGGGGCCGGGCCGCAGCCGGCGGCTGAAGCACCGGCACCGGCTGCGCAGCCGGGCGACACCGGCGCCGCCCCGGCGGGCGGTGATGAGCAGTCGGCGCCGGATGCGCCGACAGGAGATGCTGCCCCGGCCGGGGAGGAGACGGCCGGGGCAGCGGCCGGCGCCGCTGCGCCGGTTGGGGACACGGAGGCTGCACCGGCGGCCGAAGCCGCGCCGGTGGAGCCTGAGACGGCGCCGATCACCGGCGCCTTCGGCATTGCGCTGGGCGAGCCCTTTGCAGCCTGTGTGGTGGCGGAGGTGCTGCGCGAAGAGCCCATCACCTACCGCGATGCGGACAAGACCGAGCACACGGGCACCCGTTACCACGTGATGCCGCGGGTGCCGAACACCGGCTTCACCCGCTATGCCGTGGACACCAACAGCGACGGCATCGTCTACGCCGTGCGCGCCTACCACGAGCCCGAGACGCGCTCCAAGCAGTGCGCGGCCGCCCGGGCGCTCGCGGCGGCCCTGGAAGCCAAGTACGGCGAGCCCATCGGCCGGGGTGCCTTCGGCGAGTGGTACGCGTTCCGCGACGCATCGGTGGATCATTACCGCGGCATCCGGCTGTATTCGCAGCGCTGCCGCCGCGGCCTGTATGAGATCGTCTACAGCGACGAGGCCGCCATGCTCGCCGCGCCGGCGGAATCGGATGACGCAGCCGAGACGGCGTCGGAGGACGCCTGCGTCGCGGCCGGTCTCTGAGTGCATGCCGAGATTGCCTGCGTTTGCGGCCGGGCAAAGTGCCCGGCCGTCCTCAGCGCCACTGCGGCGCTGAAGATGATCGGGCGCGCAGACCGAGGTCCTGCACTCCGTGCCGGCCTCGGTCAGGCAGGCCAACAGGCGCGGTCTGCCCTGTGCATCCTGTCCAGATGACGGCACCCGCGCCGGCCCGCCGGCCGGCGCAGGCGCCGCTCGCCTCATACGCGCCCGTACGGGCATCCGCTGCCCGTCCGGCTCAGCGTCTCGGCCCCGGCCCCGGTCCCGGGATGCCGGCGGGAGCCGTGACGGTCACCGCCTGCGTGGCCACCGCCGTGAGCCCGCCGTCGTCCGTGACCGTGAGCGTGACGGTGTAGGTCCCTGCTGCGGCGTAGGTATGGCTCGTGGCTGCACCCGTGGCGGTGGTGCCGTCGCCGAAGTCCCAGGCCCAGCTGACGAGGGTCCCGTCCGGGTCCGCGGAGGCGCTGGCGTCGAAGGTGCAGGCCAGATCCGTGCAGTTGGACGTGAAGCTCGCCGTCGGTGGGAGGTTACCTGCGGTCACGGCCTGTGACAGGGTTCCCGTCGCGCCCTGGTCATCCGTAACCGTGAGGGTCACCGTGTAGGTGCCGGCCGCGGCGTAGCTGTGGCTCGCGCTGACACCTGTGGCCGTGGCGCCGTCGCCGAAGTCCCAGGCCCAGCTCACGATGCTGCCGTCCGTGTCGGTGGAGGCGCTGCCGTCGAAGCTGCAGGCCAGGTCCGTGCAGGCGACCGCGAAGCTCGCCGTGGGCGGGACATTGCCGGTGCTCACCGTGACGTTCTGCGCAACCGTGTCCGTCAGGCCGCCATCGTCCGTGACCGTGACCGTCACGGTGTAGGTGCCTGCGGCGGCGTAAGTGTGGCTCGCGGTGACGCCCGTGGCCGTGGTGCCGTCGCCGAGGTCCCACTCATAGCTCAGGATGGTGCCATCCGGGTCCACGGAGGCGCTGGCGTCGAAGCCGCAGGCGAGCTCTGTACAGCTGGCCGTGAAGCTGGCAATGGGCGGCTCGTTGACCGGACCCGTGGCAACCCACTGGGCCGTGGCCATGACGTGCGGCTCGGCCATGCCGGTGGCGAGCCAGGCGTCCAGGTAGTCCTGGCCGGCGCCGCCCAGGTTCGGGTCGAGGCCCTCGTTGGCGAGGTACAGGAACTGCACGTACTCCCAGCTGGTGGGCTGGAACAAGAGCCGGATCTCGGCGCTGGCGGCGCCGGCGGGCGGGCTCAGGGCGATCTCGTCCCAGTGGTTGTAGGTGCCGCCCGGGCCCGGGTTGCCGTATTGGGTCTCCGGCTCCGGCAGGGCGTTGCGCAGCTTGGCCTCGTCGTAGTCGTAGCCGTAGGGCGGGATGCGCCCGTCGGTGCCGACCTTGTTGTTGAGCACGAAGTGGAAGCTGTAGTCGTAGACGGACGGGCAGCTGCCGTCGGGCTCCTGATTCTGCTCGCAGAGCAGCGCCAGGTCTTCGAGAGTCGCCGTGATCTCGCCGGTGACCCGGTCGAAGCCCACCACCAGGTCGCGATAGCCCGCATTGAGGCTCACGAGCTGCGATGCCCATTGCCCGGTGATGGCACCGTGGATGTCGTAGATGGGCGCGTTGGCGGTGCCCTTCAGGTCGAGCAGGGTGCGTACGACGTCGTCGGTACCGTCGCCGTCCAGATCCAGTTGCGTCTGCAGCTCGCCGTAGGCGCCTTCCTCGTCGATGAGGTTGCCGTTGGCATCCAGCCATTGGATGTTGAGCCACATGCGCCGCCCCTCCGGATAGCCGGAGATCAGCTTATGGCTGGTGAGGTTCACCACCTTGAGGGTGTCGCCTTCCACGATCAGGGATGCCGCCGCCTCCAGGTTGGACTTGGCACGGGCGACGCCGTCGTTCATGCCGGCGATCTCGGCGGCGGTGAGGGCGCCGAAGCGCAGCCGGCCCTGGCTGTTCAGCCATTGCATGGCCTCCGGCATCCAGTAGTTGCCGCCGGTGAGGTCGTGCTTCGGCAGGTCGGAGCGCACGGGCGTGCGCGGCGGACGGCCCGCGCCCTTGCCGGTGACCGGCGCCAGGTGGCAGGTCTGGCAGGTGAACAGGCGCTCGGTGCCGTCGGCATAGTTGCCGAGCCCCGCCGGGTCCGCGGCCACGGCCGCATCCCGGGCGCGCTTGATGGCGCCTGCCTGCAGCTCGGGCGGCAGGGTGTCATAGTCCGCGACGCGGATGGAGCCCAGCAGGCTTGCCTTGTGCTCGCTGTAGGTGCGCTCGACGACGCCGTACTGATAGGGCCGGTACTTGAACGGCACGTTCAAATCCAGCTCGGTGTTGTTCACCCCCGGGTTGTTGTAATCGAGGTCCAGCTTGGCGCCATTGTTGTGCGCAAGGCCGCCGACCACGGGGTTCGAGACATCGTGGCAGGTGCCGCAGAGCTCGGGGGAGCGGTGGTACTGCGACTGCAGCGCCGCATGTGCCCGCGGCGGCGGGAAGGCGTCGGCATAGGGTCCGAGCTTGGTGCCGTTGCTGTCGGTGACCACGTACTGGGCGCTGCCGTAGTGGCCCTCGATGGGGTTGCCCTGGTCATCGGCGAGGTAGGCCAGGAAGGGCGAGATCTGCACACCCAGGTGTTCGGACTGGTCCGGGTTGGTCAGGCGGTGGCAGAGGTCGCACTGAACGCCGTTGCGGTCGGCGTTGTTGTCGAGCCCGGCGCCGTTGGTGGGCGTGGAGCGGCCGCTGAGCCAGCCGGCCGGGGTGTGGCAGCGGATGCAGATGTCGCCCGAGCCGTTGAAGTCCTGCTCGGCCACGGCGAGCGTGGCCCAGAAGATCGGGTCGCGGCTGGAGTGCGCCATCATGCTGCCGCGCCAGTTGTGCAGCGGCTCCGCATTGAAATCGTAATTGCCGTGGCAGTTGGCGCAGACGCCGACATCGTCCAGGGGGACGATGCCGTCCTCGGGCTGGGTCCCGGGCATTTTGGCGTCGTTGGGTACGACGTTGGCCGCAAAGGCCGTGGGTACGGCGAGCGCCAGCAGCAATGCGGCGGCTCGCGTGGTCGTTGTCAGCAGCATCAAGTGGTTCCTCCCATTGCAATATCGGAGAAGCCCCATCCCTGACGGTCTCCTCCGTACCGCTCCTTTCTGCATAATCCATGCTGAAACCATGGAACGCTGCAATTTCAACGGCCTAACGCCGTGGCCGGCCCGCGCCACCTGACAGATCCGGCAGTTGCCGGACTGCCAGTGCAGGCAGGACCTGCCGCCGCCTGACAGAACTGTCAGGCGGCGGCGGGTGGCCCGGCAGCGCTGAGCGCAGACGGCGCAGCCCGGTGTGGTCGGTGGCGCCGTTGCCGGCGGCGCGCGGGCGGACGCACGCCCGGCAGGGAACGCCCCATCCCGCCCCCGACTGCGGGCGGCACGGAACCTGTTCGGAGGTGCTCGCCCATGCCCGATCTCGTTGCGCTGCGCTCCCTGCTGGAGACCCACGAGCGGCCCTTCGTGGTCATCGCTGCCGACCGGCGCGTGGTGGCCGTGAACCAGGCCTTCGAGCGCGCCTTCAACAAACCGGGAGCGGCGCTCGCGGGCCTGCCCTGCCACCGCGTGCTGCACAATCAGGACCGGCCCTGCGACGAGACGGGCGAGGACTGCCCCTTCGCCGCCTGCCTTGCGGAGCAGCAGCCGCGCAGCTGCCTGCACACCCACGGCGATGCCGGCGGCGGCACCCACTGGGTGCGGGTCAACATGTATCCCATCGCCGGCGCGGACGGCGAGCGCTATGTGGGCGAGCTGGTGCAGGAGATCGCGGCCCGGGAGGGCCACGAAGAGGTAGACGATACCCGGCCCGTGGGGCGCTCACCCGCGTTCCTGAGCGTCATGGAGCAGCTGGAGCAGGCGGCACGCACCGATGCGCCGGTGCTGCTGGTGGGCGAGACCGGCACGGGCAAGGAGCTCGCGGCGCGCTTCATGCACCGGTATTCGCCGCGCCGGGACCGACCCTTCGTGGCCGTGGACTGCTCGGTGATCGCGGAGTCGCTGTTCGAGAGCGAGCTGTTCGGCCACGAGCGCGGCGCCTTCACCGGCAGTGTGCAGACGCGCCCGGGGCTCATCGAGATCGCGGGCAGCGGCACCGTGTTCCTGGACGAGATCGCCGAGGCCTCGCCCAGCGCCCAGGCGAAGCTGCTGCGGGTGCTGGAGGCGCGGGAGTTTCGCCGTGTCGGTGGCAACAAGGTCATCCGCACCGATGCCCGCGTTATCTGTGCCACCAACCGCGACCTGTGGCAGCTGGTGGAGGCGGGCAGCTTCCGCGAGGACCTGTATTACCGCATCGCCTGCTTTCGGGTGCGCATCCCGCCGCTGCGCGAGCGCCCGCAGGACGTGCCGGGGCTCGCCGACGCCCTGCTGAAGCGCATCGGGCGGGCGGCGCACCGGCGCTATCACCTGGACCCGGAGGCGCTGCGGCTGCTGCTCGCCTACGACTATCCGGGCAATGTCCGCGAGCTGCGCAGTGTGCTGCAGGTGGCGGTGGCCCACCTGGAGCAGGGGCACCGCGGCCGGGTCACGGCGGATGCGGTGGCGGCGGGGCTGCGCATGCGCGAGCACTACAGCGCCGCGCCCGTGCCACAGGGGCGCGTCGCGCACCGGGCCGATCGCGAGGTGGCGGCGGCGCCCCCGGTGTGCACGCCGGCTGCGCACAACGCATCCGGCTCGAGTCTGGACGACGTGGAGGCGGCGTACATCTCGGGTCAGCTGCGGCGCTGCGGCGGCAACCGGCGGCGGGTGGCCTCGGCGCTCGGCATCAGCGAGCGCACCCTCTATCGCAAGATCGCCAAGTATCGGCTCGGCGACCTGGGCAACGCCTGAGCCGGCACGGGGCGGGGCCGGGACCGCTCAGCCCACCGGTGACACGAAGCCCGCGGGCTTGAGCGCCAGCACCGAAGTCTCGGCGCCCTGGAGCAGGTCCTCCGCGGTGGTGCCGATGAAGAGCCCGGGCTCGCGCGGGCGGCTCAGAGTAGCGAGCACGATGAGATCACTCGCCAGGCGGCGGGCCTGCGCCAGCACCTGCTCGGCGGGGGTGCCGCGCACCAGGTGGGTCGCGCCGTCGCGCAGCTGCGTGCGGTAGTCGCCGGTCACCTCCGCCAGGGCGGCCGCGTGCTGGCGCTCGATGAGCCCCAGGGCATCCGCGAGCCGCGGATCGTGCTCCGTGCGGGTGCCGGGCAGGGCGCCGTCGAAGGGTGCCTGCCAGGCGTGCACCACATCGAGCATCGCTCCGTCGCGGGCCGCCACGGCCGCCGCCGTGTCCAGGATGCGGCGGTTCAGCGCGCGGCTGTCGGGTTGGGCCGCATCCACGGCGGCGAGCACCCTGGTGCAGCTGTGGGTGGCCGGGTCGTCAGGCGTGACCGCCGGCGCTCCCGTGGCCGCGTCTTCCGGCTCGCGGTCGATCCACACCGGGCAGGGGCACTTGCGCAGCAGGTGCATGTCCGTGCTGGCGAAGAGCCCGCGGCAGCCTGGGCGCTGGCGCACGGGTTTCAGCACCAGGTCGTGCCCGTCGCGGAGCACCGCCTGGATCACCTCGATGAAGGGTGTGCCGATGGTGACCCGCAGTCGGGGCGCCTGGCCCCGGACCCACTCCTCGGCGAGGTCGGCGAGGGCATACAGGCGCTGCTCGCTCTGCTGCACGTCGTCGGCGAGGCCGAAGCGCTTCACCAGGTCGGCGCCGATGCCGGACTCGATGGTGACGTCCATGAGCGTCAGCCTGGCGTCATGCTCCCGGGCCAGCGCCACCGCCCTGCGGAACGCTCGGGTGGGGCCGAACTCGCCGTCGGCGAAGTAGAGGATGTGCTTGAGCGCTTGCATGGTGTTTGCCCGTCCGTAAAGTGTTCAACCAAGTCCCATCGCATCGCCGCGGGGCGTGCGCGTTTCCGTGTCTGGCAGTCCGCTGCACCGGCGCCGGCGCGGTTCAGGCCGCAACGTCGCCGGTGCGTTGCGCCGCAGCGTGAAAACCTCAGGCGGCGGCGGACTCGCACGCGGGCTCAGCGTGGGGCTGGGCGGCACAGGACATGCCCGTGCCGAGCCAGAAGTCCATGTCCTTGTCCAGGAATTCCTCCCAGCGCATGTAGTGCGAGCCGTCGCAGCTGAAGTTGAGGGCGACGATGCCGTTGAAAATGTTGAGGGAGCCGGAGCGCAGGTAAATGTTCTCGTCCATGAGTCGCAGCCCTCTGAAGGACTGAAACACCGCGCCGACGCGCTCGCCGGGGATCTCCGCCTCGGCCGGGTAATCCCGCTGCGGATAGGCAAGCCGTGTGTCCGGGTTGGTCAGGTCCTCGAAGTCCAGCACCCGGAAGCGGTAGGGGTCGTCCAGGGACCAGATGGTCGCCCGGGAGCTGGAGAAATGCAGCTTGCCGTGGAAGACGCCATGGTCGGTGACGAGCTCCGTGAACAGCCCGAGCACCTCGTCGATACGGCTGTCCATCAGGCTCTCCACCCGCTGCTGGTAGAAGAGTCCGCCGCGGATGGCCGGGTCGCCCTTGAGCTGCAGCCATTGGTCCGGCTGGCGGTAGAGCTCGCGGGTGAGCGGCAGCTCGCGCAGGTCGAAGTCGGCGCCGAGGAAGCCGAGCAGCCCGCCGTCGGCGGCCGTCACGCGTTGGATGGCGGTGAGCGAGGGTCGGCCCTGGTTGCGGCTCAGATAGGCCGGTGACAGCGAGAATTCGGCGCCGGCCAGCGCCTCGGCCAGGTAGGGGCGCCGGCTGCGGTCGCGGCCGTGGTGCTCCGGCAGCGGGCCTTGGCGGGAGAGGTTTGCCGTCACCTGGCGGGCGTCGGCATCCAGCAGATAGAGGTACTTGCAGGCGGGCAGCTCGTGCAGGGCGCTGTCGAGCAGGACCTCCAGCGCTGCGCGATCGCCCCAGAGATCCCGGCAGGGCTCGACCAGGCGGCCCAGCTGGCCGGCGAGCCGGCCCTGGAGCAGCATGCGTTGGCGGGCGATGGCGGCTTGCAGTGCTTCGCTCATGGCGGTCACCTTGTGGTGGTGGTTATCAGGTCTCGTTGCTTCTGGTCTTGGTGGATCTGCTCATGCCTGGGGTCGCCGAGCTCCACTCGGCGCGTTGGGGCCGCCGAGCTCCACTCGGCGCGTTGGGCCGCCGAGTTCCACTCGGCCCGTTGGGGCCGCCGAGTTCCACTCGGCGCGTTGGGGCCGCCGAGTTTCACTCGGCCCGCCATCGCTGCGGCTCGATGCCGCAGCGATGGCGTCGTTGCAGCCTTGATCTGACGCGGGCGGTGTTTTTTCGTGGTTCTGGGAGAGCACCCGCCGCGGGCGTTGAGTCCGCGGCGGGTGCCGCCGAGTGAAACTCGGCGCTCCCAGGTGCGGCCGAGTGAAACTCGGCGCCCCCAGGGGGCCGAGTGGGGCTCGGCGCTGCCGCGCTCCGGCGGCCGGTCAGGCGGCGGCCGGCAGGGCCTCGCGGCTCACCTGCTGCCAGCCGGAGCTGGGCACACGACGGTGCATGCCGCCCTGGTCATCCATGCGAAAGAGATGCAGCCAGCCGTTGTCGAGCATCTGCCGCACCAGGTCGTGGCGGGCGATGATGTCGTCGATGGCCTGCTGCGGTGCCTCCAGGAAGACGCTCAAGCGCATGGGCTCGTGCATCCACTGCTTACCGTCGTGCAGGGACTGCATGGGCAGACCCACGCGCAGGTCCCCGGCGTTGCCCTCCAGCACGCCGATGGCGCCGCCGACGACGTTGTGCAGCACCTTGTTGCCGCTGCCGAAGCGGCGGTTGTCGGTGGTGGAGCCGTAGTACTGCAGGTTGATCCAGCCGGCGACGACCATGGGCGCGGTCATGATCAGCTCCAGGACGCCATAACCTTCGTCCTGCTGCCAGTGGTAGTCGTGCAGGAAGGTGCGCCCGCCGAGGTCCAGCCCGCGGGTGCGCGCCCGCGGGGCAGCGATGAAGGCCGCACAGCCCGCCAGCGCCCACTCGGGCCGCACCTGCGCCCAGTCGCGGCTGCGGTGCTCCACATTGGCGGTGACGGCGCGCAGGGACTGGCTCTCCAGCCCCAAACGCGCGGCGCGCTGCAGCCGCGTCAGCTCGCCGGCCTGTTTGAGCCAGCTGCGCAGCTCCGCCAGCTCCTCCGCATAGCCCGCCGGCAGCCGGTCGGTGTCGTAGAGCGTGACGGCGTCCGTGCAGGTGTCGTGCTGGGCGCCGATGAACCAGGTGTCCGCCGGGATCTCGATGCCGCGCTCCACCAAGCCCTTGCGCACCGCCGGGTCGTTCAGCAGCGCCGCACCGATGCGGGCGCTGGCCTCGCCGGTCATGCCGCCGCAGGCGCCGCAGTCCAGGCCGGTGGCGTGCGGGTTGTTGACCACGGTGCTGCCGTGGCCCACCAGCAGCACCAGGCGGGCGAAGTTGCCGGTCATGGACATGGCCTTGAGGATGCCCTCCGCCAGCGGCACGCGGTCGGCCGCCGGGATGCCGATGCTGTCATGCGCATGATGGTGCGCGCAGGCGCCGTGGTGGGGCGCCTCCAGCGTCGGGCCCACGCGCTGCTCGGTGGCTTCGTCCAGGTGCAGATCATCGGGTGCCGCCACCGGCCGGCTCCAGCCGAAGCTGTCGGCGATGATCTTCGGGGCGTAGAGCAGCAGGCCCGCTGCTTCGACGAAGCTGAAGCAGCTGGAGGCGCCCATCTTGAAGGCCTTCCAGGACTTCAGGATGCCGGTGCGGCGGCGCTGGGTGGCCAGCGTCTCTTCGGCCTCGTCCTGGTCTGCACCCTGAACGGCGGAGCAGACCTTGTAGGTCGGCGTGAGCAGCACCGGCATGTGCGAGCGGGGCTCCACGGCGCCCAGCGGCACGTGCTCGATGGGCACGCCGAAGAAGCCGGCGAAGCCGAGCGTCTGCGCCTTGGGGCAGACGGTCTCGAAGGCGCGGCGGATGATCTCCGAGCGCACATCGATGCAGAAGGCCGCCTGCACCGCGGGGCGGGTGACCGGGGTCTTACCATCGCCGCCGGCCGCGAGCTGCTCGATGAGACGACGCTGGTAGCCCTGCTCCAGGGCCGTGAGCAGCACATGCTCCACCTCGGCGTCGTTGCCGCCGGTGGGCGTGCGGTCGCCGCCGACACCGGCGTCGGTCTCGCCGCGGCCGAGGCGGGCGCAGATCTCACGCCAGCGGGGGCGGATGGTCGGCGTGGACTTGTGCTCGTAGAGCAGCAGGTCCCAGGCGAGGCGAATGGCCAGCAGCTCGACGATGGTGTCATCGCTGCTGCCGTTCAGCTCCGCCTCCCAACGCAGGAGCCGCGTCCAGGCCGCCCAGCCGCCGATGTCCATCAGCGCCGCGTGCATGTAGTCCAGCGCGGCGGTCTCCGGGAGGCCGAGCCGACGGATGGCCGAGGCGATGCAGGCCCGCGGCGACTCCGGCAGCGCCTTGACTCGGGCGCGCATGCCGTCCTGGCCCATCATGGTGAGGCTGTAGTCCAGGGCCGCGAAGCGCCGCCAGGCCGCGTACAGCGACATGCCGGCCCAGGGCCGCTTCCAGGTGGCCTGTCCCATGTCGAAGTAGGCGGCGCAGTGGTGGCTGATGCGCTCCACCACGAAGCTGGACCAATCGTCGGCATCCAGCTCGTCCACCAACGCTGTCAGCAGCGGCACGCCGCCGGCGGGGCCCTGACGCTCCGCTGCCGCGGCATCGCGGATCTGCTGCGGCGTGAGCTTGCTGCCGCAGAGGCAGCCCGCCTCGCACAGGTCGTCATCGGTGATGCGGCCGGCCTTAAGCTGCTCGTGGTACCAGCTGCGGGGCATGTACATGCGTGCATCGGCGATGCGCCGCAGCGTGGCCGCTGCCTCCTCGAAGCGCTGGTCCACCAGGCCGTGGAAGGGGTTCACGGCGACGAAGCGGTCCAGCGGCCACACCGGCGCGATGCGGTTGCAGGCGGCCTCGATCTGTTGCGCCAGCTCCGGCGTCACCGGGTCGGCGTCCGCGGGGGTGAGCGGTGCATAGCCTTCGGCGGTCGCCGCCTGCGGCTGCTGCTCCAGGATCTCGTCATCGAAGCGCAGGTCTTGCGGGTTCATGGCTTCTGTCCTCGTTCAATTCGGTTGCAGCGAAGGGTTGATGCCGATCAGGCGGCGGCCGGGGCGGCCGTCATGGGCTGGCGGATGGGCCAGAGGCGCACGATGAGTCGGGTCACCAGCACGTCCACGTAGAGCCCGTTATAGAGATGCACCTGGATGGCCTGGCGCAGCGGGGCGTGGATGCGGGTGAACAGGTGCTGCAGCGTGATGAGCCCGACGAACACGGCGACGATGGCAATGCTGAGCCAGAGCTCGAAGGCGCCGCCCATGGTCTCGGCCGGCCGCACGCTGCCGATGAGCGCGTGCTCGAAGGCCGCATGCAGCCCGAAGTACGCGAAGCAGACGAAGGCGCCGATGGCTGTGGCGCGGAGCAGGAGCCGGGCGTTGTCCTCCAGCACCAGGGCCTGGAGCAGGAGCTGGGCGGTGGCGATGGCGACAATGGCGCCGGTGACGATGAGCGCCGGCTGGTGGCTCGGGTCCACGCCGAAGGCGAAGCCGGCGAAGAGCGCCATCAGGATCGCCCCCTGGAAGGCCACCAGCCAGTGCCAGGGCTCGGGCGCGCCGCCCTTGAACCTGAGCGCCGGCGCCCGGAAGCCGTCCACGCTGCTGCCGGAGGCCAGGAAGGCGTGGGCCTTGTAGAGCGAGTGGGCCACCAGGTGCAGCAGCGCCAGGCTGTAGAGGCCGAGGCCCGCTTCCATAAGCATGAAGCCCATCTGCGCCGAGGTGGACCAGGCCAACGACACCTTGATGCTGGTCTGCGTCAGCATCACCAGCGAGGCCACGGCGAGGGTCACGAGACCGACCACGGCCAGGGCCTCCAGCGCGCCGCCCGACACCGACATCACCGGGCTCATGCGGATCACCAGGAAGGCGCCGGCGTTGACGATGCCGGCGTGCAGCAGAGCGGACACCGGCGTCGGCGCCTCCATCACCTGGATGATCCAGCCGTGGAAGGGGAACTGGGCGCACTTCAGGACGGCCGCGAGCGCGATGAGCCAGGCGGCGGCTTCGAGGCCCAGCGGCAGCGGGCCCTCGACGCGCTCCATGGCCGCAAACAGGGTCTGGAAGTCCAGCGTGTGCACCGAGGCGCCGATGAGCAGCACCGCGATGAACAGGCTCGCATCACCGATGCGGCTGAACACGAACTTCTTGTGCGCCGCCATCTGCGCTGCCCGGCGCTCCGGGTAGAAGAGCAGCAGCCGGTGCAGGTTCAGGCTGGTGGCCATCCAGGCCAGTGCGAACATCAGCAGATTGCTGGACACCAGCAGCGTCAGAATCGCCGCAAGCGTCAGCATCAGCCACTTGTGGAAGTGGCCCTCACCGGCGTCGCCCGCCATGTAGTTGCGGGCATAGGTGGTCACCACGGCGCCCACCAGGGACACCAGCGTCAGCATGATCACGGTGACGGCGTTGACGAAGACGCCGATGGCGAAGTCGCCGACGCCGAAGGGCAGCGGCAAGGCGATGAGGTTCAGGGTCTGGGCGCTGCCGAAGCCGGGTCCGGCGGCGTAGCCGGCAAAGGCCAGGACGGCCAGCGCGAAGGCGCTCCAGGCGACACCGGTGGCGAGCTTCGCCATGGTGGCGCCGTTGCGGTCGGCGGTATCACGCGGCACGAGGCCGGTGAGCCAGAGGATCACGGGGGCCGCCAGGGCGGCGGCGCTGCTTAGGGTCAAGACGGTCGTAGACATGCTCTCCACTCCTCGTTGAACCCCCCGGTGCGCGGGGTACGGAGCGAAACATAGCCGCATACCTCAGTTAGACAACGTTGAAGTTTCCGATTTTTTACATAGGCTATGATCTATCAATTATCCACGGACGGTCTGTGAGCCCAGCATTGGTGCGGTTGGCGGGCTTTGTGCGGTGCAGCAGCCAGGCGCATCGAATTCCGTATCGTGAAAGCTTATTCGTATCGCGAAAACGCGGGGGGTGCGGATCGCGCGGGGATTCAGGAGGTCTCCCAGTCTTCCACGCGCAGCCCAACCACCCGTGCAAACTCATCAGAGTTGTTAGTGACCACGATCAGGTCGTGGACGCGGGCGATCGCCGCAATCATCAGGTCGTTGCTGCCGATGGGGGTGCCCCGCGCGGCGAGATCGGCGCGGAGCAGGCCGTATTCCGCAGCACATGCTTCATCGAAGGGCAGACTCGACAGCGGCGCGAAGAAGCGTTCCAGACGCGCGAGGTTGTCGGCGACCCGGCGACTCTTGCGGGCGCCATAGAGCAGCTCTGCCTTGACCACGGCGCAAATTGCCAGCTGCCGTGGTGATCGCTCCCGGAAACGCGCGATGACGGGGGCGGACGTGCCGTTCAGGATGTGAATGCAGGCGTTCGTATCCAGCAGCCACTTCACGCCTGGACTCCCGGGGCCTGCCGTGGGGACTGAAGCTCGACCTCGTCCGGCGCCTCGTCCGGCGGTTCCCGTAGCGGATCATCCGCGCAGCAGCCGATGACCGCTGACAGATAGCCATCCGGCCATTCGGTCTGGATCTGCTCGCGCACGAGTCGGGCCAAATACTGCGACAGCGAGAGGTTCTCTGCGGCGGCGCGACGGGCAAGCTCGTCCGCCACGGGGCGTTCCACGGAAAAGAACAGTTGGGGCATCTTCAGGCGCCTTGGTCTGCGAACATATATCAATGTATGTAGCTTACATCCACCCCGGCGGCAAGCCGTGAACGCAGACCATGCCATGTGGCTCATCGACGCCCTCGCCGAAAAGAAGATCCAGGAGGCCATCGAGCGCGGTGAGCTCGATGCCTTGCCGGGTGCCGGCAGGCCCGTACCGGAGGATGACCTGTCCATGGTCCCCGAGCACCTGCGCGCGGGGTATCGGCTGCTGAAGAGCGCGGGCTTCCTGCCGCCGGAGCTGCACGGCGCGGCGCAGCTCAAGGACATCGAGGACCTGCCCAGGCGCATCCAGGACCCCCACTATTATGGGGACGGTAACCTTAACCGTCTTGGTGGGCCATCGCTGGGGTATGGATTATGGTTACCGTCCCCGTTTTTTGGGGCAGGCGTTTTGCGTATTGTGAAAACTATTGCTCATTGCGGAAAACTGCGTGCGGCTTCAGTTTGAGTGCATGCCGGGGCAGCGCCCCGCAGTCCGTTTCGCCATCCATCAACCCATCCATGCACCTGGAGCCCTGCCATGTCCGCCGTCCTGAGCACCGAGGCCTTCGACGCGTCTCAAGCCCCTGCCACGTCCATCCCGCATTTCTGCGAAGGGATGCTCTACTTTGCCGAGTCCGACCCGCGGGACGCTGAGCTGGCCGCTGAGCCCGTCATCGCCGCGGGTGAAACGGCCATCGGCGCCATCGACGCCGACGCCGTGTACCAGACCCAGCTCGCGGCGGACGCCCTGCGCTACACCACGTTGCAGCTCTGCGCGTCCAAGCAGTCCGGTCATCCGGGCGGCTTCGCCAGCTCCGCGGATGCCGTTGCGGCGCTGATGCTGCTCGGGCACAAGAACATCGTGACGGAGGTGGGCCATCATGCGCCGGGCTTCTACAGCGCCATGTTCCTGGACGGGTCGCTCAGCGGCATGGGCATCGAGACCATGACCGAGCTCCAGGCGCGCTTTCGCGAGCGCGACGGGCTGCTCGGGCATCTGTCCGGCGCCATCCCGGGGCTGCTGGCACCGGCTGGTCCGCTGGGGCAGGGCCAGCACTTCGCCATGGCCGGGGCCTATCTGCACCCGGACAAGCTCTTCCCCTGCACCATCGGCGACGGCGGCCTGGGCGAGCCCTATGTGCTGAGCGCCATGAAGCACTTCCACACGGCCTATCCGGAGATCACCAACTTCCTGCCGGTGCTGGTGTGGAACGGCTACAGCCAGGAGCACCACGCCATGGTCTCGCTCATGGATAACGCGGCCATGACCAATCTGTGGCGCGCACACGACTTCGAGCGCGTGATCCTGGTGGATGCCAGGGACTACGACGACGCCGGTCAGCCGGGCGCCTATGTGGACAGCACCCGCTTTGGCGACGCCGCCCGGAATGCCTTCACCCGCGCGGTGCTGGAGGCGATGCGCGAGGCGGCCGAGTCAGCCATGAGCGGCACGCTGACAGTGGTCATCATCAAGCAGCTCAAGGGCGCCGGTGTGCATGCCCACGGTGCCAAGTCCCACAACCTCTACCCCGGCGACACGGCGGAGAAGCCGGCCATTGCCGAGGCGCTGTCCCGCGGTGCCCTGTCGCCGCAGCAGTGGGCCCTGGTGCGGCAGAACCTCTCCCGCGCCGGCGGCGGCCCGGCGGCCGAGGTGGCGGTCACAGAGCGGGAGCGGGCGCTGGATGCCATCGGCACCCTGCCGATGCAGGACTTTCCGGTGGGCGAGAAGGCGGTGCCGTCCACGGCCATGGCGGAGATGGTCGCCGCGCTCGGCGAGCGCGACCCGGCCTTCATCGTCAGCAACGCCGACGGCACCGAGGCAAGCGCCATGAAGGTCATCAACCAGCGCCTGCACATCCGCCATCCCACCGCAGACGACCTCTACCACCAGGGGCCGAGCGGGCAGGTGTACGAGCCCCTGTCGGAGGACGCCTGCGCGGGCCTCGCCGCCGGCATCGCGCTCTTCGGCGGGCGCTCGCTGTGGCTCAGCTACGAGTCCTTCGCCATCAACGGCTGGCCCATCGTGCAGACCGTCGGCCAGGCCATGGCGGAGCTGCGCCGGAAGACGCCCGCGGTGGTGAGCATGTTCACCGCCGGCGCCCTGGAGCAGGGCCGCAACGGCTGGACCCACCAGCGCCCGGAGATCGAGAGCTATATCGGCGCCCAGCTGCGCAACGGTAACGTCTACCTGCTGTATCCGAGCGACGCCAACATGATCCAGGCGGCCTACGCCTGGGCGGTGCAGCAGTCCAACAAGGCCATCAGCATCGTCGCCAGCAAGTCTGCGCTGCCGGTGCACACCACGCCGGCGCAGGCGGAGCAGGCCATCAATGACGGCGCCATCAGCCTGTACGAGTCGGACAGCGGCGACGGACCGCTGGTGGTCTTCGCCGTCACCGGCGACATGGTGCTGCTGCCCGTGTTTGCGGCCAAGGATCAGCTGGAGGCGGCAGGCAAGCGTGTGCGCATCGTCGCCGTGGCCAACCCGCGCCGGCTGTTCCGCCCGGGCGATGTCGCCTGGCAGCACAGCGCCGAGCCGGACGGCGCCTTCATGGACGATGCGGCCTTTGCGGACCTGTTCGACGGCGATGCCCTGTTGGCCGTCAGCGGCGGCGGCAGCACGGCGCTGGAGCCCGTGCTGCTGCGCACCAAGTCACCGGCCCGGGACCTCATCGCCTGGCAGCGCGGCGAGACCACCGCAAGCCCGGCGGAGATCATGGCGTTCAACGGCATCACCGGCGAGGCCTTGCGCGACCGTGCCACCCGCCTGCTCGGCTAGCCCGGGACCCGCCGCCCCTGGGGCCGCCGAGCTTCACTCGGCCAAATCCCACGGGCGCCGTCCCTGGGGCCGCCGAGTTTCACTCGGCGAAATCCCACGGGCGCCGCCCCTGGGGCCGCCGAGTTTCACTCGGCCACATCCGGCGTGGGCTCAATGCCCGCGCCGGATGCTGTCAAGCGAAAGCAGCCTCCTCACACGGCGAATCACAAGCAAAGCCCAAACCGATCCCCCACAACGCCCCCGCCGCGGCATCGCGCCGCACCGGCGGCGGGCCGAGTGGAGCCGGGCGGCCCGGGCGGGCTCGCGCTCGGCGGCCCCGGGCAGCGCATTCACCGAGAGCAGCATGACGACACCAGTCACCAAGATCATCGCCATCGACGACGACCCCACCGGCTCGCAGACGGTCCACGGCTGTCTGCTGCTGACCCGCTGGGACGTGCGCACCCTGACCCACGCCTTGCAGGACAAATCCCCGCTGTGCTTCGTGCTCAGCAACACCCGCGGCATGGACGCCGAGCGCGCGGCGGCGGTGACGCGGAACATCTGTGTCAACCTGCGGCTTGCGCTCGCGGACCTGGCCGCCGCCGGCACACCGGTGCAGCCGGTCATCGTGAGCCGCTCGGACAGCACGCTGCGCGGTCACTATCCGGTGGAGACGGACGTCATCGCCGCCGAGCTGGGCCCATTCGATGCCCACTTCCTGGTGCCGGCCTTCTTCGAGGGTGGCCGCATCACCCGCGACGGCACGCACTATCTCATGGTCGACGACCGGCCCGTGCCGGTGCACGAGACGGAGTTCGCGCGGGACTCTGTGTTCGGCTTCAGCACCGCCTTCCTGCCCGACTATGTGGAAGAGAAGACCCAGGGGCGTATCAGCGCCGGCATGGTGCAGCGCTTCGGGCTCGCGGACCTGCGCGGGGATCGCGCCGGGCTGGAAGCCAGGCTCACGGCCCTCGCCGGCAACGCCTGTTGCGCCGTGGATGCGGAGCAGCAGTCGGACCTGGACGCCTTCGCCGCCGCCGTGCTCGCCGCCACGGCGCGGGGCAAGCGTTTCCTGTTCCGCAGCGCCGCGAGCCTGCTCACCTCCCTCGCCGCGCTGCCGGCGCAGCCGGTGGCGCCCGCGGACATGGGGCAGTTCACCCGCGGCGGACGCCCCGGCGTCGTGCTCATGGGCAGCCACGTCGGCAAGTCCACCCGCCAGCTTGAGCACCTGACGGCAAACACCGACATCGTGGCGCTGGAGGTGGACCTGGACCGCCTGGACGATGCAGACGGGCTCATTGCAGACCTGATCAGCGGCGTCGAGCGCGCCCAGGCCGACGGTCGCGGCGCCGTGCTCTACACCAGCCGCGGTGAGCGGAGCTTCCCGAGCAAGGCCGAGCGCCTGGCCTTCGGCGAGCAGGTGTCGGACCTCCTGGTGCGCCTCGTCCAGCGCCTGCCGGCGGACATCGGCTTTCTCATCAGCAAGGGCGGCATCACCTCCAACGACACCCTGAGCAAGGGACTCGCGCTCACCACCGCCCGCGTGCTCGGCCAGGTCCGCGCCGGCTGCTCCGTGGTGCGCTGTCCGGACGACCACCCGCGCTTTCCGGGCCTGCCGGTGGTGATCTTCCCCGGCAATGTCGGTGGTGATGAGGCGCTGGCAGAGGTCTATCGCATCATGCGGGCGACCCGCAGTTGATGCCGCGCCTTGCAGAAGCCTTGCGACAGTCGCAGCATGGGGCAAGGATGAAGCCCGTCAGTCATGCCGTCCAGCTATGCCCAGAATCCCAGACGAACGTCCGCTGAGCCCCAAGCCCGAGATCGTGGACGCGCTGAAGCGCATCCTGCCCGCGACCTCCGTGCTGTCCACGCCGGCGGAGCTCGGCCCCTACGAGTGCGACGGGCTCACGGCCTTCGCCCAGCGCCCGCTGGCGGTGGCGCTGCCGGAGACCGTGGCGCAGGTGCAGGCGGTGCTCAAGCGCTGCACTGAGATGGGCGTGCCGGTGGTGGCCCGCGGCGCCGGCACGGGCTTGTCCGGCGGCGCACTGCCACTTGCCGATGGCGTGCTGCTGTCGCTCGCCAAGTTCAACCGGCTCATCGACATCGACCCGGACAACCGCACCGCACGCGTCGAGCCCGGCGTGCGCAACCTCGCCATCAGCGAGGCGGCGGCGCCCCACGGGCTGTATTACGCGCCGGACCCGTCCAGCCAGATCGCCTGCACCATCGGCGGCAATGTCGCCGAGAACTCGGGCGGCGTGCACTGCCTCAAGTACGGGCTCACGGTGCACAACATCGTCAAGCTCAAGCTGGTGACCATCGACGGCGAGCTGTTCGAGGTGGGCTCGGAGGCGCTGGACTCCCCGGGGCTGGACCTGCTGGCGCTGATGACGGGCTCCGAGGGCATGCTCGCCGTCATCGTCGAGGTCACCGTTAAGCTGCTGCCGCAGCCGGAGCGCGCGCAGGCGCTGCTCGCCGCCTTCGACAGCGTGGAGACCGCCGGCGCCGCGGTGGCGCAGATCATCGGCGCCGGCATCGTGCCGGCGGGGCTCGAGATGATGGACAACCCGGCCATCCGTGCAGCGGAGGACTTCGTGCACGCGGGCTATCCGGTGGACGCCGCGGCCATTCTCATCTGCGAGCTGGACGGCTTCAATGCCGAGGTGTCCACAGAGGTGATGCGGGTGCGCGACCTGCTGCTCGCGGCAGGCGCCACCGACGTGCGTACCGCTCGCGACGACGCCGAGCGGCTGGTGTTCTGGAAGGGCCGCAAGGCGGCCTTTCCCGCCGTCGGCCGCATCTCGCCGGACTACTACTGCATGGACGGGACGATTCCCCGCAAAGAGCTGCCCACCGTGCTGAACCGCATCGCCGAGCTCTCCAGCCGGTACGGGCTGCGCGTCGCCAATGTCTTCCATGCCGGCGACGGCAACCTGCACCCGCTCATCCTCTACGACGCCAATATCCCCGGCGAGCTGGACCGAGCCGAGGACCTGGGCGGCGAGATCCTGACCCTGTGCGTGGAGGTGGGCGGCACCGTCACGGGCGAGCACGGCGTCGGCGTCGAGAAGCTGAACCAGATGTGCGTGCAGTTCAGCTCGGACGAGCTTGAGCAGATGCACGCGGTCAAGGCCGCCTTCGACCCGCACGGCCTGCTGAACCCCGGCAAGGCCGTGCCGACGCTGCACCGATGCGCCGAATTCGGCGCCATGCATGTGCACCATGGCGAGCTCAAGTTTCCGGAGCTGCCGAGGTTTTGACTGTGCACCGACTGGAAGGCGGGAAGACGGCGCGGCGGCGAATCCGCCGACTGGAAGTCGGCGCCCCGGCGAGCCTGCCGACTGGAAGTCGGCGCCCCGGCGAATTTGCCGACTGGAAGTCGGCGCTCCGGCGAGCACCCCGACTCCACTGACCGTTTTGCCAAGGACACCTCCATGGCCAACGCCACCGCTGACGCCGACACCAAGCTGAACCACGTTCTCATCGACTTCGAAAACGTGCAGCCCAGGAACCTGTCGCTGCTGGTGGGCAAGGGCTACCAGGTCCACGTCTTCGTCGGCGAGAACCAGACCAAGCTGCCCTTCGAGCTGGTGGAGGCCATGCAGCAGCTCGGCGACGCCGCGCGCTATGTGAAGATCTCCGGCAACGGCCGCAACGCGCTGGACTTCCACATCGCCTTCACGCTGGGCGAGCTGGTGCACCTGGACCCGAAGGGCTACTTCCACGTCATCAGCCGCGACACCGGCTTCGACCCGCTCATCAAGCACCTGCGCCGGCTGGGGGTCGAGGCCCACCGCGAGCAGGACCTCGCCGAGATCCCGCCGCTGCGCACCCCGGCCACCGTGGCCGAGGGCGACAAGGTGGGCGTCATCGTCAGGAATCTCGCCGGGCGCGGCCCGTCGCGCCCGCGCAAGGTGAAGACGCTCACCAACACCATCATCTCCCTGTTCAAGCCGAAGCTGGAGGACGCGGAGGCGGCGCAGCTGATCCGTGACCTGAAGGAGCAGGGCTACATCAGCCTGGACGGCGACAAGGTGGCCTACAAGCTCCCGAGGTCATGATGAAAAGCACGAGAAATACGGGGACGAAATACGGGGACGGTAACCATAATTCGCGCGTCCCGCCCTAACCGTAGGGGCCTTGTGATACCTGCAAAATGTGGGGACGGTAAACATAATTGAAGCATTCCGATCAAGCTGCCAAAGGTCTGTGGCGGCGCTGACCAATCAAGCACGAGTCTGAGCTTTGTCCATGATGCCAGCGGAGAATCCAAGCACCGATGCCGAGCAAGCCCTCGCCGAGCAGGTCCGCGCCGCAGCCGCGGACGGTCGCCGGCTTGCCGTGCGCGGCGGCGGCAGCAAGGCCTTCTACGGCAATCCGGTGACGGCGGGTGCCGAGCTCGACTGCACGGCCCACCACGGCATCGTCGCCTACGAGCCCACGGAGCTCGCCATCACCGTACGTGGCGGCACGCGGCTCGCGGCGGTGGAGGCGCTGCTGGCCGGGCATGGCCAGCAGCTGCCCTTCGAGCCGCCGCACTTCGGCGCCGTCGATGCCGCAGGAGAATCCACCGCGACCATCGGCGGTGCCGTCGCCGCCGGGCTCTCTGGCCCGCGCCGGCCCTATGCCGCAAGCGTCCGGGATGCGGTGCTCGGCGTGCGGCTCCTGAACGGCAGAGGCCAGGTGCTGGAATTCGGCGGCCGCGTGATGAAGAACGTCGCCGGCTATGACGTCTCCCGGCTCATGGCGGGCTCGCTGGGCGTGCTCGGCGTGCTGCTGGAGGTGTCGCTCAAGGTCATCCCGCGGGCGCCCGCCACGCTGACGCTGGTGCGCGAGGAGACACTGCCGCAGGCCCTGGACCTGCTCAGGCGCTGGTCGCGCAAGGCGCTGCCCATCACCGCCACCGCCTGGCTCGACGGGCGGCTGCATGTCCGCGTGGACGGCGGCGCGGAGGCGCTGGCGGAGACCCAGCGCATTGTCGAGGGCCTGCCGCTGGACGCCGCCGACGGCTTCTGGCGCGACCTGCGCGAGCAGCGGCTCGGCTTTTTCGCCGGCGCTGCGCCGTTGTGGCGATTGTCCCTGCCGCCGGCCACCCCGGCGGATTCCACAGCCGGGCTGGCCGCGGGCGCGTCCCCAACCGAGCCGCTGGTGGAGTGGGGCGGTGCTGTCCGCTGGCTGCGCGCTGACCTGCCCGCGGCACGGGTGCGGGAGCTGGCCCAGGCCGCCGGCGGCCATGCGACGCTCTTCCGTGCCGGGGCCGGTGAGCGGCCGGCGGACGGTGTCTTCACGCCCCAGGCGGCCGTGCCGAAACGCCTGCACCAGAACCTGAAGCGCGCCTTCGACCCACGGGGGCTATTGAACCCCGGGCGCTTGTATCCCGACCTGTAGGGGCAGAGCCCAAGCCGTCTCTGTCCGGGACGTCGCCGTCACTGCTGAGCAACCGCGCCCCGCCCATGCAAACCAACCTCCTCTCCGAGCTTGCGGACACCGATGCCGGCCGCGAGGCCGACCGCATCCTGCGCAGCTGTGTCCACTGCGGCTTCTGCACCGCCACCTGCCCCACCTACCAGCTGCTGGGCGACGAGCTGGACGGGCCCCGTGGGCGCATCTACCAGATCAAGTCCCTGCTGGAGGGTGACGCGCCGACGCGGACGGTGCAGACGCATCTCGACCGCTGTCTCACCTGCCTCAACTGCATGACCACCTGCCCATCCGGCGTGCAGTACGACAAGCTGCTGGCCACCGGCCGCGAGCTGGTGGAGCAGCAGGTGGACCGACCGCTCATGGAGCGTGTCATGCGCCGTGCGCTGCGGCTGCTGGTGCCCTATCCGCGCCGGCTGCTGCCCCTGGTCAAGCTGGGCCGGACCGTCAAGCCCCTGCTGCCGGCGGCGCTCAAGGCGAAGCTGCCGGACGGCGGCGAGCTGGGGCCGCTGCCGAGCCGCCGGCACCCGCGCCGGGTCATCATGCTGGAGAACTGCGCGGAGCCGGCGCTCACGCCCGCCGCGGTCGGTGCGGCGATTCGGGTGCTGGACGCCGTCGGCATCGAGGTGCTCCGTCCCGGCGGGGGCTGCTGCGGGGCGGTCAGCGAGCACCTCGCCGCCGCCGACGAGGCCCGCGTCTTCATGCGCCGCAACATCGATGCCTGGTGGCCGTACATTGCACCGGATGCGGCACAGCCGGCGGAGGCCATCCTGGTCACCGCCAGCGGCTGCGGTGCCATGGTCAAGGACTATGGCCATCACCTGAAAGACGACCCGGCCTATGCTCACAAGGCGGCCCGCGTGTCTGCGCTGACCCGGGACCCGTCCGAGCTGCTCACGGCGACAGACCTGGCCCAGCTGCCGAGCCCAGTGGAGCAGGGCGTCCCGCAGCGTATCGCCTTCCATCCCCCCTGCACCCTGCAGCACGGCCAGGGGCTCATGGGGCGGGTGGAGGCGCTGCTGCGCGACGCGGGCTTCGAGCTGCTGCCGGTGCGCGATGCCCACAGCTGCTGCGGCTCCGCCGGCACCTATTCCATCCTTCAGGCCGAGCTGTCCGGCCAACTGCGGGCGCGCAAGATCGAGGCCCTGCAGCAGGGCGGCCCGGCGCTCATCGCCACGGCCAACGTCGGCTGCCAGACACACCTGGCGGGGGCCGCGGACGTGCCCGTGGTGCACTGGCTGGAGCTGTTCGATCCGGCGGCGTCGGTGCGCATCCGGCGGGAACAGCCGCATGGGTCGGGCGCCCGGGGCGCAGGCATGGGGGCCGCCGAGCACCGGACTGCCGCCTGATTGCCAAGTCTTTTGCCCGGGGTCGGGGCAGACGGCCCGGGCAGGGGCTATCATGACGGGTTCGTGTCCGTCGGCCAGATTCCACAACAGGGAGGCCCAGCCCATGACCCGAACCCGTTGCCTGACGGCAGCCATGCTGGAGGAGGGGATGCGCCACGAGGCGCGGCTCGCCTTCACCCGCGAGCAGGTGGACCAGTACTGCGACCTGGTGGGCGACTACAACGCCATCCACCGCGACCTGGACGCCGCGCGCATGCGCTTCCCGGACATCCACGACATCGTGGTGCCGGGCGGCCTCATCCAGACGACGATCTCGGCGCTGTTCGGCACCCTGTTCCCGGGTGACGGCACCCTCGGGCTCACCTTCTGCCCGGAGCGCTTCCGCAGGCCGGTCTGCCCGGGTGACGAGATCGGCGTGACGCTGACCGTCTCCCGCATCCTGCGCGGCGGCATGGTGGACATGGCCATCGAGGTGCGCGACGCGGCCGGGGAGCCCCTGTCCTCGGGCACCGCGCGGCTGGTGGCGCCGGACCAGGCCTACCAGGACTGGTGGCAGGAGAACGTGGACGCCACCACCGAGAGCGGGTGCTGAGCGGCATCTGCGAAGAGCCTCTCACCACCAATGCCACGCAGAGCGCGAAGACAACGCAGGAGCCGCCCCGGGTGCACCGGTGTCAGTCGGTACCCCGGGGACGGCGGACTTCAGTCCGCCGATGATCAGTGATCGCTGACCTCAGGTGTTTCGCGGCCTTGCAGCGGGCGCCCGAGCTTCTGCCCGATCTTCTCGAATCTTCTCCAGGATCACCCCCCAGGCGGCCAGCTTTTCCTCGAATGGCATCCCCGCATGCGCCGGGCTCGTGGACGGCAGCCGCAGGCGCTCGATACCGGCGTGCGGCTTGGTCAGCGTCGGCAGCACCCGGCGGCGGAACTCGCGCTCGGCGGTGCCGCCGTTGAAGGCGATGCAGCGGATGCTCGGGTGCGCCGCCAGCAGTGCCGCGAAATCGTTCACCTGCACCGTGTCCGGGCGGATGTCCGCATCCAGGCTGCCGGGCCGGGCGCAGGCGGCGATGACGTCCCAGAGCGCGATGCAGTGGTCGCGCAGCGCCTGGGCGCGGCCGGCATAGTCAGTCCCCGCCGGCAGCCCCAGCAGCTGTGCCATGATGGGCCAGAAGGCATTGCGCGGATGGCCGTAGTACTGCTGCGCCGCCAGCGACGCCTCGCTCGGCATGGAGCCCAGGATCAACAGCCGCGGCGCCTCCCCCAGCACCGGCGGAAAGGCCCGGCGGATGGGCGCCGCTTGCACGTCCGACCGGCTCATGCGTTGGGGTGGGGGGCGCGCGTCAGCTGCTGACGATCACGGCGACGCCCGCCACCATCAGCGCGCCTGCGGCAAGGTGCGAGCGCAGGCCCGTTTCCCCGAACACCAGCGCGCCGTAGAGGATGCCGAAGAGCAGGCTGGTGCGCTTGACGGCGAGCATGTAGGCCACCTCTACCCGGGCGATGGCCAGGAAGTGGGTGTAGGCCATGAGCCCATGGAGGGCGGCCACCCCGAGCACCGCGCGGGGCCGGCGCAGCAGCCCGCCGGGACCGAAGAGCGCAAGCCGGGGGGAAGGAGCCGCCGCGCCGGCCGCCCGCCCGATCCGCAGCGGCAGCGCCCACACCAGCGGCATCGTGAGCCCCAGCACCAGAAAATAGAACGGCCCGAAGTGGGTCGGCGGCAGGTAGTCCAGCACCGCCTTGCCCATGGTGGCCGTGAAGCCGTACAGCAGCGCCACCAGCAGCATCATCCGCGAGCCTGGCTCCCAGAAGATCGCCGCCAGGGGTGCGGCCCAGCTGCGCAGGTCGCCAAGCCTGGCATGGCGGACGTTCAGCAGCCAGGCGCCCGCCACCACCAGCAGCACGCCGAGCGCGCCCGTCAGCGACACCTGCTCCCCCAGCAGCCAATCGGCGATGGCGAGCACGAACACCGGCGTGAAGGCGAGATACGGCAGGGTCAGCGACAGCGGATGATCGCGGATGGCGGCCATGTACAGCAGCATGGCCGCGATCTCCAGCGGCAGCATGGCCGCGAGCCAGCCCCAGAAGGGTGCCGGCAGGGTCCAGGGCGCCGGCATGCCGATGAGCAGCGGCGCCAGCAGCAGCCCGCTCACGGAGAAGCGCACGACGCTCACCTCCGCGGCGGTGTAATCGCCGAGCCAGGCCTTGGTGGCGGCATCCGCAGACGCCAGGGCCGCCGCGGACAGCAGCGCGAGCAGGAGCCAGTCCATGTTGAGTGTGGGGTCGGTTGGCGGGTGACGGCGTCCGGTCCGGGCTTCGATTCGGGCTGCGATCAGGCGTCGGCCGGGTCGAAGGCATAGCCCAGGAGCTCGATGTCGCGGGCGAAGTGATCCGCCACCAGGGCGGCGGTGGCGTCGTCGTAATAGCCGCGGTAGTCGCGCTCGCGGTCCGCGGCCCGGCGGCGATGCGGCAGCGTCACGCCGGCGAGCCCGATGCGCCGGCAGGCCTCGTCGAAGTCCTCGTGCAGGCGCTCGTAGCGGCCGATGAAGTCCACCACGATGTCGCCGTGCAGGTCGATGAGATAGTCCGTCTGCAGCTCGATGGAGGTGTCCACATGGAATTGGTAGGGCCGCGCCGGGTCCAGCTTCCAGCGCAGAAAGTCCGCGAAATCCTCGTGGCCGCCCAGGAACTGCGGACGCTCGCGGCGGATGTGGTGGAAGGAGCTGACCTGAAGGTCCCAGGGATTGCGCACGAAGGCGAACTTGAACAGCGCATCGAACCACTCCTTCGGCAGCAGCTCCTTGGCGGCGACGACCTTGGCGTGCCGCGGCAGCTTGGTGGCGATGCGATGCCCGCTCAGATGACTGAACCGGCTGCACAGGAACATGGGCCAGTACCAGGGGTCCGCCCAGCGCCGGCCCTGGAGCGCCGCGCGCACGCTGGTGCCGCCGGTCTTGGCGATGTGCACGAACAGAAAACGGTGTTTGGGCGACAGCAGCATGGGGCGGCATTGTAGCGGGTCGGGTGCGGGGGCGGCTGTTTGGGCTGGTTAGGCTGCGGCGCGCGAGGATGCGCGGGAGAGGACGTGAAGAGGGGCACGCGAAGGCGCGAAGGCGCGAAGGGCGGGACGCGGTTGGGGCACGCGAAGGCGCGAAGGCGCGAAGGCGCGAAGGGCGGGGCACGGAGAGGACACGCGAAGACGCGAAGAGGCGAAGGACCGAAGGGCCTCTTGTGCGCGTTCCGGCGCTGGGGCCGTTGCGGTGCCCTGTGGGAGCGGCGTCCCCGCCGCGACGAGGGCGTGCGGATGCTGCCGGAGCCGTCCGGCCCGCGCAACGCCGCAGTGGCGTTCCTGTCGCCCCCGTTGCCCATCGCGCCGATGCCTGAGCCCTGCGGCGGCGCTGGTCCTCAGCCGCCCTCGACGTGGCGCTTGACGGTGCGCCGGTCCAGCCCCGTCACCCGCGCCACGGCCTCGTAGGTGCCGAGCTGGTCGTAGAGCCGCCGGCAATAGCCGCGCAGCAGCGCCGCAGCGTCGAGCCGGCCCGCGGCGGCCGCGTCGAGCCAGGCGTCCGTGCCGGTGGGCTGCGGCAGCGGGTCCGGTGCGCAGCCGCCGGTGAGGATGATGCGCCGGATGGCCTGCTCCAGCTCGCGCACGTTGCCGGGCCAGGCGTAGTCCCGCGGCAATGCGTCCAATGCCTTCAGCACCCGCGGGCGCAGCGCAGCGGCGGCCTCGTCACCGGCGAGCCGCGCGAGCAGGGCGTCCACCAAGTCGTGCAGCTCCGCGGGGCTGGCCGCCAGGCGCTCGCGCAGTGTCGGCAGGACGATGATGTTGGCGGACAGGCGATAGAACAGGTCCCGGCGGAAGCCGTCGTCGCCCAACAGCTCGGCGAGCGGCCGGTTGGTGGCCGCCACCACGCGGCCGGCGAAGCGCCGCTCCTCGTGGCTGCCCACCGGGGAGAAGGTCCGCTCCTGGAGCAGGCGCAGCAGCTTGGTCTGGACGGCCAGCGAGAGGTCGCCGATCTCGTCCAGAAACAGCGTGCCCTGGGCATCGCAGCGGGCGAAGAGCCCCTCGTGGTGGTCCACGGCGCCGGTGAAGGCGCCCTTGCGGTGGCCGAAGAGCTCGGACTCGATGAGCGATTCGGACAGCGCCGACAGGTTGGTGGCGATGAAGCCCGCCTCGATGCCGCGCGCAAAGCCGTCGCCGGCGTCGTTGAGCGGGATGACGCCGGAGCGGCCCATGGCCGCCGCCGCCTGCCCCTTGCCGGTGCCCGTCTCGCCGAGGAGCAGCGTGGGGAAGTCCTGAAGCCGCTCCCACAGCAGCAGCGCATAGGTGGCCAGATCCGCCGTGAACACGCTGTTCCATAGCGCCTGGCGCAGGACGCGCATGGGTGCACTGCGGCCCACCAGTGCCTGATCGATGAAGAAATAGGCCCGCCGCAGCTGGTAGTAGAGCGCGATCCAGCGCCGGCACTCGGCCGGCTCGAAGCCGTAGCCCGCCAACGCCTCCGTCAGCTCCTGCCTGAGTCCCCGGCCGAGCCCGCCGCTGCCGCCGCGCGCGATGAGTGGGTCGAAGCGCTCGCCGAAGCGCTGATAGCAGTGGAAGAGAAAAACCCGGCGCATCAGTGCCTGGTCCTCGCCGGTGAAGTCCTGGAGTTGGGAGCGCCCGCGCGCCGCGAGTGCCTGCAGCCTGGCATCGAGGCCCGGCATCAGCCGGTGATACTCCGCCGCCTGGGAGACGAGCTCAGCCGTCGGCGCCGGCTCCGCGTCGCCCAGCAGTCGCGCCAGCCGGCCGCGATCCGCTGCGAAGGGATTGGCGAACACCGTCTCGCAGAGCAGGCGAAAATAGGCGCGCTCGTCGGGGCTGAGGTGGCGTTGCTGCGGCAAGGTCAGTCCGGCACAGGGTGGTGGGACAGGGGGCGGGGCAGGGTGCGCTGCGATGGTCCTCGATCATAACGCCGGCCACCTGGTCAGCTGACTGCTGAGTCAGGTCATCCCGGCCTGACACAATCAGGGCTGGAAGCGGTGACGACGCAGGGTGCGCCCGCGTGTGGGGGATTCGCCATCAAACAAGAGAGGTTGCCTCTCGTTCCCGGGCTCGGCCCGGGAATGCGGCGCGCGAGGCTCTGCCTCGCCTCTGCTGCGCGCATATCGTGCCGCGCAGACGCAGTGGGGATCAGTGAAACGGATCGCGCCCGCTCGGGAGGAAGCGGGCGCGGTCGCGGATGGCGATCAACGCACTGCGGACTTCCCCAGCCGACGGGCCAAGCCGGTCCACCCACCGATTCAGCACCGCCGGCGTCGTCAGCACCAGCACGCCCGCCTCACCGGCCAGGCGGATCGCCTTGCGGTCGTCGGTGGCGAGCTGCCAGCTACGGCACCGGGCGATGGCGAGCGCCATGGCCTCGCCGTCGTCCAGCTCGGCGGCCAAGGCGACGTAGGCGGCCAGCTCCGCCTCGGTCTCAGGACGGACGACGGTCAGTAGGCCGCTTTCGATGTGTGGATCAAGCAGGATCGGCTCGCGCGCAGCGTCGGCCGTGCTCGAGTGGACATCATCGGCGGCGGGTTCGGCGCCTCGCCGCAGGAACAGCGCCTCGGCCAACACTGCCTCCGGCAGTATCCAGCGGAGCCCAAGCTCGCCGAGCCAGGTTTCGAGCGCATCTGCGGCGGCGAGGTTGATGAGGCAGCAGGCGTCCAGAACGACGCTATCGGACATGGCCCAGGCCGGCGTCACGACGCCAAGTCGAACAGCGACAGCTGCTCCGGCATCTGCACGGACTGCGCGTCGCCGTCCGCATCCAGATCGCGGGAGGTGAGCGTGGCGTCGACGATCTCGCGGGCCGTGACGCGGTCGGTGCGCAGGAAGCGGGCGAGCTGACCTTCGCTGATGGCCGCTTTAAGGTAGGCCTGCACCGCGAGGTAGCGGTACCGCTCGGGGAAGGGGTCCTCCGAGGGCGGACGCGTCGGCAGCCCGAGCAGCTGCCGGGCGGCGCCGGGCTTGAAGCCGCGCTCTGCGAGTGCCTCCCAGGTGCCGCGGGGCAGGAGGCCGACGTCCTCCAGCCGCAGCGCGGCCGCGTGCACCGATACGTAGAAGTGGTGTGCGAGCCGGCTCAGGTCGGCGGTCTGGAAGTCCCCGCTGCGCTCCGTGATGGCGAGAAAACTCCGGCGGATGGCCGTCTCCGGCATCAGGAAGCTCGCCGCGAAGGCATCCGCGAAGCGCTCTGACAGGGGCTTGCGCTTGGCCGGCTGGACGTAATCGACGCCGGGCTTGTGGCGATCCGCAAGGAAGTGCGCGTATTCGTGCGACAGCGTCCAGCGCCGGCGTTCCGGCGGGTGCTTGCGGTTGATGAGGATGCAGTAGCCGAGGTCCGGCACAAAGGCGTAGAGGCCGGCGAGCCGCGAGGGCAGGCTGCCGTAGAAGACATGCACACCGGCCTGTTCCACCAGGGAGCGCAGATCAACGATGGGTTGATCGCCCAGGTGCAGCCGGGAGCGCTCGCGGATCGCCACGTCTTCGGCGAAGGCCGCTACCTCCACGCGCTGCGGTACCGAGACCTCGGGCGCGAAGTCCCGAAACGGCTCGCTGCCAGTGAGCCTTTCAAGCGCCCGATAGTCGTCGGCAAAGGCCGTCAACTCTCCGATGACCGCTTGCAGCTCTGCGCTCATCTCCGTTCGCAGGGACGCGCGCAAGTGCGGCTCGATGGGTTGCGGTGCGGGACTTGGACGGACAATCTCGTTCAGGGTGCGCCCATACAGCCTCGCCAGCTTGACCACTTCATCGGGCTTCACCGCCCGTGTGCCCTTTTCGATGGCGATCAGGGTCGGTCGGCTGACGCCCAACTGTTCAGCGGCCTCCTGCTGCGTGAGTCCGGCGGCCTTGCGGGCCGCCAGCAGGCGTGCGGCGATGACGCCGATGTCTGCTTCAGAAATCTGATGCATTGGCATCGTGCTCAATGTCTTGTTGTAGGAGCAACTCTCTTGAGCGTGAGGCTCAGCACTCGAAGCACTTCCTGAGCAAGCTCATTCGGGCTCGCGCCCTCTTGAATGAGGCGGCGCGCCTGATTCCACCGAGGGCTGGTTTTAGGTCCAGGGTCTCGTTCTCGGCCATAGGTAAACCGCCGCTTGTGCGATGGGGGCATCACGATTTGATTGTTGTCGACGATAAGATAGCTCGACTGTTTACAATGTCAAGATCTGGTCCGTCGCATCACGCCGGACTGTTAAATCCTTTCATGCCTGCATGCCTGCCGGCCGCAGGGCGGGTCGGCTGAACGGGAACCGCCTGATGCGTGACCAACAGCGCTTCGCGGCGATACGGAAGGCATCCGCTCAGTGTTGCGCGCTGGAGGTCAAGCGATGACGTGCACCCAGATGGTGGACGCCCAGCACCGGCTCGCCCAGCACTTGCCCGCCCAGCACTGGCCCGCCCAGCACTGGCCCGCCCAGCACTGGCCCGCCCAGCACTTGCGCGCCGAGCGCCGTCGCTGCCGTCGCGCAGCGCCTGGCTCCCCGGCGCGGTTTCGGCAGGGCATTGCGGAACCGATGTGCGCGACCGGGCGCGTCCCGGTATGGTGAGCTGCGGCGCCTTGGTGGCGGAGGGGGCGCAGTCAGACGGCAGCCTGAGCGCGCCGAAGCGTCGCGGACATGTGCTCCGTCCGCTGATCGGACAGAGGACCAATATCCGCAGAGCTGGAGGATCGTGCGCTCGTCCGGACGAAGCTGCCGCGGCTGTCTGGACGCCGAGGAGCTTGGCGATATCGAGGCGCAGCGCGGTGCCGCCGATGGCGACCGCCAGCTGGCCGGAGGATCAGGTCTGCGACTGCTGGCAGCGACGCTGGAAGCGATCAGGGTCGTGGTGATCGTCGATGACGTTAGTTGACCAAGTCGACGATCCAGCAGCCAACGAGAAACCCGCCTTCGGCCCGACGCGGCGGGGCCAGGTTGGGTGGGCAGAGCAGACCGGGGGCCGCTTCCGGGAGCCGATTGAGGGGGGCGAATCGTGGCGCATCGGGCGGCGGCAGGACGCCGCCGCCCGGCGGGACGGCAGAGGGATGCGGCTCAGCCGAGCTCGTCGGCGCCGATGTCCTTCATGAGGTTGAAGCTCTTGACGAAGGGCCCGGCCATGCGCGGGTCCTTGATCATGGCAGCGTAGTCACCGTGCTTGAACTTGAGCTTGCCGGTGGCGTAGGCGGTGCCCATGCCCATCATGCCGATGCCCTTCTTGACCCACTTGAGCCAGTCGTCCATGTCGGCGCGCATGTCCCAGTCCGGGGTCTCGCCGTTCCAGTCGCCGGCGCGGGTGCAGATGCCCTTCTCGACGACGAAGACGCCGCGGGGGTTTTCCTCGTTCTTGAAGCCGCAGGTGATGACGGAGTCGAAACCGATCTCGGCGAGCTTGCCGCTGACCTCGGGGTCGTTGTTCCAGCCATCCTTGAGCTGGTTCATCCACTCGGCGGAAAAGAGCTTGGCCATGGTTGTCGCTGTCCTCCTTCGTTCGTTGGCGGGATGCCGCGCAGGCGCGCGGACGGGGTGATTCTTCGCGCGCTGATTCTAGCAGCAACATCCGCGCACGAGGTTACTTGTCCGCAACTGCTTCGGGCTTCGGGCTTCGGGCTTCGGTGCGCGGTGTTGGGCTGCCACGGGCGCACCCGGGTGCGGCCTTTCCCGGATCATTGCCGGAGGCGGCTGCGGGGCATGGCCGGGGAGGACGCCCGGTCCGGCTGGGGCGTCGCCGCTGCGACCTGGCGGGGCTGCGTGCTTGGGCTGGGTCGGGGCCCCGCTGTGCTGCGGCGGCGGGCGCAGCGCTGGGGCAGCCGCTACCGGAAGTCCAGGCTCAGCCCGCCGGCGAGCAGTCGCGAGGCCTCTTCCTCCAGCTCCAGGCGGGTGAGTGGATGGTCGTCCAGCCAGCCCTCCGGGAAGCGCAGCACCAGCGTATCCCCGGCGGCGCTGAGCGCGGGCTCGGGGATGCTGTCCGCGCTGCGGCCGCGATGCATGAGCACCGCCAGGCGCAGGATCACGCACAGCCGTCGCGCGCAGCAGCGCACGCTGCTCGGCAGCGCCAGGAAGGCATCCACCGGGAACTTGCGCCGGTGGCCCAGAATCAGCGCCGCCAAGACTTCTTGCTCCTGACGGGTGAAGCCGGACAGGTCCGCCTGGCCGATCAGATAGGCACCGTGCTTCTGGTAATGGCTGTGGGAGACGGCGAGGCCGATCTCGTGCAGCTCCGCCGCCCAGCCGAGCATGGGCGCATAGTCGGGATGGGCCAGCTCCCAGGGCTCGGACAGCTGTGCCAGCAGGTGCAGGGCGGTGTCCCTGACCCGGGCGGCATGCGCCTGGTCCACGTCGAAGCGCCGGCTGAAGGTCGCCACGGTGCGCTCGCGCACGTCCTCGTGCTCCAGGCGGCCCACCATTTCGTAAATCAGGCCTTCCCGCAGGGCCTGGTCGGACACGCGCATGTGCTCGATGGCGAGGGCGGAGAAGAGCGACCGCAGCACCGCCACACCGCCCACGAACACCGGCCGGCGCTGCTCGCTCAAGCCCTTGAAGGGCAGTCCGGAGGCCTTGCCGGCGTCGAGGATGGCGGCGCGCAGCCGCTCGAGGGCCTCGGCCGAGATGCCGTCCTCGCTCCAGCCTTCGGCCATGACCACGGCGGCGATGGACTTGACCGTGCCGGAGCTGCCGGTGGCCGTGGCCCAGCCGGATTGCCGGAACAGCTCGCGCACCGGGCGTACCTCCAGTGCGCCGTAGAGCTCCGCCTTGTCCATCTGCTTGGCGGTGATCTTGTCGTTGCTGAAGAAGCGCCGCGACATGCTGACACAGCCCATGTGCAGGCTCTCGCGCAGGGTCGCCTGGAAGCCCTGACCGACGATGAGCTCGGTGCTGCCGCCGCCGATGTCGATGACCAGGCGCTTCTCGTCGCCGATGGCGAGCCCGTGGGAGACGCCCAGGTAGATGAGCCGCGCCTCCTCCCGCCCGGCGATGACCTCGATGGGGTGTCCGAGCGCCCGCTCGGCCCGCTCCACGAAATGTGCTTCGGGCCGGATCTGGCGCAGGGTATTGGTGCCCACCGCGCGCACCCGCTCCGGCGGCATGTCCTTGAGCCGCTGACCCATGCGCTCCAGGCAGGCCAGTGCGCGCTCGGCGACGTCTTCGCGCAGGTGCTTGTCGCTGGTGAGCCCCTCGCCGAGGCGCACCATTTCCTTGTGCCGGTCGATGACCTGCAGCGTGCCGCCGTCCATGCGCGCCACCAGCAGGTGGAAGGAGTTGGAGCCCAGGTCCACCGCGGCGAGGGTGTCGCCGGCATCCACGGCGCGCGCGACTTCCGGGTCGACCTCGGCTCTGGGGGGCGGGGAAGGGGCCGTTGCGGCGGGATCTGCCATCGCCTGCTCCGGTCGCTTGCAAAGGGCAGGGCGCGCTGGGCGCCGGGATTGGCGCCGCAGTATAGCCGGGGCCGGGCGGCGCGGTGGCGTTGGATGTCAATCCGCGCTGTGTCGCCTGCTGCGGGCTGGGCTCGCTCCGCCACGGGTGCGCCGGCCCGCGCATGGTCTGAGCACGCTGCAACTTGCTATGCTAGGCGAAAACCCACTGCGTACACGCCTGGAGGACAGCGCCCATGGCCACCACCGCCATTCGCCAAGAAGTCGATGAGCTGCGTGAATACATGAAGGAGCTCAGCTACCAGGCCATGCGCACCGAGATGTCGCTGAACCGACTCGCAGACGAGATGCGGGAGTTCAAGGACGAGACCGAGCTTGACCGCAAGCGCATGAACAAGCAGTGGGGCGATCTCGCCAACCGCCTCGGCACCCTGGTGGAGGACATCGTGGCGCCGAGCCTGCCGCGGGTCGCGGCCAAGCTGTTCGGATGCGACATACCGGACTTCTTCGCCGTGCGCATCGCACGCCGCCGCAACGGCGAGACGCGCGAGTACGACGCCATTCTCGCCTGCGGTGACGTGGTCCTGGTCAACGAGACCAAGTCGCGCCTTCAGGCCAGCCACATCGACCCGCTGCTCCTGAAGCTCGCCGAGCTGCCGCGCTTTTGCCCCGAGTACGAGGGCAAGCGCGCCGTGGGCGTGCTGGCGAGCCTCTACCCGGATGACAGCGTGGTGCGTCGCGCCACCGCCGCGGGCGTGCTGGTGATGGGCATGGGCGATGACGCCATGCAGGTGATGAATCCGGACGCCCTGGGGGTGGGCGCGGGCGACTGACGCCCCGGGCTTTCTCAGTGCGCTTCGAGCTTGCCGAGCTCGGACAGGATCTCCAGCACCAGGCGCTCGCCCTGGCTGTCCATGCCGCGGGTGAGCCGGTCTGCATCCCGCTCGCCCTGGATCATGGGCCGGATGACGCCGGCGAGGCGCGCCATCTGGCCGCCGACGGTGCTCATCTGCTCGGCCATGTTGCCGATGAGCGCCAGCGCCTGTGGATTGCCCGTGCGCGCGGCATGGATCATGTGCGCGAGGCCGGGGGCCGCCATGGTGGGGTCCTGGCGCTGGGTCGGGTCGGGCAGGGTGGACGGGTCCTGCATGCCGCGCAGGATGGCGTCGGCGATGATCTGGTCCTCTTCGTCCAGTCCGCGGAAGACCTCGGGGCCGCGCTCGCCGGCGGCGATGCGCTCGAGTGCGGCCACCAGCGCCCCCCAGCCGCTTTGCTCGGCACTGGCCAGCAGGGCGTCGAATTCAGCCCGGCGCTCGGCGTTGCCGCAGGTCTGCGCCACCTGGCGGATGAATTCGGCGTGCACCAGACGGATCTGCTCGTGGCGGTCGGGGAAGTCGGACATGGGTTTCGGGCTCGCTTCGATCGGCGGTGACTGATGGCGTGGTGGTCAGGGACGCCGGCGGCCCGGCGCCCGGCCGGGGATGACGACAGATCGCTGCCTCCGGGTCAAGGCCCATGCCCAGCGTCGGTACCTGCTGCGAGGATTCTCTGCACAGGTCGTCGGTATGGCCCGGTCGGCGCGAAAGCGCGGGTCTTTTCCGGCGACTGGTGTGCGCAGCACGTCTATCGAGCCTTCACCCTTACGCCGTCCGTCACGTCGTCACTGGGGTGGTCGATGACGGCGTCGCCGGGCTCGAGCCCCGCGGTGATCTGCGCCCGCAGGCCGGTGCGCCGGCCGACTTCAACCTGGTGCAGCCTTGCGCGGCCGTCCTCCACCCGGAACAGCGACCAGCCGTCGGCGTTCGGATCAGCCGGCCGGAACAGGCTGCTGGCCGGCACCTGCAGCACGTCGTCCGCCTGCCAGAGCACGAAGCGCGCCTCGACGCGGTAGCCGTCGCCGAGGCGCTGCCAGCGCGCGGCGGGTGACGTGAAATCGGCGATGACCAGCACGCGCTGCTCCTCGACACCCAGGGCCGAGACCTTGGTGAAGCCCACGGGCTCCACGGTGCGCACCACGCCCTCCAGTGGCTGCTCGCCGCCCCATTGCTCGAACAGCACCCGTGTGCCGGGCTGCACCCGCACGGCGTCGGCGGAGAGCAGATCCACCTCCACCTCCAGCCGCGACGGGTCGCCGACGACCAGCAGCAGCTCGCCCAGGCTGACCGGGCCCTCGCACTCACGCTGCACGGCGAGCACACGGCCGTCGATGGGGGCGCGCACCGGCACGCGCTCGGCGGTCTCGCTGTCGGCGGCGGCGCTGGAGTGGGCCAGCGCGGTGCGGGCCGCCTCCAGCTCGTAGCGGGCGACGCTCACCGCGTGCTCCGCCGCGCGCAGCGCCGCGTCGGCGGCCAGGCGCTCCATGCGCGTCTGGTCCAGCGCCTCGCGGGACACGACGCCCTTTGCCGCCAGCGGCTCCACCCGGGCCAGCTCGGCCCTGCGGTACTCGGCGCGGGCGCGGGCCGCCCCGGCGTTCTCCCGCGTGGAGGCGAGCGCCGCCTCGGCGGCGGCGACGCGGGCCTCGGCCTCGGCGCGGCTGCGCGGGTCCAGCACGGCCGATTGCAGCGGGGTGATGCCGAGCAGCACCTGGTCTTTGCTGACCGGGTCGCCCACGTCCAGATCCACCCGGCAGGCGACGCCGGCCACCGGCGCGCGGATTTCGTAGCGGTCGATGACCCGGGTGCGGCCGTCCTCATCGATGGTGACCCTGAGCGGCCCGCGCCCGGCGGTGACCATCTCCACCGGCACCGGCCGCGGCCAGAAGCCCCAGAGCAGGAGGCCTGCCACCACCAGCGCGGCGGTGAGGATGCCGGGGTGTCGCAGCCAGCCCATGGTGTCACTCTTTGCTCTTGAGCACCGCCACCATGTCCAGCCGCCCCAGGCTGCGCCACAGGAGTCCGCCCGACACCAGCGCCGAGATGATGACCACCAGCGCCGCCAGCGCGTAGACATCGCGCTCCAGCACCAGCGCGATGCGGTACAGGTCGCTCTGGAAGGCATAGGCCAGATAGGCGCACAGCCCATAGCCGATGGCGAGCCCGAGCGGGATGGCGGCGAGCGTCAGCAGCGCCAGCTCGCCGAGCAGGATGTAAGCCACCTCGCCGCGCTCGAAGCCGAGCACCCGCAGGCTCGCGAGCTCGCGGTTGCGCTCCGACAGCGCGATGCGCATGCTGTTGTAGACCACGCCGAAGGCGATGGTCGCGCCGAGCAGCGTCGCCACCAGGGTAAAGAACAGCACGCTCTGGGCCAGGGTGTCGTAGAAGGCCCGGATGGCCGCCGCCTGCTCGACGATGCCGGCGATGCGCGGCATGTCCTTGAGCAGGGCGTAGACACGGCGGCGCTCGCGCGCGTCCACGGCGAGATGCACGCCGGAGAGGGCATCGCCCTCGCGCAGCAGCCGGTTCAGCGCCGCCCGCTGCATGTAGGCTCCCACACCCAGATACTGCCGGGCGGTGGCGGCGACGGGCAGCTCCAGGGTGCGCCGCTCGCCCTCCAGCACCTCCACCCGCAGCACATCGCCCGCGCGCACGCCGAGCAGTCCGGCGAGGTAGTCGTTCAGGACGACGCCCTCGGGCGGCAGATCGATGGGCTTGAGGTCCGTGTCCAGCAGCCGCAGCAGGCGCCCGTCCGGTGCCACGCCCTCCAGGGTTGTCCGATAGCTGCGGTGGCCGTGCCTGAGCCGTACCGGCACGCTGCGCAAGCCCTCCGCATGCTCGACGCCGGGGAGGCTGCGCAGGGAGTAGAGGGCATGGCCGGAGGTGGGGTCGGTGAAGGTGGCGGTGAGATCCGCGCGCTGGCTCAGCCCGAACTGCACGCCCACCATGTGGTCGATGGCGCCGCGCTGGAAGCCGCCGATCATCATGATGCCGCAGGCCATGGCGATGCCGAGGGTGGTGAGCAGGGACTTGAGCGGGCGCCGCTCGATGTGCCGCAGGATCATCCGTGTCGGCTGTGCGAGCCAGCGCTGCAGGCCGAGCCGCTCGACGATGGTTGCGCGGTATACCGGCGGCGGCGCCGGGCGCATGGCCTGCGCCGGCGGCAGCCGGGCCGCCCCGCGCACCGCATGCAGGGTGCCGAGCAGCGCCACACCGATGCTCACCGCCGCCGCGGCGGCCACCACCCGCGGGCGCAGCACGAAGTCCATGTAGGGCAGGCTGTAGAAGCTCATGTAGATGTGACTCAAGCCGCGCCCGAGCAGGATGCCGAGCCCGATGCCGCCGGTGATGCCGAGCAGCACGATGGCGAGCATCAGCTTGGCGTAGTGCAGGCCGATGTCGGCGCTGGCCCAGCCGAAGGCCTTGAGGGTGCCGATCTGCTCCCGCTCGAGGCCGATGAGCCGGCTCGCCACGACGTTGAGCAGGAAGGCGGCCACGCCGAAGAAGATCACCGGAAATACGGTTGCAATGGTGCGCTGCTGCTTCAGTTCTTCAGTGAGGAAGCGGTGGGAGAGCTGGTCCTCGCGGGCATAGGCGCCGGTACCGCCATAGGGCGCGAGCAGGGTGTCCAGCCGGTCGATGACGTCCTCGACGCTCGCGCCCCGCGTTACGGTCAGGGTGAGGTCGTTGAAGGCGCCGTCCATGTCCAAGGCGTTGCCGAGGGACTCGCGACCCATCCACAGGATGCCGTAGCGGGCCGGGTCCGGGAACATGGCGCCGGGGGCGATCTGGTAGATGTACTCCGGCGACCTTGCCAGGCCGACGATGGTGAGGCGCTCGCGGCGGCCGTTGATGGTGGCGCGCAGCGTATCGCCCTCGGCCAGGTCATGCGCCCGGGCCAGCTCCACGGAGATCAGCGCCTCGTCGGTGCGCCCCGGCTGCGGCAGCCGGCCGCTCGCCAGGTGTACGCGGTTCAGGACGCCGGCGCCGGCGGCGGGTCCATGGTCCGGCAGGGACACCAGGTGCGCGCTCACCGGCTCTGGAAAGCCCGCGATGTCCAGGCTCACGAAGGCCACCACCCGGGTCTGCACCCGGTCCACGCCCGGCATGGTTTCCACGCGCCGGGCCAGGGCCTCCGGTGCGCGCTTGAGCGGTGCGAAGACCGCGGCGAAGCGGTGCTCGCGGTAGTAGCGCGCGCGGGTCTCGTACAGGGAGTCCACGGTGCTGAAGGACATGATGAAGACGCCCACACCGCTCACGATCACCAGCGCGATGGCCAGCGCCTGCAGGCGCATGCCCCAGAGCTCACGGACGAGCTTGCGGTCCAGCGCGCGCATGGGTCTCACCAGCTGAGCTCGCGCGGCGCGACGCGGATGGCATTGCGCCGGACCTCGGCGATGCGCCCGTCCGCCAGCACGATGACCCGGTCCGCCATCTGCGCGATGCCGGCGTTGTGGGTGATCACCGCGGTGGTGGTGCCGAGCTCGCGGTTCACCCGCTCCAGCACCTCCAGCACCACGATGCCGGTGGCGGAGTCGAGCGCCCCCGTCGGCTCGTCGCACAGCAGCACGTCCGGGCGCTTGGCCACCGCCCGGGCGATGGCGACCCGCTGCTGCTCGCCGCCGGAGAGCTGGGCCGGGAAGTGGTCGAGGCGGGCGCCGAGACCCACCAGGTCCAGGGCCTCCGCCGGCGGCATCGGGTCGCGCGCGATCTCTGTCACCACGGCCACGTTCTCCCGCGCCGTCAGGCTCGGGATCAGGTTGTAGAACTGGAACACGAAGCCGACGTGGCGGCGGCGGTAGCGGGTCAGCTCGCGGTCGCTCGCCGCGGCCAGGTCGCGGCCGGCATAGCGCACCTGCCCGGCGGTGGGCGTGTCGAGGCCGCCCAGGATGTTGAGCAGCGTGGACTTGCCGCTGCCGGACGGCCCCAGCAGCACCGCCAGCTCGCCGGCATACAGCGCCAGGTCCACCCCACGCAGGGCCTCCACCCGCACCTCGCCCATGCGGTAGACCTTGGTGACGCCGCGGACCTGGAATACGGCGTCCCGTCGCGCGGCGTCGGGCACGGCGTCGCTTGTTTGCGGCGATCTGTGCTCGGGCGCGCTGCGCGCGGGCGGTGGCGCGTCGTCGCCATCAACGGGGTCGGGGCTGGTGCGGGCGCCTGCCATCGGCTGCTGGCCTGTGCGGCGGGACTGACTGAAGCATAGTCGCCGGCGGCGTCGGCCGTGCCGGTCGATCCCGCTGGGGCCCGCAGGATGGACAAGCTGGCGTGACAAGCAGCAAACTCACACTGATCGTCGTCCCGTAGACACCGTAAGCAAACAGAGCAGCAGAGCAGCACGCCGACTCCGCCACTCAAACCTGTGCCTCGCCATGAGCCAACCCGCTGACCTTTACCACCGGGACTTCAACGCCTGGATTGCCGAGCAGGTCGATCTGCTGCGCGCCGGTCGCGCAGGCGACATCGATGCCGCACATCTCATCGAAGCGCTGGAGGACATGGGTAAGAGCGACCTCCGCGAGCTGCAAAGCCGTCTCGTGATCCTGCTCGCGCACCTGCTGAAATGGGAGTTTCAGCTCCAGGCATTGTCCGAGCGCTGGCGCGAATTCGAAGGCAAGCGCTGGCGCGACACCATCATCGAGCAACGCGCACAGATCGCCACGCTCCTCGAAGATTCACCAAGCCAGAAGCAGACATTGACCGACGCGATGGAGCGCGCCTACCCGAAGGCAAGGGCGCTGGCGCTCAAGCAGACGGGCCTGCCCGATGACGCGCTGCCGAGGCAGTGCGGCTATGCGCCGGAGGGCGTACTCGACGAGGGCTTCTATCCTACGGCGCCCGAGGGCTGAAGCCGGCGCGCTCCGAATGTGGGAGCGGCGTCCCCGCCGCGACGACTTCCAGGGCGGCTGCGGATGGCACTGTCAATCGCGCCGGGGACGGCGCTCCCACACCGGCCGCATCATGCCGGCCTCGCAGTCCGAGGCCGGAACGAATGCCTCGCTATCTCATGGGCGCGGTCGCGTCGCAGTCCATGCCCTGCTCGGCCAGCATCCGCTCGATGGTCTCCGTCTCCGGGATGCGCAACCGGCGGGCGTCGGCGAGGGCCTCGCAGAGCAGTGTGTTGGCCTCGACGCGGTCGCCGTCGGCGGCACGCTGCAGGAGGGCGAGCGCGATGTTCGCGCGGGTGATCAGCAGCGAGTGGACATCGCCGAGGCGCTCGAAGACGGGCAGCGCCTCCTCGCGGCGGATTCGCAGGGCCGCATCCAGCTCGCCGCGGGCCTGGAGCACGTCGGCGATCTTGCCCTGGGTGATGGCGACCTCGCGCACGTCGCCGAGGCGCTCGAAGACGGGCAGCGCCTCCTCGCGGCGGATGCGCAGCGCCGCGTCCAGCTCGCCGCGGGCCTGGAGCACGTCGGCGATCTGGCCCTGGGTGATGGCGGCCGAGCGCACATCGCCGAGGCGCTCGTAGACGGGCAGCTCTTCCTCGCGGCGGATGCGCAGTGCCTTGTCCCACTCCCCGAGGTCCTCGTACAGCGTCGCCAGCTCATCCAGCAGCGGCAGCCGCAGGTCATCGGGCGGCGGCGGGTCCTCGGCCAGGTAGGCCCGCAGCTCCGCGATGCGCCGGCTGCGCTGGGCGAGGCTGCGGTTGTCGATGGCCGCGTCGAAGCGCTCCGGTGCCGGCCGCGGTTCGTCCGGCGCGGCTTCGAACGCGAAGACGCCGCTGCGCCAGGCCCAGAGGTCCGGTGCCAGGTCCGGCAGCCGGCTCACCTGCTCCGGCGTCAGCCAGAGCAGCAGCCGGGCCGGGGCGCGCTCGGCGATGGCCTCGCGGCGGATGTTGAGCGCCCGCCAGCGCGGGTCGGTGAGCCAGGCGTCGGCGCCGGTGATGTGGATGGCGTCGTGATCCGCGGCGAGCGTGGCCAGGACCGCCTCCAGGGCGGGCACGTCGGCCGGGTCGTCCGGCGCGAGGCGCAGCCGCGCCGGACGCAGTCGCCTGCCTTCCAGCACCTCGTCGATGCGGGCGATCAGCAGCTCCCGCAGGCGCTCGTCGCGGCAGTCGAGGATGAGCAGCTGAAAGCGGCTGCCGTAGCAGAGGTCCTTCAGCAGGCGCTGGAAGTCCGGGATGTGCTCCGGCGCCAGCTCGGTGGCCGCGCGGTGGCGGTCGAGGTGGAAGCGGTGCGCGTCGTCGGTCACAGCGATCCGCGAGCGGTCAGTTGCCGGTCTCGGCCGCGGCCTCGGCCGCCCGCGCATAGCCCTCCAGCGTGCGCACCACCGGATGGCTGCGGCGCCAGGTGCCGTCGTTGTACTCCAGCAGGGCCAGGTTGTAGAGCAGGCGGCGGGTGCGCTCGTCATTGCCGGCGTGGATGCCGTCGCGATCGATGCCGGCGAGCAGGGCGTAGTCGTCCGGCGCCAGGAAGCGGCGGTACTCGGAGGCGAGCTGGCGGACGGCGGCGTCCACGGTGGCGGCGTCGATGCAGTCGTCCTCGGCAAACTCGCAGCAGAGCTTGAGCAGCCGCAGCAGCTCCCGCGGGTGGCCGCCGCAGGCCTGCACCAGTCGCTCGATGTCGTCATCGGTGGCGAACAGCGTACGGTCGGCGCGCCGCAGCAGGATGTCGCGCACCGCGCGCATCCCGGCGTCACAGGGCGTCCCGTTGCGCTCGGCGAGCTTGATCATCGGCAGCATCAGGTCGGCGTCCAGCTTGCCGGCGAGGTTGCCCTCGTACTTGAGGCTCAGGGGCGCCGTGTAGACCACCAGGGTCTCGATGGCGAGCAGCTGTTCGGCGTCGTGCACGAAGAACAGGCGGGTGTCCTCGCCGCGCAGCTTGTCGGTGCCGTCGATTATGAACACGACGCGGCTGCCGTTGCCGGTGTCGCGCAGGGCGTCCTCGGCCCGCTGGATGAGGGTGTTGAAGGCCGCCGCCAGCTCGCCGAAGCTGTTGCGGATGACGCGGCGCAGCTCGTCCTTGTAAGTGGCGTTGGCCTTGAAGGCGGCGGTGAAGCTGGCGAAGAGCTTCACCAGGCCGGGGATGCCGCCCTTGCCCGCGGCGCCGGTCTTGATCTCCGTGCGCAGCTCCCTGCCTGCCTCGGTGGTCAGCACGCGCTCGCTGAACCAGGCATCCAACGGCGCCAGCGCATCGGTGCCGAGGTCCACACCCGCGACATCCAGCCGGTGGAGCAGGGCGCGGGCCATGGCCATCAGGGTGTCGGCGTACTGGAGGTTGTTGCGGTCCAGGTCCTTGGTGATGTCGAGCTGGACGATACAGAAGCGCCCGGGGCCTTCAAGCTGGGTCGCATAGTGCAGCAGCTCCGTGGTCTTGCCGCTGCCGGTGTGGCCGAAGAAGAGCACATGCTTCTGCCGCGGCGGATACATGCGCCCGTCCGCCAGCAGCAGCCCGAGCTTGCGCGCGAGGCGGTCCAGCGTGCGCTGGCTGCCGCGGGCCTCGCGGGTGTCCACGTAGCGCGGGTCGTCGGGGCCCAGGGGCTCCTCGTACTCGATCTGCTGGAGGACCTCCAGGATGTCCGATGGTGGTCGATAGCTCTCGGTCATGGGCTGAGCGCGGGCCTGGGCTACGATGCACGCATGTTACGGGTGCCGGGCGCCGCCGGCCAAGGCTGGGCTGGTCCGGCGGCGCGGCGCGGTGACCGACCAGACACCGAACGGAGCCCAGACGCCGCAGCCCGGATGCAGCGCAGCGGAATCCGATTCGGAGTTGGCTCAGGGGCTCTGGCGCGCTTGTACGGGCCGGATTGGCCTGCCGACCCCCTGTACGGCTGCGGGCGCCGCGGGTTACGGGCTGCCGTCGGCCGGCGCGGTGCCTGCGCAGTCCATGCCGTGCTCGGCGAGGAGCTCTTCGATGCGCCCGGCTTCAGGCACACGCAGCCGGCGGGCGTCGGCGAGGGCTTGGCAGAGCAGGTGCTTGGCCTGCGTGCGGTCGTCCGCGGCATTGCGGCGCAGCAGCGCGAGGGCGATCTTGGCACGGCAGACGAGCAGGGAGAGGGCGTCGCCCAGGCGCTCGTAGACGGGCAGCTCCTCGGTGCGGAGCATCCCGAGCGCCGCGTCGATGTCGCCGCGCTCCAGGAGCACATCGGCAATGGCGCCGGAGGCGCGGGCGACGTGCTGGGCATCTCCCAGCTGCTCGAAGGCCGCCCGGACTTCCTCGTAGGCGCCGAGCGCCGCGTCCAGCTCGCCGCGGGCCTGGAGCACATCGCCGATCTTGCCCTGGGTGATGGCCACCGCATGCAGGTCGCCCAGGTGCCGGTAGGCGGGCAGGGTCTCCTCACGGCGGATGCGCAGGGCTGCGTCCAGCTCGCCGCGCTCCTGAAGGGCGTCGGCGATCTTGCCCTGGGTGATGGCAGTGGCGCGCGCGTCGCCGAGGCGCTCGAAGACGGGCAGCTCTTCTTCACGGCGAATGCGCAGTGCCGCGTCGAGCTGGCCATGGGCCTGATACAGGTCAGCGATCCTGCCCTGGGTGACGGCCGCCGCGTGTGCATCGCCCAAGCGCTCGTGCAGCGGCAGCGCCTTTTCGGCGCGGATCGCCAAGGCCGCGTCGGCCTCACCGCGGGCCTCGTGCACGTCGGCCAGGGTGCCGTAGAGGGCCGCGAGATCGCTGGCCCGTCCGAGCTGCGCCATCGCCGGAATGCACTGCTCGCGCAGCAGCGTCAATGCCTCCGCGAGCGCACCGCGGCTGATCTGGATGTCGGCGAGCTGCCGCAGCGTGTCGGAGATGGCATGCGCATCGCCGAGCCGCCGGCGCAGGGGCAGCTCCTCATCGCGGACGAGCCGCAGGAGATTGTCCCACTCGCCGAGGTCGCGATAGTGCTTCGCCAACGCTTCCACCAGCGGCAGCCGCGCTTCATCCGGCGCTGGCGGGTCGTGCGCGAGAGCACCTTGAAGCTCCGCGATGCGGCGGCTTTGCGTGGCGAGGCACCGGCCGCCGATGCGGACCGGGACCTGCATCGGCGCCGGTCGCGGCTGCCCTGCCGCCGGCTCGAACCGAAAGGTACCGGAGCGCCCGGAACAGAGCCTGGGCATCAGCGTCGGCAGGCGGCGCACCTGCGCCGGTGTCAGCCAGAGGATGACCCGCGCCGGCGTCCCCGCGGACAAGGACGCGAGCTGGACATCCAGGGCGCGCCAGCGGGTGCTCGGCAGCTCGGCGTCCGGGACGAGCAGATGCAGGGCGCCCTGGCCGGCGGCGGTGGCGGCAAGTGCCGTCTCCAGCGCCCGGGGGGCGTCGGCGTCGTCAGGTGCCAGTGGCAGCCGCATGGGGTGGATTCCACGCGCGCCGAGGAACCGGTCGAGGTGGGCGATGAGCGTCTCCCGCAGGGATTCGTCGCCGCATTCGACGATCAGCGCCTGGGTGCGGCTGTCATCGCAGAGGGCTTGCAGCAGGCGCTGGAGACGGGGGATGTGCTCCGACGCCGGCGCGGCGACCGCCCGGTCGGGATCAGCTTGGCATTGTGGCGTGTCTATCGCCATTGCGGCAGCGGCTTCGGCGGACGGTCATCCAGAGGCCACAGCCTAAGCGCGCGCTGACGGTTGAGCCAATGGTGCGTAAGCCAGGGGCCGGACTGCGAGGAGACTGCAATGGAGCCGGTGAGCGGATTCGAACCGCTGACCTACGCATTACGAATGCGTTGCTCTACCAACTGAGCTACACCGGCGGGCGGATGCCGGGACGGTGCCCGAGCAAGCCCTTAAAGATAACCAAATCCGCGGGGTGCGGCAAGGGAAACCCGCGGTCCGGGCGATGGCCTGCGGCTTGTGGTGCGGGTGGGCGCAGTCTTCGCCGCGGTGGAGCTCGACCTTGGCATAGATGTCCGCAAGGGGCACTGCGCAGTCGATGGCGTCCAGCACCAGGGTCTGGTCCAGGGCGTCGTAGGCGGTGAGCACCCAGCGCTGGTCGGGCTCGCGGGTCAGCACGTCCACGGCGATGCGGTCCTGGGCGACGAGGACATACTGGCGCAGGCTCGGTAGCTGGCGGTAGGCCGCGAATTTGCCGCCGCGGTCGTAACCCTCGCTGGACGGGGAGAGGACCTCGACCAGCAGGGTGGGATTGGTGACGGTGTCGCGGCGGTCGTCGTAGAAGCTGGGCTCGCCGCAGAGCACGGCCACATCGGGGTAGGTGCCCGTGTTGGCACTCTCGACGCGCACGCGCATGTCGTTGGAGAGCACGAAGCAGGGGCGTCCCTTGAGCCTAGCATGCAGCTCGCCGGTGAAGTTGGCGGTGATGAGATTGTGCTCCCAGCTCGCGCCGGTCACCGCGAAGACTTCGCCGTCGACGTACTCGTGGCGCTCGTCGCGGCACTCGCGCTCGGCGGCCCGCTCGCCTTCGAGGTAGTCGTCGAAGCTGTAGAAGCTGCGTGGCTGGGCGGTCATGGGCTCGACCCCGGAGCGGTTTGCGTCGAGTATTGCGGAGTCAGGCGCTGCGTCGGGGGCGCGGGCGTGCTGGATCGGTACCAGCCCCCCGGCCCCAGCCCCCAGCCCCCAGCCGTCAGGCGCGCATGGCCTCCAGCGCGTAGGCCGACGGCGGCAGGATGGCGTCGCGGCCGAGCAGCAGGTCGGCGAGGAGCCGCGCCGACGCGGGGCCCGTCACCAGCCCGTTGCGGAAGTGCCCGGCGTTGACGTAGAGCCCCTCGGCGCCGGGATAGGGGCCGATGTAGGGGATGCCGCTCGGCGAGCCGGGCCGCAGGCCGGCCCAATGGTCTTCGATGGGGGTGCGCTTCAGGAGCGGGAACATGGCCGTGGCGATGCGGTAGAGCTCTTCCTTGGCCTCTGCGGTGGTACGCTTGTCGAAGCCGGCGTCTTCCAGGGTGCTGCCGATGAGCACGCGGCCGTCGCGGCGCGGGATGACATAGCGCTCCCGGTACAGCGTCAGGTGGCGGATCTGCCCGGGCTTGGCGTAGAACAGGATCATCTGCCCGCGCACCGGGCGGATGTCCGGCTTGCGGCCGAGCTTGGCCAGCAGTTCCGCGGTCCAGGCGCCGGTGCAGACCACGACCCGGTCCGCGTCGATGTCGCCGGCGCGGGTGCGCACGCCCTGCACCCTGCCGTCTGTCACGCGCAGCTCCAGTACCTCCTCCTGCTCGCGGATAGCGACCTTGGGCTCGATGGCGGTGCGCAGGGCCTTGGTGAGCCTGGGGTTGCGGATCTGGCCGATCTCGCCGAGCCAGAGCGCCTCGCGCACGTCCGTCTGCAGCCCGGGCTCCTTCTCCGTGATCTGGGCCTGGGTCAGGGTGTCGATCTGCACCTGCTCGGCTGCGGCCCAGGCCAGCGCGTCGGCGTGCTCCTCCGGGTCCAGGATCAGGAGCCCGCTGGTGCTGTACTCCGGGTCGATGCCGGTGGTCTCGAAGAGCTCGGTGCAGAGCGTCGGGTAGACCTGCTGGCTCCAGCGGGCCAGCGCCGTCACCGGCCCGGCGAAGCGCCAGGGATAGAGCGGCGAGAGGATGCCGCCGCCGGCCCAGCTCGCCTGCTGGCCCGTGTCGCCCATCTCCACCAGGGTGACGGCGGCGCCTGCGGCGCTGAGCTCGCGGGCGGTCATCAGGCCGATGACGCCGCCGCCGATGACGAGGATGTCGGAGCCTGTGGTGTCGCTCATACGGGTGTCGGTAAGGCCTGGTTTGGGCGTCGAAGGGCTTGCCGGGGACGGTCGTGGGCTGACGCGGCGCGGGTGCGCGCGGCTCAGCCGGCGGGGCCTGTGGCTTGTTGCAGCTCCTTGGGCAATGCGAAGGTGACGTTCTCGCGGATGCCGGACTGCTCCTCCACGGCCCCGGCGCCCCAGTCCTTGAGGCGCTGGATCACCTGCTCCACCAGCAGCTCCGGTGCCGAGGCGCCGGCGGTGAGGCCCACCCGGGCGCCATTGGTGAGCCACTCGCGGCGGATGTCGTCGGCGCCGTCGATGAGGTAGGCGGGCTTGCCATGCTTTTCGGCCAGCTCCCGCAGACGGTTGGAGTTGCTGCTCGTCGTGGAGCCCACCACCAGCACCAGGTCGGCGCGCTCGGCCAGGTCCCGCACCGCGTCCTGGCGGTTCTGGGTGGCGTAGCAGATGTCGCTCTTCTTCGGGCCCGTCAGCTTCGGGAAGCGCTCGCGCAGCGCGTCGATGATGCCGGCGGTGTCGTCCACCGACAGCGTGGTCTGGGTGACATAGGCGACCCTGTCGGGGTCGAGGACCTGCAGCGCCGCGACGTCGTCCAGGTCCTCCACCAGATGCATACGCCCGCCGTCGGCGGCGCACTGGCCCATGGTGCCCTCCACCTCCGGATGGCCGCGGTGACCGATGAGCACCACATCAAAGCCCGCCTTGCAGTGCCGGGCCACCTCCAGGTGCACCTTGGTCACAAGGGGGCAGGTGGCGTCGAACACCCGCAGCCCCCGCTCGGTGGCCTGGGCGCGCACGTCCTGGGAGACGCCGTGGGCGCTGAAGACACAGACGGCGCCTTCCGGCATCAGTCCGATGTCGTCCACGAAGACGGCGCCGCGGGCCTTGAGGTCCTCCACCACATAGCGGTTGTGCACCACCTCGTGGCGCACATAGACGGGCGGGCCGAACAGCTCCAGCACGCGCTCGACGATGTCGATGGCGCGGTCCACGCCGGCGCAGAAGCCGCGGGGGTTGGCGAGCAGGATATCCATGGGTGAGGGGGTCTCGGGGCTTGCGTCTTGTCCGACTGGTTGGCTGTGGATTCTAGCAGCCGTGCGGCGCCTGCGAAGGCCGGCGTGCGAAGTGCGGCGACGGGGCGCCTCCAACCCGGGAGGCGCATGCAACCGGGGCGATCTGCGGCCACACCACGGGGCGAGCGCCGTCGATCCTGTCGTCGCGCCAGGCACCACCCGCCACGCAGTTCTCCCGTCGCCCTCTCACCCCGTCCGGAACGCAATCCAGAACTTCCGCAGCGGCGTCAGCCCGATGCGCTGATCCACCACCGCGAGCCCGCTGCGCTGAAGCTCGTCCAGCAGCGCCTGATGGATGCGCTGCTGGATGCGCAGCGCCCGGGGCAGTCCGGCCATCGGCAGAGTCGGCGCTTCGCTGCGCAGCGCCGCGGCCTCCGGCGCCAGCAGATCGGGCAGGCGATGGCGGTGCTCGGTACCGGCCAGGGCCTCGTGGCTGAGCCCGGCGGCGGTGACGGCACCCGTCGCCAGCACGGTGCGGTCTCGGCGCAGGAGCAGGCCCGCATCCCGCAGCCGGCGCACGCCGGCGCACCAGCCGCCGGCGCGGCGGGCGGCGGTGAGTGTGTCCGCATCACGCTCGCCGTGGGCGCGGGCCATGAGCTCGAAGAGGGCGCCCAAGTCGTGTGCGTCGACGGCGCGCAGGGCCGTCGTGTCCGCCGGGCGCTGGCGGCGCAGCGCCTGCTCCACGCCGTCGGCCATGGCGAGGAAGGGCGCCGCCGGCAGTGCCTCGCCTGAGTTGCCGGCGTCAAGCGCCGCCCTCAGCACATGGCTCAGTGGGTGGCGCGGGGCGCCGTCCAGGGTGCGGCGGATCTCGTCCCGCCACCAGTCGAGCTTGAGGCGGGCCACGCCCGGGTCCGAGACCTCGTCCAGGATGGCCCGCACCGCGTGCCGCCAGCCGGCGAGCGCCGCCAAGGCGTCGCGCCGCTCGGCGGGAGCGAAGCGCACGGCGTAGTACAGGCTGGAGCCGGGCGGCGTGGCCCGGTTGGGAAACAGCCAGTCGGCGCTGCCGGCTGGGGTGTCGGACGCAGTCATGGCGGCGGGCAGTAGGACGGAAACGGCAAGGCAATGACGGGCGCTGGCGGTGCAGGGAGCGCCCCGGCGGCTGCGCTCAGGCGGCCCGGGGTGGACGCGACGGCGGGGCTGTCGGTGGGCGGTCGCCGGCGAGCCAGTCGAGCACCGCCAGCGGATGCTCGGCGAGCCCGTCCGCACCCCACTCCCGCGGATGGCTTTCCGTGCCGAGATAGCCCCAGCCGGCGGCGAGGGTGGCCATGCCGGCGGCACGCCCGGCCAGGATGTCCCGGGCATCGTCGCCCACGTACCAGCAGCGGGCAGGGTCCAGGCCCAGCAGTGCGCAGGCGTGCAGCAGCGGGTCCGGGTGCGGCTTGGGGCGGGCTGCGGTGTCGCCGCTCACCACACAGGCCGGGGTGGGCCGGGGGTCCATGGCCGCGAGCAACGGCTCCGTCAGCCAGCCCGGCTTGTTGGTGACGATGCCCCAGGCGAGGCCCTGGTCCAGCAGCCGCTGGATCAGGGCTTCCATGCCGTCGAAGGGTCGCGTATGGCAGCAGATGTCGGCGGCGTAGAGGGCGAGGTACTCGGCCCGCAGCGCGGCGAACGCCGGGTCCTCCGGTGTCAGGTCGAAGCCGAGCTTCAGCAGGCCGCGGGCGCCGTGCGAGACGTGCGGGCGGATCAGCGCCGGCGGCAGCGGCGGGCGGCCATGGCGCGCCAGCAGCTGGTTCAGCGCCGCACCCATGTCGGCGGCGGTGTCGGCGTAGGTGCCGTCAAGGTCGAAAAGGACGGCTGCGTAATCGGCTTGGTGCAATCTTGTCCGCTCCCCACGGTGCTTGCGGTCGAGCCGGGCTGGGGCCCGTACGCTCCAGCACCCGACAATGCAGCGCCGCACAGGCTATCTCAAGCCACCCGCCCCGCTGTGCGTTACCGGTGATCGGCGCAGACCGATCTGCTGTGAGCGATGTGTCGGGAATTGGATGAGCTCGCAGTCGGGCCGGCAAACAGCGATTGCTGCGTGGGGCCCCATTTTTACTCGTTTCCGGGCTATTGGCCAGCGAGCAGCTATGGTGTTGTACAGGGCCTATGCATTTTGCAGGTATCCTGGGCGAAGCTGTCGTGAGGCTCAATGAGATGAAGTTGTCCCGCCAGCGATTATGTCTCAATGGAGTCCGCGATGGGGCTTCCGGATCTCATCTTTTGCGACAGGAGTATCCGCGATGTTGCACGCACGTATCCATGTTCTCTCATTAGTCATGGCAGCGGCGCTCATTGGTCTGCCCGCGCCGGTGGCCGCGGACGCCGGGGGAAAACCGGTGATTGCACCAATCGGGTCGCAACCCGCGGGGCAGAGTTACGGGCGCTGGGCGGCGGCTTGGTGGCAATGGGTGCTCGGCGTACCGGGGGACGTGAGTCCGCTCCTGGATGACACGGGCGCCAGTTGCGCCGAGCGCCAGATCGGGGACGTCTGGTTCCTGAGCGGCACGTGGCTTGGCGTGCCTGTGGAACGAACCTGCGAGATACCGGCAGGCAAGGCGCTGTTCTTCCCGCTGATCAACAATGCCTGGCTCGGTTTCCTCACCGACCCGCCGGAGCAGCGGACCGAGGAATTCGCCCGCTCAATGGCGGCCTGTACGGAGCCCGCGGACATCGAGGTTTGGATCGACGGTCGCAAGGTGGCGAATCCGACCCGGTTCTTCACGGGCCGCGAGCTGAGCGGGTCACCCGTGTTCAACGTGCAGATGCCCCCGGAGAACGTCTTGGCGCTGCTCGGCTACGCGATTGAGGAAATACCGGAATGGGTGCTCAGCCCGTGCGCCGAGCAAGGGTACTATCTGTTCGTGCACAAGCTCGCACCCGGCACGCACACCATCGAATGGACCGCGACCGGATGCACCAGCGGCAGCGAGCAGGTGATCTCCTACAGGCTGCACGTGCTGGAGGAGTAGGACATCACAGATCGAGCCGCGCGGCGGGAGCCGGCTGGTGTCTTTCCCCCGGCGGCTCTGTCAACGGGGCGGGTACAAGACGCGCTGCCCTGCCGCCGCGCGCTGTCGCACGGCAGCGGTGCCGGGCTCAGCCGTGCGCCGGCCGCCGGCAGGCTGCCATGTAATTGACGGAGATATCCTTCGGCGCCAGGCGGTAGACGCGCGTCACCGGGTTATAGGTGAGTCCGGCGAATTGGACGATGCGGAGGTCCGTTGCCCGCACCCAGCGGTCCAGCTCCGCCGGGCGGATGAAGCGCGCATAGTCATGGGTGCCGTGGGGGAGCAGGTTCAGCAGGTATTCGGCGCCGATGATGGCGAAGAGATAGCTCTTCGGGTTGCGGTTCAGCGTGGAGAAGAACACGTGCCCGCCGGGGCGCACCAGGCGGGCGCAGGCGTCCACCACGGAGCCCGGCTCCGGCACGTGCTCCAGCATCTCCATGCAGGTGACCACGTCGAAGGCGCCCGGCATCTCCTCGGCCAGGGCCTCGGCCGTGGTCTGGCGGTAGTCCACTTCCACGCCCGTCTCCAATGTGTGCAGCTCGGCCACGCGCAGGGGCTCCTCGCCCATGTCGATGCCGGTGACAGAGGCACCGGCGGTGGCCATGGACTCTGCCAGGATGCCGCCGCCGCAGCCCACGTCCAGCACCTTCTTGCCGGCGAGCTTGACGTGGCTCTGCACATAGCCGAGGCGCAGCGGGTTGATCTCGTGCAGGGGCTTGAATTCGCTTTCCGGGTCCCACCAGCGGGAGGCGATCTCCTCGAATTTGTGGATTTCGGACGCGTCGACGTTGGGTGTGGTGTCGGTCATGGATTGCCTGACGTAGCCGCGGTTGTGTGGGGAAGTTGGTTGCGGCCGGGCGGCATTTCACCCGCGCCGCGGAGATCGATCGCTGCCGCTGCCCCGGTGTCCCGCCCTCAGCTCGGCGGTACGCGATAGCCCAGGAGCCAGATGGGCAGCAGCAGGAGCAGCAGCAGCACGGCGGCAAGACGCTGGCCGTCGCCGGCGAGCAGCAGCGCGTCCAGCGGGATCATGCACAGCAGCATGAAGCCGACGCTGGCGCGCACCCGGGCGCGGGTGGGGTCGTCCATCAGGCGGAGCAGGCGACGCAGCAGCAGGCCGCCGCCGACGGCGGTGAGCGCCAGCGCATAGGGGTCGGTGAGGATGCCGAGCGGATAGAGCCCCAGGGTCGCAGCCAGCGCCAGCGCGAGCGGAATCACTGCCCAGCGCACGGCGCGGCGGCTGGCGGCGAGCCCGGCCCGGTGCAGCAGCGCCAGTGCCAGCGTGTAGAGCAGCACCGGCAGCGCCAGCAGCAGCTCCGGGATCAGCACCAGCCCGGCGCTCAGGCCGAGCAGCCAGTTGAGCCAGCGGGCCAGTGCGAGGAACAGCGGGCCGGAGGGCCGATGCTTGAGGCCGCCGACATAGGCCAGGATGACGACGGCGAGCAGCAGCGTCAGCAGCAGTGGTCCCGGGCCCGCGAGCAGACCCAAGAGCAGGCCGAGCGCCATCAGCCCGATGCCGGCGGTCCAGGCCGAGCGCGGCGCGATGCGCCCGGAGGGCAGCGGGCGCTCCGGGTGGGCCTCGCGGTCGCGCGCCTGATCGAAACAATCGTTCAGGATCATGCTCGCCCAGTACAGACAGCTGGCGATGGCGAGCTGGAGCCCCAGCAGCCGCCAGTGCGGGCTGCCCAGGGTGGCGATCAGATGGGCGGCGATGACATTGGACCAGGCCGTGAACAGGAGCGGCATGCGTACCAGACTGAGCCAGGCGTCGAGCCGGACGAGCCACCCGTCGCCGATGCCGGTGCTCATCGGGTGCCGCCGGCCCGAATGCTGCGCTGTACGCGGTCAGAAGACCGGTGCAGCAGCTGCCGGGACCTGACGGTCAGGCCGCGGGCGGCACCCCGAGGCGGCAGGGGCTGACCGCTGTCGCTGTCGAAGTGCAGCATGAATTCCTCTGAAGGCGGCTGGCTGAATCACGGGGCGGGATGATACCCGCCGCGCATGGCGGGGGGCAGGCCGCGGGCACCGTCGTGGGATGCGGGTGACGGGATGCAGCGCGCAAGGGCGCCGGCTGGCCCCGGCGTCCATCCTGCCGGCGGCGCCAAAGCGGCTCCATGCGCCCCGATTGCGCTTGCGCATGCCCCCGGCTGGGTCGGCGTGGTTACCATATTGGCCGCGGTAGGGGAAGCCCCGCCGCGACGCGTATCCATGCACGAGAGGCAGCAACGCCATGGCAACCAAGATCGTCTGGGGCTACGTGGACGAGGACGGCAACGTCCAGTCCGGCTCCGGTGACTTCCGCGTGTCCGAAGAGTCCGAGCCCGGTTTCTACGACATCCTGTTCGACCCCGGCACTTTCACCGCACAGCCGGCCATCACGGGCAGCTGTGTCAGCAGCAGTCAGCAGTCGCCGGTGTTCCAGGTGTACGAGGTGAACGGCCCCAAGGGCTTCACCATCGAGACCCGCGACGCCCACACCGGCAAGCGGGACTCCCGCGCCTTCATGTTCACGGCCATCGGCCCCGGGGCGGACTGAGTATCAGCGCCGCAGCCTTCGGCGTTGCCGGCCGGACAGGATGCCCGGCTGGTGCTTCGACGCCGTCGCCGAAGCTGTCCGCGACGACCTGCTTGATGATGGTCACCTGTTCCGCGCTGAGCCGCATGGTCGGACTGTTATAGATTCGCGATCTTGGTCTGCTGCGCCACCAGCTGCGCCAGCGCGGCGCCCTGGTCGCTGAGCCGCTCGCGCTCCCTGGCCACCACCGCCGCCGGCGCCTTGTCGACGAAGTTGGGGTTGGCGAGCTTGCCCTCGATGCGCTCGATGTCGCCGCGGAGCTTGGCGATCTCCTTCTCCAGGCGCTTCAGCTCAGCCGCCTTGTCGATGAGGCCGGCCATGGGGATCAGGAGCTTCATGTCGCCCACCAGGGCAATGGCGGACTCGGGGGCGTCGGAGGCGTCGTCCAGCACCCTGATGGACTCGGTGCGGGCGAGGAAGTCCAGGTAGGGCCTGGCGTGCTCGATCCAGGCGCGGTCCTGGGCGCTGGCGTTGGCCACCAGCACGGGCAGGGATTTGCCGGGAGGGATGTTCATCTCGCCCTTGATGCGGCGCACGCCGAGGATGAACTGCTGCACCCATTCCATCTCCGCCACCGCGGCCGGATCGTCCACGTCGGCATCGGCGACGGGGTAGGGGGCGAGCATGATGGTCTCGCCCCCGTATCCAGCCGGCTCGCCCGCGAGCGGCTTCACCTTCTGCCAGATCTCCTCGGTGATGAAGGGCATGAAGGGATGCGCGAGCCGCAGCAGCGTCTCCAGCGTCTGCACCAGGGTCCGGCGGGTGCCGCGCTTGGCGGCATCGCTCGCGTGCGCGCCCGTGAGCACCGGCTTGGCCAGCTCCAGATACCAGTCGCAGAACTGGCTCCAGGTGAATTCGTAGATGGCCTGGGCGGCGAGGTCGAAGCGGTAGCCGTCGATGGCCTCGCGCACCTGGGTGATGGTGTCGTTCAGCTTGGCTGTGATCCAGCGGTCCGCTGCGCTGAGCGCGATGTCTGTGGGAGCGGCATCCTTGCCGCGACCGGCGTGCTCGTCGCGGCTGGAAGCCGCTCCCACGGTGTTCATCAGCACGTAACGGGAGGCGTTCCAGAGCTTGTTGCAGAAGTTGCGATAGCCCTCGATGCGGCCGAGGTCAAACTTGATGTCGCGGCCGGTGGTGGCGAGCGCTGCGAAGGTGAAGCGCAGCGCATCGGTGCCGAAGGCGGGGATGCCCTCGGGGAACTCTTTGCGGGTCTGCTTGGCGATCTTCTCGGCGAGCCGGGGCTGCATCATGCCGCGGGTGCGCTTCTCCACCAACGGCTCCAGCTCGATGCCGTCGATGAGATCGATGGGGTCCAGCACATTGCCCTTGGATTTGGACATCTTCTCGCCCTGGGCGTCCCGCACCAGGCCGTGGATGTAGACGTCGCGGAAGGGCACGTCGCCCATGAACTTGAGGCCCATCATGATCATCCGGGCGACCCAGAAGAAGATGATGTCGAAGCCGGTGATGAGCACCGACGTGGGGTAGAAGGTCTTGAGCCGCTCCGTGTCCTCGGGCCAGCCGAGGGTTGAGAAGGGCCAGAGCGCCGAGCTGAACCAGGTGTCCAGCACGTCCGGGTCCTGGGTGAGCGCGAAATCCGCGGGCAGGTTGTGCTGGTCGCGGACTTCCTGCTCGGAGCGGCCGACGTAGACGTTGCCCTCGGCGTCGTACCAGGCGGGGATGCGGTGGCCCCACCAGATCTGGCGGCTGATGCACCAGTCCTGGATGTTGCGCATCCACTCGTAGTAAGTGTTCTTCCAGTTGTCCGGCACGAAGCGGATGCGCCCGCTCTCCACCGCCTCGATGGCGGGCGCCGCCAGCGGGCCGATCTTCACGTACCACTGGTCGGTGAGGTAGGGCTCGATGACGGCCCCCGAGCGGTCGCCCCGGGGCACCATCAGCCTGTGGTCCTTGACCCCCGCGAGCAGGCCCCGGGCTTCCAGGTCCGCGACGATGCGCTTGCGGGCCTCATAGCGGTCCAGGCCGATGTAGGCGGCGGGGATGAGGTCGTCTTCGTCGGGCTCGTTGGCGCGGATGGCGGCGTCCGGCGTAAAGATGTTGATGAGGCCGCCGTGGGGCTGATCGGCGATCTGCAGCTCGTCGCGGTGGCCGGTCCAGACGGCGTGGTCGTTGAAGTCGTGCGCCGGTGTGATCTTGACACAGCCGGTGCCGAATTCCGGGTCCGCGTGCTCGTCGGCAATGATGGGGATGCGCCTGCCGGTGAGCGGCAGCTCCACCAGCTCGCCGATGAGGTGCCGGTAGCGCTCGTCCTCCGGGTTCACGGCCACGGCGCAGTCGCCGAGCATGGTCTCCGGGCGCGTGGTGGACACCGTGAGATGCCCGGTGCCGTTGGTGAGGGGGTAGCGCATGTCCCACATGTGCCCGGCTTCTTCCTCGGACATGACTTCCAGGTCCGACACCGCCGTGTGCAGCACCGGGTCCCAGTTCACGAGCCGCTTGCCCCGATAAATCAGCCCTTCCTCGAACAGCCGCACGAAGACCTCACGCACGGCGTTGGACAGCCCCTCGTCCATGGTGAAGCGCTCGTGCTGCCAGTCCAGCGAGGACCCGAGCCGCCGCAGCTGGCGGGTGATGGTGCCGCCGGATTCCGCCTTCCACTGCCAGACGCGGTCGATGAAGGCGTCGCGGCCCAGGTCGTGGCGGGTCTTGCCCTCGGCCTCCAGCCGGCGCTCGACGACCATCTGTGTGGCGATGCCGGCGTGGTCCGTGCCCGGCTGCCACAGGGTCTGGTCGCCGCACATGCGGTGGTAGCGGATCAGCGCGTCCATGAGGCTGTTGTTGAAGCCGTGGCCCATGTGCAGGCTGCCGGTGACATTCGGCGGCGGGATCATGATGCAGTAGGCGCCGGCGTCACCGTCCAGTCGCGGCGCGAACCAGCCGGCGTCCTCCCAGCGCTGATACCACTGGGCTTCGATGCGATGGGGGTCGTAGGTCTTGTCCAGCATGACGGTCTCGGGCGGCGGGGTGGCGGAGGGCGCGGCGCGCGTGCATCTGAAGCGCGCCAGTATAACCAAGGCCCGCCACCCGTTTCGGTTGCGAGGCACCGTTGGACAGGGTTTCCGAGGCCGCGGTGGCCGACCACGGCTCGCACGCCTGCGCAGGATGTTATACAAGTGGGCGTGCCTGCCCGGCCCGCCGACCGCGGGCCTTGTAACCAGCGGAGATGCCCACGCCATGCTCGACCAGATTCCGCTGTTTGCGGACCTCGACGCCGATGCCCTCGCCACGCTGGAGCAGCAGACCAAGCGCAAGCACTACCAGAAGCGCACCGTCATCATCGAGAAGGGCGACGAGTCCTCGACGCTGTACGTGCTGGAGCAGGGGCGCGCCAAGGTCTATGTCGCGGACGATGCGGGCCGCGAGATCCTGCTGCGGGAGCTGGGCCCCGGCGATCATTTCGGCGAGCTCGCGCTGCTCGGCGACTCACCGCGCACGGCGTCCGTCGAGACGCTGACGGACTGCGATGTGCGGCTGCTCACGGGTGCCGTCTTCAAGGACTTCCTGGCCAAGCACCCGGAGGTGGCCCTGGGCCTGATTCGCCACCTGGTGCGCCAGGTCCGCGAGCTGACGGACACCGCCAGTGACCTGGCGCTGCTCAGCGTCTACGGGCGCATCGCCAAGGTGCTGGCGGAGCAGGCGCAGGATGAGCAGGGCCGGCTCATCACGCCGCCGCTCACCCAACAGCAGATCGCAGACCGGGTGGGCTGCTCGCGGGAGATGGTGAGCCGCATCGTCGGTGACCTCAAGACCGGCGGCTACATCTCCACCGAGGGCAAGCGCTTCGTGCTGGAGCGCAAGCTGCCGGAGCGGTGGTGAAGGTGCGCCGGAGCGCGGTGAGAGCGCCCGCTTGCCCGGCCCGCGCCGATGCGGCAACCGAGCCCATGTGTAACGGTCCAAGATAAGCGCAACATGCCGGGTGGCGGGTGGATCAGCGCAGCGCATCCACCGCGGGCCCGAGCTGCAACCGAGCCCATGACCGATCTCGTCGCACAAGCCCGCGCCTTCGCCACCGACGCGCACCAGCGCATCGACCAGCGGCGCAAGTACACCCACCAGCCCTATCAGGAGCACCTGAAGGCCGTCGCCGGCCTGGTGGCGGAGGTCTCCGACGACCCGGAGATGCTCGCCGCCGCCTGGCTGCACGACACGGTGGAGGACACGCCCGCCACCTTCGGCGACATCGAGCGGGCGTTCGGCGCCAGCGTGCGGGCGCTGGTGGCGGACCTGACGGACGTGAGCAGCCCGAGCGACGGCAACCGCGACATCCGCAAGGCCATCGACCGCCAGCACACGTCGCGGGCCTCGCAGCGCGCCAAGACCATCAAGCTCGCGGACCTCATCGACAACTGCCGGGACATCTGCGCCCACGACCCACGCTTCGCCCGCGTCTACCTGACGGAGGCCGCCGCGCTGCTGGAGGTGCTGGACGACGGCGAACCCGCGCTCTACCGCCGGGCGCAGAAGACCGTTGCAGATTGCGCGCGCCGGCTGGGGCTGCCGGAGCCGCCGCAAAGCACCCCGGACGATCAGAGCTGGCGGTCGCCGATGGAGCTGAGTCTGGCGCAGCGCCATGGCCTCGGGCTGTTCACCACTGCGTTCACGGCCCGGGAGATCGCACTGCCGCTGCGGTCCTTCGACGCCGAGCGGCCGGCGGCGGAGCTGCTCGGCCAGGTGCGGGCGGCTGAGCTTGAGGTGGCGGGCCTGCGCCGGGACGGCGTCTGCATCGGCTACGTGCGTCCGGATTACCGGCGGGACCTGGACCCGGCGGACGCGCTCCGCGCCTTCGCGCCGGCGCAGGTGCTGCGGGCGGATGCGTCCCTGTCGGAAGTGGTCCGGGTGCTGACCCGCTACGACTTCTGCTTCGTCACCGCCATGGGCGACGTCGCCGGCGTCATCACCCGCGGCGACATGCAGAGCCCCATTGTGCGCATGTGGCTGTTCGGCATCATCACGCTCATCGAGCTGGAGCTGGGGGAGCGCATCCGCAGCCGCTGGGCGGACGGCAGCTGGACGCGGCTCCTGTCCGAAGGCCGGCTCAAGAAGGCCGAGACGCTGCTCAGCGAGCGGCGTCGCCGCGGCCAGCACGTGGACCTGGCGGATTGCCTTCAGCTCTCGGACAAGGCGCAGATCGTCATGGAGGACGAAGAGGAGCGTGCCGCCTTCGGCCTGCCCACCAAGGGTGCGGCCAAGCGCGTGATGCGGGATCTCGAGTCCCTGCGCAACAACCTCGCCCATGCGCAGGACATCGTCACCCACGACTGGCCGCAGATCGCGCGGCTCGCGGCGCGGGTGGAGGAGCTCATGAGTCGGCAGCGCGGCGGGCTGCTCGGCGCCTAGTCCGGAGTCGGCGCCCCTCAGCGCGGGGCACCGGCCGCGGCGGTGGGGTCCGGGTTGGCGACCCGCCTTTCCCGGTGGTCTCCGCTTCCCCGATAATGCAGAGCTTTCCGGCGGGCGCCGCCATGCCGCGTGCGCCGCTCACGACTGCTCCCAAGCGCCAGACCATGACCACATCCGAGCCTGCCAGCCCCGCGCGCGCCTACCAGCGCCGCGACATCCTGATCACCAGCGCGCTGCCCTATGCCAACGGGCCCATCCACATCGGCCATCTGGTGGAGTACATCCAGACGGACATCTGGGCGCGGTTCCAGAAGCTGCGCGGGCACAACTGCTGGTACGTCTGCGCCGACGACGCCCACGGCACGCCCATCATGCTGAAGGCGCGGGCGGAAGGGATCACGCCCGAGGCGCTGATCGCGCGCGTGGCCGAGGAGCACAAGGCGGATTTCGCAGACTTCCGCATCGGCTTCGACAACTACCACTCCACGCACTCGGACGAGAACCGGTATTGCGCCACGCTGATTTATGAGCGCAACCGCGACAAGGGCCATGTGACGGCGCGCACCATCCACCAGGCGTACGACCCGGTGGAGCAGATGTTCCTGCCGGATCGGTTCATCAAAGGCGAATGCCCCAAGTGCGGCGCCGCGGACCAGTACGGCGACAACTGCGAGGCGTGCGGCGCCAGCTATTCGCCGGCGGAGCTGAAAAACCCGCGCTCCGTGGTCTCCGGCGCCGTGCCGGAGGAGCGCGAGTCCGAGCATCTGTTCTTCCGCCTCGCTGACTTCGAGCCCATGCTGCGGGAATGGACCCGCGGCGGCGGGCTGCAGGAACAGGTGGCCAACAAGCTCGACGAGTGGTTCGAAGCGGGGCTCAGGGAATGGGACATCTCCCGGGACGCGCCGTATTTCGGCTTCGAGATCCCGGACCATCCGGGCAAGTTCTTCTACGTCTGGCTGGATGCCCCCATCGGCTACATGGCGAGCTTCAAGCAGCTGTGCGAGGGCGAGCGGGGGCGTGCCGCCGGGCTCGACTTCGACCACTTCTGGGGCAAGGACAGCCCCGCCGAGCTGTATCACTTCATCGGCAAGGACATCATCTATTTTCATGCCCTGTTCTGGCCGGCGATGCTCCACGGCGCGGACTTCCGCACGCCCACCGCCATCTTCGCCCACGGCTTCCTCACCGTTGACGGGCAGAAGATGTCCAAGTCCCGCGGCACCTTCATCAAGGCGCGGACCTATCTGGATCACCTGAACCCGGAGTACCTGCGCTACTACTTCGCGGCCAAGCTCGGCCCCGGCGTCGATGACATCGATCTCAGCCTGGACGACTTCCAGGCCCGGGTGAACGCGGATCTCGTCGGCAAGGTGGTGAACATCGCCAGCCGCACCGCGGGCTTCATCACCAAGCGCTTCGGCGGCCGGCTGGGCGCCGAGCTGCCGGAGCCCGGGCTGTTCGAGGAATTCGCGGCGGCCGGACAGGGCATCGCCGAGGCCTATGAGCGCCGGGAATTCAGCCGCGCAGTGCGGGAGATCATGGCGCTCGCGGATCGGGCGAATCAGTACATCGACGAGCAGGCGCCCTGGGTGGTGGCCAAACAGGACGGCCGCGAGGCCGAGCTCCAGGGCATCTGTACCCAGGGCCTGAACCTGTTCCGGCTGCTCATCGGCTGGCTCAAGCCCATCCTGCCGGGCACGGCGGAGGCGGCGGAGCAGTTCCTCCAGATCGAGCCGCTCACCTGGGATGTGCTGTCCGAGCCGCTGCTGGAGCACGAGATAGCCAAGTTCAAGCCGCTGATGACCAGGGTCGAGCCCAAGCACATCGAAGCGGTGCTGGAAGCCTCGAAGGAGGACCTGGCGGCGGCCCAGGCGCAGACGGCCGGTCAGCCGGCGGCCGGGCAGGGCGGCGACACGGCGTCCGGCGGCAGCCACCTCGCCAAGGACCCCATCGCGGAGACCATCGACTTCGACACCTTCGCCAAGGTGGACCTGCGCATCGCACGCATCGCCAGGGCCGCGCCGGTGGAGGGCGCCGACAAGCTGCTTCAGCTCACGCTGGATCTCGGCGGCGGCGAGACCCGCAATGTCTTCGCCGGCATCAGCAAGGCCTACGACCCAGCGGACCTGGAAGGCCGGCTCACGGTGATGGTCGCCAACCTCGCGCCGCGCAAGATGCGCTTCGGCGTGTCCGAGGGCATGGTGCTGGCGGCGGGGCCGGGCGGTAAGGACATCTTCATCCTGAGCCCGGATGCCGGTGCGGAGCCGGGGATGAAGGTGAAATAGACAGCCGCCGGCCGCTGTGGGCGCGGCGTCCACGCCGCGCCGATGAAACGCGCACCGGCATGGCGTTGGTCTGCCGCCCGCACGGGCGCTGAGATGCAGAATGCGACGCTGCACAACGCGGTGCGCCGCCTTGGGCCTGAGCGGGCGGGGCATTTCTCTGAGGTGACGGGGCGATGCAGGATCTCAGTCGACTGTATGACCAAGACTACGCCGCCTGGGCGGAGCGGACGGCGGAGCTGCTGCGCGCCGGGCGCTTCGCGGCGTTGGACGTGGAGCACCTCATCGAGGAGCTGTCCGATCTGGGGAAAAGCCAGCAGCATGAATTGGTGAACCGGTTGCGTGTGCTGCTGGCGTACCTGCTCAAATGGCAGTTTCAGTATCGGCAGCTCTCGGAGCGGTGAGCGGAATTCGAGGGCAGGAGCTGGCGCAGCACCATCATCGAGCAGCGTCTGGCGCTGGAGTATCTGCTGCGCAAGCACCCCGGTCTGAAGTCCAAGCTGGCCGATGCTGTCGCGGAGGCCTATCCACTGGCGACGGACCTCGCGGCGGCCGAAACCGGGCTGCCGCTGACCAGCTTCCCCGCCGATTGTCCGTATGCGCTGGATGAACTGCTGGATCGGGCCTTCTATCCGGAGCCCGTTTAGCCATCAGCTGGATGCTTGCCGCAGGGTCGTCACAACCTCGGCCATATGCTTGAAATCGGCATCGTCATGCAGCAGGAGCGCGTCGTGCTCCAGCGCGACTTGCGCGATGACGCAGTCGTTGGATGAGCGCACCGTCAGGCCGCGTCGTCGGCAGTCGAAGTCAATGCGGGCGGCGGCGATCGCGCAGTCGACCGCGTCCCGGGGGTGCAGGATCGGCTGGCTCGAAAAATACTCAAGATACTTCTCGAACTGCGCCTCGTCGCGCGTGCCCTGAAGAATCTCCTGAAGGATCTGCGCGGTAATGCAGACATCGGCGCCCAGCTGAAGGAGTGTCTTCAACCGGCGAACGGGCGGTGTGTCATGCGCCCGGAAGAAGTCGATCCAGACGGATGTGTCGACGAGGTGCAAGCTCAGTGGTCTCCGGCCCTTGCACGCTTGTAGTCGTAGTCCGGGTCGATGCCGTCCGAGCCGTAAAGGTCCATCAGATCACGTCGCCTGGCCCGGGCCACCATCTCCCGGAGCGCGCGATCCACCACCTCACGCTTGGTCTTGGCGCCGGATACGACCATCGCCTCCTGCACCAGGTCGTCGTCCAGAACGATGTTTGTGCGCATTGGTATACACCTTCGCTGGTGTAACATGGCGTACAGTTTAGAAACGGTCAGTGCATTCCGCAACGCGCGGGTCTGTGCAAACCGCCGGCGCATGACTAAAACATTGGACTCTGTCACTATGACGACGAGCGCGCAGCACCCATCCACTTTCCCGTCGGTTCGCTGCCGGCTCCCCAGTCGGCGTATCGTCCTGTTGGCATTGCTGGTGGGCGTCGCCCCGCCGGCCGCCGCCCAAGCGCCTGAGGGCGAGGGCGCCAAGCCGCCGCCGGCCGTGGTGGTGGCCGCCGTGGAAACCCAGGCGGTGGACAAGAGCGCGCGCTTCATCGGCAACATCCGGGCCATCCAGTCCGTGGACCTGAAGGCGCGGGTGGAGGGCTTCCTGGAAGACGTGGCCTTCCAGCAGGGCTCCATGGTGGACAAGGGCCAGGTGCTCTACCGCATCGAGCAGGACCAGTACAAGGCCGACCTGGAGAACGCCGAAGGCCAGCTGGCCGCGGCGCAGGCGGAGTCGCTGGCCGCCGCCGCGGCGCTCGAGGACAAGCAGGCGGACTTCGAGCGCCAGTCGGCGCTGATCAAGAAGGGCGACACCTCGCAGACCGCCTTCGACCAGGCCAAGGCCGCCCGGGACGAGGCCCAGGCCAACGTGCAAAAGGCCAAGGCCAGCGAGCAGCAGGCCCAGGCAGCGGTGGACAACGCGAAGATCAACCTGGGCTACACCACCATCGCGAGCCCCATCGCCGGGCGCATCGGTGCCACCGCCGTCACCGAAGGTAATCTCGTCAACGGTTCCACCGGCACGCTCGCCACCGTCGCCCAGCTGGACCCCATCCGCGCCGTGTTCTCGGTGCCGAGCGCGGAGCTGATCCGGCTGCAGGACAAGGTGGGCGCCTCCACCACCGCGGAGGCGCGCGCGGCCTTTGTGCCGGAACTGGTGCTGCCGGACGGCACAAAGTACGACAAGCCGGGCAAGATCGCCTTCGCCGACAATCAGGTGGACGCCGCCACCGGCACCATCGCCATCTACGCGGACTTCCCGAACCCGAGCGGCGTGCTGCTGCCGGGGCAGTTCATCACCGTGGTCGTGCACGCCGCCGACAAGGAGCCCCTGCCGGTGGTGCCGGCGGCGGCGGTGCAGCGCACCCGCAGCGGTGCGCAGGTCTACCTGGTGGACGGGGACGACCGGGTGCAGCTGCGCAAGGTACAGCTCGGGCCGCGGGTGGACGGCGGCTATGCGGTGACCTCGGGTCTGACGGACGGCGAGCTGGTGATCGTCTCGGGGCTGCAGAAGGTGAAGCCCGGCATGACGGTGCAGCCGAGCGGGGCAGATGGGGCTGCGTCCGGCTCCGGTCGCGATGCCGGCTCCGGCGCTGCCTCCAACGGCGACAGCGGCAGCGAAAGCGGCAGTGAGACCGACGGCGACGGCGGGACTGAGACCAGCCGCGACGCCGGCGCTGCGAATGGGGATGGTACTGCCGGGTCGGCTGCCGCCACCGGCGAGAGCCCGTCCGCTGCCGGCAACGGGGGCTGACCATGATTTCCCAGGTCTTCGTCGAGCGCCCGCGGCTCGCGGCTGTGGTGTCCATCGTGCTGGTGGTGGCGGGCGTGCTGGCGTTGCGCGCCATTCCCGTCGCCCAGTATCCGCCCATCACGCCGCCGGTGGTGGTGGTGAGCGCCACCTATCCCGGCGCCGATGCCCAAACCATCGCGGACACCGTCGGCGGGCCCATCGAGGAGCAGGTCAACGGCGTCAAGGACATGTTGTACATGTCGTCGACGGCTTCGAGCGCCGGCACCTACAGCCTGACAGTGACCTTCGCGGTCGGCACGGACCCGGACATCGCCCAGGTCAACACCCAGAACCGGGTCTCCCAGGCGCTGGCCAAGCTGCCCGCGGAGGTGCAGAACCTGGGCGTGACGGTGCAGGCGGAGTCCACCAACCTGCTGCTGGTCATCACGGTCTCGTCGCCGGATGAGAGCCGGGACTCGCTGTTCCTGTCCAACTTCGCGACCATCAACGTGCAGGACGAGCTGGCGCGCGTGGATGGCGTCGGCGAGGCGACCCAGTTCGGCGCCGAGGACTACTCCATGCGCATCTGGCTGGACCCGGCCAGAATGGCGGCGCTCGGCATTGCGCCACAGGACGTGATCAATGCCATCCAGCAGCAGAACATCCAGGCCGCGCTCGGGCAGGTGGGCGGGCCGCCGATCCCGGACGATCAGGCCTTCCAGACCACCATCGTCGCCAAGGGGCAGTTGAAGGAGCCGGACGAGTTCGGCCAGATCGTGGTGCGCACAGGGGCCGAGGGCAGCGTCGTGCGCATCGACGACATCGCCCGCGTGGAGCTGGGCTCCGCGTCCTACAGCAGCAGCAGCCGCTTCAACGGCGAGCCCACGGCGGCCGTGGCCATCTACCAGGCCCCGGGCGCCAATGCGCTGGACGTGGCGGAGCGCGTGAAGGCGGAGCTCGCGCGCCTGGAGCAGCGCTTCCCGTCGGGCGTCGCGGCCAAGGTGATGTATGACTCGACGCTGTTCGTGAAGGCGTCCATCGAGGAGATCCTGTTCACGCTCGCCATCACCGCTGTGATTGTCCTGCTGGTGGTGTACATCTTCCTGCAGGATCTGCGGGCCACCATCGTGCCGGCCGTGACCATCCCGGTGTCGCTCATCGGCGTGTTCATTGTGCTGCTGGCGGTGGGCTTCTCGGCCAACACCGTGAGTCTGTTCGCGGTGGTGCTGGCCATCGGGCTGGTGGTGGACGATGCCATCGTGGTGGTGGAGAACGTCCAGCGCATCATGCTGGAGGAGGGGCTGGACCGCCGCGCCGCCACGCTCAAGGCCATGCGGCAGGTGACCGGGCCCATCGTCTCCACCACCCTGGTGCTGTTTGCGATCTTTGCGCCGGTGGCCTTTCTGCCGGGCATCTCCGGCGAGCTGTTCCGGCAGTTCGCGGTGACCATCTCCACCGCCGTGGCCATCTCGGCCATCAACGCGCTGACGCTCTCGCCGGTGCTGACCTCGTTGTTCCTGGGCGAGCCGAAGGCGCCCAAGCGCGGGCCTTTCGCCTGGTTCAACAAGGGCCTCGGCAAGGCGCGGGACGGCTACGTGTCCGTGGCGGGGCTGCTGGCCCGGCGGGCGGCGCTGGCGGGGGTGCTGGTGGTGGCCGTGGGTGCGGCGGCCGTCTTCGTGCTGGACCGGCTGCCGGACGGCTTCCTGCCCAACGAGGACCAGGGCGTGCTGTTCGCGGACATCAGCCTGCCGAGCGGTGCGTCGCTGCCGCGCACGGCCAAGGTGGTCGAGAGCCTGCGGCAGATCGCGGCGGGCACCGAGGGCGTCGCCGATGTGCTGACGGTTGCCGGCTACAGCCTGCTCACCAGCTCGGCGTCGTCCAACTCCGCGCTCGCCGTGATCGTGCTGGAGCCCTGGGACGAGCGCACGACCCCCGAGACGCGGCTGCGCGGGCTCTACGGCAAGCTCAAGGGCGAGCTGGACGCCATCCCGGGGGCCAATATTCTGTTGTTCCCGCCGCCGCCCATCCCCGGGCTCGGCAACGCGGGCGGCTTCACGGCACAGCTGGAGGCGCTGGGCGGGCAGTCGTCGCAGGAGCTGACGGAGGTGCTGAACGGGCTGCTGGCGGAGGCCAATCAGGCGCCGGAGATCGCCATCGCCCGCTCCACCTTCAGCGCCGACGTGCCGCGGGTGTTCCTGGACCTTGATCGCACCCAGGCGGAATACCTGGACGTGCCCGTGTCCACCTTCTTCCAGACCCTGCAGGCCACCTTCGGCACCAGCTTCGTCAACAACTTCACCTACCTGGGCCGCACCTACCAGGTCAACGTGCAGGCGGAGCAGGACGCCCGGCGCACGGTGGACGACATCGGCAGCACCTACGTGCGCGCGAGCAACGGTGCCATGGTGCCGGTGTCGGTGCTGGCGAGCGTCCGTGAGGAGCTGGGCGCGGACCTGATCTTCCGCTACAACCAGTTCCTGACGGCGCAGATCAACGGCAACCCGGCGGCGGGCGCCTCCACCGGCGAGGCCATGCGCGCAATGGAGGCCGCTGCCCAGAAGTCCTTGCCCGACGGTTACGCCCTGGCCTGGACCGCCATGTCCTACCAGGAGGCGCAGCAGACCGCGGGCGGCGAGATCGCCATCTTTGCGCTGGCGGTGCTGTTCGGCTACCTGTTCCTGGTGGGACTCTACGAGAGCTGGGCCATCCCCTTCTCGGTGCTGGCGTCGGTCACTGTTGCGCTGCTCGGCGGTGCGGCGGCGCTCTGGGCCGTTGGGCTCGACAACAACCTCTACACCCAGATCGGCTTCGTGCTGCTCATCGGCCTCGCCGCCAAGAACGCGATCCTCATCGTCGAGTTCGCCAAGGAGCAGCGCGAGGCGGGCATGAGCCTGTATGAGGCCGCCCGCACCGGTGCCCGGATGCGCTTCCGCGCCGTACTCATGACCGCGCTTGCCTTCATCGTCGGCCTGCTGCCGCTGGTGCTGGCCACCGGCGCCGGCGCCAACGCCCGGGTGCACCTGGGCTTCACGGTGCTGGGCGGCATGCTGGCGGCCACCCTCATCGGCATCCTGCTGATTCCGGGGCTGTATGTGATGTTCCAGTGGATCGGGGATCGGGTAGGAGGGCTGATCGGCGCCCCTGGCTCCGGCCACACCGCCGCAGCGCCTGAGCGCTGATGCACTGTTGCCTTGGCCGACTGCATCATGTCGGCCGCGCCGCAGGTGTCTTGTGAGTTAAGTATACCGTCCCCGTTCTTTGGGGCGCCACTCGCCGTCGTCACGTCGGACCGATTTTTGCTGCGCGGCACAACGCGACGGCGCTAGAGTACGCGCCATCGAGCCTCTCCTGTCGGCAGTCCCGGAGCCCGCCCCGCATGTCCATCCTCGTCGCCATCAACCACAAGACCGAGTACCGCTTCGACCGCTCGGTGAGCTTGGGCCCGCATACCATCCGGCTGCGCCCGGCGCCGCACAGCCGCACGCCCATCCGCTCCTACTCGCTGCGCGTCGAGCCGGAGCAGCACTTCCTCAACTGGCAGCAGGACCCGTTCGGCAACTATCTGGCGCGGCTGGTGTTTCCCGAGAAGGCGCGGACCCTGTCCGTGGAGGTGGATGTCATCGCGGAGATGGTGACCATCAACCCCTTCGACTTCTTCGTCGATGAGTACGCCTACAGCTATCCCTTCGGCTACGACCACCAGCTGACCAAGGAGCTGTTTCCGTATCTGGAGGTCAAGGAGGAAAGTCCGCTCATGAAGCAGTGGCTCTCCGGCGTCGACCGCACGCCGCGGGAGACGGTCTACTTCCTGGTGGACCTGAACAAGAAGCTGAACGAGGACATCGGCTATGTGATTCGCATGGAGCCCGGCATCCAGACCTGCGAGGAGACGCTGCGGCTCGGCCGCGGCAGCTGCCGGGATTCGGGCTGGCTGCTGGTACAGATCCTGCGCCACCTGGGCCTCGCGGCGCGCTTCGTCTCCGGCTACCTGGTACAGCTGACGCCGGACGTGAAGTCCCTGGACGGCCCGAGCGGCACCGACCGCGACTTCACGGACCTGCACGCCTGGGCGGAGGTCTATGTGCCGGGCGCGGGCTGGATCGGGCTCGACCCCACCTCCGGGCTCTTCGCCGGCGAAGGCCACATCCCGCTCGCCTGCACGCCGGACCCCATCTCCGCGGCGCCTATCACCGGCGCCACGGACAAGTGCGATGTGAGCTTCTACTTCCACAACCGGGTCAAGCGCATCCACGAGGACCCGCGGGTCACCAAGCCCTACACCGAGGAGCAGTGGGCGGCCATCGAGGGCCTGGGGCACCAGATCGACGCCGAGCTCGACGCGCACGATGTGCGGCTCACCATGGGCGGCGAGCCCACCTTCGTCTCCATCGACGACATGGAGGGCGCGGAGTGGAATATCGCCGCGCTGGGGCCCACCAAGAAGCCGCTGGCGGAAGACCTGCTGCTGCGCCTCAAGCGCCGCTTCGCACCTCGCGGCATGCTGCACATCGGCCAGGGCAAGTGGTACCCCGGCGAGCAGCTGCCGCGCTGGGCGCTGTCCTGCTACTGGCGCAAGGACGGCGAGCCCGTCTGGACCGACGCAAGCCTGCTGGGCAGCGAAAAGGACAGCGCCGGCCACGCGCCGCCGGATGCCGAGCGCTTCATCCGCACCCTGGCGGACAAGCTCGGGGTGGAGCCCGGGCATGCGCAGCCGGCGCACGAGGACGTCTTCTATTACCTGTGGAAGGAGTCCCGCCTGCCGGTCAATGTCGACCCCTTCGACAGCAAGCTGAAGGACCCCGTGGAGCGCGCCCGGCTGGCGCGGGTGTTCAGCCAGGGTCTGGACCGCACCGTGGGCTTTGCGCTGCCGCTGCGCTGGGCGGGCCTGCCCACACGCGAGCAGGGGGGCGGCTGGGTGAGCGGCAAATGGAGCCTGCGCGACGGCAACCTGTTCCTGATCCCCGGCGACTCGCCCATGGGCTTTCGGCTGCCGCTGGAGGCGCTGCCGTATGTGCCGGATGCGGATCTGGACACACACCCGGAGCGCGATCCCTTCGAGCCGGTGGCTGCGCTGGCACCGCGCTATGACGCCAAAGGCGATGAAATCGCCCGCCGCTACGGGCGCATCACGGAGCCGGACCAGCCCCGGGAGGCATTCCAGGAGCAGGGCCAGCGCCCGGAGCAGACGGCCCGCCGCTATGGTCGCGCGCCACTGACGGAGGACCACCGCCAGGCACTCTCGGAGCAGGCGACGCTGCCCGACGACTACCCGCCCGCGCTCATCCGCACCGCACTGTGCATCGAAGTGCGCGCGGGGAGGCTGTACTGCTTCATGCCGCCGGTGACGCACCTGGAGCACTGGCTGGACCTGGTGCACTGTCTGGAGGACACCGCCGCGGAGACGGGCCTCCCGATCATCATCGAGGGTTACGAGCCGCCACGGGACCATCGTCTCAACAAGCTCGCGGTCACCCCGGACCCGGGCGTCATCGAAGTCAACGTCCACCCGGCCTTCAGCTGGGACGAGCTGGTGCGCGACACCGACATCCTGTACGCGGAGGCCCGCCTCAGCCGCCTCGGCACCGAGAAGTTCATGCTCGACGGCCGCCACACCGGCACCGGCGGCGGCAACCATGTCACCCTGGGCGGCCCGACCCCGGCGGACAGCCCGCTGCTGCGCCGCCCGGACCTGGTGCAGAGCCTGGTCACCTACTGGCAGCACCACCCGAGCCTGTCCTATCTCTTCTCCGGCACCTTCATCGGCCCCACCAGCCAGGCACCGCGGGTGGACGAGGCCCGGGACGACAGCCTCTACGAGCTCGCCATCGCCTTTCAGCAGATGCCGAAGGGCCGCGCCGGCGAGCGCGAGCCCTGGATCGTGGACCGGGTGCTGAGGAACCTGCTGGTGGACGTCACCGGCAACACCCACCGCACCGAGTTCTGCATCGACAAGCTCTACTCGCCGGACTCGGCCAGCGGCCGGCAGGGCCTGGTGGAATTCCGCGCCTTCGAGATGCCGCCGCACGCGCGCATGAGCCTTGCTCAGATGCTGCTGCTGCGAGCCCTGGTGGCGCGCTTCTGGCAGCAGCCCTACAGCCGGGCGCCGGTGCGCTGGGGCACCGAGCTGCATGATCGCTTCCTGCTGCCGCACTTCGTGCGCCAGGACTTCCAGGACGTCATCTGCGACTTACAGCGCGCCGGCTATCCCTTCGACCCCGCCTGGTTCGACCCCTTCTTCGAGTTCCGCTTTCCGCACTACGGCGACATGATCGCCGCCAACGGGGTGCGCATGGAACTGCGCGGCGCCATCGAGCCCTGGCACGTGCTGGGCGAGGAGGTGACGGCGCAGGGCACCGCGCGCTTCGTCGACAGCTCCGTGGAGCGCATGCAGGTGAAGGTGGACGGCATGCTCGGCGAGCGTCACGCGCTCGCCTGCAATGGCCGCCGCGTGCCGCTGCGGCCCACCGGCCGGCGTGGCGAGTACGTGGCCGGTGTGCGCTTCAAGGCCTGGGCACCACCCTCTGGTCTGCACCCCACCATCCCGCGGCACAACCCGCTGGTGTTCGACCTGGTCGACCTGTGGAACAAGGCCAGCCTCGGTGGCTGCACCTACTACGTCGACCACCCCGGCGGCCGCGCCGAGGAGCGCTTCCCGGTGAACAGCTACGAGGCCGAGGGCCGGCGCATCGCCCGCTTCCGCGTCATGGGCCACACACCCGGCGACATCGACCCGCCGCCGGAGGAGCCGGCCGGGGAGCATCCCTATACCCTGGACCTGCGGTGGACGCCGGGTTGCTGACATCCTTGCTGGTGAAGGAGCGTGCAACAGGAAATGCGAGAAGCGACGGGAAGAGATTCTCTACATGTCCCAGATCGGAGGCGCGCTGATCCCGTGCCGCGTCCTTCAGCGCCGAGTTTATACCCGTCGTCGAATGCATATCAGGACTACAACCTCGCACGAGTAACTGGGCTGCAAGCAGGTGCTAGGTCAGACAAGCATACCTCTGGTGCAAAGCGTTACAGAGATCCGGAAGCCCAAAAGCCTACCGATTGGCTGTGGCGTGTTCCAGACGATTCTTGATGGAAGCGCTGGAAAAGCGCTTACGATTACCATGATTGATCGGGGAATTGAGGGTCAATTACGGCGACGAAAAACGGGGACGGTAACCTTAATTTGCGCTCTCCGAAGATCTCGGCGACGCAGCGGACGGCGGCCCGTCCGTCGTCGCGCGTGAGCTGAGGTGCATGGCCTGCACTTTGCGTTCAGTTTGGGCGTCAATGGGTCTCTCGACCCTGTCTCAAGCCAACGCGGAGGCCACGCATGGGCAAGCATGATGATGACAAGCTCGCCGCTTACCGCGGCAAGCGGGACACCGGCAGGAGCGGCGAGCCCGCCGGCGACGCCGCGGCATCCGACGACGAGGACAGCGGTCGCTTCGTGATCCAGAAGCATGCCGCTTCGACGTTGCACTACGACCTGCGGCTTGAAGTGGGCGGGGTGCTCAAGTCCTGGGCCGTGCCCAAGGGCCCGTCCACGGACCCGTCCGAGAAGCGCTTCGCCATCAGGACAGAGGACCACCCGCTGGAGTATGCCGACTTCGAGGGCGTGATACCCGAGGGCGAGTACGGGGCCGGCACGGTGCTGGTTTGGGATCAGGGGCGATACGACAACCTGAGGGCGGAGAAGCAGGACAACCCCAAGGATATGGTCGCCAGCCTGGACGACGGCCTGGTGGAGGTCCGGCTGCACGGCGAGAAGCTCGCGGGCGGCTATGCGCTGAAGCGCATCGAGGGCGGCAACGAGGAGCAAGCCAAGTGGCTGCTCATCAAGATGCGCGACGACGGCGCCGATGCCAGGCGCAACCCCACCAGCACCGAGCCCAACTCCGTGCTCACCGGCCGCGACCTCGACCAGATCGCCGGAGACTAAAACGGGGACATCACGGGGACGGTATACTGAACAGCGGCGTGCTGACGCGTCACGAGTGGCGATGGTGTCTGTCCACGCGCCACCGCAGCGGCCGATCCCTCCCTGCAACGGCCGATTGTGCTTGTCAAAGCCGCGCTGGCAGGGTTATCGCCAGCGATGGCGCATCTGCCCGGCCCGGCGCATCGGGCCGATGCCGCCGGGCCGCCCCATCCCTGGTGGGTCAGGAGGAGCTGCCGGTGATCCGCGCGCGCGGCGTGTTCCTGCGTGGATCTGTTTCGGTTGCTGACGCCGACTCGCCGTCTCCCTGGTCCTGCCCGTGCGTCCGCGGCAGGGTCACCAGCTTGGCGGCATAGTGGGTCATCAGCACCGGGCGGCCGTCATCCATGCCCGCGTTGCCGTACAGCACCACCTGATCCCCCCTCTCCAGGCTCAACGCCCGGGCGGCCTGCGAGCGGCCGAGGTCGGCGAGCACCTCCCGCCCGCCTGGCGTGGCGACGCCGATGCGCCGTGGCGCTCCAGGTTGCTGTTCGGCGCTTTCCTGTACGTTGCCCGGCTTGTCCGGCGCCTGCTCGGTGCCGTCGCCGCCGATGCTGACGACGGTGCCTGTGAGCATCACCTTCATGTCTGTGCCGCGGCTGCCTGCGCTTGCGGCATCGCCTGCCGTGCCCTGGCGGTCCGCCGCGCTCCGGCGGCCCGACGGATCAGGGCGTGCGCTCATCATGCCCGGACCCATGCCGGGCGCGGTGTGTCGGCTCATGTCGCCGGTGAGGCCGCGGCTCAGTGCCCGTCCGTCGCTTGCGGGCACTGTGGGACGCCCGCCGCGGCTCATCTCCGGCCCCGAGCCCATGCCGGGCTGCTGTACCCAGCTCGGATGCTGTACGGGCCCGGGCCGGTTGGGCCGGCTCGGATTCATGGCCATGCCCTGGTGGCCTGGGACCTGCGGATGCCCGAACATCACCGGATGGCCTGCGTCGGAGCGGTGGCCCACCAGTCGCCACTGTTCCACCACCAGCCGCGGTGGGCCGCCGCGGCGCTCCAGGCTCGCAGTGCCCGCGATACGTTGGCCGGGCTGCACCTGAGGTCGGTCTGCCCGGTCCTTGCCGGCGTCGGCCTGTGCCGACATGGTGCCGAAATCGGCCAGCACCCGGTGGCCGTTATCCAGCAGGACACGGCCCAGGAGACGGGGCTCGCCCCCCGCATCGACGCGCACGGCGCGCAGGTGCATCACCAGGCCGCTGAAGCTGCGATGCTCTCCCTGTTGTGCGGAGCGCTCCGTGTGAGGGCGCTCGCCGGGGGCGGCTGCTGCTTGGGATTTGGGCTCTGCCGCCGGTGGCTCGGCCGCGGCGGCGGGCAGTGGCGTCAGGCCCGCTGCGATGAGCAGGGCCAGGGTGCTTGCGGTTGTAGCTCGCATGAATGCGCCTCCCGTTGCTGTGGCTGGTTGCGAAGCTTGAGCCCGGACGCCGACGCTTAGGCCGCCGTTCGGGCTGACGCTTGAGGGAGGTGCAAGTGGGATGCCGATCAGCAGTCAGGGTGCTTCCGGCATCCATGCCGTGTCGGTCGGGTCAGGTTGCGCCTGAGGCCTTCAGCAAGCAGGGCATTTGCCCCGGCCGCCGGGGCATTGCCACCGAACGGTGAGTCACAGGGTGCGGCCGAGCGGCGGGCGCACCGGCTACTCGAAAAGATCCCGGAAGGCCTTGGCGAAGCGCTTGTAGGCATCCCAGCCGTCCTTGTCCATGACCTGGTCGATGACCCAGCGGTTCTCGTCCTGCTCACCCATGAGCTGCTGGATCTCGAAGCCCAGATGACGCAGGAAGCTGTAGGACGGGCCTTCGTCGTCCATGCTGAATTCCGCATACTCGCCCGAGCGCTCGTTGAGGCGCTGGATGAAGGGCGTGCCATAGTCCGCGGGCCCCATCAGGTCCTGGCTGTTGTCCTGCACGTGCTCGACGGACTTGCGCGCCATGGCGGTGACGAGCTCCCGGCGCTGGTCGTCGTCCAGCCGGCCGTGGGCGAGGCGGTCTGCGATCTGCACCAGAAAGATCACGTACTCCTGAATCACCCGCATGCGCTGGGCGTCGTCTCGATAGACGAAGCGCTCGCAATGCAGGGTGATGGCCTTGTCGGTGGCGATGCGAAAGGCGATGAAGGCCATGGCGCCGCCGATCTCAGCCAGCGAGCGGTCGACCTCCTCGTTTTGCCAATGGCTCTTGATACGCAGTGCCATGATGGTTCTGACTCCGGTCGTGTCGGGCTTGTGATTGGCTCAGCAGGTGGGGGCACGGCGCCGCCGCCCAAAGCGCCGGAGCCGGGGGTTGGCGCGGGCGGTGGCCGTTGCCGGGGCGCGCCTGAGCTGCTACCGTTTTGTCCGACTGTTTTACTCAGGAATGGCGTGCCGCGTGCCCGAGCCCAGCGCCCCGCGGGCGGCAGCAGTCCGCCGCCGCATGCCCATCGAGGTTGCCGTCATGACCCCCAACGAGCTCAAGACCCTCACCGCCGCGGTGCAGTACAACTGCCACGTCTCCGACGCCCGCCACGGCGGCGACTACTCCCTCTGCGTCTATCTGATGAAGATGCGCGAATACTACCGCTGGGAGCAGAAGCTGCCCTACGGCGCACCGCTCGGCAAAGACGCCGTCGGCGACTGGCTCCAGGCGCGCGAGCAGCTCTGGGAGGGACTGGAGGATGCCGATTTGCGCCCGCTCAGCATCCGGGGCCGGGACTACGATCCCTTCGACGCCGATGCCATCAACGACTCCCTCGGCGAAGAGGGACTGGTCTACAGCAGCGGCCTCGGCAACCGGGCCAAGCCGCACTTCTTCCTCGGGCGGCTGGAGCAGCGTGTGAGCCGCGCCAACTGTACCGTCTACGTGGCAGCCGGTGAGTATGCGCGGGACCTTGCCGCCCCGCCGGCCATGACGCTCGGCGACAGCATCTTCCTGCGCCGGGAATCGCTGCGACGGATGCTCTGGGAGAAGTTGGAGAGCTGGCGCTGGAACCGCCCGGACAACGCCCTCGGGCGTGCCTTTGCCTGCTACGACTTCGACGCCGACCTGGAAGGCGCGCTGGATGCCATGACCGACCGCGAGATCGACAACGCCCTGCTGCACGAGCAGGGCGAGTACGAGGCGGGCCGCCTGCTGGACGACGCCGCCTGGAACGCCATGCTCGCGGACGTCGTGGGCACCCCGGCGGAGCTTGCGGCCCGTGCCGTGCGGGATCATCTGGCGGACGCGCTGGTGACGCTGCCGCGGCTCGCCGAGCAGGCCGACGCCCCGGCGCTGCACTTCTACGTGGGCAACCTCAACAACATGCGCAAGCACCTGTTCCCGGGGCTCACGACGGCCTACGACGCCTGGCGCACCGGCGGTGACACCGAGCCGCTGGCGAGCGTTGCCGAGACGGGGCGGACGCATTGGCTCGCGCTCGGTCGGGAGATGCTGGCGCGGCATCAGGCGGGTGCGGCCGGTGGCGATCTGGTGGGTGATCTGCGCGGGCTCGCGGAAGCGCGGGCGTTGTAGCCGAATGGGCAGGCGCTCGTGTCTCAGCGCGTCCCGCGGCGCTTGTCTGTGGGGGGCGAATCGCCCGGCATGCAGGCCGTCGCCGGGCGCGATGGCCTGCAGCCGGGCATGGCCCTCAGCTGACGGCGAGCGAAGTCCCTCTCTGCTGCGCCCGGGCTGACAGGCGTCCCTGTCCGGGTGCGTTACAGGTTCACCGCATCCACGATGTGCACGACGCCGTTGCCGGCGGCGAGGTTGGACTGGACGATGTCCGCGCCGCCGATGGTAATGGCGGTGCCGCCCCGGCTCACCGGCATGGTCTCGCCGCCGAGCGTCTTCACCTGATCCCGTTGCAGCAGGTCCGTGGCGGACAGTTTTGCGTGCACCACGTGGCGGCTCAGTACGTCCACCAGCCGGCCCGGATCATTCAGCAGCGCCTCTCGCTCGGCCGTCGGCAGGTCGCGGAAGGCCTTGTCCGTCGGAGCGAAGACGGTCAGGGGGCCCGGCCCCTGTAGGACCTCGGTCATGCCGGCCGTCTCAAGGGCCTGCGTGAAGGTTTGGAACAGCGCATCGTGCTCGGTGATGTCTGAAACCGTCGTCTGCGCTGCGGCCCCCACGAGCTTGGGCAGGCCGAAGTAACTGTCGGCGAAGATGCCGGGCGGGTCGTAGTTGCGGTCACCGGCCTCGGCGCGGGCGAGGGTCTCTTCGTCGGCGTAGCGGCTGCCGAAGCTCAGCGCCGCGAGCGGCCCCAAGGCGATGACGAGCAGCAGTGCGAGGCCCGTCAGGTTGCGCTTCTTCATGGATTCTTCGGTCATGGTGTTCTCCGTCGCCGCCGGTTGGCGGGATTGTGGCTCGGCGTATCGCTGCCCGCAGCTCATGCCGTTGGCGTGCCGGCGGACGCGGTGCAGCGGGCGAATGTGCTGTACGAGCAGCAACGCCCGTGCCGCCAAAACCGTTACTAAGTTCTGGTAATACAAAAGGAATCCGGTTTTCTGCGGCGCCGCTTCGGACGCATCACGGCAGGTGTTGCGGATACTGCCAACAGGGCTTGTGGTCGCCGCCGGGCGGCTCTGGTCGCGAGCGGGGCGGGCGACGGCGCCGGCCGGCGGCAGCCGTTGCCGAGGCCGGCGGGTGCACCCTTCACGATGGGGGATCTGCCCCGGCGTCGGGGGCTTTGGCGCATTCACTCAGCCGAGGTGTGGTGAGCGCGCCAGGGACGGGTTCCGGCTCTGCCCGGAATCGCCCACGCACGCGGGTTCGCATGCAACGATGGTGGGCGAGTCGGCCCGGCCTTCGCGGGGGTGCGCTTGCCGTTCAGACCGGCATGGCGCGCCGTGACGGACGGCTCGGCTTCGCTGCCGCTTGATGAGCGCCGGGGGGCTTCGCGCCCGTCTCCCGCAACAGGGCGTCGATCTCCGTGCGACTCAGGGTCTCCACCTCGAGCAGGCGGGCGGCGAGGTGTGTCAGCGCATCCTCGTGCTTGCGCATCAGGCCCCGGACCTCCTGCTCCACATCCTCCACCAGCGCCTTGATCTCCTGGTCGATGCGCCGGGCGGTGTCCTCACTGAAGTTCGGCGCCGCGGAGATGTCGCGGCCGAGGAAGACGTGCTCGTGCCCGCGCGGGAAGGCCAGCGGGCCGATGGCCTCGCTCATGCCCCAGCGGCTCACCATCTTGCGGGCGAGGTCGGTGGCCTGCTCCAGGTCGTTCTCGGCGCCGGTGGTGACTTCGCCGAACACCAGCTTCTCGGCGATGCGCCCGCCCAGCATCACGCCGAGCCGGTCCCGCAGGTAGCTCTGCTTGTAGGTATGGCGCTCCTCCCGCGGCACCTGCTCGGTGATGCCCAGCGCCTGGCCGCGGGGAATGATGGTGACCTTGTCCAGCGGGTCGGCGTTCGGCAGCAGCCAGGCCATGAGCGCATGGCCGGACTCGTGCACGGCGATGAGCCGGCGCTCGGCATCGCCGATGGCCTGCTCGCGCTCAGCGCCGAGGACGATCTTGTCCCGGGCCACGGCGAACAGCGCCATGTCCACCTGCTCCTGCTCGCGGCGACCGGCGAGGAGGGCGGCCTCGTTGACGAGGTTGGCAAGGTCGGCACCGGAGAAGCCGATGGTGCGCTCAGCCACCTGGTCCAGATCCACGTCGTCGGCGAGCGGTATCTTTCTGGCGTGGATGCCCAGGATGGCACGGCGGGCGGCCTTGTCCGGCAGCTCCAGGTAGACCTTGCGGTCGAACCGGCCGGGGCGCAGCAGGGCGGAGTCCAGCACGTCCGGGCGGTTGGTGGCGGCCAGCACCACCACGTCCTCGTGCGGCTCGAAGCCGTCCATTTCGGCGAGGATCTGGTTCAGGGTCTGCTCGCGCTCGTCGTGGCCGCCGCCCAGGCCGGCACCGCGGGAGCGGCCCACGGCGTCGATCTCGTCGATGAAGATCACACAGGGGGCGGCCTGCTTGGCGGAGTCGAACAGATCCCGTACGCGGGCGGCGCCGACACCGACAAACATCTCCACGAACTCCGAGCCCGAGATGCTGAAGAAGGCCACCCCCGCCTCGCCCGCCACGGCGCGGGCGAGCAGGGTCTTGCCGGTGCCGGGCGGGCCCACCAGCAGCACACCATTGGGGATCTTGGCGCCGAGGGCGCGGAAGCGCTGCGGGTCCGCCAGGTGGCCGATGATCTCCGCGAGGTCCGCCTTGGCGTTCTTCAGGCCGGCGACATCATCCAGGCGCACCTTGACGTCTTCGGTGCGAAAGCGCTTGGCGCCTGACTTGGCGAAGCCGAAGATGCCGCCCTGCTGGCCGCCGCCCCCGCCCATGAGGCGCTGCTGCATGCGCCAGCTGACGTACAGGAACACCCCGAGAATCAAGAGCCAGGGCACGAGGGCGATGAGCATCCGGGCCAAGCTGCCGCTGTCGGCGGAGGTGGCGTCGATGTCCACGCCGTGCTCCTCGAGCAGGTCCAGGAGCCCGGGGCCAGCCACCTGCGGCATGACGGTGACGAAGCGCGACGGGCTGGCGGCTGGCGTCAGCGCGGGCTCGGCGTCCGGCGGATCCGTGCGCTGCATCGGCCCGCCCGTGGTGCGGGAGCCGATGTCCACGCCGCGCGGCTCGCCGGCGTCGTTGGGCGCAACCGCCTCCGGTTTGAAGCGACCGCGGATGCGGTCGCCGTCGAAGGTCACCGCCGCCACGCGATCGTCGCGCACCGCTTCCTTGAACGCGGTGTAGCTGAGCTCGTGCGGCGGCGCCGACACCAGGTTGTTCAGCAGCATCGCCAGCAGCAGGATGGCGACGGCGGCGAGTGCGTAACTGCGCCATTCGGGCGCCGGCGGTGGGCCGTTGCCACCGGGCGTGAGGCGGTTCAGCGGCTGTTTGGCGCCTGGGAGCTTGGAGTCGGCCATAGCCATCACTCGCGCGTTCTCGACCCGGGCCCAAGGCTGCGGCCCAGGGACTGAGCGGTTCTCCTTCAAGCTTAGGCCGTGCGGGCCATCCCTGGGGCGCTGCGGCCGCCGGCGGCCACAGCTGCGCCGCCGCCGGTCGGCCCGCGGCTGCCGTCGCTCCGGCGGTGGGCGACCGCGACGCGGATGCCCGCAAGCTTCTCTCAGGCGACCAGGTCATCGAGCAGGGCGGCCGCGTCAGCATCACCGGCAGCCTGAATGAGCGGTTCTTCGGCGGCCCCGAGCTGGAAGTCGACCGCAGGGTCGTGCTGCGTGACGCCGTGCCCGGCGCCGCCAGCGGTGGTGCCGACCCGAGTGCCCGGTCCGACACGCGCGGCTCAGTCGCCGTCGAGCTCATCGAAGCGCGCCCGGATCTCGGCGCCGACGCCTGGCCGCCGCAACAGTCCATAGGCCACACCGACCTGGGCGTAGTCCACCACGGTGGGCTCCGCCATGTGCGGCAGGTAATCGGCATCCGTGAAGCGCCTGAGTACCGGGTAGGCGGCGCGGTACTCGGCATCCCCTCTGGGCTTGCGCCCGTCGGGCTCGCTCGGCGGGACATAGGCGGCATTGATGCTGCGCATCTGTGGGGAGACGGCGGGCACGTGCCAGTGGGGGCCGAGCACCGGGATGCCCGCTCAGGGCCCGGCTGCGGCATCGTACTGCGAGAGCTTGGACAGCGGATAGCGCGGCGAGCGTGCGCCGCACCCGGTGACATAGCAAAGCGCCTGCGGGTTGACGCCGAGCTGCGGTGTCGGCGACTGCCAGGCCCACTCCAGCAGGCTCGCGTCGCCCGAGAGGGCATAGGCCTGCAGCAACGGCAGTGTGGCGCGGGTGGACAGGGCGAAGCTGCCCCAGCCGGTGAAGGCGATGAAATGGTGCACCGGGGCGCGGTAGGGGTGCTGTGCCGCCATGCGCGCCCGCCAGCGGCCGGCCTCCAGCACCGCGCTGCGGGCCTGCTGCGCCAGATCCGTGTCCTTTGTGCCGTCCACCATCAGGTAGGCCCAGAAGGCCGCCATGGTCTGCCGTTCGTAGGAGACGGGGTTGGTGGGGTCGATCTCGACGCCGTCCGCCAACCGGGCGTAGGCGCGCCGGTAGCGATCCTCGCCGGTGGTGCGCAGCAGCTCGGCGGCGGCCCAGAGGCGGTTGTCTGTGGCCGACGCGTCCTGGTACTCGCCCGCGTGCATGCCCTCGGGGTTGCGGTAACGCTCGCCCTCGGGCGGCCACTGCGGGTGGGTCTCGATGAAGTCCCGGGCGGCCTCGGCCGCGGCGAGCACTGCGCGCGACCGGGCCGCGTCGTGCGGTGCCATGAGCCGGGCGTAGATGGCCGCGGCGGCGGCGAATGATGCCGTCGCATGGGTGGTGCGCACGCCGATGAGCCGCGGCGCGGTGAGCCGGTGCGGCAGGGACGTGTCCCAGCGCCGGCTTGCGAGGCGGAAGTGCACGCCGCCGTCGGTGTCCTGCATGCCGAGCAGCCAGCGCATGCCCCAGTCCAGCTCGTCGAGCACGTCCGGCACGCCGTTGCCGCTCTCGGGCAGGCCGAGGTCGCCGTCCGCGAAGCGCGCCGGGGCGAGGTCCAGCGCCGCGCCCACGTAGTACCACACGGGCGCGGCGTTGGGGACGTACTGCCCATAGTCGCCGGCGTCGAACCAGCCGCCGGTGACCCGCCGCGGGCCGCAGCCGCGGCTGCCGCAGCCGAGCCTGGAGGTCTGCACAGACGGGTGCAGCACGCCGTCCAGTGCCGCCGGCACGCCGCCCTCGGGCCGGGCATGGCCCGGGTCCGCATGCTGCGCGGTGATGGGCATGCCGTTGCGATTGTGGAAGAAGACCCGGAGCACCTTGCGGTACAGCGGTGCATAGACCTCCGGCGCGATGCGGAAGGGGTCCGAGACGCCAAGCCCCGGCATCCGGATGCGATAGCGCCCGGGTGCGCGCAGGTCCGAGAAGTCGAGCAGCAGCAGGCCGTTGCCGCTCCAGGGGTCGTGCTCGGCGATGGATTCGGCCCGGCCTGTGAGCACGGGGCGCCCGCTGTCCGCATCTACCACCTCGAAGCGGCTGGCGGCCACCGGCATGGGGCCCGCGCTGCCGAGCCAGTTGCCGGCGAAGGCGAGCTTGCGGGCGTGAGGCGCATAGCCCACCTGATTCGCCTGAATGCTGCCGGTGACCCGGTCCGCTCGCCAGCGCAGCGGGATGTCGGGCATGTCCCCGGGCAGCAGCAGCCGGTGGCCGGCCGCTGTGCCCAGCGGCGTGTCGAACAGCAGGTGCACCCGGGTGCCGACGATGGCCCGGGCCTCGGCATCGAAGCCGATGACCTGGCGGTCCCGGCCGATGCGGCTCGGCGCATCGCGGCTGCCGTCGGGGCGGAGCAGGCGGATGGCCGCTGCGGCGAGCTCGGCCGGCGCGTCCGCGGACGCCGTGAGCAGCAGTGTCACGGCCCGCTGGGAGGGGAGTGTCACGGCGCGGACGGGACCCTGCCCGGGCAGGCTCACCTGCATCACCGCGGCCTGCTCCACATCCAGGCCCAGCGGCGTCGTGACACCCAGCCGGGCGTCGGGGTCCGCGGCCGCCGGCGGCAGCGTCGCGCCCCATGTGGCGACCGCGACGAGCAGCGCGGGGCCGGGCCCGAGTCGGCGGCGGGGCGTGAGGCCCATGCTCAGCCGTCGTCGCTGCTGCCGACGGAGTTGCTGAGGATGATGCCGGTCTGGATCGCGGTGATGGTGGGCACGATCTGGTTCAGCATCTGTGCCCACTGCGACAGATAGGTGGGCGGCACGTAGACGATGTCGTTCGGCTCCAGCTGCACGTCTTGCGCACGTCCATTCAGAACGTCCCTGAAATTGACGACGATGAGCTGCGGGTTGCTCAGCGCACCACGCACGATGTGCACCCGGCTCAGGTCCGCCTCGCGTGTGAAGCCCTCGGCGAGCGCCAGGGAGCGGGACATGGGCATGGCCTCGCGGAAGGCGAACTGGGCGGGCTTGTTCACCTCGCCGACGATGTAGACTTCCTTCGACAGCCCAGAGGGGATGCTGATGTAGTCGCCGTCCTGGAGCTCGATGTCGAAGCGCAGGTCCCCCTGGCGGAAGAGCCGCGTGAAGTCCACCGGCAGCACCTGACCCTGCCGGGCGATGAAGGCGGTGGAGAGGTCCGCCACCTCCACGGAGCTGGAGCGGAACTGGCCCTTCTTGAAGCCGCCGGCGCGGGCCACGGCCTGGGTCAGGCTCACATCCGTCACCAGCGGGTAGACGCCGGGCTTAGTGACCTCGCCGTTGATGGTGTAGTTGAGGCTGTTCAGCTCCGTGACGATGACGGACACGCGCGGCGCGATGACAAAGCGCGCGAGGCGCTCGGTGATGGCGTCCGCGAGCGCATCCACGCTGCGGCCGGCGGCCTGCACATCGCCGATGAGCGGAAAGGAGATCCTGCCGTCCGGGCGGATGGGCACGCCGGTGACGCTCAAGTCCGGCTCGTCGTACACGGAAACGCTCAGGATATCGCCCTTGCCGAGCGTGGGGGCGACGCGGGTCTCCGCCTCCAGCCGGCGCAGCTCTGCGAGCTGTTCCTCGGTGGTGAGGCGGCGCGTCATCTGTTGCGGCGGCGCCTTGAATGCCTCCGGGCGCAGCATGGGCGGCGGCTGGTCCACATCCGGCGGCAGTACACGCTGCTGGGATGGTGCGCATGCGCTGACGGCGCAGGCCAGCAGGAGCAGACTCAATGCCCGCACAATGCAATCACTCTTGAACGGATTGACAATGGCCAATAACACCGTCTGTCGGGCTTTCGTGGCGTCTTGTTCCGCTACAATGCCAAGCACCGGCCCGGATCTGTGTCCTGGTCGCTGCGGCCTGTGACGAGCGGCTCCCAACAAGACCGCACATTTCGCAACAACACGCATTTGGCTGGAGGTATCGGATGAAGATATGCATGCAATCGCGGCGGCGCTCGCGGCTGCCGATGGCCGGCGCGGCGGCCCGTGCTGCGCTGGTGGCGCTGGCTCTGCTGCTGTGCGGGCCGGCCCCGGCGGCGACGGACAGCAGCCTGGAGGCGGTGCAGGAGCGCGGGGTCCTGCGCCACCTCGGCATCCCCTACGCCAACTTCGTCACCGGTGCCGGAGACGGCATGGACGTGGAGCTGATCCAGGGCTTCGCCGAATGGCTCGGCGTGGATTATGAATACGTTCAGACCGATTGGTCCAGCGCCATCGGGGATTTGACCGGCAAGGAGGTCAGGGCGGAAGGGGGCGAGGTCGAGATCATCGGCGAGGTGCCCATCAGGGGCGACGTCATCGCCAACGGCATGACCGTGATTCCGTGGCGCGAGAAGGTGGTCGCCTTCGCCGAGCCCACCTTCCCGACGCAGGTATGGCTCATGTCCCGCGCGGACTCGCCGGTATCTCCAATCCGCCCCACCAACAGCCTGGTGGAGGACATCGTGCAGACCAAGTCGGTGCTGGACGGCAAGACACTGCTCGGTAAGCTGGATACCTGCCTGGACCCATCCCTGTACGACATGGAGAAGACCGGCGCCGAGATCTCGCTGTTCGACGGCACGCTGAACGAGCTCGCCCCGGCGCTGCTCGCCAACGAGTCCGAGTTCACGCTGCTGGACGTGCCGGACGCCCTGGTGGCGCTGCAGAAGTGGCCGGGGCAGATCAAGGTCATCGGTCCGGTGAGCGAGCCCCAGGACATGGCACCGGCCTTTCGGCGTGACGACACGGCCCTGCGCGATGCCTTCAACACCTACCTGGCCGAGCTCAAGGCGGATGGGCGCTTCGATGCGCTGGCGCTGAAGTACTACCCGTTCGTGGCGGACTACTTCCCCGAGTTCATCGCCGCCGGCAACTGACGCCGGCCGGGCGGCGACTGCGTAAGCCGGCTGAGCTGCACGGACCCTGCGGACTATGACGCTGTTCATCGTTCGCGGGGCGCTGCGCATCGGACAATGTGCGCAGGTTCCGGGCGCATGCCGCCGGGCCCCGACGCCGGCGTCGCATCCCGCATCCGACCCGGGCGGAGCGCCGGCTGCACATCGCCAGGGTCCCCGCGCCTGTCGCCCGCACCCATAGCCCGCATCCGTCGTGCGCACCCGGCGCCCGCACTCCTCGCCAAGCCCAACACCGCGCCACCCGAAACAGCACAGCGAGCCGATGACCGACGCCACCGCGAATACGGCACAGCCGCGCCAGCTTGCCCTCTGGACCGTCCTCACCGCCCTGGCGCTGGTGGGCCTCATGGGCTATCTGCTGGTGGACAACTACCGCAACGCCATACGGCTTCAGGAGATCCTGGTGGACCGCATCCGCCAGGCGGCGGAGAGCCGCAGCACGGCCATCGAGTACTTCTTTGAAGAGAAGCTGAGCGATCTGGAAAACCTCGCCCGGGCGCGCGAGGTATCGGTCTATTTCGAGAATCTGGCGCTCGGCATGAGCGGGCGCTTCGGGCTCAACCAGAGCCTGATCCCCATCGAGCAGCTGTTCTCGGACCTGATGGACCGCAAGCGCGTCGCCGGGGAGCCCATCTACCAGCGCCTGGTGCTGGTGGACGACACCGGCACCGCGCTGGTGGACGCGCAGAGCGAGCGCTCGGACGGTGCGCCCGGCAAGCCCGACCTGCGCGCCTGCCTGCGGCCCAACGAGCGCGGCGGCCTGGTGCGCACGCTGGAGGCGGGGGCGGCGGTCGTGGTCTCCGTGCCGTATCGGTTCAAGGGCGAGTATGCCGGGCAGCTCGTGGCCTGGATCGACCCAGGGCTGCTGCACTCGGCCCTGCTGGACGCGGGCGGCTCCGGGCAGGCCCTTGCCTTCGCGCTGGTGGAGGGCGGCGATGCCGGTCGCCGGCTCGTGGGGGGCGAGGATTCCGCGCTCTGGCGTGAGGTGCTGGCCCACCTGGAGTCGGCCCCGGGTGCAGCCATCCCGGATCTGTCCGAGCCGTTGCGCCTGACGCTGCCGGAGTCCGGCCTGTCGGTGTTCGTTTCTGCCGTGCCCGTGGCCGGCACCCCGTTCCAGCTCATCGAGCTGAACCGGGTGGATGCCGTCGCCAGCGGTCTCAACCCCTGGGTGCAGGTGTCGGCCATTGCCGTGCTGGCGGCGCTGGTGCTGGCCGGTGTGGCCATCGTCTTCCGCGCCAATCTCGGCGCCGCGGCGCTGCAGGCGCGGCTCACGGAGGCGGCCCTGCGCGAGCGCCAGATCGAGGCCAAGAACGCTGCCCTGAATCGCGAGGTGGCGGAGCGCCGCCGCGCTGAAGAGGCCCTGCGGCGCAGCGAGCGCGAGTTCCGCGCCATCGCCAACTATACCTACGACTGGGAGGACTGGACCGACCCGGACGGCAAGCTGCTGTGGGTGAATCCGGCGGTGCAGCGGGTCAGTGGCTATACCGTCGAGCAGTGTCTCGCCATGCCGGACTACCCGCTGCCCATGGTGCATCCGGACGACCGGGATGCCTTCCGCGCGCAGGTGCAGCGCCTGCTCGATGCCGACGGCGGCGAGCACGAGTTCCGGCTCCTGCACCGCGACGGCAGCCTGTCCTGGGCGGTCATCTCCGGTCAGCCCATCTTCGACGCGGACGGCACCAACATGGGCCTGCGCTGCAGCATCCGCGACATCACCGAGCGGCGCGAGGCCGCCGATGCCATGCGCCGCGCCAAGGAGGCGGCGGAGGCGGCGAGCCAGGCCAAGAGCGATTTCCTGGCCAACATGAGCCACGAGATCCGCACGCCCATGGTGGGCGTCATCGGCATGACCGGGCTGCTGCGTGACAGCGACCTCAATGCCATGCAGCGCGACTATGTCGAGACCATCCACAACTCCGGCGAGGCGCTGCTGGACGTCATCAACGACATCCTGGACTTCTCCAAGATCGAGGCCAAGCGCATGGAGCTGGAGGTCACCGGCTTCGACCTGCGCGCCACCGTCGAAGAAGTCGCGGACATGCTCGCGCTCAAGGCCTTCGAGAAGGGGCTCCAGTTCAACTGCCTGCTGCCGGAGGGTATACCGGTGCGCCTGCGCGGCGACGCAGGCCGGCTGCGCCAGGTGCTGGTGAATCTCACCGGCAACGCCATCAAGTTCACCGAGCACGGCGAGGTGTCGGTGGGCGTGCAGCGTTTGGATGCGGGTGAGGACGACAGCCACTGCCTGCTGCGCTTCGAGGTGGCGGACACCGGCATCGGCATCGACGAGGCGCGCCAGGCGAAGCTGTTCCAATCCTTCTACCAGGTGGACGCCACCACCACGCGCCGCTTCGGCGGCACCGGCCTCGGGCTCGCCATCTCCAAGCAGCTGGTGGAGCTCATGGGCGGGCGCATCGGCTGCGACAGCACGTCCGGGCGTGGCTCGGTGTTCTGGTGCGAGATCCCCTTCCTGCTGGACCCGCGGGCGCAGGCGGCCGTGTCGGCTCCGGACGACGTGCTGATGGGCAAGCGCGTGCTCATCGTGGACGACAACGCCACCGACCTGCGCGTGCTGTACGAATACCTCACGGCCTTCGGCTGCGTCATCGATCAGGCCAGCTCGGCGGACGAGGCCAAGCAGCGTCTGGGCGCCGCCAGCGACGCCAGCCGGGCCTACGACATCGTCGTGCTCGACATGATGATGCCGGTGGTGGACGGTCTCACCCTGGGCCGCGAGATCCGCCGCAGCGGCGAGTACGGCGAGCCAAAGCTGGTGATGCTCTCGTCCCGGGATCAGCGCGGCGACGGTCGGGCCCTGGAGCAGGCGGGCTTCGACGCCTTCTTCACCAAGCCCGTGAAGCGCAACGTCCTGCACCGGCTCCTGGTGCGCCTGTTCGAGCGCCCGGGCGAGCTGGCGGCCGCCGCCGCCAGCCCGGCGGAAGCACCGGAGACCGGCCTGCCGCTGCGCGTGCTGGTGGCCGAGGACAATCCCACCAACCAGAAGGTGGCGCTGTCCATGCTGAAGCGGCTCGGCTACCGCGCGGACGCCGTCGCCAACGGCCGCGAGGCGCTCAAGGCGCTGCAGCTCATCCCCTACGACCTGGTGCTCATGGACGTGCAGATGCCCGACATGGACGGACTGGAGGCCACCCGCCGCTTCCGTGCCCTGGAGGTGGGCACCGGCCGCCGGCTGCCCATCATCGCCATGACCGCGCATGCCTCCACCGCCGACCGGGACCGCTGCATCGAGGCCGGCATGGACGACTTCGTCACCAAGCCGGTGCAGCGCGACACCCTGGGCCGGACCCTCGCGGCCTTCCTGCTGGCGGATGATCCGCAGCAAACCAGCGCCGCCGGTGCTGAAAGGTCTGCCCCGGCTGCCCGGTCCGCGGGCGATCCCCCGGGGGCGCCTGCCGCGGACGCACCGCCGCCCGCGGCCCCGCCCGAGCCGCCGCAGGAGCCTGCATTCGCAGCGCCCGCGCCATTCGCCCCAGCCGAGACGGCGACGCTGCCGGATGCAGCCGCCGAGGGTCGGTTCAGCATCGCGGCCATGGTCGAGCGCCTCGATAACGATGAGGAGATCGCCCGCGAGATCGCCGGCATCTTCGTCGAGAGCTCCAGGGGTCTCTACGCGGAGCTGGCGGACGCCATCCCCGCGGGCGATGCCGAAGCGGTGCGTACCCGGGCCCACTCAATCAAGGGCTCTGCCGGCAATATCGGCGCCGAGGCGCTGCAGCAGCTCGCGGCCGACATGGAGAGAGCAGGTCGCGACGGTCGCCTGGATGAGGCCGAGCGCCTGTTGCCCCGGCTCGCTGCCGACCTGGACGCAGTCAACGTCACCCTGGATGAGTGGTGTGCGGGCGCGGCGCAGGCCGGCTGAGGCCTGCGCTTGCCCCGGTCGGACACCGCTCCGGCCGCGACCGCCCGCACCAGACCGCGCCTCCGTGCTGCACCTGATCGCGGCGTTCCCCTCTCCGCCCGAGCCCTCGCGCACCGCCCCGGAAAACCTGACGCCACACCTGACGCCGGCGGGCACTTGCTGTCGGCGCACTGAAGTGCGCCTGCCCCGGGGAAACACTGTGTGTGTAAATCGGGTCTGCCCCGATCTACAGTAAAGAGGCTCCGTGTTGGACTAGCCCGTGTCATGGGCACCGCGTCGCTCACGCAAGGCGTGCTCGGCGCAGCCGCCGGCGACCGCGGCAGTGAGGCCCTGTTTCACCGACCCGACGGAGTGTTCAAAGCCATGTGGTCAGCAACGACGCGGCAGCACGTCCCGGCAATGCTTGCCTTCAGTGTCGCCTGTCTCGCCGCACCTGGCGTGGGGGCGCAGACCGGGGTCCTGGTCAACGCCGACCTGATGCCGCCGCCACCGGTCATTGGGAGCCAGGCATTCGATCCCACACCGGTACCGGACGGGCCCGCGGGGCGCTTCTATTTCCTGGCCCAGGTCTGCAATAACGACAACCAGGGCTCCGGTGCCCAGGGGGCCGGCCTGGAATCGCGCACCGAGTCTCTGACCGGCGGCAACGTGCTGCTGAACAGGATCCCGGGCGCGGTGGACGGTGACCCGGCGGGCGCGGGCTCCATCCTCGACTTCCCCGCCGACGGGGGCTACGCGGACCTCTCCCTTGGCGCAGGCGAATGCGTGCTGGTTCCGTATCTGATCGGACTCAGCTCCACCGCACCCTTCTCCTTCTATGTCGATTTCTGGCGGGACCCCCTGGGCCAGGCCCTGGTGCCGGTCACTGACGCGCCGAACGAGGGTGTCGTGAGCGTCTGCAACGGCACCGCGGGCATCGACATCTACCGCGGCAACCCCGACCGCCCGGACATCTATTACCTCGCCACGCGCCCGATCGAAAACGCCACGGTGCGTATCGAGCAGGGCGGATTGGATCCGGCACCCATTGGTTTTTGGTTTGGTAATTCGCTGCCGATCGGGTGCGGCACCGTGAACGAGCGCTTGGCGCTGCCGGTCTACGACAACGCTGCGCTGCCCGACGCCGTCACGGTGTCCTATGACTGTGACTGCCCTTAAGGCCGCTTCCGGCAGTCCCCCAGCCTTTGTAACCGCACCGTCCAGGTCTGTGCGTCCCGCGCGACACCGTCGCTTTCGATATTACCAGGAAATACCGTCTGTGTTGATCGGGTCGGCCCCGATCAACAGCACCGCCTTGGCATGTTGCACTGCGTATTAAGATAGCCAGCCTGGGCGGCTGCGCAGGCCAAGCGGCAGCCATGACCTGCGCGAGGGTGCGCGACGGCTCGGCTTGATTCGGCATTTCAATTTTGTCGTTCATACGGAGATCATCACGCCATGTGTCCAGTCTCAGTGGATTCGCGAATCAGCCGGGCCGTGCTTCTGGCCGTGGCTGGTGTCAGCGCACCAGCAGCATTCGGGCAAACCGGCGAGCTCGTCAACAACCAGCTCATGCCGCCGCTGCCCACGGTGGAAGACCAGTTCTACGATCCGAGGCCCAATGCGAGTGCGGGCTTTCCCGCAGGGCGTTTCTTTTTTACAGCAGTGGTGTGCAACGGGCCTAATAACGTTGCCGTCCCACAGGGTGTCGGTCTGGAATCCCGTACCGCAGACATCACCGGCGGTAACATCGTGCTCAACCGTCGTCCCGGCGGCGCGCCTGGAGATCCGGCTGGGGTGGGCTCCATTGTCGATTTTCCGGCTGATGGTCAGTACCTCGACCTGGCGCTGGCAGTTGGTGAGTGTGTCGATGTCGACTTCGTGATTGGTCTGGCCACGGTCAACAACTTCTACTTCTTCGTCGACTTCTGGCGCGACCCGGTTGGGCAGGCCACGGTGCCTGTCACCTTCCTGCCGGAACAGGGGGAAGTGGACGTCTGCGGTGGCGCTGCTGACATCGACGCTCACAACGCACCCTTCCCCGCGACTGCCAATAACTACGACATCGAGGTGGAGCCGTCGGTGAGAATCACGGCCGTTGAGCCCGTACCCGCCTCATACAATCCCCTGCCGTCGTTCCTCGCATGCGGCGATACCTTGCGTGTCGTGTACGAGACCGACCCGCTGCCCGACGAGCTGACCGTCCACTACGACTGCACCTGCCCGTAATCCGGGCGGCGGGACCAGGCGTATTGCGACCCTGTTGCGCCTGCGGCCGGGCTCGCCCTGAGCGTCCGGCACAGGCACCGGAATTCCTGTGAATCTCTGTTTGAGAGGATGTCACCCATGACCAAGAGCCATGCCACCGACGCAACGCCGTCAGCCGACGGCGCCGTGACGCTGCCCGGAGCCAAATTGGCCTTCGAGGAGCCTCGCCTTACCTTCGCCGAGCCGCAACTGGTGCCGCGCGGCGACCTCCGCGACGTCACTGCCGGCGCCTTCGGGAGCTTCAGCAACGTCGACCAGTTCCCGCCGCCCCCGGGTCCGCTGTAAAGCCCATGCGTTCAAACGACCGGACGGGCGAGGTCGCACCACGGGAAACGCGGCCGGCGCTCACGGCGGGCCGGGCGGTCAAGCTCGTCGTCGAGCTGACGGACCGCTGCAACCTGCGCTGCGGTCACTGCCCGTCCGGTCGGCACGGCGGCCGTGCGGAACTGCCGCTCGGTCTCCTGGAGCGGCTGGTGCCGCAGGCCCGAGCCAACGGCATCGGCCATCTCTCGTTCACGGGAGGAGAGCCGACGCTGCACAGTCGCTTTGCCGACATCGTCGGGCTCACCGCCGGCGCTGGGCTCGATTGGTCCATGGTCACCAACGGCTGGTCGCTGCCCAAGCACCTGGAGACACTCCAGCGCCATCGCGCGCGGCTCGGCATGATCACCTTCAGCCTGGACGGCGCACGGGAGGCCACGCACGACGCCCTGCGGGGGCGCGGCTCCTATCGGCGGGTGCTGCAGGCGGCCAGTGCTTGTGTGCTTCGGGGCCTGCCCTTCAGCTTCAACATGACCCTGACCCGCCACAATCGCGGCGAGATCGAGGCGGCCGTGGCGCTGGCAAAAGGCTTGGGCGCGCTCGGCCTGCGCTTCGGCCACCTGATGAGCGACCCGAACCCGGCATCGCGCGACCTGGAAATGGGGCCGGAGGCGCGTAAGGCGCTGGACGCGGAGCTGCACGCACTGCAGGCCGCCAGCGACTTTCCCGTGGGCTTCACGCCCGGGGGCTGGCGCGAAGCCCTGTTTCCCTGTGCGCCGCTGCAGGATCTGGAGCTCAACCTGGACTGGCAGGGCCGGCTCGGGCTCTGTTGCCACCTGTCGGGCTTTCAGGGCGCGGATGCGGCCACCGTGGCGGACCTGCACAGCATGGACCTTGCCGAGGCCCTGGCGGCGCTCGCGGCACGGCGCCAGGCCTTCAAAGCGCAGAAGCGCGCCCACGCCGCCGACGGCGACTGGCGCGATGACGATCACTTTCCCTGCTGGTACTGCGCCAAGCACGTGGGTGCCGTGGACTGGATCCGGGCGCAACCGGACCATCCCTGGTTCGCAGCGCTCACCGGTGCTGCGGAGCCCCACGCCCCCCGGGCCTTTGTGGGCGCGGCACAGGCAGTGGGGACTTGCCTGCCGGAGTCGAACGGATGAAGCCATCAACACGTTCAGCCCAGGGGCGAACGGCGGACATACCGCCGGTGCTCTCGGACCGGGCGCCGACGCGGCGGCGCTGCCCCGCCGCGCTGCGCCGTCTGCTGCCGGCGGCCTGCGCCATGCTGCTGGCGCCGCTGCCCCTGTGGGCCGGCACCGCGCCCGAGGCGGCCGGGGCCTGGGAGCTCGACTCAGAGAGCGCCGGGCAAAGCGCCGTCATGGAGGCATTGGCACAGGATCTCGCGCCCCTGCTGGCGGCAGCCGAGTATCGCCGGGACCCGGAGCAGCCGGACGCGCCCGCGCATGCCCTTACGTCGGTGCGGCGCATCGCTTCGGTGCTGCGCAGCCATGCGGGGCTCGCCTACGTCCTGCTCACCGAGCGGTCGGATGACCCGGCGCAGGTGCGCATCCGTCGCATCCATGTGGTGGCAGGGCCTGCTGCTGCCAATGGCGGTGACGCACCCCGGGCGCAGGGGACCCCGGCCAACCCGGGGAAGGCGGCTATTGTGCTGGACCTCCGCCGTGCGCCCACCCGGGATGACGCCATGGCCCTCGGCTCGCAGCTCGCGCGCCTGGTGCCGCCGGGGGCAGGCTTCGCGCCGGTGAGTCTGGACGAGGTGGTCGGGGCGCTCGGTACGCCGGGCCAGGTCGCCTTCGTGGTGCTGGCGGAACCTGACGGAGACGCCGCCGTCACGAGCGCTGCGGTCTTCGTGGTCCCCGACGTGCTGCACATCAGCATCCGCGATGACGGGCGAGCGGCCAAGACAGCCTTGCCGCAGACCGAGGAGCCGGCAGCGGCCGCCCCGAGCGGCGATACCGCGGCCGCCCCGCAGACCGCGGACGAGCCGGGCGCTGCGTCCGCGTCCGGAGAGGACGAGCCGGAAGTACAGCTGGTCCCGTCCGCGGACGGCGGCCCCCCGCTGGTGAAGTTCCGGTTCGACCCGCGCAAGTACGACATCACACAGCCGGAATGACCGCGCTCGCCGCAGCCACCCGCGCTGGGCCGGCTCGGTCGGCGGAGGCGTCCTGGTCGGGGGCGGTGGCGGGTGTGCCCCTGCGCATCGACGCGCTCTCGGCTGCGCTGGCCCGGCAGGTCACGGCCTGGCTGGAGGGCGCTCTGCTCCTGTCACCGGCGCCCGTGGGAGGCGCGCCTGCCCTTTGTGTGCGCATCGCTGCGCTGGCGCCGCGGGATGAGCCGACGGCGCCGCCCCCGGCGGCCAACGGCCTCATTTTCGTCCGGCCGCAGGCACTGCCCGACGGTCTTGTGGGCCTGGACCTGCCGCACGCCCGCTGCCGCATCGACCCGGCCACCGGCGCCGCCGAGCTCGCCCTCGCCGAGACCTGGTGGCGGGCGCCGCTCAAGCTCCAGCAGGAGGCCTGGCTGCTCACGCTGGCGTGGCTCCTGCGCCCGCGGGGGCGTTATGCGCTGCATGCGAGCGCCGTGGTCCGCGCGGGCCGCGGGCTGGTGCTGGCCGGTGAGTCCGGCAGCGGCAAGAGCAGCGCCGCGCTCAGCCTGATCCAGCACGGCTGGGGCTGGCTTGCGGACGACCTGATCCTGCTGCACGACGAGGCTGCGCCGCGCCTCAGCGGGCTCGCGCGGGGCTTTGCCTTCGATCCGGTGCTCGGCGAGCGGCTGTCCTGGGCCGTGGCGAAACCCGCAGCCGGCAAGGCCTTTGCCGACCCGGAGGCACTGCTGCCGGGGCGCCGGGTGGACAGCTGCCGGCCCGCGGCGCTGCTGTTCCCCCGCGTCGTCGCCGGCGCCAGCCGACTCGCGCGCCTGTCGCCGGCGGCGGCATTGGTGGCGCTGCTGCCGGCGAGCGGGGGCGTGGTCGCGGCGGGCGGCGGGGCGCACGCGCGTGCCCAGATGGCCGCGCTGGGCGCCTTGGTCCGCACGGCGCCGGCCTACCGGCTGGATGCGGGGCCTGACATCTTCGGCGAGGGCGCCGCGCTGGAGTCGTTGCTCGCGGCCCATGGCCTGCGCTTCGATGGGGACACCGCCGAGGCCGGATAACGGAAGGTGGGCACATAGTGCGCGACCCCCTCCGGCTCGAACAGGGCGCGCCCGTCGAGCTCCAGCCAGGCGTGGCCCGTGACCTGCTCCTCCGGGCTCAGGGGCCGGTCATTGCGCACGCCGAGACAGAACACCACCGGCAGTCCGGCCCGGCGCAGGCGCGGGAACAGCACCAGCGAGCGGCGCAGACAGGGGTTGTGCGTGCGCAGGCTCCGGAGCCAGAAATCCGCATAACGGGCCAGACGGGTCGCGCGTGCCAATGCGGCGGGGCTTGGCACCATGTGGTCTGTTGGTGCGGTGGGCGCCCCGGCGCGGTCCAGCAGCGCCGGGAGCGGATGCCGCGCGAGCCGGCGACCCATGGTGGCGAGCGCCAATCCCATCGCCAGAAACGTGGCGACGTCCCCTGGCCCGGTGAAGTGACGGAGCCGCCTGCCCAGGCGTGCCAGAGGCCCTGCATGCGGCGTCGGCCGTTGCGTGCCCTGCCGCCGCTGTGTGATCAGCCGATGCATGGTCGAAATGGGAGTGGATGGCGCCATCGGGGCACGACGGCCGGGGGTGGCGGACACAGGTGCGGGCGACAGCGGTCGACGGGCTCCGATGGCTGTGTCCGGATGCGCGCAGCTCAGGCTTGGGCATCCTCCACCGGTCCGGCCAGCGCCGCGGCGGTGAGCGCCTCCGCCATGCGCAGCACCGAGGCCTCGGCGTGCTCCTGGGACACCTCGAAACGGGCCGTCAATGCCGACACCGCATCGGCAAGCGGCCCCTGTGCCTGGCAGGTGTGCCAAACCGGGATGCCGCTGGCGTTGAGGCTGAAATACTGGTGGGTCGCGAGGTTCAACAGCACGGCCTCGGGTCGGCCGTCCTCGTCCGTGAGCTCGGTGACCAGGACGTCGGGATTGGCCTTGAGCCGTGTCTGGAGGGTCAGTGCCATTGGCGAAACACCTTGTTGGTTCGTTGCCGTTACCCGATTGTTTCCGGCGTGCTCCAGTCGCCGCAACGGTGGGGTTACGGGCCGTTGCTGTGTCCAGGCGAACGGTCGGGTATGCGCCCTGTGGCGGCGACCGGGCGGGGTCCCGGGGGCTTCAGCGGGGCGCGGCGGTGAGTGCCGGTGCGACGCTCGTCTGTCGTGAACGGTATTGACGACGCAGTGGTGATCCGCCGCGCCGGGCCCGGCGATGCAGCGGCGCTCGCGCCGATGCTCGCCGCCGAGGCGGCCTTGCAGGAGCGCTTGGGTGGCTATCCGCTCGCATCGGGGGTCGACTGGAGCGCCTGGGCCAGCGCGCAGCTGCGCACGCCCGGCCAGCGCATCTATGTCGCGGAGCAGGACGGCGCCATCCTGGGCTATGTCCAGGGACGCCTGCGCGCGCCGCCTGCAGCAGGCGCACGGGTCCGGGGTGTGCGCGCACGTGTCCGGCTGGGGCTTGTGCTGCGGCGTGCGCTTCGGCGCCTCGTGCGGCGTCGGCGTGGCCTGTGCTCCCCCGCCGACTTTGCGGGCTACGCCGTCATCGACAGCCTTTACGTTCTGGAGTCGCAGCGCCGTCGCGGCCTGGCGCGCCGGTTGCTTGAGACGCTGCGGACAGACCTCGCAGCCCTCGGCGCGCAGCGGCTGGAGATCAGCGTGATGGTGGCCAATGCTGCCGCCATGGCCTTCTGGCAGCGCCAGGGCTTTGCACCCCACCGCGCGCACATGCAGGCGTGCATCGACGCTGACGCAGACCCCGGGGGCTAGCCGTTCCCAACCGCGGCGCGCCGCACGCTGACGATCTCGGCCCCAGTTTTTTGCCACCGCCGACCTCTCCGCTGTCGGCGCCCCCCGGGCCACCCGGGCGCTGGGCACGTCCCTTCAGCACTGCTTTCCGCAGGGTTTTGTGCGCGCGCTTTTGCCCGGGCGGCTGTGCTATGTTCCGTCCAAATAGGTGCTGAGCCGGTTGTGTCGGACACCGCGTCGCTCACCGCGATGTCCCCATACCAACCGCGCACAGTGCCAGTGTTGCGGTCATGCAGTCGGACTTTGACGGTGGTTGTACGTAGTACCGGGCAGACTCCGGCGGCAGCTGTGCCGCCAGTCCAAGGTTTCCGGCTCCGCAAGGGGCTCGATGTTCCGCTCAGTGGTGCCCCCGCGCCCGTCACGGATGCGGCGGCCGTGGAGCCGGCGCAGCCGGTGGGCCACGTCGCCTACGTGGGCCTCGACGTGCGCGGCCCCAAACGGCTGCCGACATTGGAAGTGGAGGAGGGCGACCGGGTGCGGCTCGGCCAGCCGCTCACCCGCCGCAAGGCCTACCGCCAGGTGGTGGGCACGGCGCCCGGCAGCGGCGTTGTGGAGGCCATCCACCGCGGCCCGCGGCGGGTGCTGGAGACCATCGTCATCCGCCTGGACGACCCGGAGCACGACCCGGACGGGGCCGACCAGGAAACCTTCAACGCCTACGGCGCCGATGAGCTGGACGGCCTGAGCCGCGATCAGGTCATCGAGAACCTCACCGCGTCGGGTGCCTGGCTCGCGCTGCGCACCCGTCCCTTCAGCATGATCGCCGACCCTGGGCGGGAGCCGGACGCGCTCTTCGTCACGGCCATGGACACGCAGCCGCTGGCGCCCGACCCAACGCCCTTCATCGGCACTGCCGCCGCGGCCTTCGGCGACGGCCTGCGGGTGCTCGCCAAGCTGACGGACGGCCCGGTGCATGTCTGCACGCGCCCCAATGCCGGGGTCGATCTGCCCGCGGTGGCGAACCTGCACCTTGCGGCGTTCGCCGGGCCGCACCCCGCCGGCCTGCCCGGTACGCATATCCATTTTCTGCGCCCGGCGAGCCTCGCGCACCAGGTATGGCACATCGGCTGGCAGGACGTCATCGCCGTGGGCCGGCTGTTCCGCACCGGTCGCCTCGACCCGACGCGGATCATCTCCCTTGCCGGTCCCATGGTGGCCAACCCTCGGGTGCTGCGTACCCGTGCCGGCGCCAGCACCAATGACCTGATCCGCGGCGAGCTCAAGGGCACGCACGAGGCCCGCGTGATCTCGGGCTCGGCCCTCAGCGGTCGCCAGGCCGTGGGCACCAGCGCCTACCTGGGGCGCTTCCACAACCAGGTGACGGTGCTGCCGGAGGACCGCGAGCGGGCGCTGCTGGGCTGGATCATGCCCGGGCGCGGGCGCTACTCCGCGCTCAACCTGTTCTGGTCGCGCCGCGGCGACGGTGACCTGGACCTCGGCACCTCCCTGCACGGCAGCCCGCGCGCCATGGTGCCCGTGGGTGCCTACGAGCGGGTCATGCCGCTGGATCTGCTGCCCACCCAGCTGCTGCGGGCGCTGCTGGTGAACGACATCGAGACCGCCGAGGCCCTGGGCGCCCTGGAGCTGGATGAAGAGGACCTGGCGCTGCTGAGCTTCGTCGACTGCGGCAAGCACGACTACGGCCCGGCGCTGCGCCGCAACCTGGAGCAGATCCGGCACGAGCACGAGTGACCCGGCGCTCCGCCCGCTGCCGGAGTGCCTGTGCCCCCCTTTGGCCCCCCTTTGGCCCCCTGTTTGGCCCTTCGCCCCCTTTGCACTGAACTGAAACACAGCGGTTTCTGACGCCAGGGTCTCTGCCACCATGAGCCAGCGCCTACGCAAGTTTCTCGACCGCCAGGAGCGGCACTTTCAGCCCGGCGGGCGCTGGGAGCGCTTCGGCGCCGTGTTCGAGCTGATGGACACCTTCCTCTATACGCCGTCCACGGTCACCGCCCGCGCGCCGCACGTGCGCGACGGCATCGATCTGAAGCGGGTGATGATCTTCGTCTGGATCGCGGTGATCCCCGCCACGCTGTTCGGCATGTTCAACATCGGGCTCCAGGCCAATCAGGCCATGGCGGCCATGGGCGTGGAAGAGGTCCCGGGCTGGCGCGGCGCGGTGCTCTGGCTGCTCGGCGCCGGTGGCTATGACCCGGCGAGCCTGTGGGACAACTTCCTGCACGGCGCGGTGTACTTCGTGCCCATCTACGCCGTCACCATGGCCGCCGGCGGCTTCTGGGAGGTGCTCTTCGCCACCGTACGCAATCACGAGGTGAACGAAGGGTTCCTTGTGACCTCCATCCTCTTCGCGCTGACCCTGCCGCCTGACATTCCGCTCTGGCAGGTGGCGCTCGGCATGTCCTTCGGCGTGGTCATCGGCAAGGAGGTCTTCGGCGGCACCGGCAAGAATTTTCTGAATCCCGCCCTCACCGGTCGGGCCTTCCTGTTCTTCGCCTACCCCGCCGAGATCTCGGGCGACGGGGTCTGGACCGCGGTGGACGGCTTCAGCGGGGCTACGCCCTTGATGCTGGCGGCGGAAGGCGGTGTGGAGGCCATCCAGGCCGCCGGCGTCACCTGGTGGAGTGCCTTCTTCGGCACCATCCAGGGCTCCATCGGCGCCACCTCCACGCTGTTCATCATCGTCGGCGCCGCCTTCATGCTGTTCACCGGTGTCGCCTCCTGGCGGATCATGGCCGGGGTGTTCCTGGGCGTCGTCGCCACGGCGCTCATGTTCAACGGCCTCGGCAGCGAGACCAATCCCGCCTTCGGCCTGCCCTGGCATTGGCACATGGTGCTCGGGGGCGTCGCCTTCGGCCTGGTGTTCATGGCCACGGACCCTGTGTCTGCGTCCATGACGGAGACGGGCAAGTGGATCTACGGCTTCCTCATCGGCTTCATGACCGTGCTGATCCGGGTGCTGAACCCGGCCTATCCGGAGGGCGTGATGCTGGCGATCCTGTTCGGCAATCTGTTCGCGCCGCTGATTGACTGGTTCGTGGTGCAGGCAAATGTGCGGCGCCGGCGGCGGAGGGACCTGGCATGAGCAACGCTGTGATCAGCCGGCTGCGGGCGGTGTTTGCCCTGCCCAACGATGATCCGCGCAAGACCCTGGCCGTGGCCGTAGCCCTGTGCCTGGCCTGCTCGGTGGTGGTGTCGGCGACGGCCGTCACCCTGCGCCCGCTGCAGGAGCGCAATGCTGCGCTGGAGCTGAGGCGGGAGGTGGTGAAGGTGGCGGGGCTGGATGACCCGGGCGTGAGTCTGGAGCAGGCCTTCGAGCAGATCGAGACGGTCCTCGTGGACCTGGATACGGGCGAGCTTATCGACGGTGGCGCAGCGGCGACCTATTCCTACCGGGAGGCGGCGCAGGACCCGGCGCAGAGCCTGGCCCTGGGATACGACCCCGGCGGCATCCGCCGCCGCCCGAATCGCATGCCCGTCTACCTGGTGCGTGAGGACGGCGCGCTCCAAACCATCGTGCTGCCCGTCTACGGCCAGGGACTCTGGTCCACCATGCACGGTCTGCTGGCGCTGGCACCGGACGGTCGCACCGCCAAGGGCCTCACCTTCTACGAGCAGCGCGAGACCGCCGGCCTCGGCAGCGAGGTGGCGAGCCCCAAGTGGCTCGGCCAGTGGCCCGGCAAGACCGTCATCGGCCCCGACGGCGAGCCCGTCATCGAGGTGGTCAAGGGCAGCGTGGACCCGAGCGCGCCCAATGCCGAGTACAAGGTGGACGGCCTGTCGGGCGCGACCCTCACCAGCAACGGCGTCGAGAGCCTGATGGATTTCTGGCTCGGGGAGCAGGGATATGGACCGTTCCTGGCGCGGTTGGATGAATTGGGGCGGTAGCTGCGGGAAAGTGGAGAGTGCAGGAGTGCAGGAGTGCAGGAGTGCAGGAGTGCAGGAGTGCAGTTGCGGCCCGCGCTGGCATGGAAGTGCACTTCTGCACGCCTCGGCCCGTCCTCTCGCTCGCCGTTGATCACTGAAACATGATCTGGATTCGACCATGAACGGCACCGACACCAAACTCCTCGTCGAGCCCATCGTCGACAACAACCCCATCACGCTGCAGATTCTCGGCATCTGCTCGGCGCTGGCGGTGACCACCAAGCTGGGGCCCGCCATTACCATGAGCATTGCGCTGACGGCGGTGATCGTCGGTGCCTCGGTGATCATCAGCCTGATCCGGGAGCACATGCCGAGCAGCATCCGCATCATCATCCAGATGACCATCATCGCCTCGCTGGTCATCGTGGTGGATCAGGTGCTCCAGGCCTTCGCCTATGAGCTCTCCAAGCAGTTATCGGTGTTCGTCGGGCTCATCATCACCAACTGCATCGTGCTCGGCCGCGCCGAGGCCTTCGCGTCCAAGAATCCGCCCTGGCCGAGCTTCCTGGACGCACTCGGCCATGGCCTGGGCTACAGCGCCATACTCATCACCGTCGCCGCCATTCGCGAGCTGCTCGGCTCCGGGACGTTACTCGGTGTGCAGGTGCTGCCATTGCTGGAAGACGGCGGCTGGTACGAGCCCAATGGCCTGATGCTGCTGGCCCCGGGTGCCTTCTTCATCATCGGGCTCATGATCTGGGCCATCCGCACCTGGCGCCCGCAGCAGATCGAGAAGCCCGAGTACCGCATCCACATCGTGCATCGCACCGAGGCCGGATGAGCGCGAGCGCGATGCCCCCGCCGGCTCCGGCAGCGCCCGCCGCAGCAGCGCGCACCCGGCCGGCCTTGCTCTGAGGACGCTGTTTTCATGGAGCACTACCTGTCCCTGCTGTTCAAGGCGGTGTTCGTCGAGAACCTGGCGCTCGCCTTCTTTCTCGGCATGTGCACCTTCCTCGCCGTGTCCAAGCGCATCACGACGGCGCTGGGCCTCGGGCTCGCGGTGATCGTGGTGCAGACCATCACGGTGCCGGTGAATGCCGTCATCCACCAGTACCTGCTCGCGGAGGGGGCGCTCGGCTGGCTCGGCCTGAGCGATCTTGATCTGTCCTTTCTCGGGCTCATCACCTACATCGGCGTCATCGCCGCCATGGTGCAGATCCTGGAGATGACGCTGGACCGGTACTTCCCCGCCCTGTACCAGGCGCTCGGCATCTTCCTGCCGCTCATCACGGTCAACTGCGCCATCCTCGGCGGCTCGCTGTTCATGGTGGAGCGCGGTTACAACCTGCCGGAGAGCACCGTCTACGGCTTCGGCACCGGGCTCGGCTGGGCGCTGGCGCTGGTGCTGCTGGCGGGCATCCGCGAGAAGCTCAAGTACAGCGACGTGCCTGATGGGCTCCAGGGGCTCGGCATCACCTTCATCACCACCGGGCTGATGGCCATGGCCTTCATGTCGTTCTCCGGCATCAGCATCTGACGCGGCGCCGGCGACACGGGAGCATTGCAGCGGTCGACTGCACGGGAGAGTAAACAGATGCCAGTGCCGGCGGAGTACGAGCGCGTTTCGGTGCAGTTCTACGCGTATCTGGTGGATGGCCCGGGACATGCCCGGGCTCTGGAGCATGCATGTCACCTCCATCATGACGCAGGGGTGTTTCAGGCCTTCCGCCGGCGCGGTCGATTTCCGGCGGCCGTGAATCGGTGGGCGACAACAGCATTCGGCACACAGACCCACAGCACGCCCGGTTGACGGCGGGCGCCAGCGGAGACCCATCCATGCTCACGCTCTCCTTCGGTATTCTGATCTTCACCGCCGTCGTGCTGATGCTGGTGACGGTCATCCTCGGTGCCCGCAACCTGCTGGTGCCCTCGGGCGATGTGCATATCGACATCAACGGTGAACGGGACATCGCGAGCGGCGCCGGGCAGAAGCTGCTGGGCGCGCTCGCAGAGGCGGGGCTGTTCGTGCCCTCCGCCTGCGGCGGCGGCGGCACCTGTGGTCAGTGTCGGGTCAGGGTGCTGGAAGGCGGCGGCAAGCTGCTGCCCACCGAGTCCAGCCTCATCAACCGTCGCGAGGCGGCGGAGGGCTACCGGCTCTCCTGCCAGGTGGCCATCAAAGAGGACCTGCGCATCGAGCTTCCCCGGGAGCTGTTCGGCATCCGCAAATGGGAATGCCGGGTGCGCTCCAACCGCAGCGTATCCACCTTCATCAAGGAGCTGATCCTGGAACTGCCGAAGGGCGAAGACGTCGCCTTTCGCGCCGGCGGCTACATCCAGATCGAATGCCCGCCGTATCACCTCAAGTTCAGCGATTTCGAGATTCCCGAGCACCTGCGTGGCGACTGGGACAAGTATGACCTCTGGCGGTTCGAGGCCGGCACCAGGCACCGCGTTACCCGGGCCTATTCCATGGCCAACTATCCGGGCGAGGCGGGCATCATCATGCTCAATGTGCGTATCGCCACCCCGCCGCCGGATCACCCCGAGATGCCGCCGGGGATCATGTCCAGCTACATCTTCGGCCTCGAGCCCGGCGACACCGTCACCATCGCCGGCCCCTTCGGCGAGTTCTTCGCCAAGGAGACGGATGCGGAAATGATCTTCGTCGGCGGCGGTGCCGGCATGGCGCCCATGCGCAGCCACATCTTCGACCAGCTGAAACGGCTCGACAGCAAACGGCCCATGACCTTCTGGTACGGCGCCCGCAGCAAGCGCGAGATCTTCTACCAGGAAGACTTCGATGAGCTTGCCCGCGGTCACGACAACTTCGAATGGCACATCGCGCTCTCCGACCCGCAGCCGGAGGACAACTGGCAGGGCGAGACGGGCTTCATCCACAAGGTGCTGTTCGAGAAGTATCTCAAGGATCATCCGACCCCCGAAGACTGTGAGTACTACCTCTGCGGCCCGCCCATGATGACCGCCTCCGTCATCGGCATGCTGCACAGCCTGGGGGTCGAGGACGACAACATCCTGCTGGACAACTTCGGCGGCTGACCCGGCGCCGCTGGTGTAACGTCGGCCGAGCCGCAGGGTAGGCAAAGCGAAGCGTGCCCACCGTTCGCGTGGATGCTGCGGTACACCGGCTTCGATCAGCAGCCGTGGCGAACCGGGGTAAGGTGGGCAAAGCGTGGCAACCGAGCCCGTCGATGCTGCCGTAGACCGGCTTTCATCAGCCGCCGCGGCGCAGCCCATCAGACCCGTCGATCCAATACATCCAGTCACAGCCGGCGAGAGCACCACGCCCATGCACGAGCTCCTCTTCACCCTGGTCATCTTTCCCCTCGCCGTCGCCGGCCTCGCCCTCAAGGTCCTCGCCGGTCGCCCCGGCATCACCGGCAGCTGCGGCGGCCTGAACCAGATTCCCGGCGTCGAGTCCGACTGCGGCGGCGCCTGCCGCATCCCGGGCCGGTCCTGCCCGAGCCAGCGCAACTGAGGCGCACCGGAAGCGCCGACTCCCAGTCGGCCCACTCCTGGGGGCGCCGACTCCCAGTCGACCCACTCCTGGGGGCGCCGACTTCCAGTCGGCCGCCGGCTGCCCGGCTCCATTCCGGGCACACCGCGTCAAACCCGCGAACCGCACGCAACCCGCAATCAGCTGACCAAAGCGATCTCGCCTCTTTCCCTGGAGAAACCTCCACCATGCCGGCCGCGTTGCACCAACTCCTGACCCAGCTCCCCAGCCCACCCCGTGCACACCGCCCGAGCAGCGTCTAAGCTTGCAGCCCCGCACCCACAGCCCTGAGGACACGCCCGTGCTCGAATCCAAGACCGCCAAAGAGGCCATGTCACGGCACCTGATCACCCTGCACCCGGAGATGGACGTGCTCGAGGCCGTCCGCATCCTGGTGGAGGAGCGCATCTCCGGCGCCCCGGTGCTGGACCAGGTGGGCAATCTCGTCGGTATCCTCACCGAGCGCGACTGCATGCACGTCGCCCTAGACGCCGGCTACTTCAGCGAGGACGGCGGGCGGGTCTCCAACTTCATGAAGACCGACGTCGTCACCGTCGAAGCCCACACCCCCATCACCGAGATCGCCGAGCGCTTCGCCACCAGCCACTTCCGCCGCCTGCCCGTCACGGAGCAGGGCAAGCTCATCGGCATCATCAGCCGCCGCGACGTGCTCAAGCAGCTGGAGGCCGCCTGGCAGCCGGACCGCCAGCGGATCTGACCGCCACCGGCAGCAGCTTACCCGCAGTGTTCCGCGCACGAAGATGGGCATCATCGAGACCTTGATGCTGTTCGGCATCCTCGCGCTGCTCGCGGCCTCGCCGAGCGCCAGCGTGGCATTGGTCGTCACCCGTTCGGCCACAGCATGGATTGCTGACGGCGCCGCGGTCGCCGCGGGCATTGTGCTCGGCGATCTGGTCTTCATCCTGCTGACCGTCCTCGGCCTGTCCGCGGCGGCCGAAGCCATGGGCAGCCTGTTCATGGCGCTCAAGTACCTCGGCGCCGCCTACCTGATCTGGCTCGGCGTCTCGCTGTTCAGGACCGGGCACAAGACGACAGAATCGGCCTTCAGCGGCCGGGGAACGGGCAGCCTCACGGCCAGCTTTCTCGCCGGCTTCGCGCTGACGCTCGGCGATGTCAAGGCCATCCTCTTCTACGCGAGCCTCTTCCCGATGCTGCTCGACCTGGCCGCGCTGCGGATGCTGGACGTCGCAGTCATCGTCGTGACAACCATTGCAGCCGTCGGCGGCGTCAAGCTGATCTACGCGCTCTCGGCAACGAAGCTCGCGGCCATGGCAAAAGGCCTTGCGCTTGCGAGCGCCGCCAGAAAAAACCGCCGGCGGTCTCCTGATGGCCGCAGGGGGCTTCATCATCGCCAAGGGGTAGGGTCCGCTGTGCGGACCACTCCGCTCTCAGCCTCCGCAATGGGGCGTTGGACCAAGCGGCTGCGAAGCGGCTGGGTTGAAGCCGTTACGTTCAAGCGGCGTGTTTCCATGAGCGCTTCGCTCACCCACCTTGCGGTTTTCCGATCTGCCTTGTGCCGTGCTTGCAGCCATGATGCACACTGATCGCACTCCCGCGGCCGATCCGGCCGACCCTGACCTCACCGACTATGTCGCCGGCTGGCGCGAGCGCGCCCGGCGTGAGCGCGAGGCCGCGGCCATCTGGTGCGCACGCATGCTGGTGCGGCTGCCGGCGGTGGCGCGGATGCTCCGCGACGATTTCGGCGTCGGCCGAGTGCTGCTCTTCGGCAGCCTCGCGCGTGGCGACGCTGCGCCCGGCAGCGATGTGGACCTGCTGGTGGACGGGCTCGCCATGGCCGACCTCATCCGGGCCACCGTCCGCGCCGAGCGGCTGCTGCAAGACGCACATGCCGATCTGGTGCCCACTGACTCCGCCCGGCCCGCGGTGCGCGCGCCTGCCGAGTCCGAAGGACGCGTGATCCAGGTCCCCTGATACCGAGTCCCGTCCGCGCCTGCTCGCCGCAGAGCTGCGCGCCGAGTGCGCCCGCATCGCCACGACGGTCGCCGAGATTGACAGCGCCAGCACCGAGCTCAATGCATCGACATGCACACGCCTCTCGATCTATGGCGCCGCCGCCCTGCTCGAGACCTTCTACACGGGCATCGAAAAGGTGCTCACCCGCATCGCCGCCACCATGGGCGGCATGCCGCACGGCGCCGCCTGGCACCGTCGGCTGCTGGATGACGCAGCACTGCAGCTGCCTAAGCTGCGGCCGGCAATCTTGTCCGCCGACACCGTCCGCGCGCTGGAGCCCTACCTTGCCTTCCGCCATCGCTGCCGAAACCTCTACCTCTTCGATCTCGATGCCGCGTTGGTGAAGCCGCTGACATCCTTCAGTCGGCAGCACGCCCCCCTCCCGGCGGTGTATGCCCCGAACCTTCGCGCGGATCGACCAGCGGCACGGCCGGGGCCAGGTCTTGAGCGGCACGGCCGGAGCCAGGTCTTGCATTCAGGCACGCCGAGATTTCGAGGCCGCCGTCGTGTTGGAGCGGCGCTCAACGGCAAACCGTCGCACGGCCCGGCTCACCGTCGAATAATGCACGCCGAAGAAGGCGGCGATCTCCTGCATCGTGTAGACGCCGGTGGCGAAGGCCCGCGCCATGGCCTCGCCGGGCTCGGAACAGCGGCGCGCAAGGCTCGCCAGCGGCTGCGCCAAGGCCCGGCGCTGCGCGCGCGGGACTTCCCGCAGCCGCTCCAAGGGTTTGGCGGTGGCGCAGTGGCGCTCGGCGAAACCCTCGCTGCCGAGAAACACCTGATGTCGCAGATCGTCCCAGATGCTGGCACGACCAACGCCTTGGCGCACGAAATCCGCATAGCGTGCCTGCGCATGGGCACGCTCCTCGCCGAACTGCCCGAGCAGCCAATCCGTCTCCAGCCACGCCGGCGCCGACGCCTGCCCGACCATCGCCCGACAGCTGCTCCATGCCCAGTCCTCCGCCGCCCGGACCATCCCGGCGCGCACCGGATTGAGCACGACGCAGCGCGCGAGCTGCAGCAGCTAGGCATCGCGTTCCACCAGGATCGCCTTGAAGCGTCCCTGGAACAGGTGCCCGACCAGTCCGTGGCGTCGGTTGGTACGCTGGGTGTACACACCGTTCAGCTGGCGCATGCCCTTGGACAGGTTGGCCTAAGGCATCTCGACGACCCCATGGTAATGGTTCGTCATCTGGCAGTAGGCATGGCAGCGCCAGTTGAAGCGCTAACACACCTCGCCGAAGAGATCCAGCCAAGCGGTGCGGTCCGCATCGTCATGATAAATGGCCTCGCGCCGATCACCGCGGGAGGTGACATGGTAGTGTCCATCGACCAGCTCGATGCGAAGGGGTTTGGCCATGTGCTGAGTCTAGTGCAGCACTGCTAAAGTCGTGAGACCAGTTCTAGGTTTATGAGGTAAGATCTTGATCAGGATTAGTTTTGCTGATCAGAGGTCTATGCACAGAGCTATGGTCAAGACTGGTGTATGACCTTGGGGCCAGAGTGCTGAGTCAGGCGGCCTCCCGTTGCTTCTCCGGTGGGTCGTCGGTCACCGGAATCCCGTCTTCGTAGCGGGTCCCCGCGAGCAGCTCGGCGACCTTCTCCGGGGCGCGGATGCGCCGTCAGGACTTGGCCGCTTCCTCGGCGAGCTTGAAGGCCAAGCCGAGGAAGGTGCTGCGGGAGACGCAGTTCTTGGTCCGCGTGGTGCGGTGGCGCACGGTCGCGAACGTGGACTTGATCGGGTTGGTGGTGCGCAGGTGCACCCAGTGCTCGGCCGGGAAGGCGAAGGAGGCGAGCAGGGCATCGCGGTCCTTCACCAGCTTCTCGGTCGCCTTTGGGTACTTGGCTCCGTAGCGCTTGAGGAAGCGCCCGAAAGCCTGCTCGGCGGCCTTGCGGGTGGGCGCCAGGAAGACTCGCCTGCAGGTCGCTTTTCGCCTTGCCTTGCAGCGACTTCGGCAGGGCCGCGAGCACGTTGCCCATCTTGTGGAACCAGCAGCGCTGATGTGCCGTCTCGGGATAGACCTGCTCCAGCGCCGACCAGAACCCCAACGCGCCGTCGCCGACGGCCAGGCGAGGGCCGCCCTTCAGACCGCGCTCTTTGAGATCGCGCAGGACGTCAAGCCAGGACGCGGTGCATTCGCGCAGGCCGTCTTCGATGGCCACCCACTCCTTGGTGCCGTCAGCCGTGACGCCGATGATCACCAGCAGGCACAGCTTGGGGTCTTCGCTTTCGCGCAGCGAGGTGTAGATGCCGTCGACCCAGAAGTACGCGTATTCCTTGCCTTCCAGGGAGCGGCGCGACCAGCCCTGGTACTCCTCGCTCCACTGCGCCTTCAATCGTCCCAGCGCGCCCGGCGAGAGGCCTTTGGCGCCCTCGCCGACCAGCACCTCCAGCGCCTCGCCGAGATCGCCGCTGGAGACGCCCTTGAGGTACAGCCACGCCAGCGCCGCGGCCACCCGGGCGCTGCGACGCACGTACGGCGGCGCCAGCGCGGAGTTGAACTTCACCCCCGAGCTGGTGCGGTCGCGCACCTTGGGCACCCGCACCTCGACCGGCCCGACGGTGGTCAGGATCTCGCGCGCCGGCAGATGGCCGTTGCGCACCACCGCGCGGCGCCCGTCGATCAGCGACACCTCCGAAAACTCGTCGAGCAAGGTCTCAACCTCCGCCTCAATGGCCCGCTGGAGAATGTCCCGCGCCCTGCGGCGCACCAGCTCTTCCAACGGCAGGCCGACCTCGGCGAGCACCTCCTTTCCTGCCGCACTTGCCTCGACTGCCCCTCGATTCGTATCGTCGCGCATGGCGCACCTCTCATGTTGCTGCTTTGGGTCTCGACAACCGCATTGTCAGCAACGGTGCGCCGCCTCCTCAACCTCTACCAGGCCCTGCTGATACACCAGATTCGAGCATAGCTCCCTCGTCCTCGACTATCCACGCGCGGCGCTCGCGCTGTTCGCCGCCGCCGAGGCGGCAGCCCTCGACCCGCAAGCTGAGCTCGCGGCCCTGGCGCTTGGCGAGCCTGGCGACGGGGAAGCTGCGACGTTCCGCCGACGTGCTGCGTGCCAAGTCTGATTCGGTGAGGGTTCGCGGCGAGGCAAGCAGGCTGCCGTGTCGCAGCACGTGGCGCAGGACCTGTCCGGGGATCGAGTCCGCGAAGAGCGCCGCGCTGATCAGGACATTCGTGTCGATGACGCAGCGCAGCTCAGTCGGCGGCATTCAGGATCTCGTCCAGCAGCTCCGGTGTCAGGCCACGTGCCTGCGCTTTGCCGGCCAAGTCGTCCATGATGTCTTCGAGGGAGCGACTGGTTCGTGTCGCCTCGGTCAGCCGCAACGTGAGCAGGGCGTCGAGCTTAGCTTCGGCACCGCTTAAAACTGCTTCACCCGAATCTTCATGGTCTGAATCCGGTACGCGATCTGCCTTGGGGTCATGCCGAGCAGGCGCGCGGCTTTGGCCTGGACCCAGCCGGCCTGTTCCAGGGCGGCGATGACGCGCTCGCGCTCGTCGATGTCGGGGTCGCTGAGGTCGATGTTGTCGGCGCCGGGGGAGGCGACGGGTCCGGAGCCGGCGGCGGCCATGGCGGTCTCGGGCAGGGCGCCGACGTCGAGGCCGGTCAAATTCAGTACGTCGCGGTCGATGATGCCGCCCTCGCTCATGACGGCGGCGCGCTCCATGCAGTTCTCCAGCTCGCGCACGTTGCCGGGCCAGTTTCGAAGCCGTGGCTGCTCTTCAGGTGCCGGCGCAGGGTGTCGCGCAGCTCCAGTGCGCCATCCGGACGCCGTAGCCGCGAACCAGCATTGATGCCGTTGTTGCCGCGGATTACATTGCTTGGCCCTACTTGGGTTCCTAAAGAACGAGTCCTCGCCTCGCGCAATGACACACAGCATCGAGATTTTCGTCGCGGCGCAACAGGCTGTTGCCGCCGGTACACCCATGACCCCGCGGAGCGCGAACGACAAGGAGTATTTTCCGCAGGACTGGTTTGCGGATCGGGTATCGGCAGTGGGGCTGCCGTTCGCGGCCCAAGGCCGTAACAGCTACCCGGACTTCTGGGTCGGGGACAGCGGAACCCCGCCGGTCGAGGGCTTCGAGATCAAGTCGCTCGCGTTCAGCAACGGCCGGCCGGCGCGGCGGGACTACGACTCGAACAGCAGGATCCCTTCGGGGCGGAAGGACGGCCGCGACGTGTTCCTGGTGTTCTTTCTCTACACCGGTTCGCGCGGCGACCCTCGGCCGGTTCATTCGCTGTGCATCGCCCACCCCGATCTGATCAACGCCGATCACGCCGTTGCCGCCGCGCACATCAACGAGGGCATTGGTGGATTCGGGTCGTACGGTGACGGCTTCATCCGGGATCGGAAGATGTACCGCTTCCCGCAGCCCTATACGATTGATCCGAGCGGGTTGGGGCGCTGCCGATTGATCGTGCCCACGGATTGGGCGGTGGCGGATACGCGGCTCGCGCAGGTCGGGACAATCGACCGGACGATCTCTGATCAGGCGCTGAAGCGTTACGAAATCCACCTCGACGGCAGCACCGGCGCCACCGCTAAGCGCACCGTGCGGCCCGATGCGGGGCAGGTGCGCAGGTTCGATGTGTTCGAGTGCAAGCAGTAACAGCGCTTGCCTGTGTGAGCAGACACGCTGACTGCGCTGGTGTCGCGACGGCGGCCACAGGCCCGGCTACCTCGATGGTGACGCCATCTTGGCCCGAGAGCACCAGGGCTGGAAGCCCTGGCTACGCATCGCTGCCGGCGCATGGCCGGGACAATTGTCCGGGATGTCAAAAGAGCGATGCCTGCACCGCGCGGTGTTCCTCCGCCGCTCCCGGGGTGGGCTGCCGCGCAGCCTGCGCCTCGAACAGCCGCTGGGAAATGGCGGCGCAGTCCGTCAGTGCGGGCTCGAAGGCAGGCAGCACATCAGCGGTCTTGCGTCCTGCGCAGAGCTCGACGAGGGCTTGGCTGAACACAATGATCCGCACGTCGTTCAAGGACAGCCGGCGTCCGGTGTGGTTGAAGCGCGCGACCTTATCGCCCGCTGCGGACTCGGCCGCCTCCAGTGCCTCCATCGGCGGGAGCAGCGGGCGGCGGTCGTCGGCAGCCTTGCGACAGACCATCAGCACGTCCAGGTCGATCGGCGATTTCGCCGCGAGCTTGGGGGTCGCCACGGACATTTCCGCCTTGACGGGCTGCGCCTGCACCAGCTTGAAGCCAGCGCTCAGCACCGCGGCGGCGACGGAGATCCAGCCGTCTTCGCGGGAATGATGGTACGAGAACACCAACAGCCCGTCGTCCTTCAGCACCCGGTGGCATTCGCCGAATACCCCGGTCAGCTTGTCGGAGAAGCGGCCGGCATCGGTGTCCTGGACCTCCTTCTCGGTGCGCGTGGTCGCGGCGGGCTGTGTGCCGCCTGCGTCCAACCAGAGCGATTGCCAGACATGGAAGAAATCCGCCAGCTCGGAGTAATGCACGTTGTCGTAGAAGGGCGGGTCCGTGATGACGGCATCGACGCAGCGGTCCGGCAGGTCGGTCGCGGCGGAGTCGCCGCAGGAGAGGTAGATGGACCCCGGCGGCAGCCCATCCTCGGGCCAGGCATCAAGCACCGGCGCGCCCATGGGCCGGCTCTTGCCGTAGAGCTTCAGGCCCGCCTTCTTGCCCGGCTGGCGCCCGCCGGCCGGATCGAGCACGATCTCATAGGGTGCCGCCTTGTAGTCCACGGCGCGCAGCAGCCGGGACTGAAACAGGTTCAGGAAGGAGCCGGAGGACTTGGGCGTGCCCCAGAGATTGGCCTCAATCGGCGTGCGCTCGGGCTTCAGCACGTGATGGGCGAACATGTGCCGCACGGCGCCCGTCCCTTCACCCTTGTAGCTGGCGAACATGTTGTTGAACTCCAAGACCCCGGACAACAGCACGAACATCGCCTCGCGCTCGGGGCCGGCGGGCAGGCGGCCGATGCCGTCGGCGAGCAGGCTGATCGCAAGCAGTTGCCGATCATTGAAGAACTGGTCCCAACGGCTGTAGCCGTAGCTCAACACCTGCCGGGTGTTGTATCCAGATGTGATCTCGACGCGCGGAATGGGCGGCGCGAGCTCCGCAAGCGCTTGCCTTGCAGTCGCGTAGGTCGCCGCGTCCTCGCCGGTGGCGGCGAGGTATTCCTTATCGCCATCGGCGCGCAGCACCAGCTTGGCGTACAAGCGGTGACGCGGCGGCTCGCCCTGCGCACGGGCCGTCCTGGCGATGGGAAAGCTGGACCCACAGTGCGCGCAGGTGGCATTCGCCCCCTTCACGGTGCCGGCATGATGATCGTAGATCGTGTTGCAGGCCGGACAGGTGGCGGCGGCATTCGTGTAGAGGGCCGCATGCACAGCGCCGCACTCGGGGCAGCAA
>NZ_CAJXYK010000002.1 GCF_913063425.1 uncultured Thiohalocapsa sp.
ACGATGACGGCGATGCGAAAGCCGACCGCCACACCGCCGTCGCGTGAGGCCAGCCATGCAAGGAAGCCGTCGGCGAACTCCTGCACCGTCAACTGCGAGCGCCCGGCGGCGATGACCGCGGACAGGTAGCCCCGCATGGCCTCGACATGCGCGGGGTCGCCACCCTTGGCTTCGAGGCTTGCGATCACGGCCGACGCCTTCTCGAAGATGCGATCGCGCTCCTCCACCAGCTCCAGCCGCTCCTGGCGCAGCGCTTCGGCCTCGGCGCCCTCGGCGGTGCGGACCTCGAGGCTCGTATCGATCACAGCCTGGGTGGCCGCCCGCGCCTCGTCCTGCCAGGCCGCGGCGAGCGGGGCCAGCTCATCGGCGGTGAGCGGGACGAGCCGCAGCTCCAGCTCGTCGAGTGCGATGGCCGGATCATCGAGGCCCGAGGGATAGGCCGGCGCCGCAGCCTGCGCGTCGGCGCCCGCCGCCGGCCCCGCGCTCTCGTCCTGGGCTAAGCCTACGCCGGCCCACAGGGCACCCAGCATGACCAAGACCCCGAGGCCGGCGCCGATCGGCGTGGCTTTACTTAGGACACAAGGCTGCATCATCTCCTCTCCCGGTTCGCGGAATGTTGCGCCGCAAGGCAACTCACGACCGTTAGGGCGAGTGTGCGCGGCGACTTCGGGGGCGCTACAGGAGCCGTCACCGGTGACGTGACCAATGGCGCCACCCAACCGGCGGGCGCGCACGCCGCCTGTCCGGTCATGGAGTGCGTGGACGGGGCGGCCGCATTGAAAGCGATCCGCCGACGAGGGGCAATGCACTCTGCGCCCAATTTGGGCGAGCCCACCGAGTCCCTGCACCCACAGACGGCCTCCGTTCGGGGCCTTGGGCGACATCGGACGGTCCTGGACCTGATGACCAAGACTGCGACCCGCCGACAGCGCGCACCGGCACCCGCTCCAGGTCCCCGCGAACGGCCGCCGCAGGGCGAGCCGCGGCTCGCCTGGGGCCTCATCATGCGCAGGCTGGATGCGGCGCAAGTCGTGTGCTCAGGATGTGCCGTTCGGAGGTCACGGTGACCGTGCGAGGTTGCGCCGCCCCAGGGCTGACCGCACCGCTAAACACACCGAGAGGCTGTATTCATCCGCGAGCCGTTGCCGATACGGCCCATTCTGGGCAGCCTGGACCTTGCCGCAGCCGAGGGGTGTCCCAAACCTTCCCGTAACGGTACGCTGGGGCGCCAAGCGCGCTGCGATCAAGCAATGGCGGGATGCTCCTGCCGCAACGCCAGGAGACCCGCATGGCCGAAACCCCGACGACCAGGCGCCCCCTCGGCGCCGTCTTCGTGCTCTCCGTGCTCATCTGCGGGGCCATCGGCCTGTGGGGCGTGCTGGCGCCGGACGCGCTCGCGGGCGCCGCGAACGCGCTGACCGGCTTCGCGCTGACGACGCTGGACTGGGTCTTCCTGATGCTCTGCACCAGCTTCGTGGTGCTGGGCGGCGCGCTGGCCCTCGGTCCCTACGGCAAGATCAAGCTCGGCGCCGACGACGACGAGCCCGAGTTTTCGACCGTGTCCTGGATTGCCATGCTGTTCGCAGGCGGCATGGGCGCGGGGCTGCTGTTCTGGGGGCCAGCGGAGCCCCTGTACCACTTCACCGACCCGCCGGGGCTCGAAGGCGGCACGCCGGAGGCGGCGCGTCTGTCCATGGTGCTCACCAACCTGCACTGGGGCCTGCACGCGTGGTCCATCTACGCCGTCTGCGCCCTGGTGATCGCCTATTTCATCTTCCGGCGTAATGCGCCCGGGCTCATTTCCACGCCTATTCGCTATGCCTTTCGCGGGCGGCTAGTCGGGCCGATCGCCACGGCAGCAGACACCCTGGGCGTGGTGGCCGTGATCCTGGGTCTCGCCGGCTCGCTCGCGATGGGTACGCTTCAGGTGCGCGCCGGCCTCGGCGAGGTGGCCGGCGTGCCCCAGGCGGACTGGGTCAGCATCGTCATCGTCTGCGTGCTGGCGGTGTGTTTTTTCATCTCCGCCAGCACCGGCCTCGGCCAGGGCATCAAGGTGCTCTCGAACATCAACATGGCCATCGCCGTGGCCATCATGCTGTTCGTGCTCTTCGTCGGCCCCACCCGGTTCATCCTGGAGACCTTCACCACCACCCTCGGCGACTATCTGAACAACCTGCCGGCCATGTCCTTCCGGCTCTATCCCTTCGAGGGCCTGACCGACTGGACCGCGGGCTGGACCCTGACTTATCTGATCTGGTGGCTCGCCTGGGGGCCCTTTGTGGGGGTGTTCATCGCGCGCATCAGCCGCGGGCGCACCATCCGCGAGTTCATGCTCGGCGTGGTGCTCATCCCGTCGCTGTTCTCCATGCTCTGGTTCGCCACCTTCGGCGGCGCCGGCTTCTTCGTGGAGCTGCAGGGCTCGGGCGGGCTGGCGGACCTGGTGTTCGACGACGTGGCCAAGGCGCTGTTCGCGCTGTTCGATTACTTCCCGCTGGCGCAGGTGCTGAGCTGGGCAGCGCTGCTGCTGATCTTCGTCTTCCTGGTCACCAGCGCCGACAGCGGCACCTTCGTGGTCAGCATGATGACCGGCAAGGGCACGCTGGACCCGTCCATCGGCCTCAAGCTCACCTGGGCGCTGATCATCCTGGCCATCACCATCGGCACCCTGCTCTCGGGCAGCGTGGAGGTGGCGAAGACGCTCGCCGTAAGCGGCGCTATCCCCTTCTCGTTGGTGCTGCTGTTGCAGATCGCGGCCTTCCTGCGCACCCTGCGCGATGAGGAAGGGGCCACGGCAACGGCCAGGCAAGTCCAGTCATGATGCCGCGCCTTCGGAATCGCCTTCGCCCCCTCGCCCTGCTCGCCGTCCTGGCCCTCGGCGGCTGCGGCGAGATCGACCGCCCGCTGGTGGTGGGCACCAAGGACTTCGCGGAGCAGCAGGTGACCGCCCAACTGCTGGCACAGACCCTGCGCGCCCACGACATCCCGGCGGAGGTGGACGACACCGCCCGCAACAGCCTGGGGGCCATCGGCGCCCTCTGGGTCGGCGAGATCGACATCTACGTGGACTACACCGGCTCCATTCTTGCGCTGGGCGGTCACCCGCCGGTGCACGAAGACCCCACGTCCTTCGTCGCCGCCGAGGAGGCGCTCGCACCCTTCGAGTTCAGCATCGGGCCGCTGCTCGGCTTCAGCAACGACTATGTGGTGCTGGCGCGGCCCGGCTCCCGGGCCGCCGCGGCGCCGGCACGCCTGAGCGCGCTGGCCGCTTCGGGCCAGGCACTGCGCATGGGCATGACCGAGGAGTTCCGGGCGCGGCCGGTGGACGGCTTCGAGCCACTGAGCCGCCGCTACGGGCTGCGCGCCGAGCCGGCCCTGCTGGTGCCGAGCTCGGCGGAGGGCAAGGACCGGCTCTACGCCAGCCTGCTCGACGGCGACATCGACCTCGCCGTGGGCTTCAGCACCGACCCTCAGATCGCCGAGTTCGGCCTGGTGCGCATCGACGACGACCGCGACTTCTTCCCGGCCTATGCCGCGGCCCCGATCACCCGCAAGGGACTGCTGGCGCGCCGCCCGGATCTCGCTCCGGCGCTGGCGAGCCTGGAGGACCGGGTGTCCACCGAGGCCATGCGCGAGATGCTGGCGGAGGTGACCACGCTCGGCGCGGACCCCTTCGCCGTGGTCGCCCGCTTCCTGGACCCGACCCTGCCGCCGGCCACCGACGGCACCCTGGCACGGCCCTTCGGCATCGCCGTGGGGCGGCTCGATGCCGTCGCCGGGCAGGCCGCGGACGTGGTGCTCGCGCTGCGCAAGGCCTTCCCCGGCCGGCGCATCGAGGTGCGCCGGGTCACAGACCCGCTCGCGCCCCTGCTGGCTGGGGATGTGCGCTATGCGCTGGTGACCGGGCCCGCGCTCTTCACCCTCGACACGGCCCGCGGGAAGCCCCAGCGCGGCGAGGCGGACGCCCTGGTGCCGGTGGGCTTCGATACGCTGCATCTGCTCACCCGGCCCGATGCCGACGGCGCGGTCTGGGGCCCCGAGGCACGCATCGGCGTCGGCCCCGCCGACGGCATCACCGCACGGACGGCCATCTTCGTCGAGTCCGGCGTCGAGCCCGCCCGCGCGGCCCTGGTGCCGACGGATGCCGAGGGCCTCGCCGCCTTCCGCGCCCAGGGGGTCCAAGTGCGCGACGGCGAGCTGGACGGCCTGCTCGTCATGGCCGAGACCGGCCATCCGCTCATCGGCGAGCTCTTGGCCGAGGGCCTGCGCCTCGCCGCCGTGGACAGCTGGGAGGTCCAGGGCAACCGCCTCGCCTTCCCCTTCCTGCAGCCGGTGACCATTCCCGCCGGCACCTACCCGGGGCAGTCCGCACCGCTCGCCAGCGTCGGCAGCCAGGTGGTGCTCGCCGCGGGCCGCTCGGACCCCACCGACGCCGTGGGCGTGGTGGGGCCCGGCTCCGCCGCCATCGGCCAGAACCTGCCCGTGGCCGCCGGCACCGTGGCACGCCTCCGCGACGCACTGGACGTCAGCGTGCGCCTGGACCCGAGCCTGCCGACCTCCATGATCGCCTTCGAGCCGCCGGCGGAGCGCCGCGAGGGCATCGGCCTGTCGCCGGCGGTGTCGCTGGTCAACCTGGGCGCCATCGTCGCACTCGTGCTGATCATCCGGCTCTATCTCGCGCCGCCGCGGACCCGGCCCGGCGCCCCGGAACAGGGGCGTTGACGCCGCCGGCGCCCGCCGCGAGCCGCAGCCGGCCGGGCGCGGCGGAGCACCACATGTGCAACCCCCAGGGTTGCCCGCCCACGCGATCCTCAGCCTCGCCGAGGGTGGCTTGCCGGCCCGTCGGCCCCGTGCTAGAACCTCGGAGAACACAGCGCAACACACGAGGTGCAACATGCCGAGAGGTACTGTGTCCGTCCGTTTGGACGAGACTACGCTGCAACGCTTGGCGGCCATTGCAAAAGCGACCGGCCGCTCCCGCGGTGCGCTGATGTCGCATGCCATCGAGCGCTATGCCGAGTCCGAGGCATGGCAGGTCGCGGCCATCCAGGAAGCGATGGATGAGCTCTCGCGTGGCGAGGCGGGACTGGTGGACCACGGCGATGTCGCTGCCGCACTGGACACCTGGGGCGGGCCGGACGAGATCGATCCTGCCGAATGAGAATCCGTTGGCATCGGCTCGCCCGGCGGGATCTGCGAGATCTTCGCGCCTACATCGCGCGGGACAATCCAACGGCCGCGGCGCGGATCGCGCAACGCATACGCATATCCATCGAACGCCTTGCCGACAATCCCAGCCTGGGCCGACCGGGTCGGGTCCTCGACACCCGCGAGCTCATGGTCACAGGCACCCCATACCTCGTCCCATACACAGTCTCCGACAACGAGATCGTGATACTGCGCGTTCTTCACGGCGCGCAGCAGTGGCCGCAACGTTGACGGCCCCGCCCATTCCGGGCACTGCGGACGTGCAGCATGCGAGCCGGGCGCTCAAGCTATGCGGTCGCCGGTGGACCCGGAATGTGATCGAGACGCCATCACAGCCGCAAACACCCAAGGGGACCGGACGGCGCGACGTGGCCCCGATCATCGGAGCGCCGACCGTCGTTGACCCTTCACCAAAGGGAACACCGCAATGCACCAGATCACGCGGCCGCTCTTCGGCGCCCTTTGCGTGCTGCTCGTCTGTGCGACACCCGCCGCCGCACAGACGGAAGCACCCTCTCAACCCGAGAGTCCGATCAGTGCCCCGCACAACCCGGCGACGGACAATGCCATCGCCAAGCGCCTGCGGACGATCCTTGACGAGCTGGACGGCTACGATGGCGTTGAGCTGACGGTCGAGTCGGGTGTCGTCACCCTCACCGGCGAGACGCGGGACAACACATCGCTTGCACGTCTCGCGCAGATCGTCACCCGGATCGACGGAGTTGCAGCCATCAATAACCGGCTGACCACCGCGACCGGGCTCGAAGAGCGGCTCCTGCCCTCACTCGACCGCTTCATACAGCGCGCCGCGCAGACGCTCGCTGCGCTGCCACTGATTGGCGTGGCGCTGGCCAGCCTGCTTGCCATCTATCTGCTCGGCCGGCTGACAGGGGCACTACCGATTTGGGCACGCATCGCACCCAACACCTTTATCGCCGGCATCTACCGGCAGCTCGTGCGGCTTGTCTTCCTGATTGCCGGGCTGGTTGTCGCGCTCGACATGCTCGACGCCACGGCGCTGCTCGGCTCGATCCTTGGCGCCGCGGGTGTCATCGGTCTCGCCATCGGCTTTGCCGTGCGGGATACGGTCGAGAACTTCATCGCGTCCATCATGCTGTCCATCCGCCAGCCATTCCGCCCCTTCGACCTGGTCGAGATCGAGGGGGATGTGGGCAAGGTCGTGCGCTTGACCTCGCGCGCCACGATTCTGCTCTCCCTCGACGGCAACATGATCCGCGTACCAAACGCGACCGTCTTCAAGTCGCGCATCGTCAACTTCACCAGCAACCCCGAGCGCCGCTTCACCTTCTCCATCGACATCGACCCGACTGCCGACATGGCCCGACTCCGCGACCGCGCACAGGAGCAGCTGGCTACCCTGCCTTTCGTGCTCGATGACCCCGCCAGCGACGTCTGGATCGACGAAAAGGATGGCAGTGATGTCGAGCTGTGTTTTGCCGCCTGGATCGACCAGACCGAAACCAGCTTCGCCCGCGCCCGCGGCGAGGCAATCCGCATCCTGCGCGCGATGGTGCAGGACGAGGGCGCCCTGCGCCCACCACCGATCAGCCGCGTCTACACTATGGACGATCCCCAGGCCGCCATGCATCGCAACCGCGTCGCCGCCCACGATCTTGCCCCCGAGTCCATCGCCGATCTCAGTATCACGGACACCGGCGCGCTGGACCGCCTGGCGCAGGCCGACCGGGAGAATGCCGATGCGCGTGATCTGCTCGGCCGCGGTCAAGCGCGGGAGTAAAGCGTCGCTGGCTCAGGATAGACAGTAAAGGTCAGCGTATTCACCGGCGCCACCGGCGTGGCCGCAAGCCGACCCAGGTCAGCAACGCCAGCGTCAGCATGCCGATCGAGACGACGAACATGCGGTCAATGCCGTGGGTAAACACACCGCGGGGGTCTCACATCGCACACCGCGATGTTACGTCTGAGACCTGATCCCCGCGGTCTTTTCATCCGAGGGATATTGGCGATGCTGTAAGCGGCGCCCAGCACCAGCATGGGCGGCACCAATGTCCAAGTACCGATGTCCGGGCCGAGCAAGCCCGCAAACAGCAACAGGGCCAGCGCGAGCAGCGCGGTTCCGCCGGCGTGGACTGAGCGACAAGAAAGCGGCCGGATGGCCGCTTTTTCGCTGGTGGACGATCCACTACACTGTCCGGCATCACGAGATTTCCGACCCAACAGCCTCGCCCACTGTGCCCCCAGCGCAGCCACGACATGAACATCTCTGCCGAACAGATCACCGCGCAGCTCCACGCCGCCGATCAAGGGCCGGTCTTCATCACCGACCAAGGCCGCGCGAGCTATGTGCTGCTGTCGATAGACGACTACCGCAGACTCTGCGGGACAGATCGCAATATTGCCGATCTACTCGCCATGCCCGGCGTCGAAGACATCGATTTCGAGCCGCCGCAGTTGCAAGACGTCGCCCGGGCAGCCGATCTGTCCTGATGTTTCTGCTCGACACCAACGTCGTGTCGGAGCTGCGCAAGGTCCGATCTGGCAAGGCCGATGCCGGCGTAGCGCGTTGGGCCGAGCCGGTCCAAACGAGCGACCTGTTCCTATCGGTCATCAGCCTTCAGGAACTGGCGATCGGCATCCTGCTCATCGAGCGGCGGGACGCGTCACAGGGGCGCCTCCTGCGGGCCTGGTTCGACCAGCATGAAGCCTCTGGGGATAGGTCTTGCAATCACGCATCTGAAGCCTCCTGCACCGCAGGTGCAGGTCTCACATCGCACACCACGACGTTTCGTGTGAGACCTGCCCCGGAAGTGTGCCGCATCGCACACCGCGATGTTACGTGTGAGACTTGACCCCCACGGTCTCCTTACGTGTGAGACTTCCCCCCCACGGTCTCCGGTCTCTGCTATCGCTCGCGATCATACACGCGCAGTGCTACTACGGTGCGCTCGCGCTCGAACCGTGCCCCCGCCTCGACCAGCGCGCGCCTGACGCATCGCGAAACGCTATTTTTCGAGGTTCCCTTTAAACTGTTGACGTACGCATCACCCTGAAACCATTGCCTATACTGCCCATGCAAAAGGACGATGCCCGTAATGAGAAGAAGCAGAGCGCTCGGCGTCGGCACTCCGGCGCTCCCAAAGACCGGCGTCTGCGAGCCGGTAAACCTGCCTGATTCTACAAAATAGAGTTCACTCACAAACCATTCAGCGTCGTCGGTTTCAATTCCAAGAATTCTAAACGCATTGATGCCGCCTACGCCAACACCGAATGCAGAGAGCCCAGTGGTAAAGTCAAACCAAACGCCGCCGGTCAAGTCAATACCTGTGTCGAATGCGCTCCCTACGTTATCGAAAAGCCATAGATCGTACAGTGTATCCTCAATAACTGGCAACTTAACTCCCATAAAGTTCGGGTCGCCGTCGCCCGTGCGAAAGTCGTACCCAACCGCTATCGGTGGATCCACACGCACCCCGGCCCCCTCTGCGACGTCGAAATCGAAGAGCTTCGCATTGGCGCCATCACTTGCGACATTATGAGGAAACTTAACGGTACCAACGGAATCTGGAGGTATGCGAGATATTCTCTCGGGATCCTGCGGAGCTGTGCCGTATACGAAGCCGCGCTCTCGCGCGAGATTTTCGTACTCTTTCAAAAACTCAAACGGGCTGTTCTTGGCTTTTGCCTGGACATCAGTTAAGTCTAGCACCAACTTTGAGATGTCATCGATATTCCTTACGTCGTCTGCGACCTCTATTATCGATTCGGCCTGTTTCGCCTCACTGGCAAAAGACTTGATCGCATCCCAAGCCACGTTTTCTACAGCAGTCCAGAAGTTCTTCGCAACGCTTTCCGATGGTTCGCCAGGGAACGCAGCATCGGCAAGCTCAGCTACGATGAATGCTGCGACGTCAATTTCGCGCTTCAAATTCCTGGCCGTCTCGATCTTAGACACCGGGATAACCGCGTTCGAATTAAGCGCACCAATGATTTCATTTCGCGCAAGCACGAAATCGTCAATAAACCCATCCATCATTAGGGCAAAGCCTTCTGCCATGCCAAGATACAACTGCGAAGTCAGCATGTGTTCGCTAGTCATAATGTTGAGGAGTTCTTGTCCCACAGACTCCGGCGACACAGTCCCACCACGCACCAAAGCAGCCAAGCTGGTATTTACTAGGCCCTGCAGGGCGGCGTTCGCATATGTTCCAAGGGCATTAGTGGCGACCTTCTCCGCAACGACGGTCTGGACTTCATACGGTGTTGCCTTCAAGACCTCATCGAGAGCCTTGGAGCTAGCGAGATACTGCGAGGAGACAGAAGCGTTTGCTTGTACTTCTGCTCCGCTCTTCAAGGCAAGGCCTGTTTGATCGATGGCATTCTGGTATCCAACCGGAACCGAAAACGTTCGCTGGTCACCATCAAACGAAACAAGAACTTCACTTCCTAGACCGATCCGCGGAGACATGTTTACCGCGAGTTCAAATGATTCCTCGGGTGATAGGGCGCGATTGTAGATACGCACGTCATCTATCAATGCATCTCCAGACCGATATGGAGAGTCGTAACCACCGCGGGCCGAACTGTACCTGTAAGCTCCTATTAGCATATCCCAGGATGGCTCGATAGGCGATAGAGAGCTTGCTGGCGACCGTTCTCTGAGGACACCATCGAGGTAGAGTAGCGATTCTGCGGCTGAGCGATCCCATACCGCAGTTACATTATGCCATTTAGAAAGATCTTTCACCGTGAAAGGGGCCGCTGTTCGGGTCATGGTGCTTTCAGTGTAAGCGCCGGCCTGAACGTTCCAGAAAATTTCCTCGGTTGCGTTGTTGATCCCCAAGTGTGCGCCTTCTCGAAAGTCTCCGCCTTGAATCACGAGTAGCGGAGTGAAATACGATGTGTCGCCGTCAGAGTTAGTAGAGGCATGCTCTGAGGAAAAAGTATCCAGTCGGAAGTTTGCGGAAAAGGTAAAGCTGTCCGTGTTGGGATAGTACCCGGAAGATATCTTGCCATAGTTCTGGTCCGTGGCACGTAAAACGAATCCGGACGCAGCGTTGTTCGGGACTGAATATCTGAGGTCTTGGTTTCCGTGTGAGACTGACCCGTTGCCATAAGTGGGACTGGGGCCTGCACCCGCAGCCTCTGGTGCCGAATTGTTGATTTGGCCTGCGTCGATAAATCCATAATCATCGAATGCGTATTGGTAAAGAAGGCCGTCAATCGGTATTGTCGCGGAGTAAGCCGATGGGGCACTCAAGGTAATGAAAAACGCAAGCGCATTAATAGGGAAAAGCTTGGTCATTGCCGTAAATGCCTCTTCGCTGATAGTCAAGTGTCGGGAAAGCTTAGCGCAGCACAGTCCAGCATTGCGCACCATGCTCGCGGACGGCAGATGGAGCACCCACTTTGGGAGCTTATTCCGGGACAGACCACGACTAATTCAACGGACGATCGCGACCAAGGCGACCCGCCAGCGCCAACGACGCTCCCCGGCTGCTCGCATCAGCCGCCGCTACCAAGACTATCCGCCGCATGCTGATCAGGCAACCCCCGAGGGTCAGCAGCGCGGGGCGGGGTTTCCGCGCGCGGGGCGGGGTCACGGGGCGCGGCAGGTCTCACACGTAACATCGTGGTGTGTGATGTGGGGCCTGTGATGTGAGACCCCCTTGATGACCCCCGTGACCTGAACCCCGTGACCCCCGGCTCCAGGACGGCGACGCCGACCTGCTCCCGCTCGACCGGATCCCCGACACGGCCGTCGGCGTCGGCCTGCTGCCCTACCCGCCCGGCATCCCCACCGTCATGCCTGGCGAGCGCCTGGGCGCCGCCGACGGATCCTGGATCAGCTAACTGCGCGCCCTGGTGGGCCTTCGGCCGGGCATTCCCGGGCTTCGAGAAGGTGGTCTAGGGGGCCGAGGTCGAGGATGGGCACTGCTATGCCTGGTGTCTGCGCTGATGACAGGGACGGGGACGGGCCGGGGTCACTGCCGTTGACTGAAGGACCGAACCTTGCGGGATACTCGCAGGCTTTAGCCGGCGCACCACAGAGAGCGCCGCCCCGGGGTGCGCAGGCTTTAGCCGGCGAGTGGCCTCTGCGCTGCCGGCTAGGCTTAAGTCAATAGCATGGACGGGCCAGAGTGTGGTCAATGCGCCGTCCTGACGTCGGTCTTGGCAAAGTCATTGCCCTTGAACAGGAGGGGTGCGCGCTCGCGGATCGCCAGCGCGTAGGAGAAGCAGTCTCCGAAGTTGAGGCCGGCCGGATGCCGCCACTTGCCGAAGCGGCGATAGGCGTCGGCGGCGGCATCGGCGAGGTCTGCGTCGAGCGGGACGGTCGCGACCTGCTCCATGGCGAGAAATTCCTTGGCGCGCTCGACGCCGATATCGCCGAGGTGGCTCTGCATCACCACCAAGAGCTCGGTACGATTGGGTGCACACAGACCAATGGCCGCTGCGGCCTTTAACCTGCCCAACAACGACGGCGCCTCGACCTCGCCCAGCAGGATGGCGGTCAGCGCACTGGTGTCGACGGCAAGATCAATCGAAGTGGCCATCGGCGTTGTAGCCGAGGATGGCATCATCGTCGCGACGCTCGATCAACGGCAGGGAACACACCTCTCGACGCAACCAGTCAAGCGTCGCATCCGGATCCGGCCTGGCGGACGCATCCGCCCGCCCATCCAAAGCGGCGCCAAGCCGGACGATGGCCTATTGGGTCATCGACAGACGATGCTCGGCCGCCGTCTCCTTGAGCCGCAGATAGAGGTCTTCGGGGACGTTTCGCAGGACCAACGTGGGCATTTCAGGCCTGTCGGGCATCATCAGCTGGCAAAACGCTGGCGCAGGAGTCCGGGCCAGGCAATAGGAGCAGGCGGCGCGATCGCCCAAGTGCCGTCGACCAGCGGATCAGCCGCAGCGGGCTCGACGATGCGGCCATGGCGATGATGACCAGCCTGGACCCCGCCGAGGTCGCCCAGCTCCCCAACGACCACTAAGCAGGCCCAAGCGCTATGTCAGGTGCGAGAAGGCTTGCGAACAGCAACAGGTCCAGCGCGCACAGCGCGGTTCCGCCGCTGATCAGCACCCGCGGCGCAAACCGGCTCGCGAACATCCCCACCGCGATGCTGAAAGGAAGACGACCGCGATCAGCGCGTTGGCCCCCCGGGACAACCGTGCAGAGCACGGCGGCAAGCACCATGCCACCAGTGCCCAGCAGCATGCAGCGCTTGCGGCCGTAGAGGTCGCCGGGCATCGCGCCGACGAGGATGAAGGCGTAAGCATCAGTGCCGAAATGCTCGTCATCAGGCCGATCTGGGCCTGGGTGGCGTCGAGCTCGTTCTGGATCGCCGGCACCAGCAGCGTCAGCATTCCCGAATGCAGGGCCACCGTCAGCACGGCGAGTACGCAGGCAAAGAGGACCCACCAGCGGCGGGGATCGCGCGCGCCAGTAGCATAGTTCGTCTGCGGTGTTGTGGACATTGGATGATCTCGCTTGTTGTGATCGACAGAAACCCCGGAACGGTTCAGCTCCGCGTGATCCAGGCCCCATCAGTACCTCGCTCACAGAAACGCGAAGCAGAGCCAAAGGATGCTGGTCGGCGCGAGAGCCGCCAAGAACAGGGCCTGCGGCGCCACGACGTCATCGAAGTGCTTCTTGAGCAACGATTGGCCCGCTGGATTGGGTGCGTTGGCAATCACGGTCAGGCCGCCGCCGGTGACAGCGCCCGCCACCACCGCGTACTTCAAGCTGTCGGTGAACCCAGGCACCAAGGTGCTGAGATAGGTGATCGCCGCGTTGTCGTTAAACGCCGAGAGCAGGGTCGCACCTAGCATCAGCGGAACCTCGCTCAGGCTCCCGAGGACGGGCGCAATCCACCAACCCTGTAAGCCGCCGTGGATGACCAACCCGGCCAGGAAGAACCCGACCAACAGCGGTGTTTGCAGATCGATGCGATTTTGATGCTGTGCGGTGACCTGCGCGAAGCCGAGAAAGAACAAAAGCCCGAGGCTGAACAGGGCGCCATGATGGGCGTTAATGATGGTCCAGGCCATGAAGAGGAGATGAACGAGCGTGATCCAGACGGGCACGGCATCTTCACGCTGGTCCCAATCGGGGTCGCGAAACTCGCTACGCTCCGCCTCGGACAGCAGCAAAGGTCGGAATCGGCGTTTTTGGTAGCGGGTGATCTCCTCGAAGCGCTTGTCGAGCGCTTCCTTAGGCGGTTGCTGGGGCGCAGATCGTAGAATTTCTGCGACAGCAGCAGTGCCGAGACCGTCATCGCCGCGGGCTCCGTGATGATCGAACCGAGCAGCGGGCCGACTGTCAGCACGATCATCCAAACGGCCGCCAGAGTGCCGCCGAGAAGGCGGCCGATGCGCGTCATGATCTGCTCGCCCAGCCTTAGGATCGGCCGGGTGGCGGCCAGCACCATCATGACGCCCACAAAGGCCGCCTCGGTCAGATCAACGCCATGATCGATATACTGCACCAGGGTTGCCCAGTCGTAGAACAGCGTGATTGCCAGCATCAGCGGAATGATTCAGAGCCCGAAAACGACCCCTACCTCGCCGAGAAAGTGGTAGACACCGGCCAACAGATCGCCGGTTGCTTCGCGCGCCTCACCGAGGCGGATTCTTTCCTGGTGTGCCTGGCGCCGGGCCTGACTCATGGCCGTAAACCGGCTCGCCATAAACGTGTGGATGACGGCGTACAGGAAGATGAGCGTGGCGCCCAGATTAAATGGCGCTTGCTTGGATCCGGTGGAGCAGTCGCGCTGAGATCCCGTCAAGCTCAGCATCCTGGTAGCTGTTCAAGGCCGGGCGAAAGGCCGTCTGTACCTCAGTAGGCATAGCGGACCAAGCCGAGCCGCTCCAGACGCCGAGCAGCAACAAGACAAGCGCAAGGCCGAAAACGCAGCGCGTGTTGATGGGGTTCATTCGTCTGCGTGTGGCTGATGTCGGTACCTGGGCTCGTTCAACTGTCGGCCGGGCGCTCGCGCCCGGGAGACAGCGAGTGATCGGGGCCTCGCAACATGCCTGCAATGGCCTATTTGGAGACGTGAAGTGAAAACGCGGTTTTCGCTTCGCTCCGTCTCTCGAACGCCAAGGCGCTTGAGACATAGCAGGACATCCTGTCGCGCAAAAGCAACTCGCTTTATTCGAGCTGCCCGTATCGGGCGTTATCGCCGCAGGGAGGCGCCAATCGATTGACGCTCCCCTGGAGCACCTCAAGTCGATCCGTAAGGCTATCCGCGTCGAGCGCAAAACGCACAGGCCGGGCGCCCAATTTGGGTGCAGGAATGCCAGTTCAGAGCCCGGCGTCGGCGCGCAGCCAGGCATCTGCGGCCGGCTCGGTCCATGGTTCATCAAGAAAGCGATCACGCCCATTTTGGGTGCCGAGTCGTTTGACCTGAGTCTACGCGGTTGTGATCATGCCTAAAGTTCCAAACCCCTACCCGAGAGCCACCATCGTACCTGTGGCGACGCCAAGCTCGCGCTGATCTGCGTGTAGGGCTGGGTCGGCAGTCCAAGGCGTCCTTCGTTCTGCAACGCTCCTGCAATGGTTCTGCAATAGTTCTGCAATGGCTCTGCAATGGTTCTGAAAAGGAGGGTCGTATGAATTTCCAGCTCAGCCTTCGCAAGCAATGGCCTTTCTGGGTCAGTGGTGTCTTCGTTGGTATCGCCGAGGTGATGCATTACGTTGCCTTCGGCAAGCCGATCCACCTCACGACCGGCCTGGTACAGATGACCTCCGCCTTGGAGCAGACGCTTGCACCGGGGCTGGATTGGTGGTCGCGCGCCTACCGGCCCGATGTTCATTGGGGCATCATCGGCATCGTCCTCGGCGCCTGGCTGGTGACCCGAATGGAGCGGGAGTCGCGCAGCTGGCGGCGGTATCCCCGAGCCAATCTGTGGCTGGCCTTCTGGGGTGGCCTGGTGTTCAGCCTGGGGACGCGATTGGCCGATGGCTGCACCACCCACCACTTCCTTGGCGGTATCTCGTCGATGTCGGTTGCATCCCTGATCTTTGTGGTGTCGATCCTGCCCGCCGGCTTCCTGACCTTCTACTGGATAACGAAGCTCGGCGTCGGCAACGCGTTCAAAGGGCAAGAGAACCGCGGGACCGCCCGGTACGGCTACGAGCACGGCGGTAAGATGTGGCTGGACGGGATTGCCTGGGACATGAGTAAAGACTACAAGCCGGGCAGGAATTGGCTGCAGATCGGGATCGTGGTGTTTGCGCTCCTATTCTTTGCCAACGCCATCGTCGGCTCCTTTCTGCACGACCCGCTTGAGGGTCAAGTGGGATGGCAGCACGCGATCGTCAACTTCGGCTGGGGTGCGGCCATTTGGCTCATCTTGGTCGGAATCGTCGCCGGGATCGGCATGGCAAAGACCGGCTTCGGCACAGAATGCGCCATGATGACCCCTGAGATTTCTATGGGATTAAAGCATGACCGGAAGCGCGGCTGCAGCCTGTTTGAGGGTCAGTGGCGGATCTCCGGGGCGACCCGGTATATGTTCGGGTCGATGTCGCCGTTCACCGCCATCTTCATCGAGTTCGTCATTCTCTGGGTGGCGATCATGATCGGCTGGCAGCTTTTCGGCAGGGAGCTGCCCTTTCAGAACACCGCCACTTGGGTCATGGTTCTGGGTGCCCTGATGCAGGGGTTCGGCTCAGTGGCAATGATCGGCTGCGAGATCCGAACCTACATGCGGCTCGGCCTCGGGTACGCCACCGCAATGGCCGCATTCCCTGGGTTCCTGTTGGGCTATCTCCCCTATACGCTGTTTGCGGAGTGGTGGGAGGATCTGGCCAGCGCGACCGTGATTACCGATGTCAAGTCTGTCCCCGAGCTCTTTGGCCAGGATCCCGCCACGCAATTGTTCGCGGCCCTGGTGTATGGCGCTCTGCTGTTCAGTCTTATCGTCTGGAGCGTCAGGAGAGGTATGCGTCTGACGGGAACTTCATTCAAAGCGCTGGCTACGACCCCGAATGACGAGCTCGCGATCGAGTTCTTCAAGCGAAACTTCCCCGAAGACGAGCGCTCCTACGCCGAGCATGTGAAGCAGCGAGATGTCGCCGTCTGAGGCGCGGCGACGCGATGGCTGGCACAGCGGTGCTTCGGCGGGTGGTGGACTGCAATGTGCTCGGCGACTGTCGGCGGCGGGGGTAAGACAACTCGCGTTGCAGATGGCCCCCGTTTCACCCCACCGTCAATGCGGTCGCGCTCCCGCCCGAAAGCTGTCCGCCCCGGAGGCTCCAGATGCCTAATCCAACCGATCAGCAGGCCCAGACGGCAACGGCCATTACCGAGCTGACCGCAGCCCTGCGGCACTTCGAGGCGCGCTATGAGGCCGCCCGTCGCGCCGAGCGAAGGCTGCGCGTCGGGCTCGTCGTCGCCGTTCTGGTGATGCTCGGCGGCGGCATATACCTCGCCCAGAGCGCCACAACGGACTTTGTGGCGCGGATCGCGCCGCCGAGGGTCGCGCAGACCGATCCCGAAGCCGCTCTGGCGCGACGCAATCGCCTGCTTGCGAATCTGGAGCCTGCCGAGCGCGCGCGGCTCGAGCAATTCGAAACGCAGGCGGCACTGGTGCGGGAATACGTGCAAGTGTCGCCCGACTTCGACAGCGGCGCGACTGTGGCCCTGGTGCTGTCCAGCATGAGCCGCTCCGTCGAAGTCATGCCGGCGCTGTACCGTGTCGTTGCAGCGATGGCAGACGACATCCGCGTCATGAACACCCGGCTGGCGGCGATGGACCGGAAGATGGACGCGCTGCCGGTACTGGCCACCGAAGTCCAGGGGATGCGCGGCCAGATGGCGATCATGGCCGCCGGCGTGGATTCGACCATGGGGCGCGCCGGACGCATGCTGCCCTGGAACTGGTGAACGATTCGGCGTCGGCGCAATCGGCGCTGCCCATTTTGGGCGACGTTGGCGAGCGACGTGCGGCCCAGACGCCCAGAATTCGAGGTTTTGACGCCACCCTTCTCAGCATGCCCCAGCATCCCATGACCGTCGACTCGCCCGAGCGGGTCTGCAGCCCTCCTCGCAGCACTGGCTGGCGGCGCAGGGTCACCGTCATGTCCCTGCTGGCTCTGGCGCTTGCCGGCTGCGAGGCGCCGACGCCGCCCCCAATCGAGCCCACCGAGGTCTCCCGCCCGGCTCAGATGCAGGTTGTGAGCGCGGCGGAGCTGAGCAGCGACCTGCGCTTCCCGGGCCGGGTGCGGGCGGTGCAGCGGGTGGAGCTGGCCTTCAACGTGCCGGGGCAGATCGTCGAGCTGCCGGTGGCCGAGGGTGAAGCGGTCAAGGCCGGCGCCCTGCTGGCGCGGCTGGACCCGGCCGCCTATCAGACGGCGCTGGACGTGGCGCAAGCGGAGCTGGATGCCGCCACCGCCGAGTACGAGCGGGTGCGCCGGCTCTGGGAGCGGAGCCAGGCGGTTGCACGGGCGGAGGTCGACCGCAAGCGCACCGCCATGGAGGTGGCGCGCTCGCGCTTCGCGGCGGCACAGAAGGATTTGGCCGATACCCGGCTCACGGCGCCCTTCGCCGGCATCGTCGCCCGGCGGCTTGCCGACAATTTCCAGAACGTGCAGGCCAAGGAGCCGGTGGTGAGCCTGCAGAATCCGGATGCCCTGGAGATCGTCATCCACGTGCCGGAACGTGTGGTGCGGGGCGAGCCGAGGCGCGCCGCGGGGTTTGCGGTGTTCGACGACCTGCCGGAGCGTCGCCTGCCGGTGACCCTCAAGTCCTTCGCCACCGAGGCGGACCCGCAGACCCAGACCTACGAGGTGGTGCTTGGCCTGACACCGCCGCCGGACCTGCGGGTGCTGCCGGGCATGGGCGTGGCGGTGCTGCCGGATACCGTCGCAGCCCTGACTGACGGCGAGGGCGAGGACGTTGCCGACGGCGCGGCACCCGTGCTCGTCCCCGTCGCCGCTGTCGTCGCCGCCGCGGACGGTACGCCGACGGTCTGGGTGGTGGACCCGGAAAGCGGCAAGGTCAGCCGCCGCACCATCGAGACCGGCGCCCTTCAGGGTGCGGACGTGACCGTGCTGAGCGGCCTCGCGCCCGGCGAGCGCATCGTCACCGCCGGCGTGCACAGCCTGCGCGAGGGCATGCGCGTGCACCCGCTCGCCGCCGAGCGTTGATTCGGTCCCGGCCACCATGAACCTCGCCGCCGCGACGCTCGACAAACGCACCATCGCCTGGCTCGGCTGCCTCCTGCTGCTCGTCGGCGGCTGGATCAGCTACCAACAGCTCGGCCGCTTCGAGGACCCGGAGTTCGTCATCCGCGAGGCGGTGATCACCACGCCCTATCCCGGCGCGCTCCCCACGCAGGTGGCCAAGGAGGTCACCGACGTCATCGAGGGCGCCATGCAGCAGCTCCAGGAGGTCAAGGAGATCGCCTCGGTCTCGGGCATGGGGTTGTCGCGGGTGAAGGTCGAAATCGACCTGCCCTTCGCGCGCAGCCGCGACCAGCTGGAGCAGGTCTGGGACAAGCTCCGGCGCAAGGTCGCGGACGCCGAACGGGAGCTGCCGCCCGGCGCCGGCCCGCCGATGGTCAACGACGACTTCGGCGATGTCTACGCGCTCTTCTTCGCCGTCACCGGCGACGGCTACTCGCTGGAGCAGGTCCGCGACTACGTGGAGGTGCTGGAGCGCGAGCTGGTGCTGGTGCCGGGCGTGGCCCGGGTCGCGACCCTGGGCGCGCCGCAGGACGCCATCTATGTCGAGATCGCCGCGTCCAGGGCCGCGCAGCTCGGCATCACCCGCGAGCAGATCGACGAGGCCCTGCGCCGGCAGAACCTGATCTCCGCGGCCGGCGACCTGACGGCGGGCCCGCAGCGCATCCGCATCGCGCCGACGGGCCACGTGGACTCGGTGGCGGCCATCGGCAACATCGTGCTCGGCGCCGGCGGCGGCGAGCAGGTGATCTTCCTGAAGGACGTGGCCGACATCAGCCGGGGCCTCGTCGAGCCGCCGCGGGTGCTGGTGCGCTACGACGGTCGGCCGGCCATCGGGCTCGGCGTGTCCAACGTCGCCGGCGGCAACGTGGTGGAAATGGGCGATGCGGTGCGCGCGCGGCTCGCGGCGCTGGAGTCCCAGCGGCCGGTGGGCATGGCGCTCAACGTCGTCTCCTACCAATCCGACTCGGTGCGGGCGGCGGTGGACGGCTTCGTCTGGAACCTGATCGCCGCCGTGGTCATCGTCGTCGGCGTGCTGGTGCTCTTCATGGGGCTGCGCAGCGCGCTGGTGGTCGGCATCGTGCTGGTGCTCACGGTGGCCGGGACGCTGATCGCGATGGTTCTCGACGGCATCGCCATGCAGCGCATTTCGCTGGGCGCGCTGATCATTGCGCTCGGCATGCTGGTGGACAACGCCATCGTCGTCACGGATGGGATTCTGGTTCGCCTGCAACGGGGCGAGAACCGGCGCCGGGCGGCCATCGACGTGGTCCAGGCGACACAGTGGCCGCTGCTGGGCGGCACGGCCGTCGGCATCCTCGCCTTCAGCGCCATTGGGCTCTCGCCGACGGACATGGGCGAGTACGCGGGCTCGCTGTTCTGGGTCATCCTGTACTCCATGCTGCTGAGCTGGGTGCTGGCGGTGAGTATCACGCCGTTGCTCTGCGTCGTCCTGCTCAAGGTTAAGCCGGCGACGGACGCCGACGGCGCCCGGCAGCCGGTACTGGACCGCTACCGGGCCGTGCTGCGCACGCTGCTGACGCATCGGCTCGGCACCGGGCTCGCGCTGCTGGCGCTGTTGGCGGCGGGAGTGGTCGGCTTCGGCTTTGTCACGCCCGGCTTCATGCCCGAGTCGGCGCGCCCGCAGTTCGTTGTCGACATCTACCTGCCCCAGGGCACGGACATCGCCGTCACGGCGGCGGAGCTCGCCGACATCGAGCAGACCGTCCGCGCCAAGCCCGGCGTCACCCATGCCACGAGCTTCATCGGCCAGGGCGGCCTGCGCTTCATGCTGACTTACTCACCGGAGGAGCCGAACAGCGCCTACGGGCAGCTCCTGGTGGACGTGGACGACTTCCGGCGCATCGACCCGCTGGTGGCGGAGCTTCAGGAGCGACTGACCGCCGCGCACCCGGACGCCGCCATCAAGGTCTGGAAATTCATGCTGGGGCGCGGCGGCGGCAAGAAGATCGAGGCCGCCTTCCGCGGGCCGGACCCGGCCGTGCTGCGCCGGCTCGCCGACGAGGCCAAGGCCATCATGGCCGCGGACCCGGGCGCGGTGGCGGTGCAGGACGACTGGCGCGAGAAGGTGCCCGTGCTGCGTCCGGACGTGGACCCGGTGGCCGCGCAGCGCGCGGGCGTCGATGTCACCCGGGTCAGCGCCGCGCTGAACCGCGCCTTCAGCGGCGAGCGCGTCGGCGACTACCGCGAGGGCGACACCCTGGTGCCCATCATCGCCCGGGCGCCCCAGGCGGAGCGGGACACCGCGGCGGCGCTGGACAACGTCCAGGTCTACAGCCCCACCGCCGGGCGCTATGTGCCGGTGGGCCAGTTGGTGACGGGCACCGAGCTGCAATGGGTGGACGCCATCATCCGCCGCGAGGACCGCTTCCCGACCATCAAGGCCCAGGCCGACCCGCAGCCCGGCGCGCTGTCCGGGCCGGTGCTGGAGCGCATCAAGCCCAAGGTCGAGGCCATCGCGCTGCCGCCCGGCTATGCGCTGGAATGGCACGGCGAGGACAAGGCCTCCCGCGAGGCCAATGCCGGGCTCGCGATCTCCGCCCCCTACGGCTTCGCGGCCATGGTCCTTGCGGTGGTGGTCATGTTCAACGCGGCGCGCCAGCCGCTGGTGATCTGGCTCACGGTGCCGCTCGCGATCGTCGGCGTGGCCATCGGGCTGCTCCTGTTCCAGGTGCCCTTCGAGTTCATGGCCATCCTGGGTTTCCTGAGCCTGATCGGCATGCTGGTGAAAAACGCCATCGTGCTCGTGGACCAGGCCGACGCCGAGCGCGGGGCCGGCAAGCCCGGCCTGGCACCGGTGCTGGACGCCGCCGCCAGCCGCGCCCGGCCGGTGGTGCTGGGGGCGCTGACCACTATCCTCGGCGTCGCGCCGCTCCTGTTCGACCCCTTCTTCAAGAGCATGGCGGTGACCATCATGTTCGGCCTCGCCTTCGCGACGCTGCTGACACTCATCGTCGTGCCCCTGCTCTATGCCGTGCTGTTCCGGATCCGAGACCATGCGCCTGCCTGACTGCCCCGCCGCAGCCCTGCCCTCCGCCGACCGGCCTTCCCGCTCTGCCGTGCGCACCGACACGCACCCGGTCGCGCCGTCGGCCAAGCCCGCCTTGCCGCGCCGGCCACGGGCCGCCGCGGTCGGGCTCGTGACGCTCGGCCTCGTGCTGCTCACCGGCTGCGCCGCAGCGCCGCAGCGCCTTGAGCCCCTGCCGGCGGCGCTGGCGGCCGACGCGAGCCTCCCCGGCATCGTCGGCGGGCGCTACTGGGGCGACGAGCGCCCGGCGGAGCTGGACGCCTGGCTCGCCCAGCCCGAGGCGACGCTGCGCGAGCGCTATGGCGGCGTCATGGGCCGCCCGCACAATTATCTGGTGATCTCCGGCGGTGGCGGCGACGGGGCCTACGGCGCCGGCCTGCTCACGGGCTGGACCGAGACGGGCACCCGGCCCGAATTCCAGATCGTCACCGGCATCAGCACCGGTGCGCTCATCGCCCCCTTCGCCTTCCTCGGCCCCGAGTACGACCCGGTGCTGCGCGAGGTCTACACCCAATTCTCCACGGACGACCTGATGGAGCCCCGCGGCCCGCTGGAGATCCTCCGCGGCGACGCCGTCTCCAGCACCCGCCCGCTGCGCCAGAAGATCGCTGAGTACCTGAATGACGACGTGCTCGCCAAGATCGCCGCCGAGGGCCGCAAGGGCCGCAGCCTGCTGGTGGGCACCACCAACCTGGACGCCGGCCGGCCGGTGGTCTGGGACATCACGCGCCTGGCCGCCAGCGACGCCCCGAACGCACCGGCGCTGATCCACGACGTGATCCTGGCCTCCGCGTCCATCCCGGGCGTCTTCCCGTCGGTGCTGATCGAAGTGGAGGCCGACGGGCGCCGCTATGACGAGCTGCATGTGGACGGCGGCGTCACTGCGCAGCTCTTCTTCTCGCCGGCCGGTGCAGACTGGCAGCGCATCGCCGAGCGCCTCGACGCCCGCGGCGAGCCGCGGCTCTATGTCATCCGCAACGCCAAGCTGCGCCCACGCTGGCAGACCGTGAAACCCCGGCTCGTGCCCATCATGAGCCGCAGCATCGACACACTGATCGGCACCCAGAGCATCGGCAACCTCGCCGAGCTCTACATCGTCGCCCGCGAGCAGGGCCTCGACTATCGGCTTGCCTACATCCCCCAGAGCTTCTACGCCGTCGCCGACGAGCCCTTCGACAGGGCGTACATGAACCAGCTGTTCCGGCTCGGCCGCGAGCGTGCACTCGCCGGCCAGGCCTGGGTGACCATCGATGAGGTCAACTGATCCCGCCGATTGACACTGCGCGACGCCGCGCAGGGATTGCGGAGGGGCTCATGCCGACTGTTACCGTTTCCGACAACTGTCAGGCGGTCATCCCCGCCGCCATCCGCCGCCGGCTCGGCGTGGTGCCGGGCAGCAGGCTGGACGTCGAGCTTGAAGGCGACAATCGTGGTGCCCGAGCTGCACTGACGGCGTCGTCAGGCCATCCCGACCCTGACACAATCAGGGCGGGAAGCCCTGGCTGCGCAGGACGCGCCCGCGCATGGACGGGGGCGTGACCGAAGCCAGCGCGTGCGGCGGACAAGCCCGATGACCCCGGAGGCGGTCCGGCCTGCTGCGCCGGATGCGGCGCATCAGCCCAAGGGCTCCACGCTCAAGGCGCGGGCCTGCGCTGCCGTCAGATGCCGCCACGGCAGCGGCAGCAGGCCCGGCACAAGCTCGCGATAGCGCCGATAGCGCTCACCGTGGAAGGCGATCAGCTTGCGCTCTTCCAGGCGACTGCCGACCACGAAGTAGCCCGTCAGCAGGACGGCCGAGGTGAGAAACGACGGGTCCATGTCGCGGGTCCAGATCAGCACCAGGCTCAGGCTGTACCACGGATGCCGGACCCAGCGATGCAGCGGCGAGATCGCGAAGCCCTCCCGGTCGGCGACCGCCCCGATCCGCTCCCGCCACTGCCTGAGGCCGAGAAAGGCCGCGCCGTCGTACCAACGCAGCGACCACAGCACCCCGGCGATGGCCGCGAGCGCCAGCCCGTTGGCGATCCAGGCGCCGACGCCGGTCCAGGCGATCAGCACCGGACCCGGTCCCGTCAGGGTGAGCCACAGCGGCGGCAGCACCAGAAGCACCGCCAGCGCATTGAAACCGAGCCGGTACAGCGGCATCCAGTCCGGACGCCGGGCCGCCGTCCAGCGCTTGACCGCCAGCGATGCCAGCAGCGAATGCAGCACGAAATAGCCGAGCCAGGCCGCGACCAGCAGCGCAAGATGGACCACCACAGAGGGCTCGTCGGTGCTCATGTGACTTCGGTCTCGTGACGGCTTCGGAACCCTCAGGGAAGCGCATGTCTGAGCTGAGTGCAAGCCGGCACCGAGCGCCGAGAGGTCGCAGCCGGCCTCGCCGGCAGCGGTACTGCACCATCCGACACTTGTCCCCCTGCCCATGATCAACGGCATCTCCACCTGGTCCGTCCGCCATCCCATCGGCGTCGTCATGCTGACGCTGGCGGTGATGGTGCTGGGCGGCTTCGCGCTCGGCAGCCTGAACCTGGATCTGCTGCCGCGCATCGTCTACCCAGACATCCGGGTGCGGGTGCTGGACCCGGGCGTGCCGGCCACGGTCATGGAGGACGAGGTGACACGCTTCCTGGAGGAGCAGCTCGCCGCCACCGAGGGCGCCGTCGCCATCCAGTCCGAGACCCGCGAGGGCCGCAGCGCCGTGGACCTGTCCTTCCGCTACGGCGAGGACATCGACCGGGCGCTGCGGGATGCCAGCAACCGGCTGGACCAGGCGCGGCGCTTTATGCCCGACACCATTGAGCCGCCGGTCATCTACAAGCGCGACCCCTCGCAGCGCCCGGTGGCCGAGTACGTCGTCAGCTCCAGCCTGCGCGACGCCGTGGAGCTGCGCGACTGGGTGGAGTACAGCCTGAGCCGCTCCCTGCTGACGCTGCCCGGCATCGCCGCCGCAGAGGTGGGCGGCGGCCTGGAGCGGGAGGTGGGCGTCATCGCCGACCAGTACCGGCTCGCGGGCGTCGGCCTGGACGTGCTGGACCTGCGCGACGCCCTGCAGGAGGCCAACCGCGACGTGCCCGCGGGCCGGCTCATGATGACCGACGGCGAGATCAGCGGGCGCATCGGCGGGCGTCTCGACAGCGCGGCACAGATCATCGACCTGCCGCTGCCCCTGGCCGGCGGTGGCATGGACGCGATGCCGAGCGGCGACAGCGCCGGGGCCGGCAACGGCAGCCGCGCACCACCCGGCCTGTTGCGGGTGGGCGATGTGGCGCGGGTCACCGACGGTGCCGCGGCGGAGCGCCTGCGCATTCGGCTGAACGACGCGCCGGGCATCAAGCTCTCCATCGAGAAGCAGCCGCTGGCGAACACGGTCACCGTCGTCAACACCGTGGACGAGGCGCTGGCGACCCTGGAGGCGCAGGACCGCATCCCGCCGGACATCAGCGTGCGCAAGGTGGATGATCAGGCCCGCTATGTGCGGCAGAGCCTGCGCAACGCCGCCCAGGCGGCGCTCACCGGCGCCGGGCTCGCGATGCTGGTGGTGTATCTGTTTCTGGGCAGCCTGCGGCGCACGCTCATCATCGGCAGCGCCATGCCCATCGCCGTGCTGGTGACCTTCGTCCTGATGGCCGGGCTCGGGCTCGACCTGAACATCATGACCCTGGGCGGTCTGGCGCTCGGCATCGGGATGCTGGTGGACAGCACCATCGTCATGCTGGAGAACATCCAGCGCCACCAGCGTCTCGGCGAGGCGCCCGTCCCCGCCGCCGTCAACGCCGCGCGGGAGGTCACCAGCGCGATTGTCGCCTCCACCTCCACCAACCTCGCCGCGGTGCTGCCCTTCCTGTTCATCGGCGGGCTGGTGGGGCTCCTGTTCCGGGAGCTGATCTTCACCATCTCCGCGGCCATCCTCGCCTCGCTGGTGGTGGCCCTGACCCTGGTGCCGGCGCTGGCCGGGCGGGTGCCGGCGACGCGCGAGGGCCTGTTCCGGCGCGGCGTCGACCGCGGCATCGGGGCGCTGCAGTCGGGCTACGCCTGGCTGCTGCGCCGGCTGCTGCCGCTGCGCTGGCTGGTGGTGGCGGGGTTCGGCGTCTGGCTCGCGCTGACGGTGCCCGGCTTCTTCGGCGGCGAGCAGCAGTTCCTGCCGGAGCTGGACGAGGGCGACGTGCAGATCGCGCTCTGGGCGGACGAGGGCATCAATGTGGAGCGCATGGACCGGATGGTCCGCCGGGTGGAGGCCATGGTCGCCGCACAGCCCGAGGTGGATGCGGTGTTCACCACCGTCGGCGGCTGGGTGTTCGGGCGCTCGGCCTGGGAGAACCCGAACCGCGCCGGTATCCAGGTGCTGCTCCAGCCCGCCGCCGAGCGCGACGGGCTCACGTCGGACGCCTTCATCGACCGCATGAAGCGGCTGGTGAAGGCCGAGGGCATACCGGGTCTGCGCACCTATTTCTACACCTCCGGCGTGCGCGGCATCCGCTACAACCGCGGCGACGACGATGTGAGCCTGCGCATCAAGGGGCCGGAGCTCGACCGGCTCATCGCGCTCGCCGACCTGGCGGTGGAGCGGCTCCAGGACGTGCCGAGCCTGAGCAACATCCAGCACTCCAACGAGGACGTGGCCCGGGAGCTCTCGGTGCGCCTGGACCGCCGCCGCGCCGCGAGCTACGGACTGGACGTGGAGGACGTGGGCGCCGTGCTGCGCTTCGCGCTGGAAGGCCAGACCGTCACGCGGCTCATCGACGGCGACCGCAGCATCGACGTGCGCCTGCGCCTGGAGCGCGCCGACGTGGGCACGCCGGGGGACCTGGAGTCCATCATCCTGTTCAGCAGCACCGAGCCCAGGCGGCCCATTCGCCTGGGCGACATTGCCGAGGTGGACCTGCTGCCGCAACCGGCAGAGATCATGCGCGATCGCCAGCAGCGCGTGGTGGAGATCTCCGCCTCCGTCGCTGGAGATGCGACCCTGGAGGGCGCCATCGGCGATGCGCTGGCGGCGCTCGATGACCTGCCCCTGCCGCGCGGCTACACGCTGTACGAGGCGGGCGCACTGGAGACGCTGCAGGAGGGTCGCGATCTCGGCCGCATCCTGCTGGCGCTGGCGCTGTTCCTGGTGCTGGTGGTGATGGCGGTGCAGTACGAATCCCTGCGCAACCCACTGATCATCCTGCTGTCGGTGCCCTTCGCGCTCATCGGCGTGGTGCTGGGGCTCGGGCAGACGGGCACGGCGGTGTCCATGCCGGTGTGGCTCGGCGTCATCATGCTCGCCGGCATCGTGGTGAACAATGCCATCGTGCTGGTGGAGTTCATCGAGCTGCAGCGGCGCGACGGCCTGGCCATGACGGCGGCCATCGTCAGCGCAGCGCGGCTGCGGCTGCGGCCCATCCTGATGACCACGCTCACCACCGTCTTCGGCATGCTGCCGCTGGCGCTCGCCGTGGGCGAAGGCTCGGAAATGCTGCAGCCGCTCGCCATCGTCATCGTCTGGGGACTCGGCTTCTCGCTGCTGGTATCCCTGCTGCTGGTGCCGATGATCTATCGGATTCTGGGGCGGCGTGGAGATCCTGCGGCTGAGGTCTCCTCAGCCGGCGCGCCCGCAGGCGTGCCAGGCACCTGATCCACCGGGGCATGTCGGGCCGGACGCTCGGCGACTGCCGCGCCAGGACTGCCCGTTGCGGCGTTGCGCGAAATCTCGACCCGCTCCGATCGCACAGCGGCGCTATTGCCGCGGCGCAGGCGGCTTGGCGCGAATTCCGGCGGCGTCACGCACGAAGTTCGGAAAGTCCGGATTGGTCCATCCATCCGGCGCCAGCTTCTCCGGCGGCGGGCGCAGCCGGGCGGTGTAGTCCAGCACGGCGGACTGCTCGGCGGCGCTGAAGCCCAGGATCTCCTCACTCATCTTGGAGTCCGCGTTGCGCCGCGCGCCGCTGCGGATCTGCTCGAACTGGCGCACCAGGTAGGCATAATGCTGGCCCGCCAGCGCCGGGATGTGCTTGCGCACGTCACCCTCGCCGTCGGGACCATGGCAGTCCACGCAGTGGTCCTGATACAGCTGCGCCCCGAGCGCCAGGTCCGTGCCGGGCCCGAGGCCGTTGTGCGGCGTCATGGGCAGCTGCGCCACATAGGCGGCCACATCGGCCATCTCCTGCGTGCCACCGAGAATACTCGGCACCGAGAAGGGGTACATGAGCGGGTTGTCGCGGTTGCCGGCGCGGAAGTCCGCCAGCTGCTTGATGATGACCGTGCGCAGCTGCCCCGCGATCTGGGGATAGGTGCCGTCCTCGCTGCCCCAGGCCTCGGGCAGGTGGCACACGGCGCAGGTGAGGTAGGCCTCCCGGCCGTTGTCCAGGTCCGGCTCCAGGGCCATGACGGCGTCGTATTCCGCCTGCGCCTGCGCCACCGCTGCCGCATCGGCGGGCGGGGCCTGTTCGGGCGCGGGTTGTGCGGACACCGCCGACAGCGCCAGCACCAGCGTCGACGCCAGCACGGCGGCGGCGAGCGGCGCCGGTACCGCGCGGGCTCCGCGCTGGGTCAGGGCTGTGTGGGCGCCGCCATCCGCTGCCGTGGGCCGCGGCGAGCGCCCGCTGCCGGTCACGCCGGCAGGGAAGCCGCGGCGAGCAACGCGACACCCTGCGCTGGGCCATGCTGCGCTGGGCCTGATGATCATGCTGTCCTCCGGTGGCAGATGCGGCCCGCCTCTGCGGCGCGGGTCCGTGGGTCTGTGTGCAAGTATCGCATTCGCCCCGGGAGCTGTCTGCGGCGGGCACGGCCGCGCGCCCTGGGGACGGTCTGCACTGACAGCCGCGCCCGCGACGGGGTAACATCCCGACACACAGGGGAAAGCCGCATCCGCCTGACGGGCCAACAGGGGTGTCCGGCCCGGCCCCGAAGGCCGCATGGGCGCATCAGAGCGCCGGTCAGCGGCGGGCAACCAGGGCGCAGCACCGATGCGCGCCGCAACGCCCTTACGAACCCACAGGCCCAGTGGAGCACGCGCACCAGGAACCGGCGATGAACGACTTCCGCAACCCAGACTGGCAGGGCCGCGGCCCGAGCGACACCATCGGCCGTGCCAACGGCAGCCCGCCGCCCCTCGGCGAAGGCCCGCGGCGGCTGGACGGCATGGCAGAGCCCGTGTACGGGCGCATGCGCCCGCGCGTCAGCCGTCAACGCAGCTCCAGCAGCAGCCGGCGCAAGATCCGGCGCCTGCGCGTCCTGGCGCTGGTGCTGGCGGCGGGGCTGGTGTCAAGCATCGTGTTCTCGGTGGTGCTCTACTTCCACACCCAGCGCATCCGCGGCAGCGAGGCCCAGCTGACGGTGGCCCAGAAACAGTTGGAGCAGGAGCTCGCGAAGGCGCGCGAGCGCATCACCGAGCTCAACAACGATCTGCGCATCCTGCTCGCGAACCGCATCCCGGGCATCGATGAGCTGGTGCTCAACCGGCAGATCGAGCTGAACGACCAGTACGTGAAGAACATTACCTTCGTCGAATCCGGCCTCGGCGATGAGCGCACCGTGGAGTTCAGCGCCGTGCTGCACAACGGGCGCACGGGCCCGATCCTGCCCAGGGTCACCATTGTGCTCTTCGACGAGGCCGGCCTTCAGACCGGCATCGCCCGGCTCGACAAGAGCCAGACCATCACCCCCGCGGACATTCCAGAACTTCAGCCGGGCGAGACCCGGACCTACTCCGCGCAGATCGACCTCGCGCGTCAGGAACCGTCCAAGTATTTCGTCGTCGAGGTGCGCTGAGCCCGCCGCTCACAGCCGGCCCCCCACTGCCGGTCCCCCACCGCGGGGCCTCCACCGCCGGCCCCCACCGCCGGCCCCTAACGAAGCTGAATCGGCGCACGTCAGGTCCCTGCAAACGCTGTCCCCGCGCATCGGCCTCGTCGCGGAGGCCGATCAATCGCCGCGACCAATCCACCATCGGCAGGACGTCGGTCGTCGCCCGACGTTCGGCCCGTTGGTCTGCCCGGCGCGCAGCCGCGCACCCACCGGCCGACAGCCCTGCCGCCGCATCCATCCACAGCACATGCCGCTGACCACGCGCCCCGGCGGCCGGTGAGGCTTGAGTTATCCACAGGCATTGCACAGCCCATCAACGGCTTCACCACGGGTTTGAGCACAATATCTTGTGGTTGACAGGCCCATCTGAACATATATATTCCTGACGGCATCGCTGGGATCTCAGGCCGTGGACGCCGCCCACTGGCGTGGCGCCACCCGCCCTGCGGCAGGCCCCGTGCAGGGCGTCTCGCCGCGCGCCACGGCCGCCGAGCCCCCGGCAACCTCCCAATGCAGACAGCCCGGAACCAGCCAGAGGAGCACCGCCATGGCCGCCGCAATGCGCGTCGAGAATCCCACGCCCGAACAGCCCGACCAGGCCGCAGCGGCGGCGACGGCACAAGATCCCGCACAGCAGCCGGCGACCACCGCGGATCTTGGCGCCCATCAGCCGGGCCGGGTGCAGGTAATCCGCCGCAACGGCAAGGTCACGCACTTCGACCCGAACAAGATCAAGGTCGCCATGACCAAGGCCTTCCTCGCCGTGGAAGGCGGCAGCGCAGCGGCCTCCTCGCGCATTCACGATCGGGTGGAGAGCCTGACCGAGCAGGTGGTGAGCGCGCTCACCCGCCGGCTGCCGGGCGGCGGCACCGTGCACATCGAGGACATCCAGGACCAGGTGGAGCTGGCGCTGATGCGCGCCGGCGAGCACAAAGTTGCCCGCGACTATGTGCTCTACCGCGACGCCCGCGCCCGCGAGCGCGCCGAGAAGAGCGCCGCCCAGACCGCTGCAGCAGGCGCTGCCGCAGACAAGGGCATCCACGTCACCCTCGCCGACGGCACGACCCGCCCGCTGGACACCGGGCGCCTGGCGCGGCTGGTGGAAGAAGCCGCCCGCGGGCTCGACGGCGTGGATGCCGAGGCCATCCTCAAAGACAGCCTGCGCAACCTCTTCGACGGCGTGAAGGAGGCCGATGTCGGCCAGGCGCTGGTGATGTCCGCCCGCGCCATGATCGAGCGCGAGCCCGCCTACAGCCAGGCGGCGGCGCGGCTGTTGCTGGACATCATGCGTCGCGAGGCGCTCGGGTTTCTGGATATGGCCGTGGGCGTCGAGACCCAGGCGGACATGGGCGAGCGCTATGCCGATTACTTCGCCGCCTACGTGCAGCGCGCCGGCGACCTGGAGCTGCTGGACAAGCAGCTGGCGCGCTTCGATCTCAAGCGACTTGGCGCGGCGCTGAAGCCGGAGCGGGACCTCCAGTTCACCTACCTCGGGCTCCAGACCCTCTACGACCGCTACTTCATCCACACCGACCGCGGCATCCGCTTCGAGCTGCCGCAGGCGTTTTTCATGCGCGTGGCCATGGGGCTGGCCATCAACGAGATCGACCGCGAGGAGCGCGCCATCGAGTTCTACGAGCTGCTGTCCAGCTTCGATTTCATGAGCAGCACACCGACGCTGTTCAACTCCGGCACGCTGCGGCCGCAGCTCAGCTCCTGCTATCTCACCACGGTGCCGGACGACCTCGACGGCATCTACGGCGCCGTCAAGGACAACGCGCTGCTCAGCAAATTCGCCGGCGGCCTCGGCAACGACTGGACCCGGGTGCGCGGCATGGGCGCCCACATCAAGGGCACCAACGGCAAGTCCCAGGGTGTCGTGCCCTTCCTGAAGGTGGCCAACGATACGGCGGTGGCGGTGAACCAGTGCTTCGCGCCGGACACCACGGTGTTCACCGCCGACGGCCCCAAGCCCATCGCCGAGGTCAAGCGCGGCGACCTGGTGCTGGGACAGCGCGGGCGCTGGCGCGAGGTCACCGAGCACTTCGTCTACGACCAGAAGGACGCGCCCATGGTGCGGGTGCGGGTCAAGCACGCCGTGAACGACCTCCGGGTCACCGCCGGGCATCCGTTCTGGGCCATCAAGGGCGTGCCACAGGAGCAATCCATCGAGCGCACGCTGAAGCAGATCGAGCACGGCCGCTTCAAGCCGGACTGGGTTGAGGCCGGCGAGCTTGGCCGCGGCGACTATGTGGCGCAGGTGATCCCGGGCGAAGTCGTTCCGGTGGATGGCTTCACCGAGGCCGACGCCCGCTTCTACGGCATCCTGCTGGGCGACGGCCATCTGACCCGCGGCTATGAATTCGGCATCTCCGGCAACCCATCTGTCGACGGCGGCCACCTGGACTTCGTGCGCGCCTACCTCACCGAGCGCGGTATCCACTTCTGGGAAACCGGACGGGGTGATTCCTACATCCAGGTCAAATGGTCCGTCGGCAAGGGCCTCGCGCGCTGCGCCACCACCGGCCAGTGGGTCGGGCAGGACCAGGCCGCCCTGCCCTTCACGGAAGACGACCTCTACGACGCCGCCCGCAACAAGCGCATCGCCCGGCGCTTCAGCCACCTACCGCACAACCAGGCGCTGGCGCTGGTCCAGGGTCTGCTGGAGACCGATGGCGGCGTGAGCAGAGGCAAGGAGATCTACTTCACCAGCACCTCCACGCCGCTGGCCGAGGGCCTGCGCTACCAGCTGTTGCGCTTAGGCGTTCCCTGCGCCGGCCAGTACCGCGAGCGCGACAACGCCCACGTCGGCAGCCGCTCGGACGGCAGCGTCGTCTCCTTCACCGGCACTACCCGGGCCTTTGATCTTCGCATCCCCGCAGTGCCGCTCATCGCGGACCTGGTCGGCGTGCCGGGGCTCACCAAGCAGAACTGGTTCCGACTCGGCAACTGGGTCTTCACCCGTATCAAGGCCGTCGAGGCCATCGCACCGCTGACCGAGGTGCACGACCTGAAGGTGGAGGGCGACGAGAGCTACATGACCGCCGCCGCGCTGGTGCACAACGGCGGCAAGCGCAAGGGCGCCGTCTGCGCCTATCTGGAAACCTGGCACGTGGACATCGAGGAGTTCCTGGACCTGCGCAAGAACACCGGCGACGACCGCCGCCGCTGCCACGACATGAACACCGCCAACTGGGTGCCGGACCTGTTCATGAAGCGCGTGGCCGAGGACGCCGAATGGTCCCTGTTCAGTCCGGACGAGACCCCGGACCTGCACGACCTCATGGGCCAGGACTTCGAGCGCGCCTACACCGCCTATGAGGAGCGCGGGCAGCGCGGCGACCTGCGCGTCTACAAGCGCATCAAGGCCGTGGACCTGTGGCGCAAGATGCTGGCCATGCTGTTCGAGACCGGCCACCCCTGGATCACCTTCAAGGACCCCTGCAACCTGCGCTACACCAACCAGCACGTGGGCCAGGTGCACAGCTCCAACCTCTGCACCGAGATCACGCTGCACACCAACGACCAGGAGATCGCCGTCTGCAACCTCGGCTCCGTCAACCTGGCCAACCACGTGGGCAGCAACGGCCTCGATACCGCCAAGCTCAAGAAGACCGTCGGCACCGCCATGCGCATGCTCGACAACGTCATCGACTACAACTTCTACAACGTCCCGCAGGCACGCAAGTCCAACCTGCGCCACCGGCCCGTGGGGCTCGGCATCATGGGCTTCCAGGACGCCCTCTATAAGCTCGGCATCGCCTACGCCAGCCACGAGGCCGTGCAGTTCGCCGACCAGAGCATGGAGATCCTGAGCTGGCACGCCATCAGCGCCAGCACGGACCTTGCCGAGGAACGCGGGCGCTACCAGAGCTTCAGCGGCAGCCTCTGGAGCCAGGGCATCCTCCCCATCGACAGCGTCCGGCTGCTGGCGGAAGGCCGCGGCGGCTACCTGGAAATGGACACCGGCACCACGCTGGACTGGGAGGCGCTGCGCGAGCGGGTGACCACCGTCGGCATGCGCAACAGCAACTGCATGGCCATCGCCCCCACCGCCACCATCAGCAACATCTGCGGCGTCAGCCAGTCCATCGAGCCGACCTATCAGAACTTGTTCGTCAAATCCAACCTCTCCGGCGAGTTCACCGTGGTCAACCCCTACCTGGTGGCGGACCTGAAGGAGCGCGGCCTCTGGGACAGCGTTATGGTCAACGACCTCAAGTACTACGACGGCAGCGTCCAGCAGATCGACCGCATTCCCGATGACCTGAAGCAGACCTACGCCACGGCGTTCGAGATCGACCCCCGCTGGCTGGTGGAGGCCGGCAGCCGCCGCCAGAAATGGCTCGACCAGGCCCAGAGCCTGAACCTCTACATGAGCGAGCCCAGCGGCAAAAAGCTCGACAACCTGTACAAGCTCGCCTGGGTGCGCGGCCTGAAGACCACCTATTACCTGCGCTCCATGGGCGCCACCCACGTCGAGAAATCCACCATGGACGACGCCAGCAAGGCTAACCGCCTGTCCGCGGTCGGCGGCAACTACGTCTCCCTCGGCAAGGGCAAGTCCAACGGCAAAGGCAACGGCGCCGCGGAGCCAGCCGCCTGCTCGGTGCTCGATCCGGAGTGTGATAGCTGTCAGTGAGGAGGCAGGTACGGAGTACGCGGGCGCAGGCTTGACTGGCAGCCCCACCTGGGGGCGCCGACTTCCAGTCGGCGACTCCCGCGCCACCGACAAACACCGCATCCACACCAAACGACGACCCCAATGGACACCAACGCACCGACCTACACCGAGCCGCTCGGCGACCTGGAGACCGTCCCGGACTTCCTCCCGCCGCCTGAGGCCCTCATCCCAAAGGCGCCGGAGACCGATCCACGACCGACCACACCACCCGATGCCCCCAATGCTTGAGTACAAAGCCTATCTCGGAACCCTAGAACCAGAAGACGGCAGCTTCGTCGGCAGGGCCATCGGTCTGCGCGACGTGATCACCTTCGACGGCGAGAGCTACGCCGAAGTCCAGCAGGCTTTCCGCGACAGCGTCGACGACTACCTCGCCTTCTGCGCAGAGCCCGGTGAGCCTTGCGCACGAAAGGCGCGCCCGACCAAATGGCTGTGGCATGCGCCAATAATAGGGTTCAATTTCGCGTGTTTCGTAGTTGCTCCTTGCTCTTGCAGCACCTGAAAAAGGAGGAAACAAGGGCTCAGACCGAATATTCCGATTAAGCAAGTTTAGTGGAGTCGAATATGCCGACGATCTCCATGTTCTACGGCATCATCATACGCATGTACTACGCACCGGCGGAGCACCCACCGCCGCACTTCCATGCATACTACGGCGAGCACAAGGCGCGCATCGACATCAAGACCTGCGAGATCATAGACGGCGACTTGCCGAAGAAGCAGACCAAACTCGTGCTGGCGTGGGCAGAGTTGCACCAGGACGATCTGCTCGCAGACTGGGCGCTCGTCATGAACGGCGAGGAACCCCACAAGATTCAGCCGCTCGTCTGAGCGGGAGATGGTCGATGTATCCTGCGGTGACAAGCGTAGACGTCAACGAAGACTTTACCCTCTCGCTCGGCTTTTCCACCGGGGCTAGCGGGACCCTGGACATGAAGCCGTACCTGGATTTCGGCGTCTTTCGGAGATTGCGCGACCTCGACGCCTTTCGTACCGCGCATGTTGCCTTCGATACCGTTGCATGGGAGGGCGGTATCGATTTGGACCCGGAGTTCGTCTATCGAAAGTGTAAGTGCGCCTAGAGCAGCAAGGGGGCAATCGGGGACAGACCACCTTTTTCGGGCAATCGGGGACAGACCACCTTTTTCCAACACGAGTGACCGTCCGGCCGGCAGTTTGGGCGTCGTTATCTCAGTGATGCCGGGCGGACGGAATATTTTGGAAATACGAAATGCACGAAATACGCGAAAAGGACGGCTCCGGCAAGGCTACGCGATTTTTCGCGCCTTTCGCGTGTTTCGTAGTTTGAACAAACGATGCGGTCAAGTCTTGCCGTTTGCCTCGCATGAACGATAGCGCCCAGCAGAACCTGCCTTTTACCTCACATGAATGGGAACGCCCAGTGAGTCTGCCAACCCGACGCCAAACTCCGGCGCAAAGTAGCAACGGGGCGGTCGAAGCCATGACCAAGGCCATCGTGGTCGACCAAGCAACAACATAGACACCGCAAGCAACAACACAGACACCGCAAGCACCAGCGCCATGCCCAAAGACTTCAACGACGACCCGCACCTCGACGTCTGCCAGAACATCGAAGTCGGCCTGCGTGAGCAGTACGACCGCTTACCGGGCCTCATTGACACCCAGTGCATGTTCGCCCTCGACAGCGCCAAGGTCGCAATCAAACAGCAGTTCGGCTACGCCAGGAACGAACGCGTCAACGTCCTTCCGGGTACCGAAGGCATCATCGACTGGTGCGTCGCCATCGGCCAGGCGCGTATCGGCGACGCGAGCAACCTGACCCTCAAGGAGGACGTGGCCTGTCTGGAGAAGATCAAAAGGTCAGTGAAACGGCATTCCGAGGCGGGGCCGCGCGGCTACTATGCGTTCATTCGGCACTATGTCTGAAGGTCTCGGCGAAGCGAGCAAGCAGGGAAATTTCGGTTCGCCCGAAACAGCGCGACCGCACTGAAAGCACGTCCAGTGTCTACCAGCCAGGCAGCCAGCGATGACCCAACACTCCGTCAAAGTCCCCAAGTCCATGCAGGACCGCTTTGCCGCCATCACGGAGCTGACCGATGCCATCTGCGCAGAGCATCTGAACAACGAGTACGCGGACCTGATCCGGGCCGCAGCAGCAGCGATGAGCCGCAAGCGCCCATCGCCCCTTGCGAAAGGTGCGATCCGTAGCTGGGCGGCGGCGCTGACGCACGCGGTCGGCATGACCAACTTTCTGCAGGATCGGGATCAGACGCCGCATCTGTCGGCCTCGGCACTGTACTCAGCCTTCGGCGTGAGCCAGAGCAACACTTTGGCCAAGTCCAAGCAGATTCGGGATGCGCTCGGCATGACACCGATGCACCCGGACTGGTGCCTGCCGTCCATGCTCGCCGACAACCCGATGGTGTGGATGTTGCAGTGGGATGGATTCATGGTCGATGCACGGCAGTTGCCCAGGGAGCAACAGGAGCAGTTGGTACAGGCCGGGGTGATCCCGTTCGTGCATCCCGATGCGCAGGACGCGGCGGATCTTGCCGTTGCAGCGCGACGAGTAGCGGAGAGATTTGGAGCAGACCACGATGCGCGATTTACCGGACTCGCTCGCTGATCGACACCGCCCCCTTGGCGTCGCTGCTGCCGCATTGCACCCGCTCGCTTGAGCAACCACCGAGACCCGTAGCCATGCCCGCAGAACGACCAAAGCAGATCTATCAGCTGAAGATCACGCTCAAGGGCGCGAAGCCGCCCATCTGGCGGCGTGTGCTGCTGCCGAGCGACCTGACACTGGACGTACTGCACGAGGTCATCCAGATCGCCATGGGCTGGACGAGCTCGCATCTGCATCAGTTCGTGGCAGGCGGGCGTTTTTATGGTGTCCCGGATGACGACTTCGACTTCGAGGTTCAGGACGAGGCAGAGGTCAGGCTTGGAGATGTGCTGCGCAAAGAGAAGGAGGCGATGGTCTACGAGTACGACTTCGGCGACGGCTGGGAGCATCAGGTTCTGCTGGAGAAGCTGCTGCCCTTCGATGACGCCCAAGCCCTGCCGATCTGCGTCAAGGGCAGGCGCGCCTGCCCGCCTGAGGATTGCGGCGGCATCTATGGGTATGCGGATCTCCTGAGAATCCTGGCCGACCCGGCTGATCCTCAGCACCAGGACGTTCTCGAGTGGGTCGGAGGGCCGCTCGATCCGGAGGCGTTCGACATCGACGACACCAACCTGGCGCTTGCCGCCCTGGGCGTGACTGGGCAGCGCCGATGAGGCGCAGCCTAACCCGGCCGAGCTTACCCGAGTGCTGCCGAGGGTCGGGTTACGTTGTCGCTGACCCGACTTACGAGGCGTCACGGGGCGGTCGATACAGTCGCGTTTCGGGCCGAGCGGCCGCCACTGGAGACGCCGGGGGTTCTGGCGCTGCCGACTCCGCCTCAGTCACGAGTCACCTGGGCTGCCACATCCACTGGCCCCAACAGCACGGTCTTGAGCAATGCCGATCCCACACGCCGCAATCCAAGCTCACCAGCCAGGCAAGGCCGAATCCACATGATCCAGATCCCCCAATACCTTGAAGTCTACATCGCGACGCTCAATGCGGAGCTGGATCGGTTCTGGTCCCGCTTCAACGTCTACGTCATCATCCAGGTGGTGGCGGTGTTGGCGCTGATGCTGGCGTTCGATAAGGTCCAGATCCACCCGGATACGGCGCGGGCCGCCAACATGGTGCTGTTTCTCTGGTCGCTGACCGGCGCGGTGATCGTCTGGCGGTCCATCGAGATCCAGCAGCGGCTGGTGACGGCCATCGTGGCGGCGGAGACGAGCCTGCCGGATGACGTGGGGCTGTTTCGCGAGGCGCTTCAGGCAACCAATCCGGCGCAGCTGTTCATCCTGCGGGCGTGCTTTTCGTTCTCGCTGGTGTGCTCGGTGTTCTGGGGCGGAATGATTTTTCTCGGACCCTATCATTCATAGAGCGGCATCACAGCGGATGGACATGCGCGGCAGGTTTCTCTTATGAACGAGCTCATCAAGCCTCTTGCGGAGATCATTGCCGTGTCGGTGGAAGGCGTGGGCATCGCCATCATCGGCCTGGTGAGCTTCTTGGTGCTGGGACTCTTCGTCGTGCAGTTGCTGCGGCGGCGGGACGTACCGGCGACCTATGGCCAGGTCCGACAGCTTCTGGGCCGGGGCATTTTGCTGGGGCTGGAGTTCCTGGTGGCGGCGGACATCATCCACACGGTGGCGGTGGAGCTGACCTTCGAGACCGTCGGCGTGCTGGCGATCATCGTGCTGATCCGGACCTTCCTCAGCTTCACGCTGGAGCTGGAATTGACCGGCCGCTGGCCCTGGCAAAAGCAGGGGTGAATACCATGACAGACCATCAGCATCGAAGGGGCGCGCGACAGCCGCTGGCGGGCGTGATCGCCCTCATGGCGCTCGCGGCGGGCGTTGCTGAGGCCGCGAGCTTCGACTGCACCAAGGCATCGACACGCATCGAAACGCTCATTTGCGCCGATGCGCAGCTGAGCGGTCTCGACGCCGAGCTGGCCGACCTCTATCGCGCAGCCCGCCGGAGCACCGACGACCCCGAGCGGCTCACCTCGGCGCAACGGGCCTGGCTCAAGCGGCGGGACCGCTGCACAGACAGCGACTGCGTCGCAGATCTGTACCGCCAGCGCATCGCCGAGCTCGGCGGCGACGCCGGCGGCGACGGCGATACGCCCATGGGCGCGCCGCGCACCGAGCGCTCGGCCGAGGCGGTGCGCATCACCCAGCAGGGCGCGCAGTTCGAGATCGAGGCCGCCTATCCGCGACTTGACGACGGCGCGGCAGCGGCCGCCGCCGAGCGGGTGCTGGCGGATGTCGTCGCCGCGGAGATCGAGGCCTTCCGCGACATGTACCGGGAGCTGCTCGCCGCCGGGGCCGGTCATCAGGGGCCGGCCTGGCAGCTCGCCATCGACTATGACCAGGTCTTCACCGCGCCCCGGTTCTGGGCCGTCGGCCTGCGCAGCTACAGCTACACCGGCGGTGCCCACGGCGGCACTCATCACCTGCCGGTGGTGATCCGCCGCGATACAGGCGCCCAAGTGCCGGTGGAGGGCCTGTTCCGCGCCGGCAGCAACTGGCGGGCACCGGTGGCCGACTACTGCTACAACACCCTGGCCGCCCGCGAGCCCTTCAGCCCAGGCGACGACTGGCTGCGCGACGGGACGGCCCCCACGCCGGAGAACTACCGCAAGCTGCTGCCGCTCGCCGATGGCCTGCGGGTGATCTTCGAGCAGTACCAGGTGGGCCCCTACGCCATCGGTATGCATGAGGTGGCCGTGCCCTATGCCGAGCTCGACGGCCTGCTGAATCCAGCGCTGTTCCCAGGCGGGCGGCCCTGACACATGCAACGGAGCCCCAGATGCCGTCCATCGACATCCTGCCCTGGTGGGACTGGCCCGACTTCGCCCGCGTTGCGCTGGTGCTTGCGGCGGTGGCGGCGGCGGGTGCGCTCGGCACCCTGCTGCTGCGCGCCGCGAAGCGCCCTGCTGGGCCACCGGTGCGCCCGCCGGGCCGCCCCCGGCTGCCCAGGCATATGCGCCCGCCGCGTGAGGGGCAATCCATGAGCGGTGGACCGGCGGAGCACGAGGAGTTCCCCACCCGCGCGCCGGACCCGGTGCTGCGGCTGCTGCATCGCATCCTGCGGCTTGCCACCTATGTGCTGGCCATCGCCATGGTGGTGGTCATCCTGGAGGGTGTGGTGAGTGTCATCCACACCCTGTACATGAGCATGTCCCGGCCGCCCTATTTCATGGTGCCGAATATCGTGCAGACCTTCGGCGTCTTCCTGGCGGTGCTCATCGCCTACGAGATCTTCGCCAACATCACCCTCTACCTGCGCACCGATGTCTTCCCGGTGAAGCTGGTGGTGGCCACGGCGGTGATGGCCATCGCCCGGAAGGTCATCATCCTGGACATGGAGGACTACACGGCCCTGGATCTGGTGGGGATCGGCGCCATTGTGCTGGCGCTCGGCATCGCCTATTGGCTCATTTCCCGCGTGGATGCAGACAGCGGCACGGCACGCTGGCGCAGCGACAGAGAAGAGGACTCATGAGCGGGCGGATCAGAATGCAGCCTCACGGCCGGCGGCGCCTGCGGGAGACGGCGGGCGCCCCGGCTCTGACCCTTACCCTGAACCTGAACCTGACCTTGTCCATACCCTTGGCGCTGGCGGACGATGCAGCCCTGCCGGACCAGGGTCAGGACAAGGAAGCGACCCGGCACAGCGCCACAACCACGACCCACAACACACCGACCCGGAGGAGATCCGATGCTGAACTGGGACGACCCCCTCGCCAACGTCACCACCCGCCCGCGCACCGCGCCCCGGCCGCTGCCGGCGGGTGAGGCCGCCTTCGGCGACAGCGCCGCGGATGCCGCCGGCGATGACGACTTCGAGCTCGGCAGCGCCGCCGAGCGGCAGACCGAGACCGCGCCCGAGACCCCAACGGCACCCGCCGCCCGCCCGGGCCACGGCCTGCTGGGTAACGACGCGCTCATGCGCACCGCAGGCGCCGCGCCCGTGGTGGACCCGAACCCGCTGCCCGCCCAGCGCTCTCTGCTGAACGAGGCGCCGGCAGCGCAGCCCGGCAGCGCGCCGCCGGCGGGCGCCGACTACGACACCAGCGCCCAGGGCGGCGCCACCGGGTTGGAGACCCTGGAGATGGGCGCCGGGCGCCTGCGCGTTGACGACAAGCGCATCATCAACTGCAACGCGGACCTGAACCAGCTGGTGCCCTTCAAGTACGACTGGGCCTGGCAGAAGTACCTCGACGGCTGCGCCAACCACTGGATGCCGCAGGAAATCAACATGAACGCGGACATCGCGCTGTGGAAGGACCCGCAGGGCCTCACCGAGGACGAGCGCACCATCATCAAGCGCAACCTGGGCTTCTTCTCCACCGCCGACTCCCTGGTGGCGAACAACCTGGTGCTGGCCGTCTACCGCCACATCACCAACCCCGAGTGCCGCCAGTACCTGCTGCGCCAGGCCTTCGAGGAGGCCCTGCACACCCACGCCTATCAGTACGTCGTCGAGAGCCTGGGCCTCGACGAGGGCGAGATCTTCAACATGTACCGGGAGGTGCCGGCGGTGGCGCGCAAGGCGGAGTGGGCCCTGCCCTACACCCAGTACCTCGCGGACCCGCACTTCCACACCGGCACGCCCGAGAACGACCAGCGCCTGCTGCGGGAGCTGGTGGCCTTCTACGTGATCTTCGAAGGCATCTTCTTCTACGTCGGCTTCGTGCAGGTGCTCTCCATGGGCCGGCGCAACAAGATGACCGGCACCGCCGAGCAGTTCCAGTACATCCTGCGCGATGAGTCCATGCACATGAACTTCGGCATCGATGTCATCAACCAGATCAAGATCGAGAACCCGCACCTGTGGACCGAGGCGTTCAAACAGGAGCTGGTGACCATGATCCGTGACGCCGTGGCGCTGGAGGCCCAGTACGCCCACGAGACCATGCCCCGCGGCGTGCTCGGCCTGAACGCCCCCATGTTCGAGGAGTACCTCCAGTTCATCGCCAACCGCCGCTGCGCGCAGATCGGCCTGCCGGAGCAGTACCCCGGGGTCACCAACCCCTTCCCCTGGATGTCCGAGGTGCTGGACCTGAAGAAGGAGAAGAACTTCTTCGAGACCCGGGTCACCGAGTACCAGACGGGCGGGGCCTTAAGCTGGGATTGAGGCGCTGGGCCTAAGGCGCCGGGATTGAGCCCTTGGGATTGAATGGGAGCTGCCGGCTCGCCAGCCGGCGCCGGGCGGCTCAGGCAGCGGCGCAGTGCGCGCCGCCGCCTCTCTGGTGCCGCACCGCGGAAGTCGCGAGGCCGCCCGCGCCGGGTACGCCGCCTTCAGTCGGCACCCTGGGGCGGGCGGACTTCAGTCCGCCGACAGCAGTGGGACGACGGGCGCCGTGGCGAACAGGGCGCAGGGCGACGCGTGCGGCCGGTCATGTGGCGGTCGGGTGGAGACACCCACCGCTCGCTCGCCTCGCCCCCGGTGGATGCGCTTCGCTTATTCAACCTACCTGCACGCCTGCACGCCTGCACGCCTGCACGCCTGCCGAGGAGGCTAACCCACCTCCTCAACGCCGGAGTCCACCGACGCTGACGCCTCACCAGCCTCCTGTCGCGTGCGCACCAGCTCGCCAGCGGGGAAGCCCTTGTCGGCAAACTCCGCGAGCCAGCGCTGCACCTGCTCCTCCGGCGGTCGCGGGTCGCGGGCGAGGATCCAGCCGCGCTTGCGCGTGGGCTGGCCCACCAGCGCGTAGTCGTAGTCGGCGCCGACGCCGATGATCCAATAGTCGTCCCAGAGCACGTGCACGCCGTAGAGGGTGCGGAAGCTGATTTCGAGCCGCGCATTGGTGCCGCGGTCCACCACCCGCGCGACGCCCTTGGCGGTGCCCACGCTGCCGTCCTGGTGGGTGCAGCGGTTGGTGACATAGACCATGCCGTCATCGCCCAGCACATAGTCGGCGGTGACGTCCTTGACGCAGCGGCGTTGGGTGAAATACGGCAGGCGCGCGATCTCGTACCAGCGGCCCATGTAGCGACGCAGGTCCACGTGGGCTGTGGTGGCGGGCGCCGTGAGGTGCACCTTGGGCTTGCGCAGCCGGGTGCTGACGATGACCTGCGCCTCGCCCTCGTCAGCAGCCGCCTTGTCCTTGGGCGCCGCATAAATCTCTTCAGCCCAGGCATCGATCTCGCCGGCGGCGCGCCGCCGGCGGCGGCCTGTGGCGCGGCCGCCGGCTCCGGGCGGCTGCGGCTGTCCCGGCCCCTTGCCGGATCCATCGTTCTTCATTGCAGTGTTCGGTCTCTTGAGGAAAGCCGCCGGCGGCGCCGCGGGCAGTATGCCGGCGGTGCAGTCGAAAGCCGGGATTCAGTGCCGCAACCCGGGCCATCGGGCCGGCGGCAAAATCCAGCATTGTAAGGTGTCGCACCCTGAGCAAGCCATGCATGCACGCGGGTTTGGCCTGGGTGGTCCGGCCCCGTCCCATTGGCGTTCAGTTATACTGAGGGGCTTGTTCCGCTGTGACGCGGTCGTGCGCAAACGGCCGGCGCCGCCTATCCCAGCCAGTTGCGCCCGACAGCGCGCCTCATACTCATGCGCCCAGAAACCGACGATCTCCGCATCCGCGAAATCAAGCAGGTCATCGCGCCCAGGGACCTGCACGCCGAGTTCCCGATCACGGACACCGCCGCGGAGACCGTGTTCCACGCCCGCAGCGAAATCCAGCGTATCCTCCACGGCGACGACGACCGCCTGCTGGTGGTGGTGGGTCCGTGCTCCGTGCACGACCCGGAGGCGGCCATGGACTACGCCCGCCGCCTGGTGGAAGTGCGCCGGGCACTGGTGGACCGGCTGATGATCGTGATGCGGGTCTACTTCGAGAAGCCGCGCAGCACCGTCGGCTGGAAGGGGCTCATCAATGACCCGAACCTGGACGGCAGCTTCGAGATCAACAAGGGCCTGGGGCTCGCGCGCAGGCTGCTCCTGGACCTGAACGAGCTGGGCATCCCCGCCGGCACGGAGTTCCTGGACCTGATCAGCCCCCAGTACATCGCAGACCTGGTGAGCTGGGGCGCCATCGGGGCGCGCACCACCGAGAGCCAGGGCCACCGCGAGCTCGCCTCCGGGCTGTCCTGTCCGGTGGGCTTCAAGAACGCCACCGACGGCAGCGTGAAGGTGGCCATCGACGCCATCCACGCCGCCGCCCGGCCGCATGTGTTCATGTCCCTCACCAAGGACGGCCAGTCGGCCATCTTCAGCACCCGCGGCAACCTGGACACGCATATCATTCTGCGCGGCGGGAGCCGCCCCAACTACGACACTGAGAGCGTCAACATCGCCGCCGAGGCCATCGAAGAGGCGGGCCTGCGGCCGAAGATCATGATCGACTTCAGCCACGCCAACAGCCGCAAGCAGCACGCCAAGCAGCTGCGCGTCTGCGAGGACGTGGCCGGACAGATCGCCCGCGGCGACCACCGCATCATCGGCGCCATGATCGAAAGCCACCTGGTGGCCGGCCGCCAGGACCTGAAGCCCGACGTGGCGCTGCACTACGGCCAGAGCATCACCGACGCCTGCATCGGCTGGGACGACACGGTGCCCATGCTGGAGGAGCTCGCCGACGCCGCCGCCCGCCGCCGCGAGCCGAAGCGCCCGCGCTGACCCCAGCGGTGCCGACCGGCCTGCTCTGGCCGGCCGGCTCAAGCACCTTGAGGAAACGCCGGCTGCGGCACGCAGAACGCCGACGCCTTGCGCCCGGCGTCAGTGCCTGGGCGCCGACAAGCCCGCGGGCGAGCGCTGCCGCCACCTTGCATCAGGGGTGGTCGGTCTTACACTCCCGCCAAGGGCACAGCTGAGCGGGCGATACGACCCGCCGGAGTCGGACGCAGATGTGGAAGGCATCAGGCTGGGTGGACGGGCGGGAATCCTTCGCCACCGTCTCGGAGATGGTCAAAGGCCGCAAATGGCGCCTCACGGGCCACATCGGCGGGCGCGAGTCCTTCGCCGAGATCACCCGCATCAATCAGAAGGAGTGGCGGGTCACAGGCAGCGTCGGCGGCTACCACTCACACGGTGCCGTCACCCGCACCGGCAAAGGGGACTGGCGCGTCTGGGGCCGCTTCTGCGGGCATGAGGCCATCCTCGCACTCACCACAATCTGCGACGGCCAGTACCAGCTGACGAGTCAGACCGGCGGCGGCAGCCAGACGAACGTGACGGTGCGACGGCAATAGGCACAACGCAGCGCGGCGCAGCCGTTGCAGGCGCCCGGCGTGCCGAGCGCGCCTGCCCTGCCGATCAGGCCTTGGACGCCCGCAGCTGCGCGATCTGCGCCTGGATCGGGTCCATGACGGGCTTCAGCTTGCGCCGCATCAGGCTGCCCAGGGTGGTGGGGTCGCTCAGCACTGGTCGGATCACACCATAGCCCACGCCTGAGAGGATGCGCATGGCCATGATGTCGTCGCGTGCCTCGGGGCAGCGCGCCAGCACCTCTGCCACGGCCTCGGGCGCGCCATCTGCGTCGGCGAAGGACCGTGCCTCCGCCTCCAGGTCGGGCCAGGGCTGCTTGGGGTCGCCGTCAGGGCGAAGCGCTGCGAAATACGCCCGCAGGCAGTCGAAGGCGGCGGTGACCACGTCCTGGTTCGGCGGCTTGTCCAGCACCGTGGCCACCGTCTTGAGATAGGTTTGACCTGGGCCGGAGACGGCGCGCAGCAGCAGACCCGCCGCGGGGTTGCCGGCGGCATGCAGGGGCTCCAGCTGCGCGGTGCGGGTTTGGTGGTCCTCCCGCGGTGCAAGCGGCTGCGGCAGGGCGTCCGGCAGGGCCTGCAGGAAGCCCACCAGATAGGCCTGCCTGCGCCCGGATTTGGACCAGAGGTCGTCGATCTTCGCCGCATCCAGCAGCCCGGGCTTCAGGATCAGCCGCACCGAGTCCGTCTGTTTGTCCGACTCCGTCTCGAACGGCAGATAGTCGAGGACGTACTCGGCGAGCACCGGCCCCATGGCGCTTGCGACGATGTTCGGATTCTCCAGCATGCGCCTCGCGTTGTCGGCGTCCTCCATGGCCCACCAGGCGCGCCGGGCCAGCTCCTCGGTGAGGCCGGGCGAGCCCACGGCGGCGACGACGGCCTCAGGCTCCCCGAGCATCAGCAGCTGCTCCAGGCTCTCGTCGCGCATCTGGCCCATGCGGGTCCAGCGCTTGAGATACACCGGGTAACCGCCCGGCGAGCCCAGGATGTGGCCGGAGATCAGCTCTTTGACGGCACGCAGGTACTGCTCCGGACGGCCGGTGGGCTTCAGCTCCACCTTGGCCTCGCCCTTGTCCGACAGCCCGTAGACGATGAGCTTGGACTCGTCGATGCGGATCGCCTTGGGCTTGTTGGCGAGCAGCACGTTGAGCCGGAAATTGTCTTCGCTGGCGAGCTCCATGGGAGGGGCTGAGTGCTGGGGGCTGAGTGCCGGGGGGCTGGGGGGGCTGGGGGGGCTGCGGAACGGGGCCTGAGCGATGCATGATGCGTTTGCACTACATCGCGCTGCCGGGCGCGAAGCCGTCCGTCGCGCCGCGCTCAGCAGCGTCCAGCCAATCAAGAATCGGAAGGCGGCTTGTAGTGCGGGTCCTTCGGGTTAAGGAAGATGAAGTGCAACTTGCCGGGCTCGACTTCGGCATAGTCCATGGTGGCCTGATCGAGCAGCGGTACGTCTTCCGGTGACATCACCAGGTCGATGCCTTCGCTCTGGAAGCGAATATCGTCCTCCTGGATGGAATCCTCGAAGCCCATGCGGTACTCGATGGCACCATCCGGCTTCTGCTCGGCGGCGAGGCGCAGGGACATACCCTCGGCATTGCCCTGCTTGGCCGCTTTCAGGACTTGTTCGGCCGCAGCCGGCGTCAACTTGAACATGCCTCTCCTTCCCACTGCTGTCTGCTCGGCCGGCGTGTGCACGCCGACTACATCATTGCAAGATCATAACGCGCCGGCCCCGGCGGCGTCGCCCCCGCAGACCCCTGTCGATGCATGCCCGCGTCGAGCCCTGGGCTTCGGGGCCGATGCGTCAGATTTGGGCGCGGATATGTGCCAAAAACCGGCCCGTCCAGCCCACCCCGCCCACGTCGCGCAGGTGTGCATAGTTCGCAAGCGAGTTGCCCCAGACGATGCCGTCGTGGTGGCCATCCACGCCCTGCCCGCGCAGGACGCGGTAGCCGTAGATCCAGTCCGGGTCAGGCGTCACCACCGCGGAGTGATGGAACTCGTGGGCATGGATGGACGCAGCGTCGCCCTGCCCGGGGCGCTGCGGCCAGGGAAAGGCAGCGGTCTCCGCCAGCTGCACATAGCCGCGGCCCTGGGGGCGCTCATGCATGGCCACGTCGGCGCGCAGCACGCCACACATGTGGCAGCTGCGGCCCTGCCAGTGCAGCCGCTCCATCAGGTAAATGAGCCCGCCGCACTCTGCATAGGCGGGCTTACCCGACCGAATGAAGTCCGCCACTGCTTGGCGCATGTGCATGTTCGCCTCCAGCTCCCGCATGCGCATCTCCGGAAAGCCGCCGCCGATGAAGAGCGCATCCACGTCGGGCAGGTCCGCATCCGTCACCGGGCTGAAGGAGATGAGCTCGGCGCCGGCGCTGCTGAATGCGGCGAGGTCATCGGGATAGTAGAAGCCGAAGGCATCGTCGCGGGCAATGCCGATACGCACCGGCTGGCCTGCGGGCACGATCGGCGCCGGCGGCGCGGCTGCCGGCGGCCTTGGCGCGGAGGCGGCGATCCGCTCCACGGCGGCCAGATCCACGTGCTTCACGATGAGGTCGGCGATGCGATCCACGGTGGTGTCAGCGGCCGCCGCCTCGTTACTCGGCATGAGGCCGAGATGGCGCTCTTCGATACCGATCTCCGCAAGCCGCGGCACCGCGCCGATGACGGGCAGGTCCGTGTAATGCTCGACAACCCGGCGCAGGTTGGCCTCGTGCCGCCCGCTGCCGACCTTGTTGAGAATGATGCCGGCGATGCTCAATGCTGGATCGAACGCGAGGTAGCCGAGCAGCAGGGGCGCGATACCCCGCGTCATGCCCTGCACGTCCACCACCAGCAGCACGGGTGCCTGGATGAGCTTCGCAAGCTCAGCGTTGCTGTAGGCGCCGTGCAGGTCGATGCTGTCGAACAGGCCGACATTGCCCTCGATGAAGCCGAGGTCTGCGTCGGCCAGCGCGCGTGCGAAGGATGCCCGGATCTCGTCCGCGGGCGTGGTGTGATAGTCCAGGTTCAGACAGGACCGGCCTGCGGCGGTGGACAGCCACAGCGGGTCGATGTAGTCCGGCCCTTTCTTGAAGGGCTGCACCCGTTGCCCGCGCCTGCGCAGCGCCCGCGTCAGCCCAATGCTCAGCGTCGTCTTACCGGAGGACTTGCGGGTGGCGGCGAGGTAGATATGCGCCATGTCGCGGGTAAGCCGGTGTCACGCGCTGCTGTAGGAGGCGGTAGACCTGCGCCGCCGCGGGTCCGGCGCCACGCTGCGCCGGCCCGCGGCCTGGCCTGCGGCTGCTCAAACGGCCTCGGCCAGCCCGTCCATCTCCTTGTCGGACAGCGACTCCGGCAGGAATTGCAGCACCCGGATGCCGACGGACACGATGAGCATGGCCACGCCAACGCCGCCGATGCCGAGCAGCAGCTCGGGCAGCGTCGGCGTGTAGGGCGCGACGGCGCCGCCCACATCACCGGGCGCGCCGAAGGCCAGCACGGTCTTGCCCGGGAACATCTCCAGCGGAAAGGCCTGGCTGCCGATGATCACGACGTACATGGCAGCAAGCCCGCCCGCGATGACCAGCGCACAAGCGGTGGCGATCCAGTTACGGTCTTTGCCGAGCCGGGGGTGATAGATGATCCCGAGCGGCAGCAGCCCACCCACCAGCACCCAGCCGCCCCAGAACATGAGCGTGTAAATGCCGCCGTTCGCCAACAGAAAGGCCTCGAAATCCGTGTTCTTGGCGCCGTAGAGGTTGGTCAGGTGGTAGACAATGGTGAAATACAGCACCGCGCCCACGAACAGCCCGAGCAGGTCCTTGAGGCGCTTCAGAATCTTGGGTCCGATGGGACGGCCGTCCCACTCGAAGCTTGTCATCAGCACGAGCATGTAGATGGCAAGGCCATAAGCGAAGGACATGACCACGAACATGGGCGCCAGCACCGCGGTATCGTACGCCGTACGGCCAACGAGGAAGCCGAAGATGGAGCCCGTGCCGGTGGTGAGCGCGAGCCGCCACAGGAAGGCGAACACGCCCACCGGACGCTGAAGGTAATTGCCCTTGCGCTCCGCCATGGTCCAGAGGTAACCGATGGTGATGGCCAGGAAACCCGTGTAGAGGAAGATGTTCCAGGCGAAGATGGAGCTGAAGTTGTAGGTGGTCATGGCCACGACCAGCCGATCCGGACGCCCCAGGTCGAGCACCAGCACCAGCAGCCCCCCCACCAGCAGGCCGGCAGCGAGCAGCCCGGACAATCGTCCCAACGGCTTGTAGGCCGGCTTGTTGAAGACCGTGCCGATGGACGCGACGTTGAGCGCGCCTGACGCGGCGACGATCAGGAACACGGCGAACACGTGCGGCAGCCCCCAGACCACGGAATTGGTCATGCCTGTGACCCAATGACCTTCGTGCTCCATGTACAGCGCGGAGGCCCCGCCGATGGCGATAATGGCGGCAAGCACGGCGAGCAAACCCCAGTATCGCTCGGGTTGTATCAGCCATTCACGGTAGACGATTCTCTTGCTCATCGGTCGGTCTCGATGATGAACCCGCGGCGGCAGGCGCCGCGGTCAGCCGCGCTTGCGCGCGGCTTGGGGTGGGTCAGATGCCGGCGTAGCGCACGCCGGTGTTGAGCTCCAGGTCCTCGCGGATCTGCCGGCTCGGCTGCTTGGCCATCGCCTGGCGCACGGCGCTGGTGGGGTCCTTGAGGTCGCCGAAGACGATGGCGTGATGGCCCTCGGCCGCACAGGCGTCAGCGCACGCGGTGGATGCGCTGCCTTCATCCAGGCGGTGTGCACAGAGGTTGCAGCTCTCGACGCAGCCCATGCCGCGCGGGGCGCGCGTGAGCTTCTGATCCACCTGCTCGTGAATGAAGGAACGGGCCTTGTACGGACAGGCCATCATGCAGTAGCGACACCCAATGCAGGTGTGCCGGTCCACCATGACGATGCCATCGGCCCGCTTGAACGACGCCCCGGTCGGGCAGACATCCACGCACGGCGGGTGCTCGCAGTGCTGACACATCAGCGGCAGATTGGTGACGTGCCCGCTGGTCTTGTCCTGCAATTTGACCTTGCGGATCCAGACCGCGCGCTGATTCTGCCACTTCGCCTCGTTGCTGCCGTGCGGCTCGGCCTGAAGGTTGAGGCCGTTCTCCTGGTCACAGGCGTCCACGCAGGCGGTGCAGCCCTCGGCACATTTGGCGGTATCGACGAACATGCCCCAGCGGTGACGGTCGCTCACCGGCTCGGTGCGCGGGGCTGCCGCCGCATCGTCCGCAGCCGTGTAGCCCAGGGCGCCCACAGCCAGGGCACCCACGCCGCCCGCACTGCCGGCAACGGCGCCGGCGGCGGCGCCCATGAAGCGGCGGCGGTCTTGGTTGACTTGTCGATCGGGTTCTCGGCTCATTGTGCTCTGCTCCCCGCAGCGGCGGCGTCCGCCTGCTCTTCGACACCGGGCAGCAGCTCGCCGTGATCCACTGCCATCACCTGGTTCCAGGCTTCACCCTCGGGGATGGTGGCGTGACAGTCGAAGCAGTTCAGCTTCACCGCCGTATAGTTGTGGCACGCGGCACAGAACTGGCCTTTGTCGTTGATGGCGACGGGCTTATGATCGGCGTCGTAGCCGACATGGCATCCGACACAGCCCGAGAGGCTGTGCTTGGTGGAGCGAATGCCGCCGTAGACCGTGGTGTCGCGCTGGTGGCGGATGACCTCCATGTGGTTGCGGCGCATGTATTCTGTCGGCTCGACGCAGTTTTCGAGCTGCGCGGCCCTGGAGCTGTCGACAACGAAATCGCCGACGCCGGTGGCCTGTGCCATGCCAGCCAGGCCCAGGCAAACCAGGGCCAGCAGCCACTGCACGGCCGCGGCGGGACGCACGCCGGACTTGGACTGGTTGTGATTCATCGCATTACTGATCGCAGTACTGCGGCCCCCGCGGGCGCGTGGTCCTTTGGGGGCCGCCGTTGCCTTGGGCCTATTCGCCCAGGCCCATTTTGATGTAGCCCGTGGGGCAGACGTCGGCGCAGATGTGGCAGCCGATGCACTTGGCGTAGTCGGTGTCCACATAACGACCGGTGGTCTTCTGGTCCTTGTTGACCCGGAAGACCGCATCCTGCGGGCAGAAGATGACGCAGTTGTCGCACTCGAAGCACATGCCACAGCTCATGCAGCGCTTGGCCTCGGTGACGGCGTCCTCCTCGCTGTAGCCGATGACGCGCTCCCTGAAGTGGCCCAGGACCTCCTCGGCACTCGGCACTTCTTCCTTACGCTTCACGCGCGGCGTGAAGGGGAAGTGACCGAGGTAGAGCTCGTCGTGCGGGATGACCTCCGCGCTGGAGCGGTCTTCGTAGTTGTGGATGGCGTAGTTGGCGTCGGAGGTGCCGCGCAGATCCCCGGACGCATCCACCTGGAACTGGTCGGGCGCCAGGTGGGCCTCGGTCATCTTCTCCAGCAGGTTGAAGTGGTGGACATCCACCTTCGGGCGCTTCTTGTGCTCTTCCTGCTTCAGGTACTCGTCGATGGACTCCACCGCGATCCAGGCCTGGCCGATGGCCGTGGTCAGGAGGTGCGGCCGGATGATGTCGCCGGCGACGAAATGCCCGGGCTTGTCCGGCACCTGGTAGAACTTGTCCGAGTTCATCAGGCCACGGCCGTTGTCCAGGGCCTCAAGGCCGGTCATGTCACCGCCCTGGCCGATGGCAGCGACCACGAGGTCGGCCTCGAGCACCCGCTCGGTGCCCTCCACCGGCGTCGGGCGACCGTCCTTCATCTCACAGTCCGCCACCTTGAGACCGACGGCGCGGCCTTGGTCGTTCTTGATGACCTCCACCGGCATGACGCCGTCGAGGACGGTCACACCCTCGTGCAGCGCGTCATGTACCTCATGCTCGGCGGCGGTCATCTTGTCGCGCGTGAAGAGCGAAGTCAGGGTCACCTCGGCGCCTTCGGCGGCGGCGGTCATGGCCGTATCGTGGGCCACATAGCCGTCGTGGATGACGGTCTCGGGCAGGTCACTCTTGCCGGTCTTGGTGATGTGTCCGAGGCGACGGGCCACGGACACCACGTCGATGGAGGTGTCACCACCGCCGACGCAGACCACCTTCTCGGCGGTGACCTTCATCCGGCCCTCGTTGAATGCCTTCAGGAAGGCGACACCGGAGACGCAGTTGGGGGTGCCTTCCCAGCCCGGCACCGGCAGCCCACGGCCGGACTGACAGCCGATGGCCCAGAGCACGGCGTCGTAATTCTGCTCCAGCTCCTCGACCGTGATGTCCACACCGACGCGGCTGTTCAGCTTCACCTCGATCTTGCCCATGTCGAGGATGCGGTTGATCTCGGCATCCAGGGCGTCGCGCGGCACGCGGTAACCGGGAATGCCGTAGCGGAACATGCCGCCGAGGTCGCCGTTGGCCTCGAAGATGGTGGCCGCATGCCCCTTGCGGCGCAGCTGGTAGGCCGCGGCAAGGCCGGCGGGGCCGCCGCCGATGATGGCGATGTTCTTCCCCGTGTCGTGCTCAGCGGGATAGAACTTGAAGCCCTGCTCGGTCGCGTTGTCGCCGATGAACTGCTCGACGGCATTGATGCCGACGTAGTCTTCCACCTCGTTGCGGTTGCAGCCGTCCTGGCACGGCGCCGGGCAGACGCGGCCCATCATGGACGGGAAGGGGTTGGCGTCGGTGGAGCGGCGGAAGGCATACTCCTGCCAGGTCATGCCCTCCGGCGGCTGCTCCAGCCCGCGCACGATCTGCAGCCAGCCCCGGATGTCCTCGCCCGACGGACAGCTGCCCTGGCAGGGGGGCGTCTTGTGCACGTAGGTCGGACACTTGTGGGAGGTATCCTGGACGAAGATCTGTTCGGTGAGGTCATCCCAGACGTTGTCGCCGTCCTCGAACCGACGCCAGGAAAGCTTGTTCATTTCGTCGCTGGAAGTTGCCATGGATAACGCTCCTTACGCTGCGAGCAAGGTGTCTCGCTGATCGATGCGGCCGGGCCGAAACGATGTCGGCCGAGCCGTTGTATTCGTGGCTCCGGTTGCAGCCGGAGTCTGTACCTGTGCGCTTCTCGCCGAAGCCCGTGCGTGTCCGGCCCCGGCCGCGTCGAGGCCCGACGGCATCAGGCAGCCTCGTCGGCCACCTCCTCCTCGTCCTCGTCGGTGTTCTGCCCGGTCAGGATCAGTGCATTGGACACGAGCTGATGCACGCTCACGATCTGGTCCATGTCCATGCCGTAGTAGGGCAGCACCTTGGTGAACTGGCTCTTGCAGATGGCGCAGATGGCGGCCATGTGCGTCACGCCCTTCTCCTGCATGACGTTGTTCAGCGCCTCGACGCGCGGCTGCGCCCCCTTGACGCGGATCTCCATCAGATCGTCGGTCAGCAGGCCGCCACCGCCGCCGCAGCAGAAGGTGCGATCGCGGATGGTGTCCTCGTCCATGTCGTAGAAGTTGTTGCAGGTGGCGCGGATGATGGCGCGGGGGATATCGAACTGACCACCGGGACGATCACCCATGCGCGACGCCCGCGAGACGTTGCACGAGTCGTGGTAGGTCAGCACCATATCGTCGTTCTGGCTCTTGTCGAACCGAAGCTTGCCCTGCTGGATCAGGTCATAGGTGAATTCGCAGATGTGCTGCGGGATCGGATAACGCTGATCGAGGAAGTCCCAGGGTCCGGCCAGGGTGTTCAGGAAGCTGTAGGCGACGCGCCAGGCGTGGCCGCATTCGCCGAAGACGATGCGCTTGACGCCGAGCTTGATGGCCGCCTCGCGGATGCGCAGTGCCACCCGGCGCATGTTCTCGTAGGAGCCGATGAACATGCCGAAGTTGGCGGCCTCCGAGGCATGGCTGCTCAGCGTCCAGGACACGCCGGCCTCGTGGAACACCTTGCCGTAGCCGATGAGCCCGTCCACGTGCGGCTCGGCGAAGAAGTCCGCCGAGGGCGTGATGAGCAGGATTTCGGCGCCCTCCTGGTCGAGCGGATACTTCACCTCGACGCCGGTGTCGTCGTAGACGTCCTCTTCCAGCCCCTCGAGGGTGTCCTCCAGCGCCGGCCCGGGCAGGCCAAGGTTGTTGCCGATCTTGTAGACCTTGCCGATAATCTCGTTACAGTACTTCTGGCCGACCCCGATGTGGTCCATGATCTCCCGGGCGGCCATGGAGATCTCTGCCGTGTCGATGCCGTAGGGGCAAAACACCGAGCAGCGTCGGCACTGGGAGCACTGGTGGAAGTAGCTGTACCAGTCGTTCAGCACTTCCTCGGTGAAATCCTCGGCGCCGACGAGCTTCGGAAAATACTTGCCGGCCAGCGTGAAGTAGCGCCGATAGACCTTGCGCATCAGGTCCTGCCGCCCGACCGGCATGTTCTTGGGATCGTGCGTGCCCAGGTAGTAATGACACTTGTCGGTGCAGGAGCCGCACTTGACGCAGGAGTCGAGGTACACCCGCAGGCCGCGATAACGCCCGAGCAGCTCGCCCATCTTGTCGATGGCCTTCTCCTGCCAGTCGTCCACCAGCGTGCCGGGATAGCCCAGGGGCGCCTGGAACTCTTCCTTCGACTTGAACGGGGACGAGTGGGCCATGACGCCCGGCTCGATCTCCGGGATCTCCGGGTACTGTTTCAGGACGGGAACTTCGAAGTCGGCCTTGGCCATGGTGTCAGTCTCTCCGAAAGCTGTATCTGGCGCCCTTGTGGCGTACCCCGGGGCGCACCTGCTTCGTGAGGCCCCGGATCAGCAGCGTTGGTTCCAGGGGACCATCCGGTGTCGCCCGCGGTCTCCGCTCGCTCGGTCGGCGCTCGCCGAGACCTGAATCTGTATGCAGCTGTTGCCGCTGCGGCTTACTGGGACTGCTCCAGCCGTCGCGCCCAGCCGGCGACGTGCCGGCGCTCCCGGGGGTTGTCCACCTGGTTGCGCGAGGGACTGAAAAAGAGCCCCGGCATGTGCAGCAGCTTGCTGTAGGGGAAGATGATCATCAGTGCGGCCACCAGCAGCAGGTGCAGCAGCAGCAGCGGGTCTGCGGGAAGCAGCATGATCTGGCCGACGTAAAGCCCCTGGAAGAACTCCTTCACGCGGATCACGTCGGTGTGAGCCAGGAACTGCATCGCGAGCCCCGACAGGCCGATGGTGATCAGCAGCGCCAGGATCAGGTGGTCGGACAGGGAGGTGATGTAGCGCACCCGGTCCACCAGGAAGCGTCGCGCCCACAAGCCGGCCAGCCCCACCACCATGGCGATGCCGCCATAGATGCCGAACGGCTGGATGAACTGGATCGGCGCCCAAACGGGCTCGATGAAATACCGCAGGTGGCGCAGCGTCACCAGGAACAGGCCGAAGTGGAACATCCAGCCGAAGATCCAGATCCACTTGTTGCCGCGGAAGAGACTCTCGAAGAAGACCACCTCGCGCGTCAGCCGGAAGACGACGCCGGCACGTGTCGTCGGTGCGGGCGTGGTGGGGATCTTGAGCGGCGCCGGTGCCCGCGCGTACTGGACGACCTTGGCCGCCAGCCCGGCCACCAACACGAACGCCGCAAAGTAGAACACATAGGCGTAGATGGTGGAGATGAAGGACATGACGACGTTGCCTCAGTAATGATCTCGTTATACGCGTCCAGGCAGCAGGTACCGGCTGCGGAGGCTCACCGGCACTGCTGTCTGGGCTCCGTCGCCGCGGCGGGCGGCATTGCAGCCCCCGCGCGCGGCGACAGTCATCACGGCGGCCGCCGGCGGCTGACGGCGCCGCCGGCAGCGGCCCCGACCTGGGTGCGTCAGACGCAGCCGGTCGGCTTCGGCAGGCCGGCGTAGCGGCACGCCTGTTTGGCCGGACCGTAGGGGAACAGGCCGTAGAGATACTTGCTGTTGCCCTTGTCCTTGCCGAACTTCTTGCCGACGGCCTTGGTCAGCACGCGCACCGCCGGCGCGATCTGGTATTCCTCGTAGTACTCGCGCAAGTAGTTGATGATGTCCCAGTGCTCGTCGGTGAGCTCCAGGTCGTCTTCTTTGGACATCACCTCGGCGACGCCGGGCTCCCAGTCGTTGATGTTGGCGAGGTAGCCCTCTTCGTCGGTCTCGAAGGACTTACCGTTGACTTCGATAGGCATGTTGATGCTCCTGGTTGGAGGTTGATTGAGTTACAGCCAGGCCTGGACCTTATCGTTCTCCGCGGCCAAATCCACGAAGCCCGCATAGTCCACGACGCTGATGCCCTCGATGACGCGATCTTCGGACAGCCCGCGCGCCATCAGATCCGGCCCCAGCACGAACAGCTTGACGGAATCGAGCGCGCCTTTCACGCGCTCTTCGACAGCCGTGCCCTTTGTGGCCGCGTAGACGCCGTCCTCGAGCAGCAGCACACTGGCGCCGCCGCCGACGTGGGCAAGGCAGGCGTCCAGGGACGGCTTCTCGAAGGGCGATTTGTTGACAGTGTGAAGCGTGCTCATGGTTTTCCTCGCTGGGGGTTTCCCCGCTGGGCCTCCCCGCCGGGTGCTCGTCGTTGGGTCGGGCGGGTCAGAAGCTGAAGACGACGTCGGCGTCATCCATGATGGCCGTCATCTCCTCCCTGGAGACGAGCCGGATGGAGTCCTTCTCGGCCCAGTCGTCGTCTTCATCCTCCCAGACCAGGTGCTGAAGATCGTCCAGCGTCAGGCCCCGCTCGTCCAGGGATTCCTTCTCGACGAAGATCTTCTTGACCTCGTAGTCGCCGAGGGCCGCATAGGTGGGCGAGAAATTTTTCATGCCGACGCCCGTGGTGTCCTGCCCCTTGGTGAGCTGGTAGACACCGTCGTCCATGAACGCGAGGCTCACGTCCTGATCGAACGCGGCGCCGATGAGCACGACCTCCAGGGACTCCCAGGCGTAGATGGTCCCGTACGGCGCCTTGCGGTTGAGATAGAGAAATTTCTTGATGGTTTCCGACATGTCGTTCCCCTCTCGGGCAGTCGTGGGCTCGGTGCCGGGTCAGTCGCCGAAGACGACCAGCCGATCCGATTGAATGGCCGCCTCGACCAGCTGGCCGAGCCCGGAGATGCGAAAACGCGGATGGATATTGGTCGCATCCTTGCCGTTACGCTGCATCTCACCTTCGTCCACCATGCCGCGGCGCTGTGCGGCGGCGACGCAGACCACCATGTCCAGATCATGCTCCTCGGCAAGCTCCGCCCAGCGCGCAACGACGTTGCGGTCGTCCTGGGGCGGCGTGGTCAGCCGCGAGGCATTGTTGACGCCATCGTGATAGAAGAATACACGGAACACCTCATGCCCCTTCTCCAGCGCGGCCTTGGTGAAGAAGTAGGCCGAGTCGGATGACTGGTGCTGATACGGTCCTTCGTTGACTTGGATTGCGAATTTCATGGTGACCTCGGACTGGGTGACCTTGGACCGGGCAACCTTGGGCTCGGTGACCTCGGACTGGGTGACCTTGGGCTGGGTGACCTTGGGCTGGGCGACCTTGGGCTGGGCGACCTCGGACTGAACGACCTCGGAGTGGCTGCCGGCGCCCGACGGGTGTCGGGCACCGGCACTTCTCGTGGCGTCCGGCGGGATCAGGAGCAGACCCCGGCCGGCCCGTCAGAAGCGGATGTAGGACGAGCTGTTGAAGCTGGCCCGCGCACCGCGCCAGGTATCGATGTGATACTTGGTGAACGGCAGCTCCACCTCCTCGAAGAAGCGTGGCCAGCCGATGCGCTCGATCCACTCGTTGATGCGCTCCCAATCCCGCGCGCCTTCCTTGTAGGCCTTCAGGATACGCTTGACGATGGCGGTCGCCTCCGGCCAGCGCGGCGGGTTGTTGGGGATGCCGGCGGCGACCAGCTTCTGGAAGGTCGGCTTGCCGCGGGCGTTGGAGTGGTTACCGCCGACCCAGATGGCGAGCTTGGTGTGCTCGGCGTCGTTGATCTGCATGGGCGGGCACGGCGGATAGCAGGCACCGCAGCAGATGCACTTGCGCTCATCCACCTCCAGAGACGGCTTGCCGTTGACCATCGCCGGGCGGATGGCGGCCACCGGGCAGCGCGCAACCACCGACGGGCGCTCGCAGACGTTGGCGACCAGATCGTGATTGATCTTGGGCGGCTTGGTGTGTTGGACGTTGATGGCGATGTCACCCTGGCCGCCGCAGTTGATCTGGCAGCAGCTGGTGGTGATGTGCACGCGGTTCGGCATGTTGGCGTTGCGGAACTCGTCGATGAGCTCGTCCATCATCGCCTTCACCACGCCGGAGGCGTCGGTGCCCGGGATGTCGCAGTGCAGCCAGCCCTGGGTGTGCGAGATCATGGTGACCGAGTTCTGCGTGCCGCCGACAATGAAGCCGGCGTCCTCCAGCGCGTTGATCAGCGGCTGGACGCGGGACTCTTCGGTGACCATGTACTCGATGTTCGAGCGCAGGGTGAAGTGCACATAGCCGTCGGCGAAGGTGTCACCGATGTCGCAGAGCTTGCGCAGGGTGAACACGTCGAGGATGCGCTGGGTGCCGGCCTTCACAGTCCAGATCTCGTCGCCGCTGTAGGCGACGTGGCGCAGCACGCCCGGGCGCGGGTGCTCATGGTACTTCCACTGCCCGAAGTTCTTGCGCATCACCGGATGCATATATTGCCACGGATCCGGGCAGCCGGATTCGATGGGCTCGCGCATGTCTTTGGCCATCGATGGTCCTCCAGTAAATCAGAAAACAGTTAGGTGCTGATCGAGTCAGGCGAAGCCGATCGGTGCGCGGCAGCGGCCCGGTTGGGCCCGACGCGGCGCACCGATCCCTGCGCGGGCTCGGGTCAGCCCGCAGCCTTCTCGGCCTGCTTCTCGAACCACTCCTCGGCGGCCTCGTCCCAACCGTCCATGCGGACGTACGAGGACTGACGCGGATGGCTCAGCATGTTCGGATCGGCATCGACGCCGATGCCGTCGAGGAAGTTCGCCAGCCCGATGCGCTCGATCATCTCACCGCAGCGCTCGTGCTCGAGACCGTTTTCCGCCCAGAAGTCGATGATGTTCTCGGCGAGCTCCACCATCTCTTCGTAGTCTTCTTCGGTTTCGAGCTTCTTGAAGGGCACGATGACGGTGCCCATCAGATCGCCGATCTTCAGCGTGCGCTTGCCGCCGATGAGGATGGTCACGCCCTTGTCGTCGCCGGGGTGCAGCGCCTTCGGCATGACGTTCAGGCAGTGCATGCAGCGCACACAGTCGCGGTTGTTGACGTTCAGCGTGTCGTCATCGTTGAGCGACAGGGCGTTGGTCGGGCAGCGCGTGATGACGTTGTCGATGATGTACTGACGGCCCTTGGCCTTGACGTAGACCTTCACCTCGTCCTGGTCGACTTTCATGTCGTCACGCCAGGTGCCGAGGACAGCGAAGTCGGACCGCTCGATGGCGTTCTGGCAATCGTTGGCGCAGCCGGAGACCTTGAACTTGAACTTGTAAGGCAGTGCCGGGCGGTGCACGTCGTCGGTGAAGTTGTTCACCAGCATGCGATGCGCCTTGAGCTCATTGGTGCAGGACATCTCGCAGCGCGCCGCGCCGACGCAGGACATCGCCGTGCGCACGCAGGGGCCGGCGCCGCCGAGGTCCCAGCCGTAATCGTTGATTTCGTCGAAGAAGTGCTGGGTCGCCTGGGTATCGGCGCCGATGAACATGATGTTGCCGGTCTGGCCGTGGAAGGTCACCAGGCCCGAGCCGTGCTTCTCCCAGCTGTCGGCGAGCTGCCGCAGCATACCGGTGGTGTAGTGGTTACCCGCCGGCGGCTGCACGCGCAGGGTGTGGAATTCTTTGGACTTGGGGAAGGCCTTACCGACCTCCGAGAAGCGGGGGATGATACCGCCGCCGTAGCCGTAGACCGACACGGTGCCGCCCTTCCAGTAGCCCTTGCGGGTCTCGTAGGAGTGCTCCAGCTGACCGAGCAGGTCGTTCGTGATCTCGTTGATGCGCGCGTCGCCGTGCTCGTCGCGCAGACGCTTGATGCCGGAGATGAAGCTCGGCCAGGGGCCGTCCTCCAGCTGATCGAGCATCGGGGTCTGGTGCTTGTCGATCGCCATGTCGCTGAATCTCCCGTTGAGGTCAGGTCAAACTGCTAAGACCGAATTGGCTTGAGGCCGGGTTGGGCCGGTGTCCGACGGCCTGGGCCGCCGACGCCCGCGCCCAGTAGAGTCTGGGTATTGAGCTTGCTTGCGCTCCCGCCACACACCGGCAGGCCGCTTGCCGCGAATCGCGCTGTCCAGACCAGAGTTTCTGACCAGCGCATCCCGGCAGCGGGCTCTCCCTGAGCCTGGCGGGGCGTCCGGCGGCGCGTCCGGCCGCATCTCGGGCCGCACTATAGCCAGCTCATGCGGCTGGCGACATTCCACGTTCGGGGTGGGTGGGTCCACCCCGCCTATCCCTTTGGGGATAGTTGACCCACGCACTTTTTTCTGTGGACGTTCAAGGCGCTACGACCGCCTGACGCAGCCCCGCACAAGGGAGCTGGAGTCTAGCCACTACCCCCAGGAATGTCAACGGATACTAATATTAATACCCACTCATGCCCGTCGTCGCCGCGACCGAGCGTCGCCGCCGGCGCGTTGCATTCGCCGGCGCCCGTCAGCACATAGCCGCCCAGAGACGACGACACGACAAGCGCCTCCCAGCGAAGTTCCAGATACCAGGAACGCGGGGAGGGGCTTTGGGGAAAACCCGAGCGCCCCAGCCACGCACCTCCGGCCCGGCCAAGCACCCCCGGGTGGTGTCACGCGCACCCGGATGGACTTGCGGCGGTCTGCGGGCAGTGTCCGTCGGCCGCGGGCGCTGACTGCAGGATCGGCCCGGGCCGACCACCGGCCCGCGCAGCCGGCTCCGGGCGTGTCGCCACACACAGGATCACCGATGCCGCACCCACTGCGATGCGACACCAACAAGGCAAATAACGTCATGTTGAAACTCAGCGAGATACTCGTCTCACGCAAGGACATCGAGAGCTTTTCAGGTCTCCAGGACGCCGTTCAGGACGCTGCTCGCGCCGGTGAGCGCTTTTTCCGCATCGACGTCAAGCCGCCCTATCCCGACACACCCGAGGACTGGGAGGAACGGCTCGAGGCGGCCTTCAGCGGCCTGATCCGCTGACGCCCGGCCGTGCACACGGCCCCTTTGATGCATCCCGGCGGCCAGCTGCGCTCTGTACCGGCTACGACACAGCGCACCGCGCCCGCAGGCGAATCCCACCAGGCGAACCCCATGAAGGCTTACGACATCACCCAACGGCTGACCGATACCGCCGCCGACTCCGTTGCCCGGCAGGGCGCCGAAGAGGCAGCGCTGGAGTCGCACCTGCTCGCCCTGCAGGAAGATTACGACACCCTGCAGCGCGTCGGCGCGGACGAGAGCCGCCTCGCCGACGCCAAGCTCAAGATGGCCCGGACCCTGGTGGGACTTGGGCGTGGCGACCAGGCCTGGCCCCTCGGGCGCGAGGCCTTCGATACCTTCATCGCGAACGACCAGTTCGAGTCCGCCGCGGATTGCTGCGAGGTGCTGTTTCGCGCCGAGCAGCCGCAGTCCCTCGCCGCCCTTGGCCAGGGCATCTGGCTCGCGGTGACCTACCCGGTGGACGTGGAGCTCGCCGTGGAGCTGCTGAATCACGTCGTGGACGAGACCCCGGACGACGCCGACGGCGCGGCCGTGGCCGCCACCACTGCCTTGTTCCTGGCCGATGTCCGCGGCGAAGGCACCCAGCGGGAGAATCTGGTGTTCTTCACCTCCCAGATCCTCTCCAACGTGGCGCGCCGGCACAGCGACGTGGACACCCAGGAGGCCTTCGACCTCTGGCGCGATCGCCTGGAGCTGCGCGAGCCGGACAAGTTCCTGGTGCGGCTGCGCAACGTCGTCGACGTCCTGGTGCAGGACGAGTGGTGGTTCGACCGCGATGCCCTGCAGGCGAGTCTGCCGCAGTAGGCCGCCCGCGCGCCCCAGCCGCCACCCGGCAGCCGCGCTGCCCCAGCGACCCGACACGCTTTCGCGAGAAATGCCGCACCCCATGACAGCTGGCACCCTGCCCATGTTCTGGCAAGACGAAGAAGACACCCCTCAAGTCACCGTCCCCGACGATGTCGTGGACGTTATGTTCACGCTGCAATGCCGCTCCATTCCGGTGGATCATGCCTATGCGCTGAGCCGCGCGCTGCTCGACGCCGTGCCCTGGCTCGCCGACACCGGCGCCGGCATTCATACCATCCATGTGGCGGGCTCACAGAACGGCTGGGAGCGCCCGAGCCACGGGGTGGATCAGCACCTGCTGCTGTCGCGGCGCACCAAGCTCAGTATCCGGGTGCCGCAGCAGTGCGTGGCGGACCTGACCACCGCCCTGGCAGGCCGGACCTTCGACGTCGGCGGGGCGGCGCTCGGCATCCGCGAGGGCAAGCCCAAGCCGCTCGGCAAGGAGCCGACGCTCTTCGCCCGCTACGTCGCGGGCTCCGCCGACCTCGACGAAGAGGCCTTCCTGCGCTGGGCGGCGGCGACCTTGCAGGAGCAGCTCGACATCCGCCTGCGCAAGGCCCTGTGCGGCAAAGCAACCCCGCTTGCCACGCCGGAGGGTGCCATTGTCACGCGCAGCCTGATGCTGGCAGACCTCAAGCCCGACGAGTCACTGCGGCTGCAGCAGGCGGGCCTCGGCCCGCATCGGGTGATGGGCTGTGGGCTCTTCATCCCGCACAAGGGCATCGATGCCGTCCACAAGCCCCAATGAGCCGCGCGTTGTGTGGATGACGGCTCAGCCGAATCTCACTAATATTAGCGGGTCATGATGCTGGCGCCGCTCCGGAGGCGGGTCATGCCCGGCGAGCCACCAGGGGCCAACCAGCTCAGCGCGCATCGGGCGCGCCGACACAACAGCTGACAAGAAAGTGCCGGCCCACGGCGGCGTCCGATTGGGGTCGGCGACGACGAGAGGAGCCCTTAACATGTCGATCGAAGTCAACGGCAAGACCATCGAAACCACCGAGAGCGGATACCTGACCGACCCCACCGCCTGGGACGAAGACGTCGCCCGGGTGCTGGCGGACGGCGAGGGCATCGAGCTCACGGACAAGCATTGGGACGTCATCAAGTATCTGCGTGACGAGTATTTCAACAACAACCAGAACCAGCCCATGGAGCGCCAGCTGCTGAAGGACCTGGGCAAGGTCTGGGGCAGCAAGCCCTCCAGCAAGGACGTCTACAAGCTCTTCCCCCTTGCACCCACCAAGCAGGGCACCAAGGTCGCGGGCCTGCCGGAGGTGCACCGCAAGGGCGGTTATTGAGCCGGGCGGGCGCACCCTGCGCGCGCATCCCACGTCGAGCCGGCCGCGTGCCGGCTTTTTTGCGCGCCGTCCCTGACCGCCGGCTGCTGCCCAAGGCCCCGGAAGCCCGCCTGATGAGCCCCGTCCAGGTGCCTCGCCGCGCGGGGATCGCTGCGCGCCTGAGGCCGCCCGGGCCGGCGGCAGCGCCGCCGCCCCACCACAACGACCAACATACGGCCCCGCCATGAAGCTGCGTCGGCTGCGCTACATCCGCCGGGTGCTGCTGTCGCGGCGCGCCTGGCGTGTGCGCGCGGCCTTCCTGCTGGGTGCTGTGCTGGTGGGCATCGTGTCCTCGGCGTTTGGTGTGCTGAGCGAGCAGGCCAACCGGCTGTTCTTTGTCATTGCCGACGCCGAGCCCCTCGCCCCGCTGCTGCTGACACCGCTCGGGCTGGTGCTGGTGGCCTGGCTCGGGCGACGCTTCTTTCCCGGCAGCGAGGGCAGCGGCATCAACCATGTCATCGCCGCGCTGGAAGTGCGCACCAAGGAGCGCTTCCTGACCCTGCGCATCGCCGCCGGCAAGATCCTGCTGACCCTCTTGGGGCAAAGCTGCGGCGCCGCCATCGGCCGCGAAGGGCCCACGGTGCACGTGGCCGCTGCCATCATGTATGCCATGCGCCGGCTGGCCCGGTTCCCGGCGGACTACATGGCCCGCGGCATGCTGCTGGCCGGCGGGGCCGCCGGCATCTCCGCCGCCTTCAACACGCCCCTGGCCGGGGTGGTGTTCGCGTTCGAGGAGATGCTGCGCGGCTTCACGCCCCGGCTCGCCGGCGTCGTGATTCTCTCCGTGGTGCTGTCCGCGCTGGTGTCCATGCTGCTCATGGACCAGCGCTATTACTTCGGCACCGCGGCGGCGGGGCCCACCGCACAGCTCGGCGACTGGCTCGCGGTGGTGCTCTGCGGCGTCGTGGCGGGGCTCGCCGGTGGACTTTTTGCGTTCCTGGTGCTGCGCCTGTCGCGGGCCATAGCGCCGCTCATGGCCACGCATGGGCTCGCGGTCGCCTTCGTCTGCGGGTCTGTGCTGGTGCTGATGGGGGTGCTGACGGACTACCGGGTCATGGGCTCCGGCTACGACGTCGCCAAGGCCCTGGTGCTGGAGGGTGACGCGCCCGCGCCGCTCTATCCGCTGTACAAGTTCATCGCCTCCCTCGCGTCCTACCTGAGCGGTATCCCCGGCGGCATCTTCGCGCCGGCGCTGTCCACCGGGGCCGGCATCGGCGCCGATCTGCACCGCCTGCTGCCGCTGGCCTCGCTGGAGCTGATGGTCCTGCTCGGCATGGTGGCCTACTTCGCGGGCGCCGTGAAATCGCCCATCACCGCGTTCGTCATCGTCATGGAGATGACGGACGATCAAAACACCCTGCTGGCGCTGATGGCGGCAGCCATGGTCGGCTATGGCGTCTCCTTTCTGCTGAGCCCGCAGCCGCTCTACCACTCCCTGGCGCAGATGCTCATCGAGCGCGAGGCGACGCGCAAGGCGCGCTGACCCCTCGTACAGTCCATGCCCTGAATCCGGCATCGTCATCGCCGCCCTGATCTGCCTGATGGCGGTTGCGGCCCCGACACCGACAGCGCCGATGTTGGACCGCGCGGAACGCATCGTGGCGAGCCGCTGATCCCGATCAGGCTTCCGGAGACGCCGTTCATGGGTCTCCTGCCCATCTCCGTCGCCGAAGAAAAGGGCGTGCTCGAGGCGAACAGTCTTGCGCTGCGCTGGATCGGCGTCCGCAATCCAGGACCGGGCGCCAAGATGATGGCGGCCGGCAAAGCGGACTTCATGCTGTCCACCTTCGCCAATCTGATGCCGATGGAGGCGCGACAAACAGGCACGCTGCGTTTCCTGCTCCCGCCCAGCCGCATAGCCGGGATGCAGCGCCGACGGAATCCGGGAGCGGCGGCAGTGCAAACCCCACGCGGTGGCCGACGGGAGCCCCGGATTCCGCTTCATCATGTTGCCGTTGTCCGACCCCGACCGGCCGAGCGGCCCAGCGGCCGCCGACGCCCAAAGGGAAGTCCCAGCTGAGTGCACAGCATCGGCAGGTCGGGCCGGAAACGCCGTCAGGTATCCAGCGGCAAGACTGGCCCGATTCCGAACTGGCGGAAATGCTCGTCGAATGCATAGGCGCTCGTGATGCCGAGGTTCGCCATGACGACGCGACTGGAGCAGTCAGTGAAGCTCCAACCTTTGTCCGAGAACTGCCGGAAAATCTCCCACGCTTGTTGGATATCCTCGCGGGTCATCCAGTGTAGATCCGCCAGCGACCCCTCAAGGAGTGCCGCGCCCACGCGCAGTGCGCGTTCGCGCTCGCCACGGACCAGAAGCAACGTCAGCAACATCAGACGCCGGGTCAATCGGGTCTTCGTTGCGACGACCGTCGCCAATCCCGACGGGATCATCGCCTACTACAGTCTGAGCGCCGGCAGCCTCGACGCCGAGGCATTGCCCGAGGCGTATCGTCGCCGCTTACCCCGGTATCCGGTGCCCGTCGTCTTGCTCCGACGCTTGGCTGTTGCGACCCCACACCAAGGCCAGGGTATCGGCGCCATCCTGCTGGCCAACGCCCTGCGCCGGGTCGCCGCCGCTTTCTACCGCAAATTCGGTTTCATCCCGTTGCCGAGCCGGCCCGAGACAATGTTCCTGCCGCTGGATTCGCTCCTCGAGCTGACTGTGAGCTGAGTCGCGAGCGCACCGTGTTTCGTGGTCTTGATCGTAACGACGCTCCAGCGTCGTTACGCATCCCCCACCGCTCCAGCGGCGCGTGTCGCCCGGCGCAGCGCCTCGGCCAGCCAAGCCGGACCGGACGCCACCGCCCCTCGGGTGCCCGGAACCGATACATCCAGATCCGGCCCCGGCTCATTCCTCGGGCCATTGCCCCTGCGCCTCCCACCCGTCGAGCTTCTGACCGATCCCGCAGGTCTCGCCGTAGCCACGACGGTACGCCTCGGTGACCCGCTGGGTGCGACGCTCGCGCAGGTACGCGGCAGCCGCCTTGCACACTAAGGCTGAGCGACCGTCACCCGTCTGCGCGGTTTGACGCCGCGGGATGAGGTGATACCGCTGCCCATCATGCCGGTGGAGAGGCGTAGACTGAAGCCCGAGCCCGGCCCCAAACCGATCCAGCTCTTCGAGATGACCTGTCATGACGGCCAAACGCAGCCTGCCCATCGGCATCCAGACCTTCAGCAAGATCCGCGAGGGAGACTTCTACTATGTGGATAAGACCGGCCTGGCGCTGCGGCTGATCGCGGAGGGCTCGCATTACTTTCTGTCGCGCCCCCGGCGCTTCGGCAAGTCCCTGTTCCTGGACACGCTCGCGGAGCTCTTCGAGGGCAATGCGGCGCTGTTCCAGGGACTTGCTGCCGAGCAGCGCTGGGACTGGTCGCGGCGCTTTCCGGTGATCCGGTTAAGCTTCGCCGGGGGTGTGCTGCGCAACCGAAGCGAGCTTGATGAGAAGATCGCCGAGCTGCTGGCGGAGAACGAGGCGCGGCTCGGTGTGCGCGGCGAGCAGCGCAGCCTCTCCGGGCGTTTCCACGGGCTGATCGCAGCGGCCCATGCGCAGCACGGCGAGCGCGTCGTCGTGCTGGTGGACGAGTACGACAAGCCGATCCTCGACAACATCACCGACCCGGATACGGCGCGGGCGATGCGCGACGGGCTGCGCAACCTCTATTCCGTCATCAAGGGCCAGGATGCGCACATCCGCTTCGCCTTCCTCACTGGCGTATCGAAATTCAGCAAGGTCAGCCTATTTTCCGGGCTGAACAACCTCAAGGACATCACCGTCGATGCGCGCTACTCGGCCATCTGCGGCTATACGGAGGCGGACCTGGACGAGGTCTTCGCACCGGAGCTGGAAGGGCTGGACCGCGAGCAGGTCCGTGCCTGGTACAACGGCTACAACTGGCTCGGCGAGGCCGTCTACAACCCCTTCGACGTGCTGCTGCTGTTGGACGGGCGCCAATTCCGGCCATGGTGGTTCGAGACCGGCACGCCGACCTTCCTGGTGGACGTGCTGACCGAGCGCGGCTTCTACACGCCGAGGCTCGCGCACCTGCGTGCCGACGAGGCCTTATTGTCGGCGTTCGATGTGGATCATTTGGCAACGGAGGCGCTGCTCTGGCAGACCGGCTATCTCACCTTCACCGGCTCGCGCCAGATCGGCGCCCGCTGGGAGTACAGCCTGGGCTATCCGAACCTGGAGGTGGAGGCGGCCCTCAACGATGCCTTGCTCAAACGGCTGACCGAGCAGCCCGGACAGGCCAGCGAGCTGACCAGCCGGCTCTACGACGTCCTACTCGCCGCCGACCTCGACGGGTTCCGCCAGCACATCATCAGCCTCTTCCACGCCATCCCGCACCAGTGGCACGATGGCAACCAGCTGGCGCGCTATGAGGGCTACTACGCCAGCGTCTTCTACAGCCACCTGGCGGCCCTCGGCCTCGACCTGGCCTGCGAAGACGCCAGCAGCCACGGCCGGCTCGACCTTCGCCTGCGCTTCAACGGCCGGCTCTGGCTGTTCGAATTCAAGGTGGTCGAATTGGCCCCCGAGGGCGCCGCACTGCAGCAGATCAAGGACCGGGGCTATGCCGAGAAGTACCGCGCCGAGGGCCTGCCCATGCACCTGATCGGCATCGAGCTCAGTCGTGAGCAGCGCACGTTGATGGGGTTTGAGGTGGAGACGGTGATGCCATGAGCCGCAGTCCGGCGTGTGACAACTTCCGGACCTGACCAGCGCGCCACCGCACGCCGCGCAATTCTGAGTTGAGCAACGCTGCAATCGCTGATGCAACCACCTGAAGACTTCAAGCGGCAATTCGCCGATACGATCTCACCGGAGCAGCAGTCCGTCCTCGACTTGGCGACTGGCCATCACCTCGTGCAAGCCCCGCCGGGCTCAGGCAAGACGGAATTGCTGGCACTGCGACTGGAACGCGTCCTCGACTCCGGTATGCCTGCCGAATGCTGCGCCTGTTTGACCTTCACCAGTCGCGCGGCACGCAACATGGCAACCCGCCTCGGAGACCGCTGCCGCGGCGCATTCGTGGGCAATCTGCACAGTCTGGCCAGCCGCTATCTGGGCGGGCCGGATGGGGCGGGTGCCCTCGCGGGTATTCTCGACGAAGAGGATACCGGCCTCTTCCTCGACCAAGCGGTTGCAGATGTGCTCAAAGGCTGGCGACCGCAAAGCGACGCCGAGCTGCCAACAGCGAAGACCATCGAGCGACTGCGGAAAAAACCACAAACCGGCAGTGCTCCAGGCCGATCCACTGCGGCAGGTATCGCTTTCGGATCGCCGGCCCTCGAACCATCGCAGCTGCGCAAGGCGGCGCTGCGTTTCATCCCATGGGTCGATCAAGTCTGCGCCGGTTGCCCCGATGCGGTGATCGAGTCGGCCCGCCGCCTTTTCCACGCATCCACGTCGATCCGCTTCGACGATCCCGCGCCCCCTTATTGCCAAGCCCTCCTCTGGGTCCGCGCACACTACCGCCGGCAGAAGCGGGAGCTGCGGGTGCTCGATTTCGACGATCTGCTGCTGAACTGCTGGCGACAGCTGGACACGCAGCCCGATGCCCCACGGTTCAGTTGGATACAGGTCGACGAGGCCCAGGATCTGAACGACCTCCAATGGGAGATTCTTCAACGCATCCTAGCGCCGGAGGGGCATCTCGTTGTCTACGCAGACCCGCAACAAGCGATCTTCTCCTTCATGGGTGCAAGCTATGAACGTCTTCAACAGGTGCGTCAGCGGCTTGAGCTCCATGAGCTCTCGATCAACTTCCGCTCGCTCCCATTCCTGCTGGAGATCCTCGGCCAGTACGCTCGCCAAGAGCTGCGTGCGGACTTGGACTGGCACTCGTTGGTTGCCGGTGAGCTTGGACGTAACGATCTGCTGACCATGGCCTTCGCCAATGAGGACGATGAAGAGGCATATCTGTCCAATCAGGCTGTACCGAAGATCCTGGAGCAGCACCAAGGCAGCGTGGCGCTGCTTGTGCGCACCAACCGACAAGCAGCGCGGCTCTCGGCCAGTCTTTACCACGCGGGCCTCGACCACTTCACGGTATCCAGCCAGGACCTGTTTAGGCTGAAGATCGGCAAGGATTTCATGGCCTGGCTGCAAAGTCTGGCGCGACCCGAAGCCCCGCTGCCCTGGATACGTCTACTCCAGCTATGCGGGGCCGCAAGGTCGCTGAAAGACGCCCATGAGCTGCTACGCCGAATGCGCGAATGCGCCATCCTGCCCCACTGGCTGCTCGGAGACCGAAGCGGGGAGTCCGCTCTGCCTTGGCTCGATTTGATCGCCATGCTCGAACATGGCCGTCTGGTCATCTTCGACACCGAGACAACCGGCACCAACGTCGCCGAGGACGACATCTTGCAGATCGCCGCCGTCGAGCTGATCGACGGGCGTCCGCGGCGCGAGCTTGTCGTCTATCTGCGAAGCGATCGCGACATAGGCGACTCGGTCACCGTGCACGGCATCACACCGGAGCAACTCGCCGAGAAGGGCATGGACCGACGCGAAGGACTGAGCCGCATCGTCGACTTCCTCGGCGACGCCCCACTGGTTGCCCACAACCTCGTCTTCGACCGGTTCATGCTCGACGCCAATCTCGCGCGAGTCGGTATTGAGCCACCCGACACCCGTGGCCGGTATTGCAGCCTGGAAATGGCCCGTGCACTGGACCCGAACGCCCCCTCGCACCGACTGGGCGACCTGCTGGAGCGCCACGGCCTGGAGGGAGACAACAGCCACGACGCCCTCGATGACGTGCGCGCCACGCTGCCCCTGCTGCGGCTGGTCGCGAAACTGGGGCGCGAACGCCGGGCCAAGGCCGAAGCCTTCGTGGCCGAGATCTCGGATGTCTTGCGCCGTCTGGACGCACCGCTGCCGCGGGCCTGGCTGCGCAGACGGGCGGCTTGGCTCGAAAAGACCGACTTCAAAGCCCTATTCGACGAATTGATGCGCGAGCTGCCACAAGATGCGTACGAGCCAGGGCACCGCCGCGACCTGGAAGACAAACTCCTGCGCCACATGCAACGGACCTGCCCGCCGACCACGCTGCAAGACCTGTTGCAGCAGCGTCTGCCGCCTTACCTGCTCTATCGCGAGCCGGACCTGATCCTCGATGAAGACCGCCTTGTGGTCTCCACCGTGCACCGCGCCAAAGGGCTCCAATTCGACTCGGTGCTGATCCCCGGCTGCACCGACAACAACTACCCCTCATGGTTTGCGGCAAACGATGGCGAAGAAGCGCTTCGGGAAGAAGCCCGCCTGTTGTACGTGGCCATGAGCCGCTCGCGCCGTCAGCTGGTGATTTCCTGGCCAAAGTCCACCAGCAACGACTACGGGCGGGTATTCAACGCGATCCCCTCGCGTTTCCTGGCCAGCATCCGCCCTCGCTTTCGCCACTACGATATCCCCGCTGAGCGCATCCGACGCAACCGCGATCACTTCACCTGCCCAAGCTGTGGTCGCAGCTTCAAGTTTGACGGCAGCCGACAGCATGACCGCCGTTGCTTCGCATGCGGCCATGTTCCTGGGGGGTAGTGGAGGCGCGAGGCGACGGCTCGCGACGCCCTTGAGCCTGTAACCCTTAAAATCTAAAGCAATTTCAGAGCTTTCCAGCCAAGCTTCCCTTTCTTGTCTCTGGACATGACAGACACACAGCGAATGCTGTCGATGTCGCCTTGAATGCTGCCCATCAGGTCCGGAGGCACAAAGACGCGGTCGTCGCGGCTTGCGCCGGAGATGAATCCGAAGGCACGCCCTTCGCAGCGCTCGACCTGCCCCGACTTGATTTCGACAAAGCCAGGAATCGGCGCGAACTGGACGGGGTGCCAGTCTCCAGGCGGACCCCCGCCTCGCTCAAAGCCCACCTCAATCAAGTCGCCGAGGGACTGCGATTCGATCCCGTGAAAACGCCGATAGGACAATATGCTGCCTTCTTCCGGACCGAACGCCACATGAGCGAGCGACTTGCCGGGATTGTGATGGTCAAGCACACCAATCCGGTAGACAAGTTGCGCTCGCTGACCCTCCGATAGTATTGCCTGGGCTTCTGCGCGCACGTCGGCCTCCGGTGGGAGGTTCGACCGCTGGCTCAGCTCGACAAACCAGGATGTGGAAGCGAGCTGCTGAAGCTTGGGCGGTATTTTGTACCCGCGCTCGGTACGATCGGCGAGCGCATGCTGGACCTGGACTGTTGCCTCCTCCTGACGACCACGCGCGGCCAACAAGCTCGCCAGCGACGCCCGGGTGTTGAGCACTTCTTGCGGCTGTCGAGCAAGTCGGCAGGCGTGCTGGTAGCAGATGATGGCGCGCTCCGGGTTGCGACGTTCTTCGATGTGCCCAAGCAAGCTCCACGGCCAGGCCGCATTCGCCTGACGGCGCATCACCGGTAGCAGATGCTCTTTCGCCTGCTCCCACTGATCGCGATTGAGGAGCAGTTGGCTCTTGTAGTAGTGCAGCCATTGATCGTTGGGCGCTCGATCCAACTCGGCATCCACCACGGATTCGGCCCAGTTGACCAACCCTGGTTCCGCGTCCGGGGGCGGATGTGCGGCGCCGCGACCGACGGCGTGGGCAAATCTAAGGGCCAGGCTCGCCACCTCGTGCCCGTACGGGGCATGATAGGGCTCGCGATCCTCTGCGCGCAGATGGACGGGATCCCACCAGCGGGCGAATTCCAGAAATCCACGCCATTGCCGGCTGGTTTTCAATACTTGCGTGAGCAGTTGGGAGTGCAGCAGATCGGGGCGGATTTTCTCCCCAAAGCGACGATACTCAGCGAGCAACGCACCGACGTTCGCAGCCAACTGCGCAGGCGGGATCTGATGGTTATCGAAGGATTCGACCTCGGCCTTGATGAGGTCGTAAAGCACCCAGCCGTAGGCGCGCAGCAACCAGATATCATCCGGTGCGACTGCAAACCCCTCGCGCGCCTTGTTGAGGGCGTCGTCCAAACGGTGCTCTTTACGAAGTTGAAAGATCTCTCGCGAGTCGCTCATGCGTCACTCTCCATCAGTTCATGCAGCCGTTGTAGAAGGCCGCGACTGCTGCCCTCACCACCGACTTCGCTTGCACAGGTCCATTGGCGCTTCTTGTTGTACACGAAGTCGATAGCGGAGCACACTCCTTGATGCTCGAAGGTGATCCTGACGCGGAATTGGAGGGGTCCAGGGAAATCAGGCGGATGCCGGTACCTTCAACGACCTGATCAAGTTTGCAACGAAACTCCTCGATGAAAGGCTCCAGATGATGGCTATCGGAACGCTCCGCTGACTGGATCGCGGTCTGCATCAAGGCCATCGCTTGCTCCAGCAAGCCATGATCCGAGTGCGCACCTGGGGCCGCTAAGATTCGAGACAGCCTGTGGTTGCCTTTCTAGTGGTATTGCACCCAGGCATGCTCGACGCCGCGTCGGATCTGATAGCGTTCGGCGTAGGCAAGGTGAGCGAGCGACTCGATCAGGACGGATCGGTCAGCCCAGGCATCACGGAAGGCCGCGTGATAACGGAACAGGTCTTCCTGGCCTGCGGTGAACGCGAAACGTTGCTAATCGGGATCGGCGTGCGACGCCGCAGCGGCGTTGGCATCCGGCGACGCGTCCTCAGCAGCCAAACCCTGCCAAGCCATGTCGGAGGACGCCGTGTACCGTGGCGCGTCGACGGTGACGAGCCTGGTCCGGGCTCGGGTGATCGCGGTATAGGCCCAACGGAAAAACATCTCGTTTCGGGTTCCACCGCCGCCGCTGAAGTCGATGATGGCGGTTTCCCATTCACCACCCTGCGCCTTGTGGCACGTCAGCGCATACCCGTATTTGACCTGCAACGCGTTGAAGAACGGATCATCCCGGAGGGCGATGGAAAACTCGGCACTACCCGGTTTAAGGGCGGGATGGCGCTGACGGAAATCCACGTATAGTCCGCGCACCTCCAAAGGGCTGAGCTCGCGGTCCGGTGAGTCGAGAAGATTTTCGATCAGCAGGCAATCGCTTTGCGTGACGGTATTGTCCGGTTCCTGGTAAAGGATGCGCGCTGGCCGGAAGTATAGGGAGACGCGGGCAGTTCGCTCGTGAATCTCCACATGCCTGGATTCGAAGCTGCGTCTCACCTCCTCGGACTGCGGCTTGACCTTGAGGGATACCGTGTGGGAAATCGGCGCCGGAGATACGGCTTCTACACGCGCCAAATCGCCATTGCTCAGGTTGCAACGGTAGGAATTCTTGTTGATCAGCAGTAAATCGCCCTTGGTCAGCGGGGCATCTTCATCCCCTCTGAGTCGAGCCCGCACGGCCCGGTTGAGCTCGCGGGCACGACCGTTGGTGCGGGTGACGAATACACAGCTCTTGTTGCGCTGGAGCTGCGCAAGTAGGAGGTCCAGACTCTCGGTAACAGAGTGCTGTCGAACCTCGTCGCCGCTCTCGGCGATATCGAACGCTGTGTAGGTCTGCGCATCAATGGCGTCGCGAAGCCCGGTGGCTCGCGCGAGAATCGCGCTACCCTCCTTCTGACGCATGACTTCACAAAGCTCGAAGAACTGACTTTCGAGACCATGTGCTTGAGCCAGATAGTCGGTGCACATGGCTGGCGAGTGCGTCTCACCGACCGGGGGTAGTTGCGCCGGATCGCCCACAAAGATGATCTGGCCCCGAGTGGGACGAGCGACATCCTCTCGATCAAGTCGGGCATAGTTGATCAGGTCGGTGAGGAGACGACCGGAGCCGAACTGCACCAGATCGCCCTTCGTCTCTTTGTCTCCGACCATAGACGCCTCATCGACGATAAAGACCGAGTCCATGGGATCATCGCCTCGCAGCGGAAAGTACATTCGCACCGCAGGGTCGCTGAGTGCATCTGCTGAGTCGTCCGCGCGAACCTCCGGTTGGCCGTATATTTGCCCATGCAGGGTCGCGGTGTTATAGCCCGTTCGAGCGCGAAGGATGCGTGCTGCACGGCCGGTTGGTGCAGCCAATGCCAGAGGGCGTCCGTGCTCACGCACAAGGGATGCAATCTGCCTGATCAACGTCGTCTTGCCCGTCCCGGCGCTGCCTTTGAGCAAGAATGCCGGCTTGTTGCTTGCCAGGAATACGCGGACCGCGTCGAGGGCGTCTCTCTGGGACGCGTTTAGTTTTAGAGGTTGCCGGGACTGGTTTTCGTCGCTCATAGAGGGAGTTTCGCCTATTGCACAAAACCGCGAGGCAGAGCTCCGTAGCGCGCTTCGAGCTGGTCGCGGATGACGATCCCGGCGCCGACGATGTCAAACGACTTGGGACTACGTCGACACTTTTAGGATGGTCGCGGCGCTCCGGCTCCGTCAGGCATCGCGCGCCGTTGAAGCGGCGCCTGTCGCGCAGCGCGGCGCCTTTGATCAGAGCCGGCATAGAGTGCGCTATTTGAGCTTGGCCATCACCCGGCGCAGCATCTCGCGAGTCTCCGGATCGAGGGATCGGATCTCGTCGGGATCGAGCCCCCGCAGGCGGTCGTCAAGCCCAAGCCCGCGAAGGCGCTCATCCGGCCCAAGCCCGCGCAAGCGCTCCTCGGGAGGCATCTCTTCGACTATGGCCCGACGCTCCTCGGGCGTCAGGTTGGCGATGATCTCTTGGTGGGTCTCGCGGATGAAGTCGTCGACGGTGTAGCTCATGGCGGAAAGCCCCAGTCGATGGTTGATGAATACCCGATACAGCAGTTCTTGGGCGGCGGCGGATCGGCGCCGACCGCGCAGGTGGTGCAATCCCCGACGCACATGCTTGATGCGGCTGCTGAACAGTTCCCACAGGGCGTTGCGGGGCGCGTCGGCGACGGCGTCGAGCACGATCAGGCGAATGCGCCGAACGCCCCAGTGCAGATCATGGACACCAGCATGGTCCGTGGGTTGCAGCGCACCGGGCGGCAGCCGGCGGAACAGGCCGAGCGGCTCGCGAGTGGCGACGGCGTAGAGCTGAAAGGCATGCTCTGGCAGCAGCCGCTCGGGCTCTGCGTCGTCGCCCTCAACGTCGGCGCGGGCCTGATCGTCGCCGCCGACGGCGAGCAGCTTGCGGTAGTTGACGTAGTGGCCCACCAGTTCATCGAGCGCCCAGGCGTCCAATGCCTCTTGGTGGGACTTATAGGTGAGCAGGTTGTGGGCGCCCAGGTTGTCCAGCCCGTCCGGCAGCTCGAACGCCGACGCATCGATCTCCGACCCGCCGTCGGCCCGCTCGATGATGACCACGTCGAGCTTCTGGCGTTTCTGGGCCAGTTCCTTCTCCAGCTCGACGCGCCAAGGGGTTCCGTCGAAGCGGTCGGTGAGACCGATGCCGAACCAGCGATGCCAGTCGATACGTTTGGCTTGGGGCATCCGGACATTCCAAATATGCACGGGGCAAAATACGTTGTGCGCGATTCTACAAGGTTACTCCAAGCCGAAAAAGCACACCCGCCGCTGGTGCTGCTCGCGATGGTGGTGATCGACACCATCCTGGTCGGAACCCCGAGGGCATGGAGCTTCGCGTCGGCACCACCGGCTCGGTGCTGGTGATCCAAGCCGTCTGCGCGTTTGAGCGCCGCGGGATGAGGTGATACCGCTGCCCATCATGCCGGTGGAGAGGCGTAGACTGAAGCCCGAGCCCGGCCCCAAACCGATCCAGCTCTTCGAGATGACCTGTCATGACGGCCAAACGCAGCCTGCCCATCGGCATCCAGACCTTCAGCAAGATCCGCGAGGGAGACTTCTACTATGTGGATAAGACCGGCCTGGCGCTGCGGCTGATCGCGGAGGGCTCGCATTACTTTCTGTCGCGCCCCCGGCGCTTCGGCAAGTCCCTGTTCCTGGACACGCTCGCGGAGCTCTTCGAGGGCAATGCGGCGCTGTTCCAGGGACTTGCTGCCGAGCAGCGCTGGGACTGGTCGCGGCGCTTTCCGGTGATCCGGTTAAGCTTCGCCGGGGGTGTGCTGCGCAACCGAAGCGAGCTTGATGAGAAGATCGCCGAGCTGCTGGCGGAGAACGAGGCGCGGCTCGGTGTGCGCGGCGAGCAGCGCAGCCTCTCCGGGCGTTTCCACGGGCTGATCGCAGCGGCCCATGCGCAGCACGGCGAGCGCGTCGTCGTGCTGGTGGACGAGTACGACAAGCCGATCCTCGACAACATCACCGACCCGGATACGGCGCGGGCGATGCGCGACGGGCTGCGCAACCTCTATTCCGTCATCAAGGGCCAGGATGCGCACATCCGCTTCGCCTTCCTCACTGGCGTATCGAAATTCAGCAAGGTCAGCCTATTTTCCGGGCTGAACAACCTCAAGGACATCACCGTCGATGCGCGCTACTCGGCCATCTGCGGCTATACGGAGGCGGACCTGGACGAGGTCTTCGCACCGGAGCTGGAAGGGCTGGACCGCGAGCAGGTCCGTGCCTGGTACAACGGCTACAACTGGCTCGGCGAGGCCGTCTACAACCCCTTCGACGTGCTGCTGCTGTTGGACGGGCGCCAATTCCGGCCATGGTGGTTCGAGACCGGCACGCCGACCTTCCTGGTGGACGTGCTGACCGAGCGCGGCTTCTACACGCCGAGGCTCGCGCACCTGCGTGCCGACGAGGCCTTATTGTCGGCGTTCGATGTGGATCATTTGGCAACGGAGGCGCTGCTCTGGCAGACCGGCTATCTCACCTTCACCGGCTCGCGCCAGATCGGCGCCCGCTGGGAGTACAGCCTGGGCTATCCGAACCTGGAGGTGGAGGCGGCCCTCAACGATGCCTTGCTCAAACGGCTGACCGAGCAGCCCGGACAGGCCAGCGAGCTGACCAGCCGGCTCTACGACGTCCTACTCGCCGCCGACCTCGACGGGTTCCGCCAGCACATCATCAGCCTCTTCCACGCCATCCCGCACCAGTGGCACGATGGCAACCAGCTGGCGCGCTATGAGGGCTACTACGCCAGCGTCTTCTACAGCCACCTGGCGGCCCTCGGCCTCGACCTGGCCTGCGAAGACGCCAGCAGCCACGGCCGGCTCGACCTTCGCCTGCGCTTTAACGGCCGGCTCTGGCTGTTCGAATTCAAGGTGGCCGAATTGGCCCCGGACGGCGCCGCGCTGCAACAGATCAGGGACCGCGGCTATGCCGAGAAGTACCGCGCCGAGGGGCTGCCGATGCACCTGATCGGCATCGAGCTCAGCCGCGAGCAGCGCACGTTGGTGGGCTTCGAGGTGGAGACGGTGATGCCATGAGCCGAAGTCCACCTCGTGACAGCGCCGATCGGCGGCGTGAGTAGATGTCTGCAGTGGCCGGTATGGGCTGAACCAGGTCTGACGAGGTCATTCTGTCCTCGACGCTGATCAAGGACCTTTACGCAGGACGATGCACCTGCAATTCTCTGCGACCTTCTTGCCGCAACAAGCGTTGGAGATGATTCGACAGCAAAACATCGCCCGATGCCAAGCAGCGCGAGGTGCTCAACCTGATCAACGCCATCCGGTTGCAGTCAGACGCCGACACCGCAGATTTTTACATTTCCTCAGCGCGTCAGGGGCTTCGTTCAAGTGATCGGCTGGAGCCTCGGCCTAGGCGGGCGCCACGGCACCCGCGCGGAGCAGCGGCTCGATCTCGGTCACGGTCATGGGCTCGGCGAAATAGAAGCCCTGCACCGCCGGACAGCCGTTGGCCGCGAGGAAGTCCGCCTGCCCGCGCGTCTCCACGCCCTCGGCGATGACCTCGAGGCCAAGGCTGCCCGCGAGCCCGACGATGCTCCGCACGATGGCGGCGGCGTCGGCGTCGGGCAGGGCCGCGATAAAGGACGGATCGATCTTGATGCGGCTCACGGGCAGGCGGCGCAGGTACGCGAGCGACGAGCGGCCGGTGCCGAAGTCGTCGATGGCCATGGACAGCTGCAGCCGCGCCAGCGCCTCCAGCACCTGCAGGGACTCGCCCCCCTCCTCCACCAGCAGGTCCTCGCTCAGCTCCAGCTCCACTTCCGTCGGCGCCAGCACGAAGCGCCGCAGCATGGTCTCCGCCAGGCGCGGGAAGTCCACATCCGCCACCTGCTTGGCGGAGACGTTGAGCGCGAGCCGCGGTGGCGCGATGCCGGCGTCCTTCCAGCGCGCGAAGGTCTCGAACGCATGCGCCAGCACCCATTCGCCGATGGGGCCGATGATGCCGGCGCCCTCGGCGATGGACAGGAACTCCACCGGCAGCAGCATACCGCGCTCCGGATGGCGCCAGCGCAGCAGCGCTTCCACACCCAGAATGCGGCCGTTGCCCAGATGCACCTGCGGCTGGTAATGGAGCACCAAACCGCCCTCGTCCAGTGCCCGGCGCAGCCCATTCTCGAAGGCGATGCGCTGCTGCACCACCTCGGTCAGGCGCGGGTCGTAGAGCTGGTAGCGATTGCGCCCGAGCTGCTTGGCCCGGTACATGGCCGTGTCCGCGGTCTGCAGCATGCACTCGGCGTCCCGGGCGTCCAGCGGCGCCAGGCTGATGCCGATACTCAGGCTTACGGCGATCTCCTGGTCTTCCACCCGGAAGCGCCACTGACTCACCGCCGCAAGCAGGCTGCGCGCCAGGGCCGCCACTCCCTGCTGGTCCACCGCGCGCTCGGTGACCACCACGAGCTCGTCGCCACTGATGCGCGCAAAGAGCTGGCCCGCCGGCACGTGGCGCGCGAGCAGACCGGTCAGCTCCACCAGCAGCCGATCACCGGCGCTGTGGCCGAAGGAGTCGTTGACCTGCTTGAAGTTGTCGAGATCGATAAACAGCAGCGCCAGCAGGCCGCCGCGCTCGGCGTTGCGTGCGAGCGCTTCTTCCAAACGTGCACGCAGGGTCCGCCGGTTGGGCAGCCCGGTGAGGTGGTCGTGGTGGGCGAGGCGGTCCAGCTCCAGCTCCGCGTGCTTGCGCTCGGACTCGTCGGTGATGACGCTGTCCCAGAACACGGTGCCATCGCCCTGACGCTGGGGCGTGCCGCGGCCGTGCAGCCACTTGAGCCGACCGCTCGGCGTGCGGATGCGCCATTGGTGCTCCCAGGGCGACAGCGCCTGGCGCGATTCTGCGACGGATGCCCGCATGGCGTCGCGATCTTCCGGCAGCACCATGTCCCACAGCAGCGCCGCGTCCTGCTCCACATCCGTCGCATCCAGCTCCCAGATGGTGCGGCAGCCCTCGCTGATGTAATGCACCCGGCAGCTGCCGTCGGGCAGCTCCTGGTAGCGGAAAATGGCGCCGGGCAGGTTGCCCGCGATGTTGCGCACCTGCTGCTCGCGCTCCGCCAGGGCCTTGCGCTGGCGCACGCTGTCCGTGATGTCCTGGGCGATCACCACCAGGCCCAGCATGGCCGCGTCGGCATCACGGTGCGGCACCAGGTGCAGCTCAAGACAGCGGCGGCCCGGACCCGGCAGGTCGAGCCACACCTCCTTGCGCAGCGCCACGCCGCGGCGGCAACGCTCCAGCCATGCGGACAGGGGCACCTCGGGCGCGCCAACCAGGTCGGTCAGCAGCCGGCCTGCGAGTGCATCGGGGGTGGCGTCAAGCGCCGCGGCAAAGCTCGCGCTCGCATGCTGCACGCGCAGCTCCAGGTCCAGGTAGGCGAGCAGATCCGGCACCGCCGCCAGCACCGCCTCGTTGAGGGCGAGGCTGCGGCGCAGCGCCAGGTCCGTCTCCTTGCGCTCGGTGATGTCCTTGAGGACACCCACGCGCACCCGGTCCCCCGTTTCTTCGACGCGCATCTCGCGCGCGTGATCGCTGACCCAGAGCACCGCCCCATCCGCCGCGCAGAGACGGTACTCGGCATAGAAGGGCTCGGCCTCGGCGCGGGTGCGCAGGCGCTCGCGCTCGATGACCTCGCGGTCATCCGGATGCAGATGCTCGCGCCACAGCGTATGGCTCGGCCGTTCGTCGCCGGCGGGCAGGCGCAGCAGCGTGCGCATGAAGTCGTTGACGTAGCGCGGCGCCTCGTCCGCATCGCCGGTGACATAGACCACCACGGGCAAACTCTCCACCACGCGTGACAGAGTTTGGATGCGCACCAGCAGCGCATCGCCCGCGAGCGCGGACATGACGTTGCCCGCATCCGCAGCGGGCTGCGCCGCGGTATCCTGGCGAGACTTGGCCAAGGACGGTTTCATGGCGATCCAGGCACAACGGTTCTCAGCAAGCATGAGCGCGGCGAGTGGCCCGCGAGCGCTCCCCAGGCGCAAGACCCCGATGATGGAGTCAGTGTTACCCCTTAAGGTTACTGCAACGCAGGCCGCGAATTATGTGATCCGCCGCGCTGTGACTGTGGCGAGCACCGCGCGCCCCAGGTCACCGACGACCAGCCCCGGTTGCTGCGCTGCCGTGCTTGGATCCTGCAGGCAGGGGTTGGTCATGGCCGCCCTGCTGGCCCTGGCCGGCTGCGCGGCGCAGATGCCCCAGAACCTGCGCACGCCGGCGGCGGCGCTCACGCCGGGCGACGCGCGCGCCGCACCGGAGCGCCACCTGGGCAGCACCGTGCGCTGGGGCGGGACCATTCTGGCGGTGCGAAACACCGCGACGGAGACTGACGTGGAGATCCTCGCTCGAGCGCTGGACGCTGCCGGCAGGCCCGAGCCGGACGCGCCGACTGCGGATGCAGCCGCTGGGCGCTTCATTGCCCGCTTCAATGGCTTTCTCGACCCGGCTCAGTACCCTGAGGGCCGGCAACTGACGGTCACGGGCGTGCTCGCGGGCGTGGAGACCCGCGCCGTCGGCGAGTATCCCTATCGGTATCCGGTGGTGGCGGCCACAGCCAAGCACCTGTGGCCCGAGCCCACCGCGGCGGCCGACTGGCCCTGGTATCCGGACCCATGGCTCGGCCCGCCCTGGCCCGGCTTGGGCCCTTATCCCTGGTATCGCGACCCCTGGTATCGGCCCTGGTACTGGTGAAGTGATCGCAACGCTGCGTTCCGAGCTGGTACGCCGACCGCTGCGTTCCGACCTCGGTCGGCGCTTGAGGCCGCTTGATTGCAAGACTCTGTGCTTTCTGGGGTCGCGTACTCCGTCAAGCCGGGCCTGACGGAGTACCCGCGCAGAGGGCCAGGACCGAACGCGGAACGCGTGCTCCTCCCGCAGCGTTGCATCCAGGAGCTCCAGGTTGTCAAGACCATCAGCGCAGAAGCCGAAGCTGCGCTTGCGACCCGGGCGGATCTTCCGCTTGGAGCGCTTCGGCGTCACGATCAGCTCGTCGCCGTCGAAACGGATGCAGGCACCGGCGGCGGCGTCCACCGCGCCCTGCATACTCTCCGCCGGGGGTGCATTCCAAGCTGGCTTGGATGCTGATTGGGGACTTGGGGCAAGGCGTTGCGGCAGGGGCGCGGGCAAGAGGGGCGCCTCCTCAAGCCCGTCGGCGCCCGTCGCCGAGCATCCCCATGGCCAGGAGCGAGGCCAGCCCGACAGCCATGATCGCCGCCACCATGATGAGCGAGTCGTCGAAGGTGCCGGTGCGCTCGGCGAGCTCGCCGGCGACCACGGGGGCGACGATCTGCGCGATGCCGTAGCCCAGCGTCAGCCGCGCCATGATCTGCGCCGGATGCGCCGGGTAGCGCAGCCCGACCATGGTCAGCACCAGCGAGACGATGCCGATGAAGGTGACACCGAACAGCAGGGAACTGGCGATGGCCGCGGCCGGCGACCCGCTCAGCACCGGCAGCAGGATGCCGATGATCTGCAGCACGTAGGCGATGCCGAGCGTCGGCAGATAGCCCAGGCGCCGTGCGACCCGGTCCCAGAGGATCGGCGCCGGCGCCGCGGCCAGCCCCACCAGCAGCCACATGAGCCCGCCCTGCCCCGACAGCGCCGGCTGCTGCTCGGTGATCAGCACCGTGAAGGTGGCGTTGATGGCGTAGCCGAAGCCCGCGCACAGGTAGGCCCCTTGCAACAGCCAGAGCCACAGCGGTCCGGGCTCGTTGCCCGTGTCGACCTGATGCGGCGCGAGTGGTGGCCCGATGTCCGGCCGCGGCAGCCAGCGCCAGGCCGGCACCAGCAGCAGCGCGCCGGCGCCGGTCAGCAGCCACCACTGCCCCCGCCAGTCCAGCACGGGCGCGGCCAGCTCCACCAGCAGCGCGCCCAGGACGATGCCGAGCCCGAGCCCGCTGAAGTGCAGTCCCAGCTCGGCGCGATGGCCGTGGCGCAGGAGCCAGTTCAGGATCAGCCCGGAGCCGAGCATCAGCCCGGCAGCGGTGCTCAGCCCCGCCAGATAGCGGCTCGCACCCCAGAGCACGGGCGACTCGGCCAGCGCCATCATCGCCGTCGTAACCACAGCCAGCACCAGGCCGATGCGATACAGGCGGTCCTTCAGCATCAGGTCCCTGAGCCGGCTCACCAGCAGCACGCCGGACAGGTAGCCCAGGTAGTTCCAGCCCGCGAGCCAGCCCGCCAGGGCATCGCCCATGCCCGTCTGCGTCTGCATGTACGCGAGCATGGGTGTGTAGGCAAAGCGGGCGACGCCCATGGTCAGCACCAGCGCAAAGATGCCGGAGGCGAGGACGAGCAGAGGACGTGTCGGCATCGGAATCGGTGTGGCCTTGGCGTGGCGTGGCTCAGCGAGGCGTGGGGCAGCAGTTTGCGGGAAAACGCCGCCAGCAGCGATGATGCCGCGAAAATCAGGCCCTTGGATGCGCCGTGATCGAAGACGCCTGCCGCGGCATCAAGAGACAGCGCTCCGGCGAGGGTCTGGCGCGCAGCCCCTCGCGCAACACCGCAACGACACAACGTCACCGCAGCCACTCTCGTTCCACGCTCCAGCGTGGGAGTGCCGGCCGGGCGCTTCAGTCAGGCAACCGCGCAGGCGGTGGAGGCGGTCGTCGTGCCATGTGGAGGCGACTGCACCGACGGGCGCAGCTTCAGCGGGCAGCGCCGGATCGGGCTCAGCGGGTGCGGGGAGCAGTTGGGCCGCGCGCTGGCAGTACGCTCGCGACTGGTCCCGGAAGCCGCTGGCCGCGCGGCGCAGTTCGACGAGCGTGGTCCGTGGCACCTGGCGCTGCACTGGCTGGTTGAGGCCGAGCAACGGGATGCCTGGTTGGAGCAGGCCGCCGAGATCCGGAACGAGACGGCTCACGTCGAAGAAATCCCGATTGACTACATCGAGGCGGGCGGTCGACATGGCGGCGGTGATCTGCAGGCGCGCTGGCGCGAGGGCTGCAACCGGCATCGCTTCCCGCGGCTGCTGCTGGCGACCCGCGCGCTGTTCCGACGCCAGGCGAGCGACGTGACCCGCTGGGCCAGCGCCGATGAGCGCGCGCGTGAAGCTTTGGTGACCCGGCTGGCGCGCTTTACCATTCCAGAGACCAACCCGGGGTCTGCGCGCGTGGCGGCGGAGCTGATGGAGTGGCTGCATGCCCGGATGGAAGCCATCAAGCGTGCGCCGGCGGCAGGCGCAGAGGGAGCCGCCGCAGAGGCGAGCCAGAATACCTCGGTGCCGCCCGTTCCCGGACCCACCGCGGTGCGACGGCTGACCATCTCGAACCTCCGCAACATTGCCGCGCTGGAGCTGCCCTTCGCACCCGGTCAGACCGCAACCGTCGTACATGGGCCGAACGGTACTGGCAAGAGCAACCTCTTCGAGGCCCTGTCATTGGCCCTGAGCGGCGCATCGCGGCGGTGCATTGCCTACCTGGACGACCAGGACATTGCCACAAGGCGCTCCACCAAGCACTACGTCGATCAGTACCTGTCCCGTTGGGAGGGTACGGATTCACCGCGCACACTGCTGGAAACCTCCGGGGACAGCCGTGCGCTGAAGCTGGCGGCCGATGCAACGGAAGCCCGGCGTCGGCTGCAGCACTTCGACGGCACCCTCCTCGGGCAGGACCAGGCGCGCGGTTTCGTCCAAATGCCCGGCGACGAGCTCGGCGCGCTGGCGATGGGTGCCCACTCCGACCTCGCACAGGACCTGCTCGACCACGTTCAGGAGCGACTCGACGAGGCGCGTGGACGCAAGAACCAGTTGCTCAAGCACTGGCAGCTGTCGACCCAGATCACCAAGCCCGACACCGCGGCGACGAAGATCGCCCTGGGCATGCTGAGCCAGGTGCTCGGGGCGCCGCAGCCACAGGTCGGCTGGCTCGCGGCGCTGCTAGGGGAAGGCCTGGCCGACCCCATCGCCAGCCCAATGGCCGGGCAACCGACCGCGGCAGCAGAGATCGCGGACATCAACACCCGCTGGGCAGCGTGGCCGCAGCATCTTCAGCAGACCGCCGCCCACGTCGCCAACAGCGCGCTCGCGGGTGATACCGCTGCCGGCGCAGACGCGATCATCGCGCTGATCCACGAGCATGACCAACTGCTGCGGCGCACCGGCGACATGCTGCGCACCCTCGCCGATCAATCGGAGCAGCTGAGCACGGAGCTTCTGGACCAGGCCGAGCGCTGGGGTCGGTGGCTGGAGCAGCAGACAACCGCCGCCCCGACAGGCACCGCGGTGGCCGGTGCGGAAGAACGCGCGCGCCTGCAAGCCGCGTTGACCAGCGTGCGCCGGCACGGCGAAGGCATCCGTGCCCACCTGGATCATCTGGACGCCGTCGAGCGCTTCCTGGCCCAGCATTGGCACGCGGATCATGCCGGCGACTGCCCCACCTGCGGCACCGACGTGCAGGCGCAGTACGGGCAGGATATCCACGGGCGTCTTGCGACAATGAAACAGTCCGCGGCGGAGGCCCTCCAGATCGCCCGCCGTCAGTACGCCGAGCATTCGAAGCGGCTGAAGACCCTGGATGCCGAAATGGTCAAGCTCGGCGCCGCCCCCTGCCCGCTCGATACGGACCAGCAGCTCAGGATCGCCGAGGGCTTGGCCATCGTGACGCCGCGCGAAGACGAGATCGCCGGAGTCCTGCGCGACCCGGAGCGCCGCCGCAGCTTGCTGGCGAATGCCCGCCGGCTGATTGGCGTGCCGTTACCTCCCAATGTGCAGGACACTCCCGGCGATGATCGGGCGCAGCGCGTCTTGGGGCAAATCACCGATGAGCTCGCCAAGATTCGTCACGCCCTCGCCGAGCCCGCCGCCTGGGAGGCGGTACACAAGGCGGTCCAGCAAACCCTGTCGCAGGCCCTGCAAGAGCACCTGCCGGAGACCATCGGCCGGGTCTGGTTCGAGCTGACCATGGCCTTGACGCCCGCCCGCTGGCAACTTCCGAGCCTGCCGAAGCTGCAGTCCGAGGCAACGCGGCGCAAGCACCGCATCAGCGTGCGCATGCAGGAGCGCTACGCGCGACACCTGCTGAACGAGGCCGAAGCGCACACGCTCGGCCTGGCCTGGTTTCTCCAGCGCCACCTGACCAGCGGGCGGTTCCGTTACGCCCTGCTGGCCATGGACGACCCGGCGCAGGAGATGGATCAGCCCGCGTTCCGCGACCTCTGCCGCCTGCTGGAGACGTTGTTGCGCCTGCATCGTATCCACAACCGCCCGCTCAACCTGCTGGTGCTGCTGCACCAGGACGAGCGAGCGCAGGACCTGGTCCGCGCCACCGACGCCAACCTGCTGCGCCTGGGCTGGAACCGGGCCGTACCCGGCTGGCTGCGGGAGATGCGCCTGCGCGCCGGGCCGGCGCAATTCCCGCTGCCCGTGATGCTGCTGGACAGCGAAGCGCGCAGCACCAATGCGCCGGTCGGCGACGCGACCTGATCGACAACAAGGTGCCCCATCAAGCGCGGGGGAGAACGGACAATGGAGTACGACGCCAAGCGCGCCTTGGAACTGCTGCGACTCGGCACCGAACGGCCAACCGCGGAGCTCAGACCCGGGCAGGAAGACGCGATTCGCCAGGTGATCGCCGGTGGTCCCCGGGTGCTGGTCGTACAAAAGACCGGCTGGGGTAAGAGCTTCATCTATCTCATCGCGATCAAGCTCCTGCGCGACGCGGGTCTGGGGCCGGCACTGCTCATCTCACCCTTGCTTGCCTTGATGCGCAACCAGGTTGCGGCCGCCGAGCGCATGGGGCTCAAGGCCGCAACCATCCATTCCGACAACAGGGACGCCTGGACCAGCATCGAGCACGATCTGAAGTCGGGCAGCGTCGACGTGCTGCTTGTTCATCCCAAGCGGCTCGCCAACGCCCGCTTCGTGGCCGAGGTGCTGTCCGACATCGCAGCGCGCATCTCCTTGCTGGTCATCGACGAGGCCCACTGCATCTCGGATTGGGGCCACGACTTCGTGCCCGAGTATCGCCTGATCGAGCGCATTGCAGACACGCTCCCCGGCAATCTACGGCTGCTTGCCACCACCGCCACTGCCAACAATCGGGTCATGGCGGACTTGCGCAACGTACTCGGTCCCAGGTTGGCCGTGCAGCGCGGCGATCTGAACCGCCCGTCACTGGCGCTGCAAACCATCCGTCTTGGCAGTCAGGCGGAGCGCCTCGCGTGGCTGGCCGAGCAACTGCCGCGGCTGGCCGGCAGCGGTATCGTCTACGCTCTGACCGTCAGAGACGCGAACCGGATATCCGCCTGGCTGCGGACACAAGGCATCGCTGTTGCTGCCTACACCGGAGAGAGCGGCGAGGCACGGCCCGAGCTGGAACAAGCCCTGTTGGCGAATCGCGTGAAGGCCCTGATCGCCACCACGGCGCTGGGTATGGGCTTCGACAAGCCGGACCTGGCCTTCGTCATCCACTTCCAGGCGCCGGCCTCGGTGGTGCATTACTACCAGCAGGTCGGCCGGGCCGGCCGGGCACTGGCGGGCGCCTACGGCGTCCTGCTCGCCGGCGACGAGGACACTGACATCACGGGCTTCTTCATCGATAGCGCCTTTCCCGGCAAAGCGGAGGTGCGCATGGTGCTGGACGCGTTGGAACGGCACCCCAGCGGCCTATCGCTTCGCGAGCTGGAGGGCGAAGTCAACCTGAGCAGCGGTCGCATCGAGAAAACAGTCTCGCTGCTTGCGCTCGAATCACCGGCACCCATCGTGAAACAGGGCGCAAAGTGGCAGCTCACGGCGGCACGGCTCGGCAACGGGTTTTGGGAGCGAGCCGAGCGGCTGACCGCGGTGCGGCGCACGGAGCAAGCACAGATGGTGCCGAGCTTCGCTGAACGCCTGGCAACGGCGTTGCAGCTGCCGTTTGCCCACGTCCTCACGCTCAGCGAGCAGCGCCCGGAACAGAAAACAATGGCGAACAGCGCTCAGCAGGCCCGGAACCTCGACGGTGCGCTGTCTGTCTCGGGATCAGTGCGGGCGGGTCCCGTGCTGCTTGTGGACGACATGGTGGACTCCCGCTGGACCCTGACCGTCGCCGCATGGCTGCTGCGCACCCACGGCAGCGGGCCGGTGCTGCCGCTGGCCCTCGCGTTGACTGGACACGATTGATGCCCGAGCTATCACCGAACACCCAGGCCATCCTCCTGCTGACCGCGCCGCTGATCATCGGCCGCGAGCGCGGTGGCGTCGCACCGCTGACACCGGCGCAGTACCGCAAGCTCTCGCAGCATCTGCGCGAGCACGAGCGGGCGCCGGCGGACCTCATCGACCCCGCGTCGGAGAGCATACTCAGGGCCGCTGCCGAGGCACTGGCACCGAAGGTGGACGAGGAGGCGCTGCGCGCGCTGCTCGGCCGCGGCTTTCAGCTCAGCCAGGCCATCGAGCGCTGGCAGGCCCGGGCGATCTGGGTGGTCAGCCGGGCCGACCCGCACTACCCGCGGCGGCTGAAGGCGCGGCTCAAGGACGCCGCACCGCCCATCCTCTACGGCTGCGGCGACAGCGGGCTGCTGGACGCGGGCGGCCTGGCGGTGGTCGGCTCCCGCCACGTCGACGACGCGCTGCTGCACTACACGGCAGCGATCGGCCGACTCGCGGCGGAGGCTGGCCGCCCGATCGTATCGGGGGCCGCCCGTGGCATCGATCAAGCCGCAATGAACGGTGCCCTGTCCTCCGGCGGTCGCTGCATCGGCGTCGTCGCCGCAGACCTGGAGCGCGCCGCGGTGCAGCGCGAGCACCGCGATCTGATTCTGGATCAGCGCCTGGTGCTCATTTCGCCCTACGATCCGGCAGCCGGTTTCAATGTCGGCAATGCCATGCAGCGCAACAAGCTCATCTACGCCCTCGCCGATGCCGCCCTCGTCGTCAACACGGACTCCCAAAAGGGCAGCACCTGGGCCGGCGCCGTCGAGCAGTTGGACAAGCTTCGCTGCGTCCCACTGTACGCACGCAGCGCCGACGACGGCAGCGAAGGATTGGCGGCCCTGCGGCAGAAGGGTGCGCTCAGCTGGCCGGAGCCAGGCACGGCCGCCGAGCTGCAAGAGCTCCTGGACCATCCTCCTGAGCCCGCAATGCCCCAACCAGCGTCGCCCGTGCTCGCCACCGCCCCCAGAAGCGACTCAGCCGCTGCTCCGTCGCACTTTAACCCGAACGACGCCTCGCGCCGGGACCCCGCCAGCGCACCAGCCGCAGCCGAGGAGCTGTTCTCAACCGTCCGCAGACTGATCGCGGACATCTCCGCGCCGAAGACCGAGAGCGAGATCGCCGCAGAGCTTCAGGTGTCCAAAGCACAAGCCAAGCAGTGGCTGTCCCGCCTGGTGGACGAGGGCGTGATCGAAAAGACCACCCGCCCGGTTCGCTACCGGCCGACGCCGCGGCGGCCGGTGCAGAGCAGCTTGTTCGGATGAGTCCAAGACGGGACTTCGAGTAGACCAGGCACTCCCCGAACGGTACGGCGACGTTTGTTTTCGCCGGCGGAGCGCCCCCGCTTGGCGCGGGAACGTCCGTCCAGCTGCATGGCCCTCAGCCCGCCAGCGTCTCCATGCGGATGCGCACCGTGTCGCCCTGCACCGCATCAAGGGCCTCGATGCGGGCAAGCGCCCGGTTCATGTGCGCTTCCTGCACCCGGTGGGTGAGCATGATGAGCGGGACATGCGTCTCGCCGGCGGCGGGCTCCTTCTGCTTGATGGCCTCGATGCTGATGCCCTCCTCGCCCAGGATGCCGGCGATACCGGCCATGACCCCGGGGCGGTCCAGTGCCGTCAGCCGCAGATAGTAGGCCGTCTCCACGTCGTCCATGGGCAGCACCGGCGTATCCGCGAGCTCCGTCGGCTGGAAGGCGAGGTGCGGCACGCGGTTGGTGGGGTCGGTGGTGAGCACGCGCACCACGTCCACCACATCGGCCACCACGGCTGAGGCCGTGGGCAGTGCGCCGGCGCCGGCGCCGTAATACAGGGTCGGCCCAACGGCGTCGCCCTTCACCAGCACCGCGTTCATGACGCCGTCCACGTTGGCGATGAGCCGCCGATGCGGGATGAGCGTCGGGTGCACGCGCAGCTCGATGCCGTTGGACGCCCGCCGGGCGATGCCTAAGTGCTTGATGCGGTAGCCCAGCTCGCCGGCGTAGGCCACGTCCTGGGCCTGGATGCCGCTGATACCCTCGGTGAAGGTCTTGTCGAACTGAAGCGGGATGCCGAAGGCCAGCGAGCCCAGGATGGTCAGTTTGTGCGCGGCGTCGATGCCTTCCACATCGAAGGTCGGGTCGGACTCCGCATAGCCGAGCGCCTGCGCCTCGGCGAGCACGTCGGCGAAGTCCCGGCCCTTGTCCCGCATCTCCGTCAGGATGAAGTTGCCGGTGCCGTTGATGATGCCCGCGATCCACTCGATGTGGTTCGCGGCGAGCCCCTCGCGCAGGGCCTTGATGATGGGAATGCCGCCGGCCACCGCCGCCTCGAAGGCCACCGTGACGCCGCGCTCCTGCGCCGCCGCGAAGATCTCGTTGCCGTGCAGGGCGATGAGGGCCTTGTTGGCGGTGACCACGTGCTTGCCGTTGGCGATGGCCTTGAGGACCAGCTCCCGTGCCGGCTCATAACCACCGATGAGCTCTACGATGATGTCCACGTCCGGGTCGTCCACCACGGCGAAGGCGTCGTCGCCGATGCGCCCGATCTCATTGAGGCCCTGGATGCGCTCCGGGTCGTAGCTGCGCGCCGCCGCATGGGCGATGCGGATGCCGCGCCCGGCGCGGCGGGCGATCTCGGCGGCGTTGCGGGTCAGCACCGTGACGGTGCCGCCGCCGACGGTGCCGAGGCCCAGAAGTCCGATGTTCACCGGTTCCATCGTTTGCCCTCGTATCGTTCGTATGCCCCGGGGGTGTCAGGATGCACCCTCAGGCGGGCTGGGAGGCCGCCCGCTCGGCGCCGGCGCCGTCCGCGGGCTCCTCGCCGCCCGCGGCGCGCGCGTCCTCGCGGAACATCTGCTTGATGCCGCGCACCGCCTGGCGGGTGCGGTGCTCGTTCTCGATCAGGCTGAAGCGCACATGGTCGTCGCCGTAGTCGCCGAAGCCGACCCCCGGCGACACCGCCACCTTGGCGTCGCGCAACAGCTTCTTGGAGAACTCCAGCGAGCCCATGTGCCGGTACTGCTCCGGAATGCGCGCCCAGACGAACATGGTGGCACGGGGCTTGTGCACCGCCCAACCGGCGTCGTTCAGGCCGTCGCACAGGCAGTCGCGCCGGCGCTGATACATGGCGCGAATGTCTGCAACGCACTGTTGGGAGCTCTCCAGCGCATGGATGGCCGCCACCTGGATGGGCGTGAAGGTGCCGTAGTCCAGATAGCTCTTGATGCGCGCCAGCGCCGCGACCAGGTCCGGGTTGCCGCACATGAAGCCGATGCGCCAGCCCGGCATGTTGTAGCTCTTGGACATGGAGAAAAACTCCACCGCCAGCTCCTTGGCCCCCGGCACCTGAAGAATGGACGGCGCGGTGTAGCCGTCGAAGACGATGTCCGCATACGCCAGGTCGTGCACCACCCAGATGCCGTGCTCGCGGGCGATGTCCACCACGCGCTCGAAGAAATCCAGCTCCACGCAGGTGGTGGTGGGGTTGCCCGGGAAGTTGAGCACCAGCATCTTCGGCCGCGGCCAGGAGCTCTGGATGGCATCCTGAAGCTCCTGGAAGAAATCCACGTCCGGTGTCAGGCGCACGTGACGGACATCGGCACCGGCGATGATGAAGCCGTAGGGATGGATGGGGTACGCCGGGTTCGGCACCAGTACCGTGTCCCCGGCACTCATGGTGGCCAGCGCCAGATGCGCGAGGCCCTCCTTGGAGCCGATGGTGACGATGGCCTCCGTGGCCGGGTCCAGCTCCACGTCGTAGCGGTCCGCGTACCAGCGCGTGATGGCGCGGCGCAGGCGCGGAATCCCGCGGGAGACGGAGTAGCGATGCGTGTCGCGGCGGCCGGCGGCCTCGATGAGCTTGTCGACAATGTGCTGCGGCGTCGGCTGGTCCGGGTTCCCCATGCCGAAGTCGATGATATCCTCACCCCGGGCCCGGGCCGCGGCCTTCAACTCGTTGACGATGTTGAAGACATAAGGCGGCAGCCGCTCGATGCGGCGAAAATTGGGCTTGGGCGCGACCACGGTGGGACCTCGACTGATTTCCGCGGGTGGAAAGGCACCAGAGTGTAACCGCAGGCCCAGCGGATTCAAACGCCGCTGCCCTTTCCCAAGCCTCAACGATACGAGCCACCGCATGCGGGCGGCACATGGACGCCTCTGCACCGCGCGTCGGCCACCAGCACCTTCACGAGCACAGACCCTTGCAGCCGTGACCGCGACGCACCCCTCCCAGCCGGACCCCGAGCGAGCCCCCGAGCAGGGTGCGTTTCGCTATCAACCCTTCTACTGCGAGGAGAATGCCTGGTGGCTCTGCGCGGAGCCCGCCCTGGGCGCGGGCCCGCGGCAGGTCGTGTTCATCCTCAACCGCCGCGGCGCCTGTCCGGTGGCCGCGCAGCGCGCGGCGCCGCCGGGGGCGCTGTGCTGGTGGGACTATCACGTCGTGGTACTGGACGCGGCGGGGCGCATCTGGGATCTCGACACGCGCCTCGGCCTGCCGGTGCCGGCCCTGGACTGGCTTCGCGGCAGCTTCCCTGTTGCGCACGCGCTGCCCGCGGATCTGGCACCGCTGTTTCGGGTCGTCCCCGCGGCGGACTACCGCCGGGACTTCGCGAGCGACCGCAGCCACATGCGCACACCGGCGGGCGACTGGCTCGAGCCGCCGCCGCCCTGGCCCGCCATCGGCCGCGGCATGAACCTGCCCGCGTACCGCAGCACCGCACCGGACGGCCCCGGCCGGCTGATGGACCGGGCACAGCTCACCGCCTGGCTTCGACAAAAGGCCGGGCAGCCCGAGTGCTCGCAGGGCGGATAAGCGAAGCGCATCCACCACGCGCCGGCCCGCGGAAGCGCTGCGCGTAATCTCCGCCGCTCAAGCCGACAGTGCAGACGCCACCCGATCCAGGCGCTCGCGCACCTGCGCCGCAAGCTCGGGCACCTGGGGGTTGTCCACGAGGTCCAGCACCGCCGCCGGGTCCATGAACAGCACGGACGTGCCCCCATCCTCCTCCTGACGCACCACGACGTTGCAGGGCAGCAGCAGGCCGATGTCGGGCTCCGCCGTCAGCGCCTGGTGCGCGAACTGCGGGTTGCAGGCACCGAGGATGCGATAGGGCCGATGCTCGACGTCGAGCTTGGCCTTGAGGGTGGCGGCGACGTCGATGTCGCTCAGCACGCCGAAGCCCTCGGCCTTCAGGGCCTCGGTGACCCGGGTGATGGTCTCGTCGAAACCGGCGTCGACGCGCGTGGAAAAGCCGTACATGGGCAGCTCCTGAGATGGTCTTGAGGTCGCGAATGGTCCGACCGCCGCTGCGGCGGTGTCGGTTGTGCCCGGAGATCGTTGCAGCGGCGCCGAAGTCAACACGACCAGGCGGATGACAACCGCTCGCGGCGCATGCACACTGGCGGCATGCGCTGGGCCCTGCCGATCCTTGCCATGACCATAGTCTCCACCGCGGGCGCCACACCCGACGGCCTCATCGACGACTTCCGCAGCGACACGGGTCCGTCCCGCCTCGGCACCACCTGGCGGCTGGTGACGGATCAGGTCATGGGCGGCGTCTCCACGGCGCGCATGCAGCGGCGCGAGCTGGGCGGGCGGCGGGCGCTCTGCATGACCGGCGATGTGAGCCTCGCCAACAACGGCGGCTTCGTGCAGATCAACCTGGCGCTGTCGCCGGAAGGGCGGCTGGACGCGAGCGCCTTCACGGGTGTGCGGCTCAGCGTGCGCGGCAACGGCGAGATTTACAACCTCCATCTCAAGACCGCCGCCACCACCATGCCCTGGCAGTCCTATCGCGCCGCCTTCCGCGCCCTGGACACCTGGACCGAGATCCGGCTCCCCTTCGCGAGCTTCACCCCGCACCGCCTGGTGCCGGCGCTCGACACCACGCGGCTGACGCGCCTCGGCATCGTCGCCATCGGCCGGGAGATGCGCGCCGACCTCTGCATCGCTGACATCGGCTTCTACCGCTGAGCCCAGCCGCCGTCCGCAGCGCCTCGGCTGCGGCGCGCCCGCGCCCCCCTTCCAAAGCAATCCGCCAGGTCTTCCTGCGCCCGTCGGCGCGTCTGCTGCGACGGGTACCCGGGGCGACATCGCAGTGTCCGCGCAGCTTGGCCGCAGCGCGGCTTTGCAGCCGCACGCCACATTCCCACACGCACCTGGTTACATTATTTCACTTATCTGTGAATAGTCTTTCCCCTGATTTTTATAAAAGTGAATCTGCCTAGCATGGCACAGGCGTTTGCACGGTTGCATGACAGGGCGGCACTCGTGTGCAGCTCCGGGATGACGCCATGACTACCCCGCGGTCGCGTTGCTCAGAGCGGCATTGACACAGCTCGCACGCCGCCAAAGCGCTGCTGACCCCGCCCGGGGCCGGATCTGCACGCTGCGGCCATCCCGCCCGCATGGCCGGGCGAACGCACCAAAACGGCCACCGACGCCAGCCTTTCCACACTCTTCGCCGAACCGGAGCCCGCCATGCCCGCAGTAACGACCATCGCCCCCCGCGACCAGGCCCTTCCCAGCTATCGTGAGCTCAGGCTGCACCTGGAGGAGCGGCGCGGCATCGCCTGGTGCTGGATGCAGCCATCCGCCCGGCCCTGCTTCAGCACCGCACTGCTGGCAGAGCTGAACCACTGGTTCGAGTACCTGCACCAGCATGCCGAGCGGCTCGGCGTGCGCTATCACGTCATCGCCTCCGCCGTACGCGGCACCTACAACCTCGGCGGCGACCTGGACCTGTTCCACCGGCTGATCCGGACGCGCGACCGCGCGGGACTGCGCGCCTACGGCAAGCAGTGCATCGACGCGCTGCATGCGAACCTGCGCGGCTTCGACGCGCCGGTGACGACCATCTCGCTGGTGCAGGGGAGCGCCCTGGGGGGCGGCTTCGAGGCCGCCCTGTCCAGCGACGTGCTCATCGCCGAGCACGGCACGCGGATGGGCTTTCCGGAGATCCTGTTCAATCTCTTCCCCGGCATGGGGGCCTACAGCTTCCTGTCGCGGCGACTGGACGCGAAGCGCGCAGAGCGGATCATCCTGAGCGGCGACCTCTACGATGCCGGGGCCCTGCACGACATGGGGCTGGTGGATGTCCTGGCGGAGCCGGGCGACGGCGAGCTCGCGGTGTACGACTACGTGCGCCGCGAGGATCGGGCCCGCAACGGCTATCGCGCCCTGCGCCAGGTGCGCGACCGGCTGGACCCGGTGTCCTACGCGGAGCTTCGGGACATCGTGGAGATCTGGGTGGATACGGCGCTGCGGCTCGACCCGCGGGATCTGCGCATGATGCAGCGCCTGGTGTCGCGGCAGACGGCGCTCACGGCCGCCGCGGCCTGAGCCCGGTGCAAGGCTGCCCGCCGCGGGCCGCGGGCCGCGGGCCGCGCGCCGCGTCGGCAGCCGCAGCCGAGCCCCGCTCAGGGCTGGCGGTGCGCCGGGGCCTCGGGCTGCGGCTGCCCGAGCGCTTGCAGCGTGGTGGCGAGGATCTCCCGCAGCTCCCCCAGCAGTCGCCGCGCCTGCGCGGAGTCCAGCTCGAACGGGCGCAGGCTCCGCAGCCGGCGCGCGGCGCCCACCAGCCGCCGCGCGCCGAGCTCCACGGCGCTGCCTTCCAGGGCGTGCAGGGCGCGGCGCAGGGCCGGGTAGTCCGCGTCGCGCAGGGCCTCGGCAACACCGTCCACGGCGCGCTCGGCATCCTCCCGGAAGCCCGACACCAGCTGCTCGAAAAAGCCGCTGCCGGCATCCAGGCCGCGCAGTGACGCGAGCTTGTGCGGGTCCAGCAGGGGCTCGTCGCCGCCGACGGCGCTGCCCTGCGGCGGCTCCGACCGGTTCGGCTCCGCACTCATCGCCGCGTGCGCCCCCGTGCTGTCAGCTCCGCCATCCCCGGCCGCCGCCCGCGCCACCCGGGCAATGCTGTCGAGCAGCCGGCGGCCCTCCACCGGTTTGGTGAGATAGGCATCGACCCCCGCGTCGCGGGCTTCAGCCAGCGCCGCATCCGTCGCGTCGGCGGACAGGATGATGGTCGGGATCGGGTCCTGCGGGTACATGAAGCGCTGGGCGCGAAACACCTCGAGGCCACAGCGCCCGGGCATGTTCTTATCCAGCACCAGCAGGTCGAGGCTGCCACCCTGCGCCTCCAGCACATCCAGTGCCGCCTCCCCGTCTTCCACCATGACGAGACGGTGCCCGGCGCGCTCCAGCACAGCGCGCAGCACGCGCCGGTTGGCATCGTTGTCCTCGGCGACGAGCACCTTGAGGCCGCGCCCCGGAGCCTGGCGGCGATGATGGTCGGTGAGTGACAGGATGTTCTCGGCGGCGCCGGCCGCGGCCGATCCGCGCGCGTCCATTGCCGCTGCCGCTGGGTCATCAGGGGCCTCGGCCGAATCCGCAGCGCCCGCCACCGCTGCGAGCGGCACGCGCGCCAGCGGCAGCTCGAACCAGAACAGCGAGCCCTCCCCGGCGCTGCTGCGAAAGCCGATGCGCCCGTCCATCAGCCGCACCAGCTCCCGGGCTATGGCGGTGCCGAGCCCGGTGCCGCCGTAGCGCCGCGCCGTCCCCGGGTTGGCCTGGCGAAAGCTCTCGAAGATGTGCGGCTGGTCCGCAATCGCGATGCCGATGCCCGTGTCCTCCACCTCGAAGCGCACGTCGAGGCTGGACGATGCCGCATCGTCGTCTGCACACAGGACGCGCACGGTCACGCCGCCCGACTCCGTGAACTTCACAGCATTGCCGAGCAGGTTCATCAACACCTGGCGGATGTGCAACGGGTCGCCGCGCACCGCCGGCGGCAACCGCGGGTCCAGGTGGGTGTCGAGGGCGATGCCCTTGCGCCTGGCCTCGGCGCCGAACATGGCCACCGTCTCCGACACCAACCGCCGCAGGTCCAGCTGCGCCGGCGCAATGTTGATACGCCCCGCCTCGATCTTCGAGAAATCCAGGATGTTGTCGATGATGCCGAGCAGGGTGCGACCGGAAGCATGGATGGTGCGCACAAGCTCGCGCTCCTGCCCGCGCAGGTCCGCGTCCAGCAGCAGGTCGCTGACGCCGATGACGCCGTTGAGCGGCGTCCTGAGCTCGTGGCTCATCTTGGCGAGGAAGCGGCTCTTCGCCGAGCTCGCCGCCTCCGCCTGGCGGACGGCACGGTGCAGCTTGCCGAGCAGTGCCGCCACATAGGACGGGATGATCAGCAGCACCAGCAGGTAGCTCAGGGCAAAGAAAGGGTGTGCATGCCAGTACGGCGAGCTGAGCGCCGCCAGGGAGAAACCGATAACGCTGAGCGCCGTGGCGAGCGCCAGATAGCGGGTGTCGTAGCGGAAGCCGTTGCCGACGATGACCCAGAGGTAGATCCCGAGCAGCGGCGCCCCGGACTCGCCCGACACGGCCATCATCAGCGAGGTGCCGGACAGATCCAGCAGGATACCGAAGCTGCGGCGCACATAGGCGGGCCCCAGGCCGCGGAGCGCGGCGAGCAGCAGCACCGCCGCCGCGAGCAAAAAGAGCCCGCCCACCCAGCGCACGGTCGCCACCGACTGCGCATCCGCGCCCTCGCTGCCGGCGGTGACCATGTAGAGCACGACGATGCCGCCGAGCACCAGGCGGATGATGGCCTGCTCGCGCTCGCTGTCGCCGCGCCGTTCCCCGCCACGCCGGCCGCGCAGCCAGGCGCCAAGAAAGCGCTGCCGGCCGCTGTCGGCCGCCGCCCGCGCGGGAGCATCTCGTTCGCCGTTGCGCACCATGACCTTCATCGATGTTGCCGTGGAGCCCGCCGGCAACCCCATGCCGAGTGATGATGCGTCGAGCTTAACGCATGCGCGGCTGCCTCATCCGTCGGGCCCTGCCCGCTCCCGCGAACCAGCGGCAAGTCGGCGAGGACCAGCGGCAAGGTGGCGTTCCGCACATCGCAGCAGGCCGGTGCGCCGCTTCGGCCAGCGCTCAGTCCGGGGATGCGGCGCTCGCCCCGGCGCTGACGCGGTGGATGGTCTCAAGGAGCTGTGTCACGTCGCCGTTCTTGCAGACATAGGCCGCCGCGCCCGCCTCCAGCATGGCCTGGGCGCGGTCCGCCTCCTCGTGCATGGACAGGCCGATCACGCGCACGCGCGGCCAGCGCTGCTTGATGCGGCGGGTCGCCTCCAGGCCGTCCAGGCGCGGCATGGTCAGGTCCATCAGCACCAGGTCCGGTTGTGTCTGCTCCACCGCGGCAATGGCGTCGAGCCCGTCGGCAGCCTCACCACTGATGCTGAGTCCGGGCTCGCCTGCAAGCATGGAAGACAACGCCCGCCGCATCATCGCATGGTCGTCCACCAACAGAATCCGCACCGCAACCTGCGGCGCTGCGCCGGCGCCCGCAGCAACAGAATCGGCCGCAGACGCGGCGGCGCCGGGCATGCTGTCCGCCGCCGGGCTTTTGGCCGTCGCGAGCGGCGCCGTCACTTCCACCCGGGTGCCGGCGCCGGGGCGGCTCCTGATGTCGAAGGCCCCGCCCAGCAGGTGCAGGCGCTCGCGGATGGAGAACAGCCCGAATCCGCCGTCACCGTCGCCGTCGCCGGGATGTGCCGAGACATCGAAGCCGACCCCCTGATCGGCCACCGCCAGCCGCACCAGTCCATCTGCGCCCGTTGCCAGGCTGAGCCGGACGCGCTCGGTGCCGGCATGCTTGACGACGTTGAACAGGGCCTCCCGCGCCGCTTCGAAGAGCACGCTGCGGACATCCTGGGACAGGGCCGGTGGCGATGGATCCAGCGCCAGCTCCACCTCCAGCCCGTAGCGTTGCCGCATGCGGCGCGCGAGCCACTCCAGCGCCTCGGCGAGACCGGCCTCGTGCAGGATCGGCGGGCTCAGGTCCCCCACCAGGCGGCGGGCGACCTCGGTGGCCTGCCGCAGCAGATCCGAGGCCGCCGCCAGGGCCTCGCGCAGCTTGGCCATGTCCGGGGCCTGGGGCAGTCGGCGACCGACCCGCTGCACGCTGAAGGAGGCACCCACCAACAGCTGCTGGAGATCGTCATGAATGACCTTGGCGAGCCGCTGGCGCTCGCGCTGCTCGGTGAGACTCAGCTGGCTGGACAGACGCGCCAGTTGCTCGCCGCGACGCCTGAGCTCCTGGTGCGAGCGGCGCAGCGTCAGCAGGTTACGGCAGCGCACCCGGCACTCGTACTCGTCGATGGGGCGGCTCAGGAAGTCCGTGGCGCCCGCTTCCAGGGCGTCGTAGCGCACCTGGCGGTCGTCCACCACCGTCACCACGATGACCGGGACGTCACGGCACGCCGGCAGCGATCGGACGCGGCGAATGAAGGCCAGACCATCCATGCCGGGCATCAGGTAGTCGGTGACGATCAGATCCGGTGTCTGCGCATCCAGCGTCGCGAGCGCCGCCGCGGCGTCGGCAAAGCAGCGGACATCGATGCTGGCGTCGACGCCGTGGATCACGTGCTCCAGAATCCGGCGACCGGCACTTTGGTCGTCCACCACCACCACCAGCGCCGGACCGGCAGCGCGGACGGTGGCGCCGGGCAAGTCCGTCGGCGCCGTGAGGCCGCCGTGGCTGCTCTCGCGCTGCGCATTCAACATCAGGGCACCCCAGCTTCTGAAGACCATGCCAGAGACCGCGGCGTCGCTGCCCGGCAGGTTGCGCGACCCACGCCGGCGGCGTCAGCCGCATCGCACCACCGCCGGAGGGGCCAACCGCAGCGAACAGCGTTCGTGACGCCGCGGACCGGGCCCGGATGCCGCTGTACGCCGCGCCAACGCTAGCATCACTTCAGTGGCGTCGGAACCCGGACCGAGCACAGGGCTCCTGCATGCGACCAGCGGCGCTTGTCAGCCGGTGAAAAACGGTGTTTCAACGCCGGGATGGCCGCATCCGCAGCGTCTCAGCACCTGAGGATGCGCTGGGGCGAGCACGGATTCAATGCGCGCGGACAGTCCGGGACAACCGGTCGCGCGGCCGATGGGGGTCGAGTACGGCGCCGGACGGCCGCACTCCGGGTCGCAGCCGGAGACGGCGGCGGCGGGGCTGGGGGGCGCCGCGGCGGCGTCTTTCGCCGGCCGTCTGCACCGGACGCCGCCGCGGGCGGATGAGAATGCGGGGGCGGGGCGCCGCTGCCGAAAGCGCAGGGCAGCCGACAACCCCGGGCGCCTTGGGGCCGGCGGCCGCAGCGGGCCGGGGCCGGGCCGTGCGCCTTACGAGATGCCGACGCCTACAGCATGCCGAGCTGGAGCTTGGCCTCGTCGGACATGGTGTCGGGGCTCCACGGCGGATCCCAGACCAGCTCCACCTCGACCTCGCCCACGCCGTCCACGGTCTTCACCGCGTCCTTGACCATCACCGGCATCATGCCGGCAACCGGGCATGCCGGGGCGGTCAGGGTCATGTCGATGGCGATGTCCCCGCTGTCGGCGATGTCGATCTTGTAGATGAGCCCCAGGTCGTAGATGTTGACCGGGATCTCCGGGTCGTGGACCTTGCGCAGCGCCGCGACGATGGGCTCCCGCAGGGCCTCGCCGTGGGGTGCTGCGGCAGCGGACGCAGCATCTGGGGCAGCGTCCGGGGCGGCATCCGCCGGCGCGGCGGTGGCCGCGTCGGCTTCGGTCTCGTCGCGATCAACGCCCTCTTGATGGCCGGCACCGAAGCCGGCGAAACGCGCAAGTCTGTTCATTGGCTTACCCACCGTTACGGCCTTTCGGGCCACTGGCGCCGGGCCGCACTGACGCGGCGCGGTCGGGCCCGCTACGGGTTATCGCATCCGGCACCGGGCTTGGCACCGGGCCGACTCAGAGCGTTGCTGCCTCCAGGCGCCGACCGACGGCGTCGGCCACATGGCCCGCCAGGGCCTCGTTGCCGAGCGCGTCGATCATCTCGCCGGCGAAGCCGATGCAGAGCATGCGCCGCGCAAGCCCCTCCGGAATGCCGCGCGAGCGCAGGTAGAAGAGCATTTCAGGCTCGATCTGCCCCACGGTGGTGCCGTGGCTGCATTTCACATCGTCGGCATAGATCTCGAGCTGCGGCTTGGTGTCCACTTCCGCGTTCTGTGACAGCAGCAGATTGCGGTTCGACATCTCGGCGTCCGTGTGCTGGGCGTCCTTGGCGACGTACACGAGTCCGTCGAACACCGCCTTGCCCTTGCCGTGGACGATGCCCTTGAAGTTCTCGCGGCTGGTGCAGCGGGGCAGCCCGTGGTGCACGTCCAGGTGATAGTCCAGCAGCTGCTTGTCGCCGGCGAGGTAGAGCCCCTGGAGGTCGCATTCCGCATGCTCGCCGCTGAAGCGGGTCACCAGGTCGGTGCGTGCCCAGCGCCCACCGATGCCGACGTTGATGCCGTCGTACCGGCTGTTGGCGCCCTGGCGCAGGTAGACGCCGGCGATGTGGAAGGCGCTCGGGCTCTCCAGCTGGATGCGGCGATGCTTCAGCAGCGCATCCCGGCCGAGGTCGATCTCCAGCACGGCGTTGTTGCAGTAGAGGGCATCGCCGAGGCTCGCCCAGCGCTCGATGAGCGTCACCTGCGCGCCGTCGTCGAGGCGGATCAGGTGCCGCGGCTGGGCCACCCTCGGCTCGTCCATGCCGACGGAGAGGTGCAGCAGCTCCACCGGCTTCTCCAGCACCGCGCCCCGCCCCGCGTGCAGCACCAGGCCGTCGTCCATGCCGGCGGTGTTCAGCGACGCAAAGACATGCGCGCCGTCGCCGGCAACGGCATTGACGCGCTCGGCGAGCGCCGTGGGATCCGCGGCCAGGCTCGCCCGCAGGCCGTTCATGCGCACGCCGGCCGGCAGCCCGCTCAGGTCCGAGAGCTGCGGCGCGAAGCGGCCGTTGACCATGACCACACGGTGGGCGTCGAGCCCCGGCACCAGCACGTCCTCGATGTCTTCGGGCAGCAGTGCCGACATGGGTTCGCCCAACGGCGGCTCGTCCACCGGCGTGAACCCCTGCTCCAGCAGTGTGCGCAGGCCAGTGTAGCGCCAGCCCTCGGACTTGCTGGTGGGCGCGCCCTGCGTGTGCACACGCGCCGCGGCGGCGGCGCGGGCGGCGGCGAGCCAGTCCGGCTCGCCGGCGGCCGCCTGCGGCAGCCAGCTGTCGAAGGGAGCCGGCTCCACGCCCGCCGTGGCCGGGGTCTCGGTCTTGAGTGCCTGCGCGCTCATGCCGCGGCCTCGTCGACGATCCAGCCGTAGCCCTTCTCTTCCAGCTCCAGTGCCAGCTCCTTGCCGCCGGAGCGGATGATGCGACCCTTGGCGAGCACATGGACATAGTCCGGCTCGATGTAGTCGAGCAGGCGCTGGTAATGGGTCACCACGAGCATGGAGCGCTCAGGGCTGCGCAGGGAGTTGACACCATTGGCCACCACCCGCAGCGCGTCGATGTCGAGGCCCGAGTCGGTCTCGTCGAGGATGGCGAGCTTGGGCTCCAGCAGCGCCATCTGGAAGATCTCGTTGCGCTTCTTCTCACCGCCGGAGAAGCCGACGTTGACGGGACGCTTCAGCAGGGAATCGTCCAGGTGCAGCACCTTCAGCTTCTCTTTCATCAGGCGCATGAAGGAGACCGCGTCCAGCTCCTCTTCGCCGTGGTATTTGCGCTTGGCGTTGAGCGCGGCCTTCAGGAAGTAGGTGTTGTTCACGCCCGGCAGCTCCACCGGGTACTGGAAGGCCAGGAACAGCCCCAGACAGGCGCGCTCCTCGGGGTCGAGCTCCAGCAGCTCGCGCCCCTCGAAGGTCACGCTGCCGCCGGTGACCTCATAGCCCTCGCGCCCCGAGAGCACGTGTGCGAGCGTGCTCTTGCCGGAGCCGTTCGGCCCCATGATGGCGTGCACCTCGCCGGCGCCCACTTCCAGATCGAGACCCCGCAGGATCTCCTTGTCGTCGACCGTGGCCTTCAGGCCTTTCACAGACAGCATGATTGACTCCGTCGGCTGGCGGCATCCGTCGCGCCCGTATGCGGGGCGGTGGGCCGGCTGCAGCTCGCTCGTGTGTTGAAATCGCGCGCGGTATCCGCGCGCGCGGTTGTCGTTCCCCCGCGGGCGGGCGGCTCAGCCCACGGCACCCTCAAGGCTGATGCTCAAGAGCTTCTGCGCCTCCACGGCAAACTCCATGGGCAGCTCGTTGAAGACCTCCTTGCAGAAGCCGTTCACGATCATGGACACGGCGTCCTCCTCCGACAGACCGCGGGAGCGGCAGTAGAAGAGCTGGTCGTCGCTGATCTTCGACGTGGTGGCCTCGTGCTCCATCTTCGCCGTCGGGTTCTTCACCTCGATATACGGGAAGGTGTTGGCGGCGCACTTGTCGCCGATCAGCAGGGAGTCGCACTGAGTGTGGTTGCGCGCCCCCTCGGCCTTGCCGGCGATGCGCACCAGCCCGCGGTAGGACTGAATGCCGTGCTGGGCCGAGATGCCCTTGCTGACGATGGTGGAGCGGGTGTTCTTGCCGAGATGGATCATCTTGGTGCCCGTGTCCGCCTGCTGCTTGCCCTTGGTGACGGCCACCGAGTAGAACTCGCCCACGGAGTTGTCGCCGCGCAGGATGCAGCTCGGATACTTCCAGGTGATGGCGGAGCCCGTCTCCACCTGCGTCCAGCTGATCTTGGAGTTGTCGCCGCGGCAGTCACCACGCTTGGTAACGAAGTTGTAGATGCCGCCGCGACCCTCCTCGTCCCCCGGGTACCAGTTCTGCACCGTGGAGTACTTGATCTCGGCGTTGTCCAGCGCGATCAGCTCCACCACCGCTGCGTGCAGCTGGTTTTCATCGCGCTGCGGCGCCGTGCAGCCCTCCAGGTAGCTCACATAGCTGCCCTCGTCGGCGACGATGAGCGTACGCTCGAACTGGCCCGTCTTGGCCTCGTTGATGCGGAAGTAGGTGCTGAGCTCCATGGGGCAGCGGGTGTTCTTGGGCACGTAGACGAAGGTGCCGTCGGTGAACACCGCGGAGTTCAGCCCGGTGTAGAAGTTGTCCGTGGGCGGCACGACGCTGCCGAGATACTTCTGCACCAGCTCCGGGTACTCCTGCACCGCCTCGGAGATGGAGCAGAAAATAACGCCCGCCTCCGAGAGCTTCTCACGGAAGGTGGTGGCCACGGACACGCTGTCGAAGACGGCATCCACGGCGACACCGGCGAGCGCCTTCTGCTCCTCGATGGGGATGCCGAGCTTCTCGTAGGTCTCCAGCAGCACCGGGTCCACCTCGTCCAGGCTCTTCAGCTCCTTCTTCTTGGGCGCCGAAAAGTAGGAAATGGACTGATAGTCGATGGGCGGGTAGTGCACCGCCGCCCACTTCGGCGTCGGCATCTCCAGCCACTTGTGGTACGCCGCCAGGCGCCAGTCGAGCATCCACTGCGGCTCGCCCTTGCGCTGGGAGATGGTTGCGATGACGGACTCGTCCAGGCCCGGCGGCAGGGTGTCGGACTCGATCTCGGTGACGAAGCCGTGCTCGTACTCCGATCTGACCAGATGGCCGTACTCCGCCTCGGCCTCCGCGGCCTTGGTGGAGGTCTGCGCTGCCGTCTTGGCGTCGCCGGGAAGGACGTCGTCGGGTGTTGCACTCATGGCTCGCTCCGATTTCTGAGTAGATTACTCGGTTATTGTATTGTGCGTTTGCACGTATTCAAGGCGCAGGTCGCAGGGAATCTCGGGTCCCGGAGCCGCAGGGCGCTCCAGGCGGCGGCAGAGTCGATGCACACGGCGCGGGTTTCAAGTCCGCGGCCGGCGCCGACGCCCGCAGCAGGCGCCTTCGCCGTGATGGCGCCCGCCTGCGCAAAGCACAAGGCCGGCCCAGGTACGCCGAGCTCAGTCGCCCTCCCGGGTACGCCGACTTCAGTCGGCCTCCCGGGGACATCGGACTTCAGTCCGCCGCCGGCACATAAACCCCGGCCACCGGTGCCCCGCAGCGATGCAAGGGGCAGTCGATTGCAAGCGACAATTATTTGCATTATCGTTCATGTTCCCCGTAGCCGGCCCGATGCGCTCAGCGGCGGTGAGTGGCACGGGCGGCAACTTGGCTCTGGCTTAAGCCGGCCTCCTCACGGCGCGTCACAGCGGCCACGTCGGACCGGCGGCGCTGCCGGGTGGCCGGGGCTGGGCGGTCGGCGCTGGGCGGTCGGCGCTGGGGCCATCAGCGCTGACCATGACAGCCCAACGACCCCGAGCCCGCGACCACGGCCGCTGGTCCCCGGATGACTGGTGGTCATTATGGCAGTGCACGGCGCCGACGCCAGCCCGGCGGGCGCAAAGGTTTCCTGATGAGGCGCGCCTGCCGGCCGGGTCAGGCGCTGCGCCCGGCCCCCGTTGCGGGTATCTGGGCGCCCCCGTCGATGCCGCAGCGTGGCAACTGCTCGCGGATGGCGGCCAGCAGGACATCGGCGCCTGCGGTCTTGTCGACATAGGCGCAGGCCCCGGCGGCGAGCATGGCGGCGGCACGGTCCGCCTCCTGGTACATCGACAGGCCGATCACGCACACCCCGGGGTGCTCTGCGCGCAGCTGCCGCGTTGCCTCGAGCCCGTCCATACGCGGCATGGAATAGTCCATCAGCACCAGCCGGGGCGCCAGCCGTGCCACCTGCTCCAGCGCCTCCGCGCCGTCGCAGGCCTCTCCCACCACCGTCAGGTTCGGCTCGTCCGCCAACAGCGCCTTCAGGCCCTGGCGGACCATGGCATGGTCGTCCACCAGCAGCACCGACACCTGTGCCGGCTCAGCGCCTGCGTTGCCGTCGGGCGACCCGGCACCGGCGGCTGCGCCGGCCGCCTCGGCGCCGATCGGCAGGTCCCGCTGCGGCGGCCGATCCGACGGTGCCCGCAGCACCACGCGGGTGCCGGCGCCGGGCCTGCTGCCGATGTCACAGCGACCGCCCAGGCAGCGCAGCCGCTCGCGCATGGCGAGAATGCCGAAGCCCGTCCCATCGGTGTCCCCGGCGGTGAGTCGGGCGGTGTCGAAGCCGCGGCCGGCATCCCGGACTTCGAGGCAGAAGCACCCGTCGTCGTCGCGGCAGGTCACCACCTCGGCCTGCTCGCACTGGGCATGCTTGACGACGTTGAACAGCGCCTCGCGCACGCATTCGAAGAGCACGCTGCGCACGTCCTCGGACTGAACCGGGATGTCCACTTCGAGCCGCAGGGACACATCGAGCCCATGGTTGTCATGCATGGTACGGGCAAGCCATTCCAGCGCCGCATCCATGCCCACGTCGTGCAGGATGGGCGGACCGAGATCCGCCACCAAGGTGCGCGCGGCATCCACCGACTGGCGCAGCAGGTCCCGCAACGATGCCAGCGCGTCCTCGATGTCCGCGCCGACGGCGGTGGCGGGCACCAGCCCCGCCTTGCGCACCCGGCGCGCCACGCGCTCCACACCCATGGCCGCGCCCACCAGCAACTGCTGAAGATGGTCGTGCAGGACCTTGGCCAGGCGCTCGCGCTCGCGCTGCTCGGCCAGGGTCAGGGCCGAGGTGAGTCGGCCCAGCTGCTCGGCATGGCGCTCCAGGGTATCGTGGGACTCTCTGAGGGCATCCTCCGCGGCCTTGCGGTCGGTGATATCCATGGTGGTGCCGACAGTTCCCTGGCATTGGCCGTCGTCCGCATAGACCGGCCGGGCGAAGGTCTCCACCCAGCGCCATTCGCCGTCTGCGCGGCGGACCCGACACTGCCCCTGAAAGGCCTCGCCCAGGCCGAGCTTCGCGAAGAAGGCCTCGCAGTAAGCGTCGCGGTCGTCGGGGTGGAGGGCGTCGAGCCACTGCCGGCCCAGGCAGGCGGACTCGGCCCGGCCCAGGTACTCCCGGTAGGTCTTGTTGACCATGGTGCAGTTGAGGTTCGGGTCGTTGACCCAGACCAGCACGGGCAGCTCGTCCGCCATGATGCGAAAGCGCCGCTCGCTCTCGCGCAGGGCCGCCTCCGCCTCGCGCCGGGCCTCTATGCGCTTGCGCTCGGTGATGTCTTCGTAGACCACCAGCGCGCCGAGCTCGCCCACCGACAGCGGCGCGGCACTGACCTTGAGCCAGCGCCGGTCGCCGTCTGCGCCCACCAGCACCATCTCCTGATCGCGCACGACGGCGCGCTCCCGCCAGGCGCGTACCGAGGCGTACTCGGCGGCGGGCAGCGGCGAGCCGTCCGGGCGCTGGATGGACCACTCGGGTCCGTCGATACGCCGGCTGGTGTGCTCGTCCAGGCCCACGCCCAGCATCTGCTCGGAGGTCGGATTGGCCTCGACGATGGCGCCCTCGCGATCGCAGACGGTGATACCGAGCGGGAAGTGCTGGAACAACGCCTGATACTTGGCGAGCGCCAGATCCCGTGCCGCTTCGGCCCGGCGTCGCTCGGTGACGTCCACCGAGATGCCGGCCACCGCCGTCACCCGGTCCGCCGCATCGCGCAGCGGGAAGCGGGTCGAGAGCAGGACACGTGTACCCTGCGGCCAGGGAATCACATCCTCCGAAGATTCGGTCTGCAACGACACTGCAACAGCCTGGTCTTTAGCGGCGATCTCGGCCGCCGCCTCAGGCGGCAGGATGTCCTCCGGGCGCTTGCCCTGAACCTCCGCATTCGTGTGTCCGAGCAATGCCTCGCAATGGCGGTTCACCAGTGTATAGCGTCCTTGCAGGTCCTTGATAAAGATCCCCACCGGCGCGTTGTCCAGCATGCTGCGGAAACGTGCTTCGGAGTCGCGCACCGCCTGCTCCGCCACCCGTCGCGACTCGACGTCCACCAGCACACCGAACTCCCGGGCCGATTCCAGCTCCTCCCGCCGCCAGCGACGCGCGTGCCGACGTACCGTCTCCCGCCAGGCGGCGAAGGACTTGCGCGGACTGATGCGCCCGTCCGCGTCGACAGCGGCGGCCTTGTCCGGATTACCGCCCCAGGTGACGTCTTGCAGCAGCTCACCGCGAAAGCACAGAAGCTTGAGGCCGGTGGCGTCCGACAGGGGCTGCATGAGCACTCCCGAGGCGGTGTCGGCCAGATCTTCGGTGCCGGGGAAATCGCGGCTCAGACAGTCCGTGGCGAACAGGTGCGCGCCCGGGCTCACGGCGCACTCGCCGAGCCGGGCCGCGAGTGCCGCGCAGCGCTCCGGCGGCGGCGTGACCCCGCCGGTGACCACCGGCCCGTCCTGCACCAGGGCGACACCGTCGGCGGCAACGGCATCCAGCACGTCCCGGAGCTGCGGGCCGCGAATCAGGTCAGCGAGGCCATCCCCCGCGCGCATGCCGGTGATGACGCGCTCGCGACAGGCCTTGAGCTGCGCCCGGTAACGCTCGGAGTGCTGCGCCTCCAGCAGCGCGATCTGCGTGGCGAGGTCCTGCGCGAGCCAGCCCACCAGCTCCCGCAGCCGGCCCGGCAGGGATCGCGGGCTGCCGTGATGGCAGGCGACCAGCCCCCAGAGCCCGCCGTCGCACACCAGGGAGCCGGTGAGTGTCGCCCGCACGCCCATGTTGCGCAGGTATTCCAGGTGCACCGGTGAGACGGCACGCAGCGCACTGAGCGACAGGTCGATGGGCACGGCGTCGACGTCACCCGGTGCCGCCCGCAGGGGTGCGGGCGGGGCGTGCACGTCGGCGACGATGCGCGTGGGGCTGCGCAGGTACAGCGCCCGGGCCTGCCGCGGGATGTCCGAGGCGGGATAACGCAGGCCGAGATAGGGCTCGCAGGCATCGGTGCGCGCTTCCGCGATCACCTCGCCATGCCGGTCGTCGGGGTCGAAGCGGTAGATCATCACCCGCTCGAAGCCCGTCAGCACCCGCAGCAGCTTCGCCGCAGCGTCGAGCCTGCGCGAAAGGGTCGGCTCGGCGCGCACGGCGCGCATGCCGGCCAGGGCCTCCCGCATCCGCCCATCCACTTCGGCCGCTGTCCAGTCCGCGGGGTCCGGCTCCAGGTCCAGCACCAGCTGCGTGCCGCTTGCGTGCACCGAGCACCAGAAGCCCGCCGCCGGCGCCGCGGGCGGGCGCCACGGGAAGGTCGCGGGGTGCACAGGCTGTGCCTGCCAGCGCTGGGCGGCGGTGCGCACGGCGGCGGCGAGATCCTCACCCAAGGCGGCTTCCAACGGCCGCCCCAGCAAGGTCTCGGCTGGGAGCCCCAGCAGGTCTGCCGTATTGCGCGAGGCCCGGCGCACCGTCAGCGTCGCCCCCGCCAGCACCAGCACCACCCCCTGCGACTGCACCGCCTCCGGATACTCGATGGGCTCGCGGTCGCACAGACTGAGATCCGGCATTGGGGTGGTGTCCGGCGTCAAGGCTGTCCTCGCTCTGGTGTCGTTATGCTGGGCGCAGGCGCGCCGCGTCGAGTCGAGTCGCCGCAGCGCCCGCCCTGCGGCGGCGGGCACGGGGCATGCTAACGCCTGCAAATGCCGAGGGCATTTCTCTGAGATTGCAACACTCTGCGCAGCAGTGCCCAGCCTCAGGCGACGACCGACCGCGAATCCCTGAGCAGATGCCGGCACGACTCCGTATCAGCGCGGGCAGCGTGCACCCATGTCAGGCCGCTCGGCCGGCGTGTGTCCGGGCGACCATGGTTGGGACGAGTGCCTGTGATCGACCGCCCGGATGACGGATAATCCCGCGTCGCCGCCGGCGACAGCATCTTTCACCAGGCCCGGGATTCCCCGGGCAGCCGCAACCCGACAGTCCGACACCCCCATGCCCCCCGCCCAGGACGCCGCCGCCCCCGAGCCCATCCAGACCGCCGCAAGCCAGCTCTCGGTGCTGGAGGTGAGCGTCGCCTACGGCGACAACACCGTGGTGCAGGATGTCTCCTTCGTGCTGGAGCCCGGCAACATCGGCTGCCTGCTGGGGCCGAGCGGCTGTGGCAAGACCACACTGCTGCGCGCCATCGCCGGCTTCGAGCCCCTGAGCCGCGGCGAGATCCGCCTGCACGGCGAGCTGGTTTCCCGCCCCGGCTTCACACTGGCACCGGAGCAGCGGCAGATCGGCATGGTGTTCCAGGACTTCGCCCTCTTTCCGCACCTGAGCGTGAGCCGCAACATCGCCTTCGGCCTGCGCGACCAGCCCGCCGCCGCCCGCCGGCGCCGGGTCGGCGAGCTGCTGGAGCTGGTGGGGCTCACCGGTGCCGCACGCCAGTACCCGCACGAGCTCTCCGGCGGCATGCAGCAGCGGGTCGCCCTGGCCCGGGCCATGGCGCCGCGCCCGCAGATCCTGTTGCTGGACGAGCCCTTCTCCAGCATGGATGCGGACCTGCGCGAGCAGATCGCCCGCGAGGTCCGCGACGTGCTGAAGCGCGAGGGCATCACCGCCATACTGGTGACCCACGACCAGCTGGAGGCCTTTGCGATGGCCGACCTCATCGGCGTCATCGGCGGCGGGCGGGTGCACCAGTGGGGCAGCGGCTTCAGTCTCTACCACGAGCCCGCGGACCGCTTCGTCGCTGACTTCATCGGCCAGGGCGTGCTGCTGCCCGCGAGCGTCCATGACGACATCCGCGTCAAGACCGAGCTCGGACGCATCGCCGGAGAGCATCCCCACGGCCTCGCCCCCGGCACGCCGGCGGAGGTGCTGATCCGCCCCGACGACATGGTCTACGACGAATCGAGCCCGCGGAAGGCCGTGGTGGTGGAGCGCGCCTTCCGCGGCGCCGAGTTCATGTACACCCTGAGGCTCGGCAGCGGCACCGAGGTGCTCTGTCTGGTGCCGAGCCACCACCGCCACGCCGTGGGCGAGGAGATCGGCGTGCGCCTGCAGGCGGATCATCTGGTGGTGTTTCCGGTGCGGGAGGGGGAGTAAACGTGAAATGACCATCGAAGATCCCGTCGCGCTGGCACTGAGCGGTGAGCGCTTCGCCGCGCGCTGTCGCATCCGCGCCGACGATGCTGCGGCGGCGCTGGTGCGCGCCCGCGAGATCTGCCTGGAGCAGACCGTGGAATTCCCGGATGCGCTGATCCCGAATACGGCCATCCGCGAGCAGATCGTCGGCGCCCCGGATGCGCCGGTGGCCGTCGGCGACGGCGCCTGGGACGTGACCATCCGTTACCCCGTTGAAGCCGCCGGCGGCGAGCTGACGCAGCTGCTGAACGTGCTTTTCGGCAACGTCGCCCTGCAGCCGGGCGTCAGGCTCATGGACATCGCGCTGCCGCCCGCCCTGGCGCAGGGCTTGCCCGGGCCGCGCTTCGGCATCAGGGGGCTGCGCCGGCTGCTCGACGTGCACGACCGGCCCCTGCTCTGCACGGCGCTCAAGCCCATGGGCCTGTCCGCGCCGGCCCTGGCACAGCTCGCCTATGAGCTGGCGCTCGGCGGCATCGACCTCATCAAGGACGACCACGGGCTCGCCGACCAGCCCTTCTCGCCCTTCGCCGAGCGCGTGCCCCGCTGCGCGGCGGCCGTCGCCCGCGCCAACCAGGAGACCGGCCGCCGCTGCCTCTATCTGCCGAACGTCACGGCGCCCGCCGCCGCCGTCGGGCCCCGGGCGCGGGCCGCACGCGACAGCGGTGCCGGCGGACTCCTGTTCTGCCCCGGGCTCGCGGGCTTTGATGCCATGCGCGGGCTCGCCGCCGATGACGACCTCGCACTGCCCATCCTGAGCCACCCCGCCCTTGTCGGCGGCCTCGCGCTCAGCCCGGACACGGGTCTCAGCCCGCGGATGCTCTACGGCCGGCTCAACCGCCTCGCCGGCGCCGATGCCGCCATCTTCCCACACCTGGGCGGGCGCTTCGCCTTCTCCGCGGCCGACTGCCGGGACATCGCCGCCGGCTGCACCGATGCCATGGGCGACACCGCCCCCATCTTTCCGGTGCCCGCGGGCGGCATGAAGCTGGCCCGGGTGCGCGAGCTGTGTGAGTTCTACGGCCGCGACTGCATGCTCCTCATCGGCGGCGACCTCCACGCCCTGGAGCCCGGCGAGGACCTGGTGAGCCGCTGCCGGCGCTTCGTGGCCCTGGCCGCAGGCTGACGCCCGCGGCTGCGCTCACTCCGCCCCCTTGGCCCCGACGCGCAGCAACGGCAGCAGCAACAGCGAGCCCAGCACCATGGCCGCGGCGGCAAGGTAGAGCACGGTGTCGAAGCCGAAACGGCTCGCCAGCACCCCTGCCCCGAAGGCGGCCGCCACACTCGCCAGCGCCGTGGTGGAGTTGAGAATCCCCACCGCCTCCCCTTCCGCCATGGTGGACAGCGCCGCCGCCCAGGCTGTGCCGGCGACGATGAGCGGCGACCAGGCCACCGGCAGCAGCACGAAGGCGAGCGGCCCCAGCACCGCCACCCCCGCCGGCTGCCAGATGGCCAGTGCCGCCATGGCACCGACAGAGGCGAGGCTCATGAGGCTGCCGGCGAGCACCACGGCACCGTCGCCGATGCGCTGCCCGAGCACACCCGAGGGCGCATAGGCGAACACGCCGATGCCGGCACCGACGGCGTAGTAGACGGACGAGGCCCCGGCACCGACGCCGTAGACCTGCTGCATCAGCAGCGGATACAGGTTGTAGACCAGCCAGGTGCCGAGCATGATCAGCAGCCAGCACAGCATGAAGAGCGCGTAGGGGCTGCGCAGATCCGCGAGGAAGCGCCCGAGCAGCGCCCCGGTGGCGGGGCCGATGTGGGCGTGCGGGAACATCTGCCGCGGCGGTGCGTGCCGACGCGCCGCAACGCCCTCGCCAGGCCCGGCGGCCGGCGCCGCGGGCGCGTGCTGCGCCACCCGCCGCCCCCGCGGTGCACCGATCAGCCCGAGCAGCAGGCCCGGCAGCATCAGCGCGGCGGACGCCAGCATGCCCCAGGCCGGCGCCTGCTGGAGCAAGGCCGCGAGCCCGAGACCCGCCGCCTGGCCGACGCCGTAGCAGGTCTGCATCCAGCCGATGCGCCGGTCCCACTCCTGGCGCGGGCGAAACTCCACGATGAACATCGACGCCACGGTGTTGGTGGCCGCGACCCCGAGCCCCTGAATCAGCGCCAGCACGAACCATTCCAGCACCGTCTGCGCATACGGAAACAGCCCGAGGCCGACGGCCAGCAGCAGATAGCCGGCGGCGTAGATCAGCCGATGCCGCCCGCTGCCATCCGCCAGGGCGCCGAACAGGGGTGCCGTCAGCTGGCCCATGTACAGCGCCGCAACCACCAGCCCCGCCTCCGCCGGTCCCGCCGCCCCGCCGACGATCAGCGGCACCAGAATCGGCGCGGTGCCGAGCACCACCAACCCCTGAAAGGCATAGCCCCCGTACCAAGGGGACATGGACGCGAATGGGCCTGACTGCATCCCCGACGACTCCCGACTGCTGCGATGACGCGGCGGCGACCATGCCACAGGGACTGACCCCATGTCGATGTGCAGGAAGGCCGCAAGCCCGGAGCGCAATCAGCACATGCTCACCCTGATACGGTTCCTGAGCCTCGCGGAACACTGATGTACGCCTGACGACTCCGCCAGGCCGACGCCAAGCTCCGGCCGGCGCTTCTTGCGTTGCCGCAGTTTTGCACGGGCTGCGGTTGCCGCTGTCATCCCGTTGCCGGAACCGGACGGTCACCGGCCGCCGCCGCGGGTGAGGTCCACGACGGGCGAGAGCCAGCCCTGCCGCCCCCAGGGATGCCCTTCCCAGATGAGCTGCTTGAGCCCGGTGCCGCAGAGCCGGACGCCGCCGACACCGGCGAGGGCGCTGTCCAGGCACAGCAGCGGCACCTGCGGCCGCAGCCAGGCCGGCACACCGGCCTCCTGGAACAGGGTCTTCAGGTCCGCTGCGGGCCGCCCGGGACGGGCACAGCGCAGCCCTGGGACGCCGAAGCACACACGCACCTGCGCCGGCATCGCTGCGTCGTGGAGCACCCAGCGCAGGGTCCCGAGCGGGGGCGGCAGTGACAGCGACGCGGCTCCGGGCAGCGGCAGCAGGCAGCTGCCGGGAGCCGGCGGCTCCGGCAGCGGGGACAAGGCGTACAGCGCATCCCGATGCCGGCGCACCTCGCAGCCGGGCCAGGCCACCAGCGGCTGGCGGTCGGCGCCCGCCTCCAGCACCTCCGTCGTGATGCGGCGCAGCCGATCCGCGTCCGGCACCGGGAAGTCCAGGCGCAGGAGCCAGCGGCGCAGCACCAGGCGCTGGCGGGGACCGGACAGTCGACGCAGACCGGCCATCGAGAGCGCCCGCGGGAGCACATCGCCGGTGTCGCCGGCGGCGCCGAGCCCTTTCAACAGCGCGTCGGCGAGCTCGTCCAGCAGCGCCGCCGCCTCGGCGCAGTGCGCCGCGGAGCGCGCCAGGGTGCGGTCCAGCGCGGGCCAGCGCTCGCGCAGCCGCGGGATCACCCGGTGGCGGAGGCGGTTGCGGTCCAGCGCGGCGTCGGCGTTGCTCGGGTCCTCCACCCATTTGAGGCCATGGGCGCGGGCATAGTCCAGGATTGCCGCCCGCGGCAGCTCCAGCAGCGGGCGCAGCAGGGTGCCGGCGCCGAGGCGGGCGCGGGCGGGCATGGCGGCAAGCCCGTGCGGACCTGCACCGCGGAGCAGAGCGAGCAGCAGGGTCTCGGCCTGGTCGTCGCGGTGCTGGGCGGTGGCCAGCGCCTCGCCCGGTTGCAGCAGCGCCCCAAAGGCACCGTAGCGGGCCTCGCGGGCAGCGGCCTCAGGGCTCTCGCCGGCGGTCGGTTGCAGCCCGAGCTGCAATACCTTCAGGGGAATCCCGAGCGCTGCACAGACCCGCTGGCAGTGCGCCACCCAGGCGTCCGCCGCCGGCTGCAGGCCGTGGTGCACATGCACCGCGGCAAGATCCAGGCGCAGCGGCACACGCAGCCGGGCGGCGGCGTGCAGGAGTCCATGGGAGTCGAGCCCGCCGCTGTAGGCGATCCAGAGCCGCCCGCCGGCGGCGGGGGCCAGCGCCGCGGCGAGGCGCGCATCGGTGAGCTGGTCGGCGGGCCGCATGACAAGCCGGCTGGAGCCCGGCCGGGTCAGGTCAGTGCCCGACGCCTCAGTCCTTGAGCCGGCCGTAGCTGCGGAGCCGATCGTAGCGGGTGGCCAGCAGCTGCTCCATGGACATGGCTTCGAGCTCGCCCAGGGCCTCGATGAGGGTGTCGCGCAGGGAGCCCGCCATGGTGTCCACGTCGCGGTGGGCACCGCCCAGGGGCTCGGGCACCACGGCGTCCACCAGGCCCAGGTCGTAGAGACGCGAGGAGGTGATGGCCATGGCCTCGGCGGCGAGCTGCGCCTTGTCGGCGCTCTTCCAGAGGATGGACGCGCAGCCCTCCGGCGAGATCACCGAATAGGTGCTGAACTGGAGCATGATGAGCCGGTCGCCGACGCCGATGGCCAGCGCCCCGCCGGAGCCGCCCTCGCCGGTGACGGTGCAGACGATGGGCACCCGCAGCGTGGCCATGACCTGGAGGTTCCGGGCGATGGCCTCGCTCTGGCCGCGCTCCTCGGCACCGACGCCGGGATAGGCCCCGGGGGTGTCGATGAAGGTGAAGATGGGCAGCCCGAACCGCTCGGCGAGCTGCATCAGCCTGAGCGCCTTGCGGTAGCCCTCCGGTCGCGGCATGCCGAAGTTGCGGTGGATCTTCTCTTTGGTGTCGCGGCCCTTCTGGTGGCCGATGATGACCACGGCACGGCCGTCGAGGCGCGCGAGACCGCCGACGATGGCGTGATCGTCCGCAAAGGCACGGTCGCCGTGCAGCTCCTGGAAGTCCTCGAAGATACGCCGGGCGTAGTCGAGGAAATAGGGCCGCAGCGGATGCCGGGACAGCTGCGAGACCTGCCAGGGGGTGAGGCCGGAGAAGATCTGCTCGGTGAGCGCGCGGCTCTTCACCTGGAGATGCTCGATCTCCTCGGCGATGTTGATCTCGTTGTCGTCACCGACGTGCTTGAGCTCCTCGATCTTGGCCTCGAGCTCGGCGACCGGCTGTTCGAAGGGCAGAAAGTTCAGATCCATAACCGCCCGATTCTACCGCGAGAGGAACCCCCGAGGACAGTGAGGATGTGCTGCAAAGGTCACCTGGACCTGAGCGGCGGCACCGGTGCGGCCGCCCTGGGCCGGCACCGCGATGCGTGCGGGTCGCCGCGCGCTCAGCGCTCCTGCTTGCCCTCTCCATCCGCGTCTGCATCCGCATCGACGATGCGCACCTGCTGCCGCCCGGCGCCCTTGGTGGGCTTGCCCGAGCCGTCCCGGGACAGGCCGATGGCGATGGCGATCATCAGGATCACGGCGATGACGAGGACGATGTTGGTCAGCAGCATGACAGGCTCCGGCCGCGGTGCATGAGACCGACGATTCTAGCATCAGGCCGTCATCGCCCCGCAGCGTCGTCCGGCGCAGGGTCGGCAGCGTCCGGGGACCGACCCCGGGACCGATCCTCAGGGATCGCGCCCGCCTCCGCCGGCTGCACGGCGCCCGCCGCCAGGCCGAAGCCCAGCACACCGTCGCCGAAACGGGCGTTGACGGCATCCAGGGTCTGCGCGAGCCGGTTGTCCCGGCGTGGGGCATCGGCGGCCTCGAACAGGTCCCGCTGGTGCGGCTGCGGGCCCGACTGCGGCCCCAGCTGCGGTTCCGTGAGGGCCGCCAGACCCAGGCCGATGAGCCGCACCGGCGCCTGCGGCAGCCCGCCGTGCTCGAACAGGCGCCAGGCCTCCGCCAGCAGCACGCGCTCGCTGTCGGTGGGCGCCGCGAGCCGACGCTGGCGGCTGTGGGTGACGAAGCCCGCGTAGCGCACCTTGAGCGTCACGACGCCGCCGGCGAGGCCGCCGGCACGGGCGGTGTGTGCCACCTCGCCGGCGAGCTGGCGCAGCCGCGCATGCAGCAGCGCCGGGTCGGTCTGGTCCTGGGCGAAGGTCGTCTCCTTGCTGATGGACTTGCGCGGGGTATCCGGCACCACGTCGCTGGGGCCGATGCCGCGCGCCTGGGCATGCAGGGCCGCCGCAAGCCGCGGCCCCAGGTGGCGCTGCAGCTCGGCGATGGGGCGGCGGCGCAGATCGGCGACGCTGCGGATGCCGAGCCGCTCCAGCCGCGGCAGCGTGCGCGCGCCCACCCCGCGCAGCACCGCCACCGGCTGCGGATCCAGAAAGGCCTGGACCTGGTCCGGCGCCACCACCGTGAGCCCGTCCGGCTTGCGGTACTCGGAAGCGAGCTTGGCGATGAGCCGGTTCGGGCCGATGCCGACCGACGCCGTCAGCCCACAGGCGTCGCGGATGCGCCGCTTGGCGAGCGCGCCGATGGCCGCGGGTGGGCCGAAGAGCCGCTCCAGGCCGGAGACGTCCACGCAGGCCTCGTCGATGGACACGGCCTCCACCAGGGGCGAGATACCGTCCAGCTCGCGGCGGATGCGCCGGGAGACGGCGGCATAGTGCGCCATGCGCGGGCGCAGGTAGACGGCATCCGGGCAGCGGCGGTACGCCTCGGCAATGGGCATGGCGGAGCGGATGCCGAAGCGCCTGGCCTCATACGAGCAGGTGGCGACCACCCCGCGCCCGCCCGGGCGCGCCCCCACCACCACCGGGCGACCGCGCAGGCTCGGGTCGTCGCGCTGCTCCACCGCCGCATAGAAGGCGTCCATGTCCAGGTGCATCACCCAGCGCTGCATGCGCCACCCCGCCTGGGCTTACTCCACCACGGTCACCGCATCACCCACCTGCATGCGGGCGTAGACGAACTTGGCGTCGTCGTGGCGCAGGCGCACACAGCCGTGGGAGGCGTTCTCGTTGGGCACATAACCCTCGTGCACCCAGTAGGGCCCCCGGAACTGGAGCGCATAGGGCATGGGCGTGGGCCAGTTGAAATAGTTGGTGTAGCTGCCGGAGCGCTTGTCGATGTCCTTGGCCGTGACCCGGAACTCACCGCGCGGCGTGGGATGCTCGGCGACGCCGGCGGAGACCTTGCCGGACCAGACCAGGCGCTCGTCCTCGTAGTACTCGAAGCGGCGATCGCCAAGCAGGATCTTGAGCTCGCGGGCGTCCGCCGCCGGCAGGGTCGCCGGGTCCGGCGGCAGCGGGATCACCTCCTGCGAGACGGGCGCCAGCTGGGCCTCGCGCCGGGCGACCTCGGAGACATTGCCGGCAAGGGCGGTAAGGCTCTGCTCGGCTTCGACGGCGACAGGGGCGACGCCAGCGACAACGCCAGGGGGCGTGCCCCTGGTCTCGGCGGCAATGTCGTCCGGCAGCGGCGGATAGGGTTGCGTCGCACAGCCGGCGAGGAGCAGCACCGGGCCGAGCAGGAGCAGCAGAGGTGTGTGCATCGGGTCGATTCCTGGTTTTGATCACGCTGTCGGAACGGTGCGGGTCCGGCCGGGTGCGAGCCTCACCACAGCCCGCCGGCATGGGGTGGCGACGGTCTCGCAACAGGGGCGCATCTGTCAGGCTGACGCGATGTCAACATTTATTGACAATCATCAACCAAGCTTCGCTGTCAGGTTCCATAATGGCGCCATGCAGATGCGAACCCGACCCCCACGCGCCGCCGGCCTGCGCCCCGCCAACCACGGGCGGCGCATTGAGCGCGAGCGCCGCACCATCGCCGCGATGATCGGCATCTACTGCCGCGACCACCATGGTCAGGCCACCGCACCAAGCCCTGCCGGCACCGGCCCCACGCCGGACAACGCGCTGATCGGGAGCCCCGATACGCGGGACAGCGTCGGGGACGCGCTGCACGCAGACCACTGCCCGGACTGCGCCGAGCTGCTGCGCTACGCCAACCAGCGGCTCGACGTCTGCGTCTTCGGCGAGTCGAAGATGCCCTGCAACGACTGCAGCGTGCATTGCTACAGCGCGAGCCGGCGTGGGCGCATCGTCGAGGTGATGCGCTACGCCGGCCCGCGCATGCCCTGGCGGCACCCGCTGCTCGGGCTCATGCACCTCGTGGACAAGCTGCGGGCCAGGTTCTGACCCCGCCCGTCGCGCAGGCGCCCATCGCCGGCGCGCCGGCGCCGCCCACCGGCCTCAGCCGATGGGCGACACGCCCATGAGCCAGCGGTGCAGAAACAGAATGAAGGCGACGTAGAGCACGAGCCCGCCCACCACGGCGATGAGATCGTTCCACTTGCCCGCGGGTGCCGAGGGCACCGACGGCTGCTCGCGGCGCTTGAGCGAGATGCGGTCCGCCACGGCCCAGGCGAGGAAGCCGCCGAACAGCAGCAGATCCGCCAGCGTCCCGTTGGCGAGCAGGTGGGCCGTGGCCCAGATCTTTACCGCCAGCAGCATCGGGTGCTTCACCGCGCGCTGGATGCGCCCCGGCAGATAGGCGGCCAGCAGGAAGGTGAAGGCGGGCACCATCAACAGCAGTGACACGTGCCGCAGCCACACAGGCGGCTGGTACAGCAGCACCGGGTCGGTAGTGCGGGCCGCGCCATAGCCGAGGATGATCAGCACCAAGCCCACCACGGCGATGGCGCCGTAGCCGAGCTTCCACGGCACCTCGCCGAAGCGGCTCACGGCCTGCGCCCGCCAGTGCGGGCGCACGATGGAGACGGAATGGACGCCGAGGAAGAGCGCCAGGCCGAGGATCAGTTGCAGCATGAGGGGTCCTTGGAAAGCGTCGGCAAAGGGTGGCGGCTGATGCGTGCGGGGATCGGCCTCGACCTGCTCAGGCGTCGCGTTGCAATGCGTCGCCGCCCGGGCGAGGCGCCGCCGGCCGCGGCCAGGCACTCAGGATAGCCTGCACCACCGTGGCCAGCGGAATGGCGAAAAACACCCCCCAGAACCCCCAGATGCCGCCGAACACCAGAATCGCAACGATGATGGCCACGGGGTGCAGGTTCACCACCTCCGAGAACAGCACAGGCACCAGCACATTGCCGTCCAGCGCCTGGATGATCAGGTAAGACAGGGTGAGCCACAGGAACTGCGCGCCCCAGCCCCACTGGAACCAGGCGATGAGCACCACGGGCACGGTCACCACGGACGCGCCGATGTAGGGGATGATCACCGACAGCCCCACCAGCAGCGCCAGCAGCATCGCATACTTGAGGTCGAAGGCGGTGAAGGTCGCGAAGCTCACGGCCCAGACGATGAGGATCTCCCAGAACTTGCCGCGGACGTAGTTGGACAGCTGCCGGTCCACGTCCCGCCACACCGTGCCGGCGATGGCCCGATGACGCGGCAGGTAGCGCCGGAACCAGCCCAGAATGAGGTGCTTGTCCTTCAGGAAGAAGAACACCAGCAGCGGCATCAGGATCAGGTACACCAGCAGCGTGATGACGCCCACCAGCGAGGACAGGGACACCGACACGAGCGTCTGACCGTAGCCCACCACCTCGCTGCGCATGGCATCCATGGCGGCATCGATCTGCGCGGCACTCACCAGCTCCGGATAGCGATCCGGCAGGGCCATGAGCAGATGCTGCCCCTGTGCCAGCATCTGCGGCAGCTGCTGCACCAGGTCCGACACCTGCCGGTACACCAGCGGCAGCACCCCAACCAGCACCGAGATCACGAACGCCAGGAACAGCACGAACACCAGCAGCACCGCCGCCAGCCGCGGCCAGCCGTGGCGCTCCAGCACCAGCACGAAGCCCTCCAGCAGATAGGCGATGACAATGCTCGCCAACACCGGCAGCAGCATCTCGCCGAGCACCAGCACCACGGCGCCGATGATGACGACAGACACCGCCAGCACCATGACCTGCGGGTCCGAAAAGTGGCGCCGGAACCAGTCGCCCAGCACCTGCATGGGGTTGGCAGGGCGCGGCGGAGGGTCTTCGTGGCGGGATACGATCTCCTGCTGAGGAAGCGCGGACAAGGGGCTGCTCCGGCGGCGGCAAGGCTGGGGATGGGCGGCGGGACGGTGGGCCGGCGGTTAGGCGGCGTTCAGGCGGCGGTCAGGCGGTGCTCACTCAGCTGGCAGGCCGCGTGCGCCGCTGCCGGCCACGCCTCGGCCTGGGCCGGGGCCGGGGCCGGGGCCGGGGCCATCCGACCAATCACGCGCCCGGGCTCAGGCGCCGTCGTCCCGCATGGCCTCGAAGCGCGCCGCGAACAGGGCCTCGAGCTCGTCGATGACGGCGGCGGCGGCACGGCCCTGGAGCACGTGAGCGGCCATGAGCGCCGAGGTTTCGTGCAGCATTGTACCGCTGTCCAGCATCGGATAGCTGCGTCGCAGGCGTTGGATGGCGGCCACCACGGACTCCTCAGGGGGGCGGGGCTCCAGCCGGGGCTCCGCCAGGGCGGCCTGGTCGGCCCCATCGCCCGCTGTGCGCTGGCTCTCCCGCTCGGCCAGGAACTCAGCAAAAGCCAGTAGCGTCTGTTGGGACGCGGCATCCAGTGCCCGGAACCGGCGCAGCAGCCGCCGCTCGTCCGCCGAGCCCGGCTGCGCCTGCATCGGTCCTTGTGGCAGCGTGAGGGGCGGCAGCATCAGGCAGGTCGCTCAGACGACATCGTGGGACTGGTGGCTCTTGCAGTAGGCGCGGGCGAATTCCAGCAGCTCTTCCATGACCCGAAGCTTGAACTTCTGCTTCTGGTGCACGAAAGAGAAGGGTCGCACCAGCGGCGGGTCCAGCGCCAGCGTCACCAGGGTACCGAGGCTGAGCTCCTTCTGCACCGTGGCCTTCGAGACCACGGAGACGCCCATCCCCGCCTCCACCGCCCCTTTCACCGCCTCGGGGCTGCCGAGCTCCATGGACACCTTGAGACCGGCGGCGCAGTCCGGCAGGCCATCGAGGTAGTCGTTGATGACGTCGCGCGTGCCGGAGCCCTCCTCCCGGCAGATGAACGGGAAGTCGAGCAAAGCGCTGAAGTGGATCTGCTGATTGGCGGCGAGGGGATGTCCCCGCGGCACGATGGCCACGAGCTGATCCTGCTTGCAGGTCTCCACCACCAGGTTCCGGTTGCCCACCGGCGACTCCACCACGCCCAAGTCGATGGCATTGCTCTCCACCATGGACACGATGCCGTCGCTGTTGGACACCTTGAGGTGGATCGAGACCTCAGGGTAGCGCGCGTTGAAGTCGCCGAGCAGCGTCGGGAGCATGTAATCGGCAATGGTGGTGCTGGCACCGATGGTGAGCGCGCCGCTGATCTCGCCGGTGATCTCGCGTACGCCGTTTTCCATCTCGCCGTAGAGCTCGAAGATGCGGTCCGCGTACTCGAACACCCGGTGGCCGGCGTCGGTGAGGCTGATGCGGTTGTGGGTGCGGTCGAAGAGCCGCGTGTTGAAGTGCTCTTCGAGCTGGCGCACTTGGAAAGTGACCGCCGGCTGCGTCATGTGCAGCGACTCAGCCGCCTTGGTGAAGCTCAGCATCCGGGCCACGGTGTGAAAGACCTGCAACCTGCGGTCGGCCATCGCGGAACCTCGACAGGGAAAAAACAGCGCGCCCCGGCGGTCGGACCGACGCCCGGGACATGCGCCCGGCCGCCGTCGGATGTCAGGGGCTGGTGTGTCGCAGTGCCCCGTCCGACACGCCGCATGTGCGACAGGCAGCTGATCTTCGGCGCGGCTGCGTGCACTTCCACCACGGCCGGGAGACTGGGCACCGATAGATTGCACTTATAGCACATCGCTGCCCGCCGCACCGATTTTTCCACAAAATTCAGATGCTTTCTGTGTGGATACCCGAGCAGAGGCGGCTGCCTGACCGGCGCTTCGGCACCGCTGTAACCCCGTGCCCCGCAACACGCATATGTGAATTCACAACATAACTGGAAAAATGCAACAGAGTGGCGTATCTTTACCACCCAAGCCGGCCCCAGACACGGGCCCAGACGCCGGCCCAAGGTGCAGACAACGACCATCCAACGGGGGATTCCAGCGATGCGCCGCATGCATTTTCCGCTCTCCGCGGTCGCCGCCGCAGTGCTTGCAGTCTGCGCTGCTGAGCGCAGTCACGCTTCCGGCTATGCCGTGCCCGAGCTCTCCACGGCTGGGCTCAGCACCGCCAATGCCATGGTGGCCAACCCGGACGAGCGCGGCGCCATCATCTACAACCCGGCGGCCATGGCCTTCCATGACCAGAGCCTGATCAACGCCGGCATGCTGTTCCTGGGTCCCGATCTCAGCGTGGACATCCCCGGCGGTGGCGGCGATGCCACGACCGCGGACTGGTTTGTTGCACCAATGATACAGGCGTCGATTCGCATTGACGAGCGCTGGTCCGCCGGCCTCGGCGTCACCGCCCCTTTCGGCCTGGAAACCCGCTGGGCCCCGAACACCTTCCCCGAGCTCACCGGTACCGCGCCCCTGCCCTCGCCGCCCTTTGCGCCGGGCAGCCGCATTCCGCTGAGCCCACAGCCCACGCAGAGCAAGCTTGAGATCCTGGACTTCACGCCCACGGTGACCTACCTGGTGACCCCCCAGCTCGCCGTGTCCGCAGGCGCGGACATCTACTGGGCGAAGGCCGCGCAGCTGGACTCCACGCTGACGCAGCTCGAAGGGGACGGCGGCGGCTGGGGCTTCAACCTGAGCGCCATGTACGTCAAGGATCGCTTCAGCGCAGGCATCAACTTTCACTCCGCCCCCACCCTGACGCTCGACGGCACCTACTCGGTGCTCGATCCGCGCCTGGTGGCCATCGGTGCCAACCCGAGCCAGACGGCATCGCTGGACCTGGACCTGCCCTGGCGGCTCCAGCTCGGGGTGCGCTACGAGGTCATCGAGGACAAGCTCGCTGTGGAATTCGACTGGACGCGCACCGGCTGGAGCGAGTTCCAGGAGATCGAGGTCAAGGGCGACCTGAACGGCGCCATCCTCAGCCGGGACGAGAACCAGTGGGATGACGCTGACGCCTTCCGGATCGGTGCCACCTATGACGTGCGCGACGCAACCCAGCTGCGCGTCGGCTACGCCTTTGATAAGACACCGCAGGGCGACGATTACTTCAGCGCACGGGTGCCCGACAACGACCGCCACCTGTTCAGCCTCGGCGTGGCCCAGAAGCTGAACGAGCGCATCCAGGTGGAGTTCGGCTACATGTATGTGCTGTTCGAGGACCGCGACTACCGCAGCAGCCGGCCCTACGACCCGCTGACGGCGCCCGCCGAGATCAACGGCACCACCGCATTGAACGGCGACTACTCCACCGACGTGCACATTTTCGGGCTCGAAGTGAGCACCAGCTTCGACGCCTTCTGATTCACCGGTGTCGGCCGGCAGCGGCCGGCGCCGAAGCTTCCCCCAAGGCGCGGCAGCAAGTCGCGCAACCTTAAAGGCCGCCCCGGATTGGGGACGGCCTTCTTTTTCGCCCGACAAGCGCCCTCCGGCAGGACCTGCGCCGCAACCCGGCGGGCTCTGTCATTCCGTGCTGTGCCGATGCCGTCGACACCTGGGCCAAGCCTGATGCGGAACGGCCGGGCGTCGGTGCAGTCAAGCACTGCGCCTGCTGCCCGGCACTGGGTGCCCGGCCCTGGGTGCCCGGCCCTGCAGCGATCCGTCGCGGCGGCTGCCTGCCGACAGGGGCCGGGTGGACCGCCGCCGCGCGCGTCAGATGTAGAGGCAGATGTCGCTGTCGCCGGCGAACTCGAAGAAGGCCGCGGCGCCCGCGTACTCGATGCCGTCGATGAACTCGGACTGGTCCATGTCGAACAGATCCACCGTCATCTGGCAGGCGATGAGCTTGACTTCTGCCTCCTGGCACAGCTCGCGCAGCTCGTCCACGCTGGCCACGCCCTTGGACTTCATTTTCTGCTTCATCATGGCCGTCATCATGCCCTGCATACCGGGCAGCGCGAGGCCAAGCACCGGGAACCACTTGTCCATGCCCATGGGCATGGGCATGCCGGGGTTCCCGAGGGGGGTGACTTCCAGGGCCAGCTTCTTCTTCAGGAGCTGAAGGCCGTAGAAGGTGAAGAAGATCTGCGTCTCGTAGCCCAGGGCCGCGGCCGTGGATGCGAGGATGAAGGGCGGATAGGCCCAGTCGAGGGAGCCCTTGGTGGCGATGATCGCCAGCTTCTTCTCGTCCATCGTGTCCTCCAGGCGGACCCGGCTTCGGGCCCGTGTCGTCGTTGGCTTGTGGGCGCTCGGCGCTGCGGAGCGCCCGGTGAATCGGGAGCGCCCGGCCGGACGCCGGAGCAGACGCCGCCCGCGCGCGGTCCGCCGCTGGTCAGGCCTTCTTGATCATGAAGTGGAACTTGCCGCCGTCCTCTTTGGACTCCATCAGCTCGTTGCCGGTCTGCTTGCTGAACGCGTCGAAGTCCTTGACGGACCCCGGATCGGTGGCGATGACGTGCAGGATCTGGCCCGCATCCATGCCGTTCAGGGTCTTCTTGGCGCGCAGGATGGGCAGGGGGCAGTTGAGGCCGCTGGCATCCAGTTCCTGATCGAATTCCGCCATGTGGTTGTACCTCCGCAGGCTCGTGGGGTGAAGGTTGCAGAATATAAGCAAATCAGCAACCGCAAAGATTCTGATTATTAGGCAAAAACCCAGTGCGACGCAACTGCCGTCGGGCGCCGGGCACCGGGCACCGGGCGCCGGCTGCTCCGTCCGGCCGCGCCCTCAGCCGGCGTCGAGGTGACCGATATCGTAACCGTGCCGGGCCCAGGCGATGATGCCGCCGCGCAGATTCAGCGCGTTGTCGTAACCTTGTTGCGCCAGGAACTGGCAGGCATGGTAGGAACGAGCGCCGCTGCGACAGTAGAGCACCACGTCTTTGTCCTTCGGCAGCTCCGCGGCGCGCACCGGCAGCAGGTGCATGGGGATATGCTTGGCGTTGGGTATCGCACCCTGGGCGACCTCCGCCGGCGTGCGAATATCCAACAGCAACAGGTCCTCACCGCCGGCGAGGCGCGCCTGAAGGGTTTCTGAATCGATCTCGTTGACCACGAAAGCACCTACCCTTTGCCCAAGTATTTCAGTATATTAAAGAATCTTCACAGACTCGGCAATCGGCAGCCGGCGGCAAGCGCCCCCTGCCGGTGGTTGGGGATGGGTCTCAGCGGGCGCCGTTTCCAGTGAGCAGGCGCAGTTCCGACACCATTGTCGCACTGCACTGAGCTCGGGGCCGCCCTGAGTGCCATCTCCGTTTCAGCCCCACTGAGGGCCGCAGCCGCGGCCGGACGACCATGGATCTACTTCCCATCTTCCTCGACATCAAAAACGAACCCTGCCTGGTGGTGGGCGGCGGGCCCATCGCGCTGCGCAAGCTCGAGAACCTGCGCCGATCCGGCGCGCGGGTGCGCCTGGTGTCCCCCGCGCTGGTGCCGGAGCTGGCCGCACGGGTGGAGGAGGACCCGGCCATCACCTGGTATAAGCGCCGCTTCGACGACGAGGACCTGCTCGACATCCGCCTGGCCATCGCCGCCACGGATGACCGCGCCGTGAACCGGCACATCGCCGCGCTGGCCAAGGCGGCGCGGGTGCCGGTGAACGTCGCGGATCAGCCCGAGGACTGCAGCTTCATCATGCCGTCCGTCATCGACCGCTCGCCGGTGGTGGTGGCGGTGTCCACCGGCACGGCATCGCCGGTGCTGGCACGCATGATCCGGGCGCGGCTGGAATCCCTGGTGCCGGCGGGCTACGGGCGCCTCGCGGAGCTCTGCGCGCGCTACCGGGACCAGGTCAAGGAGCGCTTCGAGCGCCAACGCGACCGCCGGCGCTTCTGGGACCGGGTGCTCCAGGGTGGTGTCGCCGAGCGGGTGTTTTCCGGCCATCTGCAGGAGGCCGATGCCCACATGGAGCGCGAGCTCGCCGCCGGCGGCAACCCCACGGACCTGGGCGAAGTCTATCTGGTGGGCGCGGGGCCGGGTGACCCGGACCTGCTCACCTTCCGGGCACTGCGGCTGATGCAGCAGGCGGATGTGGTGGTCTACGACCGGCTCGTCGCCAAGCCCATCATCGACATGGTGCGCCGCGACGCAGAGCACGTCTACGTGGGCAAGCAGCGCAACCAGCACACCATGCGCCAGGAGGAAATCAACAAGCTCCTGGCCCGGCTCGCCAAAGAGGGCAAGCGCGTGCTGCGCCTGAAGGGCGGCGACCCCTTCATTTTCGGTCGCGGTGGCGAGGAGATCGACACCCTGGCCGCCGAGGGCGTGCCCTTCCAGGTGGTCCCCGGCATCACCGCCGCCAACGGCTGCGCCTGCTATGCCGGCATCCCGCTGACCCACCGGGACTATGCCCAGTCGGTGACCTTCGTCACCGGGCATCTGAAGGACGGCACCATCAACCTGAACTGGCGCCAGCTCGCCGAGCCGCATCAGACCATCGTGTTCTACATGGGACTGGTGGGCCTGCCGGTGATCGTGGACAAGCTGATCGAGCACGGCGTGCCGCCGCACATGCCCATCGCGTTGGTGCAGCAGGGCACCACCCACATGCAGAAAGTCTACCCGGGCACCCTCAAGACGATTCTCTCCCGGGTGGAAGAGGACCCGCCTGAGCCGCCCACGCTCATCATCGTCGGCGAGGTGGTGAACCTGCGCGACAAGCTCAATTGGTTCAGCACCATCCCGGACCGCGAGCAGGGGGCCACGACGCCCCTGCTGCCGGGCGATTGAGGCACGCCGTCGCCCGCCCCGACGCCGTCAGGCCCGACCGCGCACGCCGCCGCTGGCTGGGCGGGCTGCTGGCGGGCCTCGCGCTCGGCGCACCGCTCGCGGCAGCACAGACCGCCGGCGCGGCGCCGGAGCGCCCGACGCTGCGCCTGGGTGTCGCCGCCAGCGGCCCGCCGCTGGCCTACTTCCGCCGGGGCGTGCTGCGCGGCCTCAGCATCGATCTGGCCCAGGCGCTGGCGGACGGCCTGGACCGCGACCTTCAGATACAGGAGATGCCCGAGGCACGGCTCGTGGATGCCCTGCGCGGCGGGCGTATTGACCTGATGCTCTCCACCCTGCCGGAAGCCGACCTGCGGGCGCTCGGGCTTGCCGCGAGCGCGCCGCTCTTCCAGACGGGGCAGATGGCCCTGATCCGCGCCGCCGACGTCGCCCGCTTCGGACGGCCCGTGGACATCATCACCACGGCGGCCCGCGTCGGCTACCAGCAGGGCACCGCCGGTGCGCGCTTCGTGCAGTCCCGCATGCCGCGGTCGGAGCGGGTGCCCTTTGCGGACGTTGCGGACGGCATCGCGGCGCTGCGCGTCGGCGAGGTCGACCTGTTCATCCACGCGGCACCCACGGTCTGGGCCGTCGCCGCGGACCGCGCCGAAGAGCAGCTCATCGGCATCTTCCAGCCCCTCACCGACGAGCGCGCGGCCTGGGTGGTGCGCGCCGAGGAGCGCCTGCTCCTCTCCGCCATCGACATGGTCCTGCGGCGGTGGCGTGAGTCCGGCAGACTCACGCAGATGGTGAACCGCTGGATGCGCACGCGGGTGGAGGTGGCGCCCTGAGTCAGCAGCCCATCGTCCGCTGCCGGCCGTCGCGCCGGCGGGCCCAGCCTGCGGGCGGGGCTGCGAGATCGCCGGCGGCCCGGTCAGGAGTCCGCCGGCTGCACCGTGGTCAACCCCAGGGACTCCCAGGCCTGCATGCCACCCCGGTACCATTTGATGCGATGCGCCGGATAGCCGAAGCCGAGCAGGGCCTTGATGTTGGTGGGGGACTGGCCGCACCAGGCGCCGTTGCAGAAGAACACCAGGGTCTTCACGGCATCGAAATTCCAGATGCCGTCGGCGCTCGCCGCACCGAGCTCCAGCTGCAGCAGCTCGGCGATCTGCTCGGGCGACGCGAAGGCGGGGTCGAGCCGCTTGTAGGGGATGTTGACGGCACCGGGGATGGTGCCGCGGGCCACCCATTCCTCGGTGCGCGAGTCGATGAGGAGCACCCCCGGGTCGCCGTCGGCGATGCGCTGCATGTAGTCCAGCACCTCCAGCTCGCCGATGGTCTCCACCCCCGGCGCGATCTGCATGGGCTGGACACAGTACGGTGGGCAGGGCCGGCCGGTCTTGTCGTAGGGCGGCTCGATGCGATGGCTCGGGTCCTGGTAGCGCAGCACCGTTATGGTCTCGCCGCCGTGCGGCATCTCGATGTAAGGCAGATCTTCGGCGATCTTGACGCTGAGATTCTGCAGGTCGAACACATCTTCATCGGTGCTCGCGGCAAGGGCGGCCGACGCCGCCGATGCCAGGATCAACGCCGACAGCGCCACTCGGCCCAAGGCCCTGCGCCGCACGCCGCCCTTCTGCGCACCCCTGCACCGTCCATCAGTGAGGAAACAACCGATGTCCGAGTCCGAAGCCCCCGCCAGCCCCGCCGCCGACAAGCCGAAGCGGCGCCGCTGGCGCGGACTGCTGGTGAATCTACTGGTCGTATTGGTCATCTTCTTCGGGGTCCAATGGTATAAGTCGCGACCGCTCGCCTCCGGCAGTGCGCCGCCGCTGTCGGCGCAGACCGTGCTTGGGGCCGAGGTCAGCCTCGCCGCCCTGCGGGGCGAGCCGGTGCTGGTGCATTTCTGGGCCACCTGGTGCCCCACCTGCAAGCTGGAGGAAGGGAGCATCAATGCCCTGAGCCGGGACTATCAGGTCGTCACCGTCGCCATGCAATCCGGTGGCGAGCGGGAGATTGCCGGCTACCTGCGCGAGCGCGACCTGGGCTTCGACGCCGTGGCCGACCCCTACGGCGAGATCGCGAGCACCTGGGGCGTGCGCGGGGTGCCGGCGAGCTTCGTGCTGGACGGCGACGGCGAGATCCGCTTCGGCGCGGTGGGCTACACCCCGGGCATCGGGCTCCGGGGGCACCTCTGGGCGGCGGGCCGGGAGTGAGCCGCAAGAGCCTTCGCGCCAACCGTCCTGCACCGGTACGCCGGGTGGCCGCTGCGCGCACATTGCGGCGGCGGCGCCTGTGGATATAATGGGCGCATATTAGAATGCATCGATATAGGAGCAGACCATGCCCACTTACGATTACCGCTGCGAGGCCAACGGCCGCGTCGTCGAGGTCAGCCACCGCATGAGCGAGAAGCTCGCCACCTGGGGCGAGCTCTGTGAGCGTGCCAACCTGGACTGCGGCGACACCCCCGCCGACACCCCGGTGCAGCGCCTCGCCACCGGCGGCAACGTCATCGGCAGCAGCAACCTCGGCAGCGGCTTCGACCCGGCACCCGCCTGCGGCGCCGGCGGCTGCGGCACCGGCATGTGCGGGCTCAACTGACCGGATTGCGCCCTGCTGGGCAAATCGTGGACCAGTCGTGGGCTCATCGTGGGGTCCATCCTGCACCAGTCGTGAGACAGTCCTGAGCCAGCCCAAAACTCATTGCTGACGCCTGCCCCGGGGCCGCGCAACGCGGCCCCGGCGTCTCTACCCTCCCCCAACAACCCGTCTCGTCACGCGGCACCACGCCGCAGGCCCCTCCACGCGACCCCCGCCGCCGGGCTCGAACGTCCAAACATGGCGGCCATGAGGGAGCCACGCCGCACGACCACTGATGCCAACTCGTTGCGGTGCAGACAAGTCACCTGTTCCGCCGTGGCCGTCGCGTCGGTGCGTTCAGCCCCAATTTCCCGAGGTGACATCGACAGCCACCACCGGAGCCACCCGATGACCGCCACCGACAGCCCCTGGCCCAAGCTCCTCTACAGCGAGTGGGCCGACACCTGCACCACCCTGCACCTCTGGACCCAGATCGTCGGCAAGATCCGGCTGGCGCAGAGCGCCTGGATCAACCACTCCTGGCACGTGACGCTGTATGTCACGCCCCGGGGGCTTACGACATCGCCGATGCCCTGGGGCCGCGAGCAGTTTCAGATCGATTTCGATTTCATCGACCATCGGCTGGTCGCTACCACCAGCACCGGAGCAACGCGGGAGATGGCGCTCTCGCCCATGTCCGTGGCGGCCTTTCACCGGCGTTTGTCCGCGCTGCTCGGGGAGCTTGGTATCGACGTGCACATCAACGCACTACCGAACGAGGTGCCGGACCCTATCCCCTTCCATGCCGACGAGCAGCACGCCAGCTACGACGCGGATGCGGCACACCGCTTCTGGCGCGTGCTGCTGCAATGCGACCGGGTATTCAAAGTCTTTCGCGCGCGCTTCACCGGCAAGTGCAGCCCGGTGCATTTCTTCTGGGGCAGCAACGATCTGGCGGTGACGCGCTTCTCGGGCCGCCCGGCACCCGAGCACCCGGGCGGGGTACCGAACCTGCCGGACCCGGTGACACGCGAGGCCTACAACCAGGAGGTGAGCAGCGCGGGCTTCTGGCCCGGCGGCGGGCCCCTGGATCAGGCCGCCTTCTACAGCTATGCGTATCCGGTGCCGGCGGGATTCGGCGAGCGCCGGGTGGCGCCCGACTCGGCCTATTTCGACCCGACCCTGGGCGAGTTTCTGCTGCCCTACGAGGCGGTGCGCACCGCGGATGATCCGGACGGGACATTGCTCACGTTTCTGCAGAGCACTTACGAGGCGGCGGCCGAGACGGCGCGTTGGGAGCGCAGGCAACTTGAGCGAGAGCCGGTGCGCCCGCGTTGAGCCCCCGGCGTTACTGCACGTCCCGTGGGTCATGTCAGCACTGAACCGCGGGACGAGCCTCAAAGCACCGGCACTTTCTAACTACGCAATACACGAAAGACGCGAAAAGCGGCGGTTTTGCGGACTACTCGGGCGTCTTCGCGGCCTTTGCGTGTTGCGTAGGTCTCGTTCGCAGAGGCTCAGCCGCGACGCGCGCGACGGACACGACTTTCGCGACCTTGAGTCACAGAGCGCCGATGCTGCGCCGGCCCCTGTGCGTGCTCAGGCGATGCTCTGATAGTACAGGTTCTGCGGGTGGTTGGCCTCGGCGAAGAAGTACCAGCGCTCGGCCAGCAGGCCCAGGTATTGGATCACGAAGGCGGCGATGGGCAGCGTCGGCGACTCCAGCACATAGGAGATGCCGATGAGGAACAGCGGCACCGGGAACACCAGCACCAGGAAGCCGATTCGCACCAACTTCAGGAATTCCGGGCTCTGGTGATGAAAGAATTCGCGGGTGTTGAAGGAGCTGGCCGTAAAGCCCTGGGACTTCTGCACGATCTTGCGGTGGCGCACGCCGATGGCGGTCTGCAGCGTGCTCTTGTGCTTGAGCGTGGCGTTGCGGATCAGAGAGGCGACCCGCGTTGCGAGCCCGAGCAGCGTGAAGATCACCGCCCAGGTGCCATAGAAGCCCACCAGGTGGTTGCCGAGATAGGCCGAATAGGCCGCCGCCAGCATGAAGCCGGATGCCATGCCCAGAAAGGTGAAATTACCGATGGTATAGGGCGAGTGCCATTCCTCCAGAAACTTGACGCTCGCGTAGATCATGCCGGTGCAGACGAAGAGCGTGAAGGCCACGAAGACGCCGATGAAGCCGAGCACCATGGTGACATCCATGGGCAGGGCACCGTCTCCCGCCACGATCCAGGGCTGGGTCCAGCCCAGGTAGTGGAACAGGCCGTATAAGAACACCACGCCCATCATCATCGGGAGCACGATCACCTCCCGCGAGAGCCACGACGTTCGCCACATGGACGCCGCCCGCCAGGCCCGCTCGGGTCGCCCGAGATGGAAGAAGGACGCGCCGAGCCCGCCCACCAGCAGCGCCAGTGACAGCACACTGCCGACGGCATAGAAGTTCGCGCCCTGGGGCTCGATGAGCTTGATGCTCGCGTAGAGCTGCCCCGTGAACAGGGCGAGGAAAAGCCCCTGCCCGGCGCCGATGAGCGTGGTCAGGAAGATGACGGAGAAGGCGGGATGCATAGGGTTGATTCCGGTGTCGTCGCCCGGGCAGCGCGCGCCCGGCCATTGTCCTAGTTTCTTTGTGGTTTCCGGCGTACGCCAAAGCGGTGCTGCCAAGCGTCGGGCGCCCATAGATGGGCACCCGGCGCGGCGGCTTACCAGGTCACGTCGTCGAGGGTCTCTTCTCCGGTGTAGACCGTGATGTCTTCCTTGGTCAGCGGATTGTCGGCGCGCTGCAGCTCATCCTCGCTGATGTGCATGCGCGTCTTCTGCCGCGGCAGATAGTGGTTGGCCGGCTTGGTGCCCCACTCAGGCATCAGCGCATAGCCGCCGCGCTCGCGGATGGCCACCGAGACCTCGGAGTCCGGGTCGTGCACATCGCCGAAGAGCCGCGCATTGGTGGGACAGGCCAACACACAGGCGGGCTGGCGCTCTTTCTCTGGCAGTGACTGGTCGGTGATACGGTCGATGCACAGCGTGCACTTCTTCATCACCTGCTGCTGCTCGTCCAGCTCGCGCACCCCATAGGGGCAGGCCCAGGAGCAGTATTTGCAGCCGATGCACTTGTCGTAGTCCACCAGCACAACGCCGTTGTCCTCGCGCTTGTAGCTCGCCCCGGTGGGGCAGACGGGCACGCAGGGCGGCTCTTCGCAATGCAGGCAGGACTTCGGGAAGTGCACCGTCTCCGTCGCCGGATAGCTGCCGACCTCGAAGGTCTGCACCCGGTTGAAGAAGGTACCGGTGGGATCGGCGCCATAGGGATTCTCATCCACCATGGGTCCGGCCCAGCCGGAGGCGTTCCACTGCTTGCAGGAGGTCACGCAGGCATGGCAGCCGACGCAGACGTTGAGGTCGATGACGAGGGCGAGTTGGGTCATGAAACTACCTATGGCCTATATGCATGATGCGTCGCGTGGTTGGGTACAAAAGGCAGAAGTGCAGGAGTGCATGACGGAATCCAGACCACGGGCAAGGGCGACGCGCTATTTCTTGAGCTGCGGGTCAGCCGCTTCGATGCTGCTGCGCAGTTTCGCAATGATCCGGCTGACCTCATTGCCGTCGGCAATCAACTGACTGAACGTTCGCTGATCGATATATCCCAGATCGAACGCCACATACACCTGGCTGCGAACTTCCGCCGCCGAGCCCCGCGCGATGGCAAGAAAACGCTTCAGCTCCGCGTTGCTGTAACGCTCAAAGCCCTCGGCGATGTTCGACATCACAGAAATGGCCGCCCGCCGAATCTGGTCCCTGAGGGCGAAATCCTTCGCCAGCGGCCCGTCGCTGCTGATCTGGTAGATCGCTTTCGTCAGAGCACGCGCCTTGCGCCAGCCGACGACATCCTCGAAGCGCTGAATTCCTCGCACAGTGTCTCCGCCCAGGCCAAGCTGCTTACAGGGCGCCGCAGCCATACGTCGCGCTTGCGGCACCCTGCACTGTCGCACTTCGCACTATTGCACTTCGCACTATCTGCACTCGCAGCTATTTCCTCCCAAACACCCCCGCCACATACGACTGCCACCGCGAGCGGGGCCGTGCGGCCTGACCGGGCAGCGTCTTCATGGGTGCGAACTGGGGCTCGGTGACCTGACCCTCCTGGGCGCCCTCGGCCTTGTAGATGCGCACCCGCAGGTCGAACCAGGCCGCCTGGCCGGTGATGGGGTCGGAGTTCGAGAAGTGTCTGCCGGCGCCGCCGTCGGGCAGCTCCTCGCCGATCAGGTGGTTCAGCAGGAAGCCCTTGGTGGCCTCGTCGGCCTTCGGGTCCAGCGCCCAGGCGCCAGCGGCCTTGCCGATGGCGTTCCAGGTCCAGACGGTGCCGGGCTCCACGGCCTCGGAGTATCGGCACATGCACTTCACCCGCCCGAGATGGGATTCCACCCAGATCCAGTCACCGTCCTCGATGCCCTGGGCGATGGCGAGCTTGGGGTTCACGAACAGATAGTTGTGGCTGTGGATCTGCCGCAGCCACGCGTTTTGGCTGTCCCAGCTGTGGTACATGGCCATGGGCCGCTGGGTGAGCGCCGCCAGCGGGAAGCGCGTCTTGTCCACCAGCTGGCCTTCCAGCGGCTCATAGTGGAAGGGCAGCGGGTCGAAGAAGGTCTCGATGCGCTCGCGCAGGTGCTCCGGCGGCTGGCGCCCGGGCCATTTGCCCTGGGCCGCGGCGCGGAAGCGTTGCAGCACCTCGGAGTAGATGTGCAGCGTGATGGGCTCGGCCCAGCGCGTGAGCGCATGCGCCCGGGCCCAGTGCAGGTAGCCCTTGTTCCAGTTGCGCATGTACTGATAGCTGCGCGGCAGCTCATGGTGGAAGACGCAGCCGTTGGCGGCGTACTGCTCCCATTGGCGCGGATTGGGCTCGCCCTTCAGGTACTTCTCGCCGAACTTGCCGCGCCAGCCGGCCAGGAAGCCGATGCCGGAGCCGGGTGAGGTCTCGTAATTGACGATGAAGTCCGGATAGTTGCGGTACTTCGGCGTCCCGTCCTGCTTGGTGAAGGCCGGCAGCTTGAGCCGTCCGCCCAGCTCGATGAGCACGTCCTGGAAGGGCCGGCACTCGCCCTTCGGCGGCAGCACGGGCAGGCGCACCGCATCCACCGGCCCGTCGAACTCCGAAATGGGCCGGTCCAGCATGGAGAGCACGTCGTGGCGCTCCAGGTAGGTGGTGTCCGGCAGCACCAGATCGGCGAAGGCGACCGTCTCGGAGGCAAAGGTGTCGCACACCACCAGGAACGGGATCTTGTACTCGCCGTTCTCATCGGTGTCGGTGAGCATGTGCCGTGCGGCGGTGGTGTTCATCGACGAGTTCCAGGCCATGTTGGCCATGAACAGGAACAGGGTGTCGATGGGATAGGGGTCGCCGCGCCAGGCGTTGGTGATGACGTTGTGCATCAGGCCGTGGGCCGCCAGCGGGTACTCCCAGCTGAAGGCCTTGTCGATGCGCACCGGCTTGCCGTCGTCGTCGACGAAAAGGTCTTCGGGCTTCGCCGGCCACCCGAGCGGCAGACCCTCCAGCGGCGCCTCCGGCTGCACGGCATCCGGGTGATTCGGCGGCTTCGGGCAGGGCGGGATGGGCTTCGGGAAGGGCGCGCGGTGGCGGAAGCCGCCGGGGCGGTCGATGGTGCCGAGCACCGTCATCAGGATGCTCAGGGACCGGATGGTCTGGAAGCCGTTGGAATGCGCCGCGAGCCCCCGCATGGCGTGGAAGGCCACCGGGTTGCCGGTGACGGTATCGTGCTCCTTGTCCCAGCAGTCGGTCCAGCGGATGGGCAGCTCGATTTTGTGGTCACGGGCGGTGACGCCCATCTCGTGGGCAAGCCGTCGGATGGTGTCCGCCGGGATGCCGGTGATGTTCTCCGCCCACTCCGGCGTGTAGGGCTCCACCCGCTCCTTCAGCAGCTGGAAGGACGGCTTCACCGGGGTGCCGTCCGGCAGCTCGTAGCTGCCCATGAGGCGCGGGTCCCCGCCCTCGGTGTGGGTCAGCACGGGGCCGTTCTTGTTGCGGTCCCACCAGAGCTTGTTCTGCGGGTCGGTGCAGCCCTCGGTGATCTCCGCGTCCGGGTCACGGTAGAACATGCCGTGGTCGTCGCGGCTCGGGTCGTCGATGACCAGCTCCGGGGCATTGGTGTACTGGACCAGAAACTCCCGGTCGAACAGGCCGACTTTCAGGATCTCGTGGATCAGCGCCAGGAAGAGCGCGCCGTCCGTGCCGGGCTTGATGGGCACCCATTCGTCGGCGATGGCGGAATAGCCGGTGCGAATCGGGTTGATGGAGACGAAGCGCCCGCCACGGCGCTTGAACCTGCTGATCTGGATCTTGAGCGGGTTGGAGTGATGGTCCTCGGCGGTGCCGATCATCACGAACAGCTTGGCCCGCTCCAGATCCGGCCCGCCGAACTCCCAGAACGACCCGCCGATGGTGTAGATCATGCCCGTGGCCATGTTCACGGAGCAGAAGCCGCCGTGGGCGGCGTAGTTCGGCGTGCCGAACTGCTTGGCGAACATGCCGGTCAGCGCCTGCATCTGGTCGCGGCCGGTGAAGAGCGCGAATTTCTTCGGGTCCTCCGCCCGCAGCCGGCCCAGGCGCTCGGTGAGCATGTCCATGGCCTCGGCCCAGGAGATTTCCTCGAATTCCGACTCGCCGCGCTTGGCGCCCGGCTTGCGCTTCAGGGGCTTGGTGAGCCGCGCCGGCGACACCTGCTTCATGATCCCCGAGCTGCCCTTGGCGCAGATGACGCCCTCGTTGAGCGGATGGTTCGGGTTGCCCTCGATGTAGCGCACCTGGCCATCGCGCAGGTGCACGCGGATCCCGCAGCGGCAGGCGCACATGTAACAGGTGGTCTCCTTGACCTCCGTATGGCCGTCGGCTTGATCGGTGTGGACTGCGGGATCTTGCATGGTGATTTCCGGGGCTGGTGGGGTCTGGGGCGAGTCGCTCGGTACCGGCGCGCGGGTGATCCGGGAGCAGGCGGCCGCAGCGAGGTCAGCGCCAGGCTGCCGGCGGCACCAGGTCGCGTCCACGGGAGCGTGCCGCTCCGTCTAATGCTCGGCCGGGGCGCCGAAAAACCCTGCAAGGGAGATCGCACCGCGGCCACTCAACGCGCTCAATATACAGAATCGGAACATTCTAATGTTCCGCGCGCAAGGTTAAGAGGCTCGCGCACGCATTCAAGGATGCGGATCACGGGGTTTTTGCTCGCCGGCCTTGCCGGTTTCCCCATGACGATATGGCGCAAGCGCCCGGCGCTCAGACGCGCTCGGGATCGCAGCCGGCAGTCGTTGCCCGGGGAGCAGTTGACCGAGTTTCAGGGGGCACGCCCCGCAGCCGCCGGCCGGAGCGGCCCCGGTCGAGTGCGGTACAGGGTCCGGGACGCCGACTCAGGATGAGCCGACGGCGGCGTGGACGGTGTGGTGGGCGGGCGCCCGCGGGACATCCCGGGCCGAGGGCGGGGCCTTTATCCGTCGCGCACGTCCGGGTCCACCTCGAAGCCTGCGCCGGCCTGGGCCAGGCGCAGCGGCGCACCGAAGAAGGCCAGCACTGTCAGGTCTTCCTCGATGTCGAAGAAGGCGTGGTCGCACGCCGTGTGCACGTACATGATGGAGCCCTTCTGCACCAGCTGGTCTTCGTTGCCCACCCGCAGGCGCGCCCGACCTTCGAGCACGAGGTAGAGCTCGTCTTCCTCGTGCGCGCTCTGCATCTCTGTGGAGCCCGCCGGCAGGTGGTAGATGGAGCAGCTCAGCGACGGCGTGCGCAGAACCTCCTGAAAGCGCGGCGTACCGGTCTCGATCTTTGCGAGCAGTGCTTGCAGATCGAAGAGCAGCCACTGGTGATCGGTCATGGGTTGACTCTCCGGCTTCAGGGGTGGCGCTGGCTCGCAGAATGGAAGACTGATGGTATTGCGAATACTTGACATTCGCAATACCATCCAAATCTGCGTCATCAAAGCGTCACACTACCCCAACACCAGGTCAACGTGGAGTTTTCCATGCGCTCGCCACCCTACGACGAGCTCGCCGAGCCCGGCGGCCGGAACCACCGCGAACAGGGCGAGCACAGGTCGCAGCCTGCCGCCGGCACCGCCGCGGCCTCGCCGCTGCGCGGCTGGCGCCTGGCGCTGGCGCGCCTGCTCGCGCGCCATCCTGAGCGCCAGAGCCCCCGCCGGCGCCGCTGGTCTCTGTTGCGTGCGCTCGCCGCAGACACGCCGCGTCGGGACCGGCGCGCACAACCACCCGGCCGGTTCTGATTCGCACCCTGTCAAGCGACACCCGCTGGCAGGCCGCCGACATCAACCGGACACAACCCTTCGGTACCCTGGTGCAGCAGCGATATACCTGCACTGGAGGCCCCGCATGCGACCCAAGCCCGCCTGGAACAGACGCGAGCTGCTGCGCGCGCTCGCCGGCCTGCCCCTCGCCGGCCCCGCTGCCGCCGCCTCAGCGGCCATGCTCGCCACACCCAGCTTCCCGCAGGACCCCTTCAGCCTGGGCGTGGCATCCGGTTATCCGCGCCCGGACGGCATGGTGCTCTGGACCCGACTCGCGCCCGAGCCGCTGGCCCCCGCCGGCGGCATGCCGCCCGAAAGCGTCCCGGTGCGCTGGGAAGTGGCGCGGGACCAGAGCTTTCGGCAGCTCGCAGCGGCCGGCACCGCCTACGCCACCCTGGACTGGGCGCATGCGGTGCACGTTGAGCCCTACGGGCTGGCGCCGGACCGGGAGTATTGGTACCGCTTCCATGCCGGCGACGCCACCAGTCCGCCCGGGCGCACCCGCACCGCACCGGCGGCGGATGCGCTTGCGGATCGGCTGCGCATCGGCGTCGGCTCCTGTCAGCACTATGCCTATGGCTGGTACACGGCGTATCGGCACGCGGCCGCGGACCAGCTCGACCTCTTCCTGCACCTGGGCGACTACATCTACGAGGCCTCCCGCGGCACGGGCGTGGTGCGCTCGCAGGGTGTGCAGGAGCCGGTGCCCCTGGAGGACTACCGCCGCCACTACGCCCTGTACAAATCGGACCCAGACCTGCGGGCAGCGCACGCGAGCTGCCCCTGGCTCCTGGTCTGGGACGACCATGAGGTGGACAACGACTACGCCGGCAGCCGCTCCCAGGACGACGACACACCGGCCTGGTTTCTGGCCCGCCGCGCCGCCGCCTACCGCGCCTACTACGAGCACATGCCGCTGCCGCGGGGCATGGTGCCCTTCGGCCCGCACATGCGCATCCACACCCGCCTCGGGCTCGGGCGGCTGGCGACCCTGCACATGCTCGACAACCGCCAATACCGCAGCCCCCAGCCCTGCCCGAAGCCGGGACGCGCCGGCTCCAACTTCATCAGCGGCGACTGCAGCGAGCGGCTGAATCCCGACGCCACGCTGCTCGGTGCCCGCCAGGAGCGCTGGCTCGCCGCCGGCCTGCGCGGCTCGGGCGCCCGCTGGAGCCTGCTCGGCCAACAGACCCTGATGGCGCACGCCGACGGCCGCGAGGGCGACGGCGAATTGTTCTTCTCCGACGGCTGGGACGGCTACCCCGCCGCCCGCAAGCGCCTGCTGGACCTCTTCGCCGAGGGCGCCTGCGCCAACCCCGTGGTGCTCGGCGGCGACGTGCATTCCTTCTGGGTTGCGGACCTGAAGCCCAACTTCGCCGACACGCGCGCCCCCGCCGTCGCCAGCGAATTCGTCGGCACCTCCATCAGCTCCCCGCCGCCGCCGGAACACCGCATCCAGGCCGTGGTGCGCGAGAACCCGCACATCCACTATGCCACCGGCGAGCACCGCGGCTACCTGCGGCTCACGCTGACCCCAGCGCGGCTCACCGCAGACCTGCGTGCCGTCGCGAGCGTGCGCGAGCGCGATGCGACCTGCGACACGCTGGCGAGCTTCGTCGTCGAGGACGGCCGGCCCGGACCGGTGGCGGCCTGAGGCGCACCGGGCCAGGCCGCGCCGCTCACCCAACCAGAGCAGCCACGGCGGCCGCGTGCCGATCAGGATGGTCGGGGCGCGGGCGTCAGCCGGGCTTGCCGTCCACCCGCGGTGCCACCAGCATCGGGCCGCACACGCCGGTGAAGAGCGCAAAGGCGCCGACCCAGCAGAGGCCCGCCGCGACCATCCAGGTCAGGTACAGCTCCGGCAAGGCCCAGACACCCGCCGTGCGCAGCAGTGCCGCGAGGTTCACCAGCACGAAGGCGACCAGCATGAGCCGGCTCGCCTGCATGGCGCGGCCGGTATGGCCGAGCGTGACCCGGGTCATCATGCCGAGGGTCAGCACGCCGATGGCGCCCGCCGTCAGCGCATGCACCGCGATGCTGGGCGGCAACAGGCCGAAGGCGGCGCTGCCGTCCAAAAGCAGTCCCAGCGCGAGCCACAGGAAGCCCAGATAGAGCACCGCCAGCATCGGCCGGCGCCAGGCGCGGCGGTCATGCCAGCCGGCGAAGCGCACCAGCTGCAAGGCGCCGGCGGCCATGCCCGCGACGCCGGCGAGCCAGCCCACCCACTCGCCGGGGCGCCCGCCGCCCGGCTCTGCGACATGCAGCACGAGCAGCGCCAGCGCGGCACCGAAGGTCAGCGCCTCGATCCGGTGCCAGGTCTTGGGTGCCGCATCCGGCAGCGCGGCGCGGGTGAAGAAGGGCATGACCCGCCCGCCCACAAGCAGGATCACGACCACCACCAGGTCCAGCATCAGCCGCTGGCCCCGCGCCGCCAGCCCTGCTCCCAACCCGTCAACGAGCCCCATGCCGGCCAGGCTCGCGAGCAGCGACGCCAGCGTGCAGCCCGCGAAGACAGCGAGAAAGAGTCGGTTGGCCGGGTTCGGGCCCTGCCACAGGGGCCGCCACAGCGACAACGCAAGGGCCGGGAAGAACGCGATGTCGAGCAACCCCACCAGCCAGCCGGGGGCGGAGAGCCAGGGGGCGACGCGCGCCGCCAGCCAAAGCCCCACCAATGCGGCCAGCAGCGGCCCACCGGCCGTCGGCAGGCCGCTCCAGTTGCGCGCGGCCGTCAGCAGGAAGCCCGCGATCACCGCCGTGGTATAGCCGAACAGCATCTCGTGGGCGTGCCAGTTGCTGCCGGCCTGATAATCCGGTTGCCCCACCCAGCCGTACAGCAGACCGAGCCACAGCAGCATGGACACCACGGCGAACAGGCCGGCGGCGAGAAAGAACGGCCGAAAGCCGAGCGCCCACAAGCCGCGCCGGCGCAGCCGGAAGCCCGCCGGGTCGCCGGTGGCGGCGGGCGGCGGCTGCCTGGGGATGGCGGTGGGGAGGCGCGCGTCGGGCATGGCGGGTCAGATGCACCGGCGCTCAGACAGTCTGTCCGGCCCCTGCACCCGCGCCGTCGGCACCGCCGGCGAGCAGTTGGGCACGCACGGACTCGACCCAGCGCGTCAGCCGTTGCGGCGTCAGGTCGGCCTGGTTTTCCTGATCCAGCACCAGACCGCAGAAGGCGCCGTCGCCGAGATCGGCGCGGGAGCGCTGATAGTCGTAACCGGCCGTGGGCCAGGCCCCGACCACCGCGGCACCGCGGCCCCGAAGCTCCTGGTACAACACCCCCAGCGCATCGGCGAACTCATCCGGATAATTCACCTGGTCACCGAGCCCCACCAGCGCCACCACCTTGCGCTTGAAATCCACCGCGTCCAGCTCCGGCACAAAGGCCTCCAGCGCTGCCGGGAGGTCGCCGCAGCCGGTGGTGGAGGTGGCGAAGAGCAGGGCGCCGAAGCCGTCCATCTGTGCCGCATCGGTGTCGTCGAGGTTGTGCACCACGGCCGCGCCTTTCGGCAGGTACTGCTGCTGGATCAGCCGGGCCAGCTCGCCGGTGCCGCCGTTCTCGGACGCGAAGAAGATACCGATGGGGGCCATGATGCGCTCCTCTGTCTGGGTGCCGGCGGGCGCTGTAACCTCGCGCGGGCGGTGGGTTGGGCTGGGGCTCGTGGTGGGTGGCAGTACGCGCGCTGGATGCGCGCTGGCTTGCTGTGCTTATCCTACTCGGCCTCGGCGTTGGGCGCGGCGGCGGCATCGGCCTGGGTGTAGACACGCTGCGCAATTGTTTGCGTCCAGGGTGTATTCGCCGCAGTTGTCGCAGATTTGGGCCGGCACCGGTTTGATGACCACCAGCGTCTCGCCTCACGTCAAGGAGACGGTGACTTGGCCGGGGACCATCCGGCCGGTCTTGCAGGCGATGCAGTTCATCGGTTTCATTATGGTGACGGTAACCGTAATACCTCGATTCGGAGGCCGCGTACGCAATTGCGTATAACGTCCCCGTTTTTTGATTGTGTCGGGCGACCCCGTGCGCCAGCGGCCGGGCGATCTGATAGGGTGCCTGCCCCCGGCAACCGCTGGTGGCCCTGCGCCTGGACGGAACGCCCAGCCCACCGGTCTGGAACGCGTGCCCGCATCTGGCGACGCGCCGGTGTTGCAGCCGGTCAATAGCCAATCGCGGCGTTGCACCAGGTATCCACTGTTGTGTTGTGACAGCCCTGGCGCTGTCGCCGGCTCATCAACGCGCTGTCTTCTGCACCGCTGCAATGCCCCGCATGACCACTCGCTCCGCTGCCACGGCACCACCGGAATCAGCCCGTGGTGATGCCGACAGCGCCAACCAAGCCATCGTCATCCCCGTCATGCTGGCGGGCTCTGCGCTGTGGGGCCTGTACTGGCTGCCGCTGCGGTGGCTGGAGCAGGCGGGGCTCGGGGGGCTGTGGGCGCTGACCTTCATCTACATCGGGGCGACGGCGACGCTGGGGCTGGTGGCGCGACGGCATTGGCGGGCGGTGGCGGCGGCGCACCGGCGGTTGCTCGGGATCGCGTTGTCGGCGGCGGTGTCGGGCATCGCCTTCGGTCTGGGCATGATCGAGGGGCAGGTGGCGCGGGTGCTGATCCTGTTCTACCTGTCGCCGCTGTGGGCGGTGCTGCTGGGGCGGGTGCTGCTGGGGGAGCGGCTGCTGGCGGTGACGGTGCCGGCGCTGGTGCTGGCGCTGTTCGGGGCGGGGCTGATGCTGCTCTCGGATCTGCGCGGGCTGGACCGGGGCCTGCTCGGCGCCTTCAGCCCGGCGGATCTGCTCGGGCTGGTGGCGGGGTTTGCGTTTGCGCTCACCAATGTACAGCTGCGGGCGGCGCGGGGGCTGCCGGGGGCGCTGCGGAACCTGGCATCGGTGGCGCTGGTGCCGCCGCTGGCGGCGGTGGCGGCGGCGGGTGCGGGGACCACCTTCGACGCCCCCTGGTGGGCGCTGCCGGCGGCGCTGGGCGTCGGGGTGGTCTGGATGAGCAGCATGATCTCGGCGACGCAGTACGGCATCAGCCGGCTGCCGTTGCAGCGCTCGTCTGTGCTGCTGCTGTTCGAGCTGGTGGTGGGTGCGGTGTCCGCGGCCTGGCTGGCGGGGGAGGCGCTCGGCCCGGCGGAGCTGGCGGGCGGCGCCTGCATCGTGCTGGCGGGGCTGGCGGTGGTGTGGCTGCGGCGGTGAGGCAGGTAGTCGCCCCGCCTGGGGGCGCCGAGTTTCACTCGGCGACCCTGCGCGCACCAAGCCGCAGGGTCTCAGGGCAAGACGACGGACCGCGGATGATCCCAAGTGCAGGGACGGCAGCCACAACGCTTCGATCCGGACAAAACGTCAGTAATTACATATAACGTCCCCGTTTTTGTCCCCATTTTTCTGCGGTTGTTCGGGTTGCGGGCGGACCGCGGCGGGCAGTCGGCGGAAATGCCTCGGCGCTGCCCGCGGGGCGCCCGTCCATGGGCTCAGTGCTGCTGCCCTCAGCGGCACGCACGCCGCCTGCGAACATGCAGAAGCGCAGCGCCGAAGGACATCAACAGCAGCGTGCCCGGCAGCGGCACCCTGAGGCTGCCCGCACCGGCGCTGTCCGCGCTGAGCGGCTGCGGGTCGAAGAGGTCGCCGTCGAACAGCTTGATGCTGGACAGGGTCAGTGCGCTGATGCCGGGCTGCTGCGCCAGAAAGGTCACGGTGGCGAGCAGGAATGTATCCGGCTGGGTGCTGAAGTCGAGCAGTCCTGAGGCCTCTGCGAGCCGCAGCACGCCGCTGCCGGCGTTGCTGTCGTCGCTCAGGTCAAACTGCACGGAGAACGGATCCACCAGCGTGGTGCCCAGGCTGTAGGACTGGTATTCGGCGACGATGGGATCGAAGGTCAGGTCGAAGTCGAAGCTGCTGAGGTCCTCGGTGTCGAGTCCGGCGACGACGATGTCGATGTCGATGAGCTGGCCGGTGTAGAGCTTGGCGCTGACGGGCTCAAGGCTGAGCTCGATGGGGGCCGCGTGGGCCTCATTGCCGGCGAGGCTCAGGCCCGCAGCGGCGGCGCAGAGCGGCAGCGCAGCGAGCAGGGCGTGGGCTTTGGTCATGGTGCAGGGTCTCCTGGCACGGGTATTCGGATGGACCCGGCGCCGGTGCAGCCGCAGCAATGGCGTCGCACCGGCGCCGGCGGCTCAGTTGCGCAGCTTAAGGATCAGGAGCCGTGCATCGCGGATGGAGACGACGCCGTCACCGTCCAGGTCGCAGGCGGGGCACTCGCTCGCGGGCCGGCGGAGATGGCCGCGCATGGCCATCACGTCGTCTCGGGCCACGACGCCGTCGCCGTCCGCATCCCCGCGCGGGCTGTAGAACACCGTGAGCCGCGGGCGGCGCGCCAGGGCGTCGGTGCCGGTGTAGAGCTCGGTGGCGATGTCCCAGCCGTCCGTGCTCTGGTTGAGGATGAGCCAACCCTCCTCGCTCGCGCCGGCGGCCCAGGCCTGCACCGTGGGCGTCACGTCGAAGGTGGTGTAGGTGCCGCCCTGGAGGTTCGGCTTGCTCTCATCCGGCGCGGCCACCGCCTCGCTGTCGTCCACCTGCACGCCATCCCCGCCGAAGCTGTTCCAGCTGCTGGTGCCGTCCCAGGGCGTGAGCATCTGGTGCAGACCCACCGGCCCGTTGGTGGAGCTGGTGATGTAGAAGCGCAGCTCGGCGCCGGTTACCACGGTGTCCGCCGGCAGGCTGGCGAGCAGGCCGTCGAAGCGGATCAGGCCGTGCGACATGCCCGGGCCGCCGTAGTCGCTGGTGGCCTGGTCGAAGCTCAGCTCCTCCGCTGCGAAGCTCGCAGCCGGGCTCGCGGAGGCGATGGCGATGACCTGGCTGCCGGTGTAGCCGTCGGTGCCCTCGCTCAGCACCACGCGCAGGCGATTGTCCACCGGCGTGCTCACCAGCACGGCGTCGGACCAGTCCGAAGAGCCGAAGACGTTGTTGGCGCGCACCCGGTACTCGTAGTCCGTGCCGTCCACCAGCTCCGACTGGCTGAAGCTCGTGGTCTCCGGGTCCAGGCCGCCGGCGACGGTCTCCCAGGTGCCGTCCGCGCCGACCCGCCGGTCGACGCTGATGTTGCTGACGTTGGCCGGGTCCTCGGTGTTGGTCCAGCGGATGGTGATGTCGGTGTAGGAGGTCGCCTCGCCGGTGAGGCCCGTCGGCGCGCTCGGCGGCTCCCCGGACAGGGCCTCGAAGGGCAGCTTGATCTCATCGCCATAGAAGGGCGCCGCATGCAGCGTGATGCTGCTCGGCTTCTCGTACGGCGCGTCATCGCTCACCTCGCCCACGCCCTCGACGTAGTTGACCAGCTCGCCGTTCTCGTAGCGGGCGGTGACGACGGTGCGGATGCGCAGCTCCGCGGGTACCCCGTCCGCCGCAGGAATGACGTGATTCCACTTGAACTGGTTCAGTGACGCGCTGTCGAGGGTCCAGCTCTTGTCATCGTCGTCCGCGCGGGGCGTGGCACCCCAGCTGCCCTCGCCGACGTAGAGCACGCCGTTGTCGTCATCGCGCACGAAGCCCATGTCGTTGCCGTCGGCATCCGAGCGCACCAGCGGGAAGGTGAACTTGTGGTTGTGGGTGTCACTTTCGTTGGCGACGGTGAGGCCGTAGTCGTCGAACAGATCCGCCCAGTCCAGCTCGTGGTCGTTCTCCGCCTTGGTGGAGGTGTGCGGGCGGATGGGCTTGTGGTAGCCGGCGATCTTGAAGGTGTCGTTGGCGTGCGCGGCTAGGTCGCTCGCGAGCCAGAGCAGCTGCTGGTCGTGCGCCGCCTGCATGCCGTTCAGGTAGAACTGCGAGTTCAGGTTGATCACGTGCAGCAGGCTGCCGCCGAAGGTCCAGGCGCCGTAGCTGTAGTCGGCGGACTGGGCCGGGTCGGTGTTGCCGGAGTCGAACAGGTTGTAGAGGACTTCAAAGTCGCCGTCCTCGTGGTTGCCGTGCACGGCAAGGATCGGATACATGCGCCCGTCGCCGGACTTGGTGCCCTCGGACCAGTCCGTCAGCCATTGCAGCCAGCTGGCGTCACTGGTGCCGTCGCCGGAGTTGAAGTCGCCGGTGAAGAGCACGAACAGCGGCCGCAGCTTGGCCACCATTTGGTTGGACCAGCGCCCGGCCTGAAGCGCATCGCCGGAGGACTTGGTGTCGCCGCCGGTGATGTAGGTGAAGGCCTTGGGCGTGTTGGGCGCGGTACGGAACCACATGCACTCGCCGGCGCCGTCCGAGTCCGCGATGACGAAGCGATAGGCCGTATCCGGCAGCAGGCCGCCGAGCTTGGCGAAGTGGTTGTTCATACCCCGATACGGGGTGATGCGCTGCGGCGCCTGGCTCATGGCATAGCTGCCGAGCTCCGACAGGCAGCCCTCGGCGGGGTCGTAGAGGTCGTAGTGGACGGTGGCGCCGCTGCCGCGCACCTGGTCCCAGATGACGTTCATGGTGGTGGCCGGGTCGTCCCCCGGTGACCAGCTGAGGCGCACGCGGTAGCTGGACGGCGTGGTCTGCTCGCCGATGAAGCGCACCACCAGCTCCGGGGCCAGGGCGCTGTTGCCGTCGAAGGACTCCGCGGTGCGCTGGCCCTGGCCCTGGATGATGAAGGCCATGGCGTTGCCTTCCTGCCAGCCGTCGCGGTCCACGATCTCCTGCACGATGGCCGCGAGGTCCGGCGTGCGCTGGTGCTCGCCGCCGGGCAGCCCCTCCTCTGTGACGGTCCACTCGGGAATGCCTGCCCAGTCCACCGACGCGGTGGTCTTGGCGCGACTGGAGATGTTGTAGGGCGTATCGGCGTAGGACGCCGGGTCGTCCGCCGCCTCGCCCCAGATGGTCACGGCGAAGGGATCACTGTTCTTGTCGCCCTCGTCCACGGCGAACTGCAGATGCGCGGAGAGGATCTGCGCGTCTTCCGGAATGGTGACATCCGTGAGCCGAATGCCGATGGTCTGCCGGCGATCGGGCTCACCCTCGTGGTCCTCCACCAGCTCCAGATCGGAGCTTGCGATGTCCAGCACGCCCGGGCCGTCATCACCCTCTTCGGCATCGTCGTCGGAGGCGGCGACCCGATAGCGCTCCAGCGACGGCACCACAAGCACCAGCTCGGGCGCCAGGTCCGCCACATCCACCTCGTCGATGGAGCCGTCAAAAGACTCCGCGGTTCGTGTGCCGCTGCCGGTGAGCACGAAGCCCATGGCGTTGCCCGCCTGCCAGTCCGGCTGGTCGACAATCTCCTGGACGATGGCCGTCAGGTCCGGCGTGCGCTGCGCCGCATCGGCGGCGTGCTCCAGCTCCCAGTCTGGAATGCCGGACCAGTCCGCCTCGGCCGTGGTCAGAAGCCGGCTGCTGATGTCGTTCAGGGCGTCGGTGAAGGCGGCGGCATCGGCCGTCAGCTCGCCGCGGATGGTGACGTTGAAGGGATTGACGTTCTTGTCGTCCTCATCGGTGCGGAACTGGATATAGGCGCCGAGAATCGGCAGCCCCTGTGGCAGGTCCAGGCCCGCGAAGCGCAGGCCGATCAGCTGCGGAACACCGGGGTCGTCTTCGGTGATTTCGAGGTCCGAGCTTGTGAGGTCCACCGCACCCGCGGCCTCCTCGGCATCGTCGCTGCTCGCGGCGATGTGATAGCGCAATGTCTGATTGGCCGCGGCCGGCGCCGCCAGCATGGCCGCCGCCAGGAACGCGGAGAAGAGTACCCCCGCCGCGCGCGGCAGGTGGCGTGTGGGTCGGTACATCGGTGCCCCCGGGTGAGCTGATAGATGAACGGCAGGCGAGGGGCCGCTGCCGAAGGCCTGGGACCCATGCCGGCGCCGGGCTCTTGCCCAGCGGCGACGCGCCGCCGGCCCAGGCCGGGTAGTGACGGCCCGGTGGGCTTCAGACGGCTCCAGGGCCTGGAGGCTTCTGCAAAGCCGCCTCCAGCATTCCGGAAAACCCCTCAATCATATGGGTATTAACCACGATCCGTGTAGCCATCTACCCAGACGCGGCGGCTATGCTAGCGAGCCGATGTGACGGGACTGAGAAGCAGCTGTTGCGATTTGATGGCGATGCATGTCGCGAGCTGCGTCAGCGCAGGCGCAGCCGCACCGGGCGCAGGTGGTAGGCATGGCGGGTCTGGGTGTGGTCGAACACGGCCACCCAGAGCAGGGTGCCGTCGGTGATGGCGACGTCCCGGCTGGAGCCCGTGTCCAGGCGCCGGCTCAGCTCCAGGGACCAGCGCCCGTCCGCCCAATGGCCACGGGCGGCGATGTCGCCGCGGTCGCCTGTGAGCCGGCCGGTGGGCAGCACGCTCGGCAGCAGCGTGCCCACCGGCAGGGTGTCCGGGCCGTCGGCGTAGGGGCGGGTGTCGTTGAATTCGATCCAGGCCGGCTCCGGTGCCGTTGCCGGCGGCGCCGGTGGTGCGCCGCCGGCCGCCTCCGGCAGGGCCAGATCCCGGGGGTCCTTCGGCAGGCGCAGCGGCTGCGTCCGGCCCTCGCTGAAGAACTCCCAGTTCATCTCGTAGCCGCTGAAGGTGCCGGGCGGGTCCTTGCGGTAGCCGCCGGTGTAGCGCGGCAGCCAGGCGCCGCTGTCCGGGTCCCGGGTGCGCGGCGTCTGCGCCGGGGCGGGCAACGGCGGGCCGAAGAAATTGTCGTCCGCCTGATGCTCGGCGTCGTTGCGCACGGACTTCCAGTGCCAGACGTCGAGGATGCCGCCGTCGGTGGTGTAGTGCAGGCCGCGACCGCCAGGCGCCTCGGGCTCGCCCCGCAGCGGCTGCGCACCCAGGTGCACCGAGGTCAGGGCCGCGAGCGGCCTGCCGGGCGGCGCCAGCATGAGGGCGAGCTTGTCCTCGTACCAGCGGTTCTCGTCGGCACTGCGGTAGGCGGTCTGCAGGATGCGCCAGCCCTGGGCTGTCTTGAGCAGCGGCACATGGGCGGTGCTGCGGGTGGGGTCGGTCCACTCGCAGAGCAGGTAGACACGCTCGCCGTCGTGGACGCCGCGCAGGGTCAGGATGCTCTCGCCGCCCGGCAGATTGGCGCCGTTGGCGAGTGCGATGCGCAGCGCGGGGGCCTGCGCCCAGGCGCGGTCGTCCACGCGGCCGTCCAGCACGGGCAACTCCACGGCCCGCGGCAGGGTCAGGTCCCGCACCAGCACGCGGTCCGCGACGACGGCGGCGACGATCAGACCCAGGCTCACCGCCGCCGCCCAGGCGCCGATGCGCAGGTGGGCCGGGCGCGGCAGCAGGATCGCGAGCAGGCGCCGCACACCGCCGCCGGCGAGCTGTAGACCGACATGCGCCGCGGCATAGCCCAGCAGGCCCCAGGCCGCCATCCGATGCAGCGCCTCCAGCAGCCGGCGCCCGCCGGGCGGCGCAGCACCAAGGTATTGCAGGGCACCGGTGCCGGCCGCCAACAGCAGCAGACCAAAGGCGAGCCAGTACAGCACCAGGTCCAGCCGGCGCAGGCGGGCCGCGCGGTCGCCCGCTGCCCCCATCCGCGGCAGTCGCAGCAGCCGGCGGCCGAGACCGCTTCGCACCTGATACAGGGCATAGGCCAGCATGGCCGCCAGCACAAGGGCACCGGAGATGAGATGCCACAGCAGCGCCGCCCCCTGCGGCAGCACCGGGGCCAGTGCGGCGGAAACCAGGGCATCGGGGGCATCTGCGGCGATGCGCAGGCCGGTGGCGAGGCTCACCGCCAGGGCCAGCACCAGCAGCCAGTGGAGCAGCACCGTCGGCAGCGGCGCGCGGCTGAGCCGCTGTGTCGGTGAGCCTTGCGGCGGGGAGGGCTCGGTGGCGCCGACCTCCGCGCGGATGCGCTGAGGCCGGGACGGCTGCCGGCCCGCGCCGGTCGCAACGGCCGTCCGGGTTGCAGGGGACATCGCGGCTTGGCTGGATTGGTCCGGATGAGAGAGGACCGGGGCGGCAGCCCCGGGTCATTCGGCGGCCAAGCCTAGCGGGCGTTCATGACGATTTCTTGATGCTCGCGCCGGCGGGCGGCATGGGACTGTCCCGGGTGAGGCTGCAGGGAGCGGGTCGGGCACGGGGGTCGGGCACTGGGGTCGGGCACGGGGGTCGGGCACGGGGGTCGGGCAGGGGCCGCGCACGGGCCGGATGCCCGTGCGCCGAAGGTCGCTGTCACCAGGACTTGTAGGGCAGGAACTTGCCGTTCAGTGTCACCACCACGCGGTCGCCTTTCGGGTCCTCCTGCTTGGCGACGTCCATGGAGAAGTCGATGGCGCTCATGATGCCGTCGCCGAACTGCTCGTGGATGACCTCCTTCAGGGTCTCGCCGTAGACGCCGACGATTTCGTAGAAGCGGTAGATCAGCGGGTCGGTGGGGATGGTCTGGTCCCAGACCTTTTTCGGGAACTCGGTGAGGGCGGCAGCCACGTCCGGGCCCAGGCCCAGGGCCTCGGTGCAGGTCTTGGCGTTGGCCTCGCTCAGGCTGTTCATGCCGAGGCAGGCGGAGCACAGGAACTCCGGCGCCAGACCGACGGCGCCCCCGAGCGCCTCCCAGGTCATGCCCTTGGCCTTCTTCGCGTCCAGGATGGCGGTCTTCATCTCGGTCTTGGTCATGCGTCGGCACCTCGTCGTGCGGCTGAAGAAACTGGATGGGAGCAACCGGCAGAAGGCAAGCAAGCCTGGTGCCAAGGCACGCCGACGCGGATCGTTGCCGGCGTGAAGCTCGGAATCGAGATTGCCGACTGGAATTGTCAGGCATTGTCGACACTCGCGGCCGAGCACGACGCCGACGAATGTCGCCAAACCGGTGCGCTCGGTGCGCCACCCTGCGCCGTGACTGGGCAAACACGGCATCTGCAGGCCATGGCACGGTCTCTGCACTGGCCTCCGGCAACCTTCACTGCCGGAACCATCGCATGGCTGCCAGCGTCTCCGTCGATTTCATCACCCACACCTTCAAGGGCCAGAGCGCACCGACGCTCAAGGACGTCGAGCTCAGCATTCGCCCTGGCGAGCAGGTGGCGCTGATCGGCCGCAGCGGCTGCGGCAAGTCCACGCTGCTGCACATGCTGGCGGGGCTGATGCTGCCGACGGAGGGCTGCGTGCACATCCGCGGCCACATGGTCACCAAGCCGAGCGCCAAATGGAACATGATGTTCCAGAAGCCGAGCCTGTACCCCTGGATGTCGGTGCGGCAGAACGCGGAGCTGGGCCTGCTCTTCGCCGGGCGCCGCGATCCGGCGCGCATCGATGCGCTGCTGGATCTGGTGGGCCTCGCCGACAAGGCAGACGCCAATGTCCAAAGCCTCTCCGGCGGGCAGCAGCAGCGGGTGGCCCTGGCGCGCTCGCTCGCCACCTCCCCCGAGCTGCTGCTGCTGGATGAGCCCTTCTCGGCGCTGGACGCCTTCACCCGCGCCGCGCTCCAGGACGAGGTCTCCCGCATCGCCCGGCAGGAGAAGCTCACGCTGGTCATCGTCACCCACGACATCGATGAGGCCGTGGCCATGGCGGACCGGGTGCTGATCATGGCGGCCAACCCCGGGCGCATCGTCGGCGAGATGGCCATCGACCTGCCGACGCCCCGGGAGCGCGCCAGTGCCGAATACAGCCGCGCCCGCGAGCAGCTGATGACCACCTTTGACGGACTCGTCGGCGACGGCCGCAGCACAGCGGCGCCGAGCGCGGACACCCAGGACGCGGAGCCCCAGCGCGCCGCCGCCTGAGCCGCCACAGCGCCGGCAACCGATCCCCTTCCCCGCCGAGCCGCCCCAGAAGCGGCCGGCGCCCACCACTGAGGCTGGCAACCGGATTTCCTCTCCACAGCCGACCATCGCAACCCAAGAGGCACCCTCCATGAGCCAGCACGATGACGATCTGAATTACCTCTTCGAGCACGAGATGTCGCGCCGCGACTTCATGCTCGACCTGCTTGCCAAGGGCGGCCTCGCCGCCACCATGGCGAGCCTGCCGGGCCTGCTGAACGCCGCCGAGCCGCCGGAGGACGAGGTCGTGCGCATCGGCTACATCCCCATCACCGACGCCACCGCCCTGCTGGTGGCCCACGCCAACGGATATTTCGAAGAGGAAGGGCTGAAGGTGGAGAAGCCCACGCTGATCCGCGGCTGGTCGCCGCTGGTGGAAGGCTTCGCCGCCGGCAAGTTCAACCTGGTGCACCTGCTGAAGCCCATCCCCGTGTGGATGCGCTACAACAACGACTTCCCCGTCAAGATCATGTCCTGGGCGCACCTGAACGGCTCCGCCGTGGTGGCCGGCAAGCACCTGGACGCCAAGGACTTCAGCGACCTCGCCGGCAAGCAGGTTGCGGTGCCCTACTGGTACAGCATGCACAACATCGTGCTGCAGATGGCGCTGCGCAACGCCGGCCTGAAGCCGGTCATCAAGGACCAGACCGCGGAGCTGGCAGCGGACGAGGTCAACCTGATGATCATGCCGCCGCCGGACATGCCGCCGGCGCTGGCGTCCAAAAAGATCGACGCCTTCATCGTCGCCGAGCCCTTCAACGCCGCCGGCGAGCTGCTGGCGGGCGGCACCATGCTGCGCTTCACCGGCGACATCTGGAAGAACCACCCCTGCTGCGTGGTCTGCATGAACGAGCAGACCGTCGCCGCCAAGCCGGAGTGGACCCAGAAGGTCATGAACGCCGTGGTCAAGGCGCAGATCTACGCCCAGCAGAACAAGGGCGAGGTGGCGCACATGCTCTCCAAGGATGGCAAGAAGTACCTGCCCATGCCGGCCAAGGTGGTGGAGCGGGCCATGACCTTCTACGGCCCAGACGACTACACGGACCCGAACGCCAACCGCCACGTCGCCGAGTGGCAGAACGGGCGCATCGACTTCCAGCCCTACCCCTACCCGAGCGCCACCAAGCTCATCGTCGAGGAAATGAACAAGACCCTGGTGGGCGGCGACACCACCTTCCTGAAGGATCTCGACCCCGACTTCGTGACGCAGGACCTGGTGAACTACGACCACGTCAAGGTGGCCATGGAGCAGTTCATGGACTGGTCCAAGGTGCCGGGCATCAACCCGGACGACCCCTACACGCGTGAAGAAGTGGTGGTGCTGTGACGGCGGCCGAGGGCACCCTGCCGCTGACCGCGGAGCCGGCGCTCACCGGCGGCGAGCAGCGCCGCTCGGCCGGCGGCCGGCCGGCGAGGCCGGCGGCTGCCGACGCAGGCGCACCGGCACCGCCGGGCGGTGCCGGCGACGCGGGGCGCAGCGCCCCCGCACGCAGCGCCGTCATCGAGCGACCCGCGCGCCACTGGCACACCCGCACCTTCCGCTGGCCTGCGGTACGGGCCTTCCTGCTGTCCACGGTGGCCTATCCGGCCCTGGGCATCGCAGTGCTGCTGGCGCTCTGGTGGCTCGGCGGCTGGGCCATTGCAAGTAACGAGGACGTGTCCGCCTTCGCCGGCTTCGCGCCGGCCCCGGCCTTTGCGGCCCTCGGCGAGCTGGTCGCCTCCGGCGATGTGTGGGGCACCATTTACCCGAGCCTGTACCGCATCGGCATGGGCCTGCTCTGGGCCTTCGTCATCGGCGTGCCGGTGGGCGTGGCCATCGGGCTGTCGTCGGCGCTGCGGGAGGTCACCCACGTGCCCTTTCAGTTCCTGCGCATGATCAGCCCCCTGGCCTGGATGCCCATTGCGGTGCTGGCCTTCGCCACCTGGGACGGCGCCATCGTCTTCCTGATCACCGTCGCCGCGGTCTGGCCCGTGCTCTTCTCCACCGCCCAGGGCGTGCGCCGCATCGACCCGCTGTGGTTCAAGGTGGCGCGCAACCTGGGCGCCGACGGCTGGCAGATGCTGCGCCGGGTGATCATGCCCGCCATCGGGCAGGACATCTTCGCGGGCTTGAGGCTCGCGGTGGGCGTCGCCTGGATCGTGCTCGTACCGGCGGAGTACCTGGGCGTCACCAGCGGCCTGGGCTACGCCATCAACGACGCCCGCGACACGCTGGAGTACGACACCCTGGCAGCCATCGTCGTGGTCATCGGCATCATCGGCTTCCTGCTGGATGGCCTCTGCGTCAGCCTCATCAAACGCTTCTCGTGGCGGCAGGCGGACTGAGACCGGCGGCAATGCCGGCGGCGTAAGGCCTGCGGCCGATGGCCGCATCCAAAGTCCGGGGCCTGGGCTCGCCGGGTCGTCGGCGGCATACCGCCGCGTCGGCCGCTGCCTGCGGCGGTATCAGGACGGCTGCGGCCACCGTGGACTTGCCGCGCCGGCTGGGGCCGAGAGCCAGCATCCCGAGCCCGTGGTACACCACCACCGCCGCAGACAGGCCGGGGAGCCCCCCGAGGGAGCAGGCGTGCCGCAGCGCGCAGCATCCGTTACAGCAGGGCCCAGGCCTCGGCGGCGACGCGACCGGTGTCCTCGTGCGTCAGGTCCTTGACCAGCTCGCCCTTCACCGCGCGCTTGAGCGGCGCGTCCATCACCTCGCGCAGCAGGCCCATGAACTGCGGCGGCGCCATGATGCAGAGCTGCTCGAAGCGATGGGCATGGAGCCCCTCGCGCAACAGCGCCACGACTTCGCGGGCGAAGCGCATGGCCTCTTCGTGCTTGGGGTCGGTGCTCGGCTCCATCGCATGGCGTTGCTCGCCGCGGGAATCGAAGGCTCGGCCCGGCCGGTCGCTCTCGATCTCCTCCCCCTTGAGGCGCGCCTCGGGGTGGACCAGGTCCTTGAGCTCCGCGAGGGGCTGCCCGCGGCCCTCCAGCGCGTAGAGCCGCGCGCGGGTGGCATTGCTCACGATCACCCAGGTCTTCATCGTCGATACCTCTCTGGTCAGTCCGGCCTTGCGGCCCGCCGCGGCGATCACCGTGCGCGGACCACACCCTACCTTCAAGGTAGACGCCGAAGCGGACTGCTCACAAGGCATCACCGGGCGCGGCGCCGATCGGTGCAGTTACCTCCACCGAAGGCAGGTCCACCGGAGCGCCCGGAGACAGCCGGCTATGGTGGCGATTGCCCCGCGCTGTGCGACCGTGCGACGACGCTGTCAAGATCAGGTTACCGTCCCCGAATTTTGGCGCTTTCTTTTTCTGCACAGGGCTGCACAGGTTGGCGTCGCCCTATTTCGAGGCTGTCAGCCGAAGCCGAGGACGGATTTGACGGCGTCCTTGAAGAGGTCGATGAAGGCGGGGCCGAACACGGCAACCCCCACCACCAGCAGGGTGATCCAGGCGATGCCGATGGCGATCCCGGCGAGCACCAGCAGGCCGTCGCGGGTAATGAGACCGATGGAGGCCATGGCGATGCCGATGCCGGGCAGGGTATTGGTGGCCGGGAATGGAATCAGGATACTGGCAATGAACACCACGAACACGGCGCCCACGATGCGCTCCGCCGTGGGCCCCGACAGCAGCAGCAAGCGCGGCCGGGCGAGGGTCTCGATCCAGCCGAAATACTTGCGCGCGCCGGCGGCCATCTGCACCAGACCGGACTTACTGAGGCGACGCTCGCCGAAGCGTTGCGGCATCCAGGGCTCCGGGCGCCCCATGGCCATCTGCACAGCGATGGCGATCATCGGCAGGGAGACGATCTGGGGAATGCCGTAGAGCAGCGGGATGCACACCGGAATGGCCAGCGCAAACAGCATCAGGCCGAAGGCGCGCTCACCCAGGGCCTGGGTGAAATCGTGCAGGGTCATACCGTCGGCGGGAGCCTCATCGGCGATGACTTCCAGCGCGGCGATCAGGCCGCGGCGGGGCGCCGCCTCCTCCGCCTCGTCGGCGGCGGCGTCAACGGAGTGCTCGTTCATGGCAGGTGTCCTGTAGTCAACAGCGCAGGGCCGAAAGCAGCGCGGATGGTACAGCGCTCCGCCCCACCGCGCGCGCCCTCAAAACACGGAGACGAATTTGGGAACAAGATACGGGGACGGTAACCTTAACTTGAGAGATAGACATGATGCCAAAGAAACGGGAAGAAACGGGGACGGTAAACTTAACTCAAACAGCACTGGCCTTGCGGAGCTCGATGTTGAACGACGGCACACCAGTCCGCTGAATTTGATATACCGTCCCCTTTTTATGTGTCCCCAATTTTTGTGCTGAATTGAATATACCGTCCCCGTTTCTTATCCCCGTTTCTTCGTGTGGCGGACCGGCGGCAACTGCGTTGCCCCGGGCCGATTGGCCCGTTGCTTGCTTGCGCAGTGACCACTTTGTCGTCAATGCCGAGCATCCATGTCCACGTCCGACACCGCCATTACCCTGGAATCCGAGCTGCTGGTGATCCAGCAGGCGGCGCGCATCATCAGCCGCAGCGATGACCCGGAGGCGGCAATCCAGGGCATCCTGCGGCTGCTCTCCCAGCTGCTGGGCCTGAACCGCGGCCGGGTCCTGCTGGTGGACCCAAGCACCGCCACCCTCGCCATCCGCTATGCCTATGGCCTGACGGACGAGGAGCGCGCCCGCGGGCGCTATGCCTTGGGCGAGGGCATCACCGGCCGTGTGTTCCAGACCGGTCAGATGGAGGTGGTGCAGGACATCGACGCCGAGCCGAGCTACCTGACCCGCGCCGTCGCCCGCGGCGTGCTGCCGCAGGAGCCGGTGGCCTTCCTCGCACTGCCCATCCAGCAGCACGAGCAGACCATCGGCGTGCTGGCGGTGCACCGGCTGCGTCAGCGCGAGCGGCCCTTTCAGCGCGACCTTGCACTGTTGCAGGTCATCGCGACACTCGTCGCACAGGTGCTGCGCGTGAATGATCTGGTGGCCGAGCGCACCGCCCAGCTGCTGTCTGAGAACCGGCTGCTCAAGAACCGGCTGGAGAGCCGCGGCGCCTCCTACGGCATCATCGGCCAGAGCCCCGCGCTGCACCAGGCCATCAACCAGACGCTGCAGGTGGCGGCCACCAAGACCACGGTGCTGCTGCTCGGCGAGTCCGGCACCGGCAAGGAGCGCTTCGCGCGCATGCAGCATGTGGCGAGCAAGCGCGCCGACGGGCCCTTCGTGAGCGTCAACTGCGCGGCCATCCCGGCGAACCTGCTGGAGTCCGAGCTGTTCGGCCACGAGAAGGGCGCCTTCACCGGTGCGCAGGCGGTCAAGAAGGGGCGCATGGAGCTCGCCGACGGCGGCACGCTGTTCCTGGACGAGATCGGCGACCTGGACCTTGAGCTTCAGGCCAAGCTGCTGCGGGTGCTGGAGTACAAAGTCGTGCAGCGTGTGGGCGGCACCCGCGATATCCCGGTGGACGTGCGCATCGTCGCCGCCACCCACCAGAACCTCCAGGAGGCCGTGAACGACGGCCGCTTCCGCCTGGACCTGTTCTACCGGCTGAATGTGTTCCCGATCCGCCTGCCGCCGCTGCGCGCGCGCGCCGGCGACGTGCCCATCCTCGCCCGGCATTTTCTCAACGCCGCCAACCAGGAGTACGGCCGCAACCAGGTGTTCGGCCCCGGCGCCCTGGAGCTGCTGGAGCGCTTCGGTTGGCCCGGCAACATCCGCCAGCTGGAGAACCTGGTGAAGCGCGCCGTGCTCATGAGCACCGAATCCGTCATCCGCCGTGACCTGGTGCAGGAGATCCTCGTCGAGGAAGAGGGCATCCGCCAGCCGGGCGCCGCCGGCGCGGGCACGGAGCCGGGCGGGCTGTCCATGGCGGCCCCGGCCGGCGCGGGCGCATCGCGCGCCCCGGCGGACCCCGTGCCGCTGCACCACAGCGAGCCGATGACGGCGCCGGGCGCCGGCGTGCCCGGCAACCCCTTCGACAGCGCCGAGCCGGGGCTGCGGCCCTATGCGCGGGTGCGCCACGACGAGCGCGACCACATCGAGCAGGCCCTGCGCCGCCACCACGGCAACAAGACCCGCGCGGCGCTGAGCCTGGGCCTCACGCCTCGCCAGCTGCGCTACCGCATCGTCAAGCTCGGCATCGCCACGGAGTGAGCGGCCTGAAGCCAAGGTGGACGCCGGCGCCCGCAACCTCGCCGACATTGTCGACAAAACCGGTGCGCGCCCTGTCGAATTGTCGACCTCTCTGGTGTGACAATTTCCAAGCGACTGTTATTCTTCGTCTTTCATAGCAGGCACGGTCATTGCTTTCACGGGGTTGAGCTGCAACCAGGTCCAACGTGACCACCCACAACCCACGGAGTCAGCCCCATGAGCGCCACCGCCGAGACCGTTTCCGCAACCATCGACTACCTGCGCCCCATCGACGCCGAGGGCCTCACCAAGCTCGGCGAGAAGGGCAAGGCCAACCCCACCAACGTCGTCACCCTGAAGGCCAAGACGGTCTGCGAGGGCCAGTTCCGCAATATGACCTATGTGCGCGACCTGGCGCCCATGCTCATCGACGAGCCGCCGCACCTGCTTGGAGAAGACAACGCCCCCAACCCGTCCGAGGCGGCGCTCGCCACCCTCGGCGCCTGCCTGGCCGTCGGCGTGCACGCCAACGCCACCGCCCGCGGCGTCAAGCTCTCCAAGCTGGAGCTGCACCTGGAGGGCGACATCAACGTCACCGCCGTCTGGGGCACGGGCGACCTGAACCCGGCCAAGCCGCTGGGCTTCACCGACATCCGCGTCACCATCGACGCCGAGGGTGATGCGCCGAAAGAGGTCATCGACGAGATCATCGCCCACTCCAACACCTGGTCGCCGGTGGCCAACACCATGCGCCGCCCGGTGAACGTCAGCGTCGATCCGGCCTGAGCCCGCCAGCAGCGATGCAACCCAGCGCTGCAACCCAGCGCTGCAACCAAGCGCCGTAACCGAGCGCCGCACCCCGGCGCCACGCCCAAACCCAGCGCGGCAGGCCTGCCCGACGACGGACCGCTGCACCGGCACGACCCGGTGCAACCGGCCCAGCGCCGCCGGCCCTGCCGTCCTCGCCCGCCACCGCTTTCGGAGTCGTACCCCATGAGCGCCGCCGTCCAGATGCCCGAGCCCACGGCCGCAGGCCGAATCATCCCCGCTGTGCCCACCGCCGATGAGCTGGTGGCGGCGACGCAGGACGTGGTGGAGCGCGAGCTCGCCCCGCTCACCGCCCGCATCGACCGGGAAGGTCTGTACCCCAAGGCCGTCATGCACAGCCTCGGCGCCGCCGGCGCCTTCCGCGCCCACCTGCCCGATGCCCGCCCGGACGGCTGCCACGACTTCGGCGCCGCCATCCGCGCCATGGCCGCCGTCTCCCACGAGTGCCTGTCCACCGGCTTCGCCACCTGGTGCCAGGACACCTGCGCCTGGTACCTGCAGATGGGCGAAACCGAGGCCCGCGACCTGTGGCTGGAGCCGCTGGCGTCCGGCCGGGTGCTCGGCGGCACCGGCATGTCCAACACCATGAAGGCGTTCTCCGGCATCGAGGACCTGCGCCTCACCGGCGAGCGGGTGGACGGCGGCTACATCGTCAACGGCAGCCTGCCCTGGGTGTCCAACCTGGGCGCGGACCATGTCTTCGGCACGCTCTTTACGTTGAGCGGCGACACCGCCCGCACCGTCATGGCGCTGGTGGACTGCAGCGCGCCGGGGTTCACACTGCGCCAGTCGGCGCACTTCGTGGCCCTGGAGGGCACCCGCACCTTCGCCTGCCTGTTCGATAACGTCTTCATTCCGGACGCCCACATCATCGACCACGACGGCGCCGCCTTTCTGCGCCGTGCCCGCGCCGGGCTGGTGCTGCTCCAGTTCGGCATGGGCGCCGGCAACATCCAGGGCTGCATCGATGTCTGCCGCGGCGTGGAGCACCAGCTCGGGCATGTGAATCAGTTTCTGGACGACCGCCCGGACGAGCTCCAGGAGGAGCTCGACGACATCGTCGAGGCGGTGCTGACCCTGGCCGAGACGCCCCACGAGGCGTCCGAGGACTTCTTCCGCGAGATCCTGCAACTGCGGCTCGCCGCCGGGGAGCTGGCCCTGCGCGCCTCCCAATCCGCCATGCTGCACACGGGTGCCAAGGGCTACCTCAGCAGCGCACCCGCCCAGCGCAAGCTGCGCGAGTCCTACTTCGTCGCCATCGTCACGCCGGCCACCAAGCACCTGCGTAAGGAGTTGGCGCGGATGGATTCGGAAGGGGCGGGCAGCTAGGGGCGGGGGGCGAGGGGGCGGCATGGTCGTCAGAGCCTGGGGTTACGCTGCGCTGCCCCGACCGACGCCTCGCACCTCGTTACTCGCTACTTGTTACTTTCACAATCAACAACTTGTCCGCTTCAATCAGGAATCGCAGGATTTGCCATGCACACCTTCTCCACCCCACTTTCCGCCGACGAAGCCATCGACAAGCTCAAGACCGGTGTCGAGGGCGTCGGTCTGCGTGTCGTCGCCCACATCAACGGCCAGGCCAACGCCAAGCTGATCGGTAAAGACGTCCCGGCGGATCAGATCCTGGAGATCTTCCGGCCGGACTTCGCCATCCGCGTCTGGGACGCCTGCAAGCCCGCGGGCCACGACATCCCGCTGCGCATCCACGTCTACGAGGACCAGGGCACCACCAAGGTCGCCTGCCGCATGCCGAGCACGGCGTTCGCGGCCTTCGACAGCCCGGCCCTTGCCGAGATCGGCACCGAGCTGGACGCCCTCTTCGAGCAGATCCTGGCGCAGGTGCCGCGCGCCTGAGCCGCCGCCCGCCGTCCCTCCTGCCACCCCCCTTTCACCCCCCAGGCCACCCCCCAGGCCACCCCCGGAGCAGTACCCATGACCGAGACCCCCTACCGCAAGTGGATCTGTGACGCCTGCGGCTACATCTACGACGAGGCCAAGGGGGACCCGGACGGGGGCCTGCCGCCCGGCACCCGCTACGATGATATGCCCGACGACTGGCAGTGCCCCCTGTGCGGGCTGCGCAAGGCGGACCTGCGCCTGCTGCCGGACGCACCGCCGCCTTCCCCGGTGTCGGACGTGCCGAGGCGACCCACAGCCGGTCCTGGGCTGCGCCGCCGGCACTTCGGCAGCGCGGAGCATCTGGTCATCGTCGGCGCCGGCGTCGCCGGCTGGTCCGTGGCCGAGGCCGCCCGCCGCCGCGACCCGGCCCTGCCGATCCTGCTGGTCACCGCCTGCGAGGGCGCCGTCTATGCCAAGCCGTCGCTGTCCACGGCGCTGGCCCACGGCCGGGACACGCAAAGCCTGGTGGACGCCACCGCCGGGCAGCGCGCAGCCGAGCTCGGCATCGAGGTGCTGACCCGCACCCGGGTGCTCAAGATCGACACCACGCGGCGGCGGCTCATCACCGCCCGCGGCGGCATCAGCTACGGCCGGCTCGTGCTTGCCCTGGGCGCCCGCCAGCGGCGCCTGGACATGGCCGGTGACGCCGCCGATGCCGTGCTGCGGGTCAACGATCTGGCGAGCTACCGCGGCCTGCGCGAGCGCCTGGACGCCGGCCCCAGGCAGGTGACCCTGGTGGGCGCAGGGCTCATCGGCTGCGAGCTGGCGGACGACCTCACCGCCGGCGGCCACGCCGTGACCCTGGTGGACCCGGCGGATCGGCCCCTCGCGGCCCTGCTGCCGGCGGATGTGGGCGGCGCGCTGCGCGAGCGCCTGGCGGCGAAGGGCGTGCAATGGCGGCTCGGCAGCACGCTCGCGGCGCTGGACCATGCCGGCGAGCGGCTGCGGGCGACCCTCGCCGACGGCACGCGCTTCGACACGGACATCGTCCTCTCCGCCGCCGGCCTGCTGCCCATCACGGAGCCCGCCGCCCGCGCCGGTCTCGCGGTGCAGCGCGGCATCGTCGCCGACCGCCGGCTGCGCACGTCGGTGCCGGGCGTCTACGCCCTGGGCGACTGCGCCGAAGTGGAGGGGCGCTGCTTCAGCTACATCGAGCCCATCCGCCGGCAGGCCGAGGCCATCGCCGCGGACCTCGCGGGCGAGGATGCCCCCTTCCTGCCGCTGCCGCCGCTGGTGCGGGTGAAGACGCCGACGCTGCCCATCAGCGTCTGCCACGGCCATGTGGCCGCCGGCGGCGCAGCCACCGCGTGGCAGCGCATCGCCGACGACCACGAGGGCATGCGCCTGGAGCAGCCGGATGCGACGGGCCCCGCCTTCATCCTCACCGGCAGCTATGCCCAGCTCGGCGGCGAGCTGTACCGCGCGCACCTGGGCTGAGCCGGACGCGAATCGGCGCCGCTCTGCGCTGCCTGGTCAGCGCACACCCTTGTGTGGAGCAGCCATCGGGGCGGGGTGCGGACTTGAGCCGTCGCGCCGGCCGCCGTCAGTCCGGCAGCATGGCCCTGAGCAGGCCCCAATCGGCGATCACCTGCTCCGCGTAGGCCACGGCGGCGTCCAGCAGTGCGTCACCCTCCTCCGCCAGCACCGCCGCCGCGGCGGCCTCGAAGCGCGTGGAGCGCCGGTCGCCGCGGGCATGGGCCAGCGCCAGGGCCTCGCCACAGGCGGCGGCGTACTGCGCCAGCCCTTTTCCCGGCTTCTTCTTCGCCAGCGCGATGTCCTCCGGGTCGATGCCCACCCGCGCGTGGTGGCGCGAGCGCACCAGCCAGTGCTTGTCTTCCCACACCGCCTCGTCCAGGACCATGTCGGGGCTGCGCTGCATGCGGCGCTGGCAGTCCACGGTGAGGTGCGCCGGGGCCAGTCGGTTCTCCGGGCGCAGACCCGGGAAGTGGTGCAGCGGACCCGACAGGCGCTGCTGTTTGACCTCAACCACATGGCAGAGCGGCAGGTCGGCGTCGCCGGCGGAGTCCTCCGGGCCCACCAGCAGATAGAACCGATCCAGGTCCACGGAGCCGGTGCCGGCACCCAGGCGCCGCACCAGATCCAGCACGGCGTCGTCCACATAGGGCCGGAAGGCCGCTCGCACCTGGTCGGCACGTGCGGGCTCCAGCGTGCTGAAACGCTGCGGGCGGTCGCGAAAGCGCGGGCGGCCGTCGCGCACCTCCACCTCCTTCGCAAGCGTGCTCTTGGTGGCGAAGTCCCGACCGCCGGCCCGGCGGCGCCGGGCCTTCTTCCAGGGCTTGCGCAGCACATGGCCGCTCGAAAAATGCGTCATGGCGCTGTCGCGCCGCTCCGGGTCGTTGACGCCCTCCAGGCAGGTGCGGCGGTAGGCGGCGAGCAGGGCGTGGCCGGCTTTGCGTGCGTCCTTTGCCGTGGCGGCCGTCAGCCGGTCCGGCGCGTCGACGTCATCGGCGTCATACCGCCCATCAAGCACGCCGGCGCAGTAGTCGGCAGCCAGCACCAGACTCGTGATGCAGCGGGCGAGATCCCAGGCGGCATGGCCCAGACAGGCATCGTCATAGTCGTTGGGGCAGAACACGACGCTGTCGCCGTGGGAGCCTTCTTCGGTGAGGAAGCCGAAGTTGGATGCATGGCAGTCCCCCATCACCCTGGTCACCGGCACCCGCTCCAGCAGCGCCGCCGGCAGCGCCAGGACACCGCTCGCCAGGTCTGCATAGTAGAGCTGCGCCGAGCCGCGCAGGAACCGCAGCGGGCTTGCGGCCATTTTGCGGTGCTTGGGCATGGGCTGGGACGCAGCCTCGCCGGCGCCGGGATCGACGCCGTCCACGCGGGCCAGCTCGGCGCGGATCAGCAGCCGGCGCTCGGTGTTGTTCGGATCGTGCATGGGTTTCTCATTCAGGGCGGCGGCGGAAACACCACCTCGCCGCCGTCCGCCGTCAGCAGCCGGATGTCCACGGGTGTGCCGGTGGCGTCCAGCTGCACCCGGCCCAGGGCGCTGCCGTTGTAGAGGCGGCGGTGGGGGTTGCCGTCCGGGCGGCGGGCACGCAGGCGCAGACGCCGGCGGCGGGTGAGCCAGTTGAGCGGGGAGCGGGTGCCGTAGAGCCAGAGGTTGAGGCGGTCGAACCAGCCGAGCAGGGTGTGCGGGAACTCGTTCTTGAGGCCGCTCGCCGTGATCTGCCAGATGCGCGGGGTGTTGGTGCGAAAGCGCAGCACCGCGTCGTAGACGAAGCTGTAGTGGACATCGCCGGAGAGGATCACGAAGTGCTGCGGCGTGCGCCGGTGGCGGAAGATGTTCAGCATGACATTGGCCGCGCCCGGGTGCGCCATCCAGTTCTCGGCGTCCACCAGCAGGGCGTGGCCGAGCCAGGTGAACACCCGCTGCACGTTCTCGATGAGCTTCACGCCCAGCACCGGCGCCGGGGAGACCATGACCACGGCGTCCGCGTGCATCAGCGTCTGCTGAAGCTCCGAGAGCTCCTCCCAGTCCATGAGCCCGGAGGGCTTGGCGAGGCTCGACTCGGACCACCAGCGGTGGGTGCGGGTGTCGAGCACCACCAGCTTCGGCACTGTGGGCAGGCTGTAGTGCCAGTGCTCGAAGTCGAGCAGCCGGTCGATGAGCCGGTCGCGGGGCTCCAGGCCGCCGGGGGGCTCGGTGGCGAGCGGCGGCACGGGGGCGGGCTCTGCCGGTGCCTCGGGGGCATCGAGGGCCGCCGGCGGTGCGGGCGCGTCCGGCGGAAAGCATGCCAGCGCGGCATCCAGCAGCTCGCCGTGGCGGTCCGGGTCGTTGCCCCAGCCCTGGAACAGCCAATAGCCGATGAGCGCGTTGCCGATGATGCGCCGGGAGAAGGGATGGCTGTAGGCGGCCTCCTCCCAGCCGCGGGTGAGGTTCCAGTCGTCGGTGATGTCGTGATCGTCGAAGATCATGTAGACGGGCAGGTGCGCGAGCGCCCGGCGCACCCGGGCGAGCCCATCGCGAAAGCGCTCGATCACCGGGCACTCGGCGGCATAACGCGCGGCGAACGGCGCCGGCAGCGGCTGGGGCGGGCGCTGCGGGTCCAGCTCGATGCGGGGCCAGAGCGCCGGCGACCAGACCAGCAGGTACATGGCCGCCACCTCGGCCAGGGTGATCAGGTGGTTGTGCGCGGAGGCGGTGGTGAAGATGGGCTTCTTCGCGCCGCCGAAGAAGATGTCCTGGAGCGCGCGGTTGGCGCGGGTGTGCGGCAGGAGCTGCTCGCGCCGGTAGTAGCCCGCGGCACTTTCCAGCAGCGCGGCGCTGTCGGCGACGGTGCCGCCGGTGAGCCGCTCCGGGTAGAGCCCGAGCAGCGCGATCACCTGATGGATGGCGGCGAGCATGGGCCCCGCCACGTCGTCGCAGTAGATCTGATCGCCGGTCATCACCAGCAGCGCCGGGCGCGCCGCGGCGTCCGCGGGCGCGGCGCCGATGAGGTCGTCCAGACGCAGCAGGGTGTCCGGGCCGTCGAAGTGGGGCTTGCGGCAGGAGCCGTGCACCAGGTCCGCAAGCCGCGGGCGGATCACCAGCGTCGGGCGCGCATGCCCCGGGTAGCAGAGGTCCGGCAGCAGCTCCGCGAGGCCCTGCTCGCCGCCGGCCGCCATCACGCGCAGGTCGTATTCGAGCAGCTCATCGGCGGGCAGCGGCTCCGCGGGCTTCAGGTCCAGGAGCCGCACGAAGGCATGCTCGCCGATGCGCACCTGGGCTGCGGTGGCGCCGGGAAAGTCCTCGGTCAGGAAGGGCTTGGCGGCCCCCGCGCGGTAGAGGTCGAGCCGCAGGTCCACAGGCTCGCTCAGCACCAGCCAGATGACCAGACGCTCAGGCGTGACCCGGCGCAGCATGGGGCCGGCGAGGATGGGCGGCAGGGCGGCAGCGGTGGTGGAAGACAACAGCGCGAGGCGGGCTCGGTGGGCAGGCGGCGGTGAACTGCCGCCATTCTAGCCGTTGCGCCCCCGCCGCCGCCTGCCCCTGTGGCAAGGGCCCGACCAAGCTCAGAACTCGACGGCCAACTGCGCCACGAAGCTGTTGCCGCTGTCGCCGGTGCCGCCTTCGCCCTCGCTGTAGTCGCTGTCGTTGCGGTACTCGAAGGACAGGGCCGTGTTGTCGAAGAGGCCGATGGACCAGCCGATGAGCCAGCTTTCTTTCGGCAGCTCCAGGCCGATGGCCTCGTCGGTGCCCTGGTAGGCGACGGCGGCGACGGTCTCTTTGCCGAGCACCGGGAAGCTGTAGCCGAGCTCGATGTTCCAGGCCGACGGCCGCGCACCATGATCCTTGTAGCTCAGGCTGTCGGGATCGAAGTCGTCTGTGGCGGAAAGGTATTCGCCGATGAAGTTGAACTGGCCGACGATCACGGCGAGGTTGGCGGTCCAGCCGCCGGTGCGATCAATGGGGTCTGTGCTGAAGCTGTCGGCGCGGGGATCTTCGCCTTCCACCAGCTCGTCGAAGGTGGCATTGCGGTTGTCGGCCACCGTGTCCTGAAGGCTGTCGGAGTCGCCGAGGTTATTGATCCAGCCGACACCGCCGGCGACGGTGATGTCGTCCTGCTCCCAGGCGTAGCTCAGGTTGGCGCCCCAGCTGCTGATGCGGTTGTCGCCGTTCAGCTTGTGGTCGCCGTTGAAGCCGTAGACGCTGCCGCCGAACCCCTGGTGGACGAAGCCGAGCTCCGCCGCGGTCTCGCGCGTCTCGCCGATCTCGAGCGTCAGCGGGTCTGACACCAGGTTGGTCTCATAGGCACCGAAGGGCACGTAGACCTGGCCGACGGTGAAGAAGACCGGCGCGACATCCGGGTTGTAGAGGGTCGCGAAGGCGAGGTCGACCTCCAGGTCGGTATCGTCTTCCTCGTAGAGCAGGGCAGCACCGATCTCGACCCAATCGGTCACCTGTGCGGCGATGCCGAGCTCGAAGGTGGCGAGCACGAGGTCGGACTCGGAGGGGGCGTCGAAGGGCTCGAAATACCCCGCCTCCACCTCGATGAGGCCGGCGATCTGGATGCGCTCGAACCAGCCGCCGCCGGCACGCTTCTCTTCCAGGGCCTCGTCGAGTCGCTCCACGCGCTCAGGCGCGCCCTCCAGCGCCTGCTTCTGCTCGGCGATCTGCGCCGCCTGGCGGGCGTTCTCTTCTTCCAGTTGCAGGACCCGCTCTTCCAGCGTCTGTGCCCTGGCGGTGCCGGCGACGCCCGCGACCAGGGCGAGTCCCACGGCGGCTGCGATCGGTTTGGTGTGCATAGTCGGACCTCCGGTTGCGCCTGCGCCGCGGCGTGCGGCGCAGGCGCGTAGGATAATCTATAAAATCGTATGATCCCGCTCGCGCAAGCGGGTCACCGGCGCGCGTTCGGGGCAGCAGCCACTGCGGGCGCGCCCGGCTGGGCTGCGCCCGGCGCACCGACATGCGCTGGATCGCGGGGCGGCTCAGAGCTCCGTGGCGTGAATCCAGAGCACCGCGTCCTGGGACAGCGCCTTGCCCTCGTGCTCTTTGACCGGGCCGGAGCCCAGGCAGGCGAAGCCCCAGGTGCCGGGGCGCGGGATGCCGAAGGTGAACAAGCCGTTGGCGTCGGTGATGGTGGCGATGGCGGTGGGCGGCACCGGACCCTTGGTCTCCTTGCTGAAGGCCTTAGCGGCCATATCCACGTCCGAGTTGATGTACTCCACCTCGCACTCGACGCCGGCGGCGGGCTCGCCGTCGGAGAGCAGCTGCCCGGTGAAGGTGCCGCCGGCGAAGACCTGATAGGGCTTGTCCATGGGCACGATTTCCGTCGGCAGACCGACGGGCTCGCTCCACCCGGTGGGCATGGCGCCCTTGTTGAGAATGGTCTTGGTGATCTGCTGGATGTAGATGTCCTCGGCGCCTTCCATGTACGGCGCCGGCACCAGCGCGAAGATGTAGTCGCCGTTGCGGCGCACCTTGTAGGTGGTGGTGTAGGCGCCCGCCGGCTCGCCGCTGGCACCCGACCATTGCACCGCCTCCAGACTGTCCTTGAGATCCGTCTGCTTGCCCTTGAAGACGACGAAGAAGTCCTCCGGCACGCCCATGTCCATGGCGTTGGTGTTCTCCATGGGATGGCCGAACACCAGGGCCAGCGGGACATCGCCCGGCTGCTCCAGCATGACCTCCGGCGTGTAGAGGAGCTGGAAGTGGGCCTGTGCAGGGCCGGCGAGGGTGGTTGCCGCCGCCGCGGCAATGAGTGCGGTCGTCTTCATGGAGACTGACTCCTTTGCTGCTTGATGAAAGGCCGGAGCACGGCCGGGCCGTGCCGACGTGGAGCGCTGTCGACGGCCCGCTGGCGGCGGCTGGCGGGGAGTCGTTGGATGTGTCCGGGGGAAGGGCTTGGCGCGGTGGCGTTGCGCCTGCGCGATGCCGTTATTCGACGATGTCCTTGCCGGAGATCTCGATGTCGTGCCCCGGGCCGGCGTCGAACACCACGGTGTAGTCGCCGTCGGGCTTGTCGAACTCGACCTCGCTGTACTCATTCAGCTCGCCCTCGAGGATCGGGTTGCCGTTGCCGTCCACGACGCGGATGGCGACACCGGCGGCGGACGAGCCGTCGGAGAAGCCGCCTTCGCAGAGCACGGTGCCGTCGCCCATGTCGTAGCAGGCGCAAAGCGGTGTGTGCGCCGACACGGCGGTGCTGAAGGTGAGGCTGGCGACCGTCAGCACCCCGGCGCGCAAAGCCACTGCGGTGGGATAGGGGATGCGGAGGAATTGTCGCAAGGCAGGTCTCCTGGGGTTCTGAAGTGGTGAGGGTCGGGAGTGGTGGCGGTTGCGGGTGCTGGACGGGCGCGGTGCAGACAGCAGGCGTGCAGACAGCAGGCCGGTGTTCAGCGCGGCGACCATGGCCCTGAAGATTACAGGGCTTTCGCCTTAATGTAAATAGCAATAATTCGCAATAGCGTTTTCTTGCCGATCTCTGTAGTCTGCGTGACAGTCTTCAAGGGCTGCCCCGCTGCCCTGCGCCGCAGTGCGATGCCGGCGGGTCCGCGGCCTGTGAACCGCCCGACCCGAGTGTTCTCATGCCCAAGCACTTACGCTTTGCCTGCCGCCGCCGTCTGCTCGCCCACCGCGCGCCGACGGCACGCTTCCCAGCGCGACAACCCGGTCTGCACCGGTGCTGAGCCTGAACGACATCCGCCCCGGCGGTCGGGTGCGCATCCGCCGGCACCTGTCCACGGGCGCCGTGCGCCAGCGGCTGCTGGACCTGGGTCTGATGCCGAACGCTGTCGTCACCGTGGTGCGCAGCGCACCGCTCAACGACCCCATCGAGCTCAAGCTCGACGCCTCCAACGTCTCACTGCGCCGCAGGGAGGCGCGCACCATCGAGGTCTCGCCACTGGAGGCCGACGCCGCGGAGCCTGACCATGTCTGAGCCCAGATCCGAGCAGCCGCATCGAAAGGACGTACAGGTGGCCCTGGCCGGCCAGCAGAACGCCGGCAAGTCCACGCTGTTCAACGTGCTGACCGGCGCCCGCCAGCATGTCGCCAACTACCCCGGCGTCACGGTGGACAAGAAGCACGGCCAGTACAGCGACGACCTGGGCACCGTCTACACCGTGGACCTGCCGGGCACCTACAGCCTCACGTCCTTCTCGCTGGAGGAGCGCGTGGCGCGCGAATTCCTGCTCGGCGAGCGCCCGGACGTGACCGTCAACGTGGTGGACGCGTCCAACCTGCGCCGCTCCCTGCACCTGACGCTGCAGCTGCTGGAGCTGGAGCTGCCGCTGGTGCTGGCGCTGAACATGATGGACGTGGCCGCGAGTCGCGGCATCCAGGTGGACAAGGACCTGCTCGCCCGGCGCCTGGGGCTGGCGGTGGTCACCACCGTCGGCCGCAAGGGCGAGGGCCGCGAGGCGCTGCGGCAGGCCATCCGCGGCGTCGAGGACGGGGCGACCGCCACCGAACGGCCGCACCCCGCGGCCGTGGTGCGCTACGGGGCGCTGGAGCCCGCCATCGAGCAGCTCATGGCCCGCTTCGCCACGGAGCCCAGGCTCTCCGACCTGCCCCGGCGCTGGCTGGCGCTGCAGTTGCTGCAAGGGGACACGGCCGCCGTGCAGCTGCTGGCCGAGCGGCTCGGTGACGACGCTGCCCGCCCGCTGCGGGAGACGGCCGGTCGCTTCATCGACGCCTTCGAAACGGCCGCCGGCATCGAGGTCTCGGATCATGTCGTCAGCTGCCGCGACCAGGCCGTGGAGCGGCTGCTCAAGGGCGCCGTGCAGGGCGCAGGCAACGGCCGCCCTTCGCTGACCGAGCGCATCGACCGCTTCGTGCTGAACCGCTGGGCGGCGCCGTTCTTCCTCGTCGCCACGGTCTTCGCCATCTACCAGGTGTCCATCGTCTGGGGCTACGAGATCACCACCTACACCTGGCCGCTGCTGGCCAAGGCGCGGGAGCTCATCGCCGGCCTGCTGCCGGGCGCCGATTTCCTGGTGGACCCCTACACCCGCTCCCTCGGGCTCTGGCTGGTGGATTCAGCCAACACGCTGCTGAACTACGTGCCGATCTTTCTGATCCTGTTCGCGGCCATCGCCATCATCGAGGACTCGGGCTACATGGCGCGCATCGCCTTCATCCTCGACAAGATCCTGCACCGCTTCGGCCTGCACGGGCAGAGCACCCTGCCCCTGATTCTGGGCGGCGTCTTCGCCGGCGGCTGCGCCGTGCCCGGGGTCATGGCCACCAAGGGCATTCCGGACACGCGCGCGCGCATGGCGACCATCTTCACCGTGCCCTTCATGAACTGCCTGGCCAAGGTGCCGCTCTACACCTTACTGCTCGGCATCTTCTTCGTGGAGCACAAGTCGCTGATGCTGTTCTACATCTCCACCATGACCATCGTCTTCGCGCTGCTGGTGGCCAAGCTGCTCACCAAGACGGTGCTGCGCGGGCAGGAGACCTCCCCCTTCGTCATGGAGCTGCCGCACTACCACCTGCCGACGGTGACAGGCGTGCTGCGGCGCTCCTTCGAGCGCACCTGGCAGTACATCAAGAAGGTGGGCACCGTGGTGCTGGCGGTGGCGGTGGTGGTGTTCGCGCTGCTGCACCTGCCGGGGTTGTCGGCGGAGCGCAAGGCCCATTACGAGGCCGAGGCGCAGGCAGCGGTGGAGCGCTTCGCGGCGGCGCTCGAAGGCAACACCTACCGCGATGTGGCCCTGGGCGGGAACCTGGTGCCGCTGGTGAGATACTTCACCGACTACAAGCGTGCCAAGCTGAACGCCACGGGCGCCGCCGGCTCCGCGCGGGTTACCGAGCGCTTCCAGGCGCGCAATGCGGACTTCTACCCGCTGGTGAAGCCGCCGGCGGGGGATCGCGACGCGCGCAAGGCCTGGCGGGAGCTGCGCAAGCTCGCCCGCGCGCGGCAGGGGCTGCGCAAGGACATGCGCGAGGAGCGGATCAGGACCTCGCTGCTCGGTACCATCGGCCGCGGGCTGGAGCCGGTGACGCAGCTCGCGGGCTTCGACTGGAAGATCAACATCGCGCTGCTGTCGTCCTTCGCGGCCCGGGAGAGCAGCGTCGCCACCCTGGGCGTGCTCTTCCAGCAGGACGAGGACCAGAACGCCACGCTGGAGGAGCGCATGGGCGCCGAGACCCGCGCCGGCGGCGCCACGGCGCTGCTCGCGGTGTCCATGATCCTGTTCTTCGCGCTCTATCCGCCCTGTCTGGCCACCACCATCATGGTCAAGGTCCAGACCGGCTCCTACCAATGGATGCTGTTCGCCATTGTCTTCCCCACCCTGCTCGGGCTCGGCGTGGCGAGCGCCGTCTACAGCATCGGCACCGCGGTGGGCGCCACCGGTATCCAGGCCATGTCCGCGGTGTATTGGGGCGCGGTGGCGCTGCTGCTGGTGGTGGGCCTGGTCAGCGACCGGCAGGCGAGCCGGCGGCTGCGGGCGCGCCTTGCCGAGACCTGAGCCCGTGCTCCGTGTGTCTTGTGCCGTGGGAGCGGCATCCCTGCCGCGACGCCCTTGCGCTGCGCCCTGGAAGACCGTCGCGGCCGGAGGCCGCTCCCACGGCGGCGACCGCGGGCACAGCGTCAGCCTAACCCATCGGCACCCCCCACCCAGAACGGACGAGCCGATATGAGCGAAGCGGACAACAAACCGCAGCCGAGCGAGGCCCAGCCAACGTCTGCGGTGCCGGACATCGATACCCAACCGGCGACGAGCTGGGTGGATTGGGCCGTGGTGGCCGCCGTGCTCGCCGTGGCGCTTTGGTATCTCTACCGCAAGCTCTGGGCGCAGCGCGGCGACTGCAGCAGCTGCGCTAAGGGCAAGAGCGGCTGTGCCGTGCAACAGGCGTCCAAGGCGGCACAGACCAAGCGCACCGTGCACGTGCCCGCCGACCAGATCGAACGGGGTCCATCCTGATGCAGAACGCCGTGAGGTCTACTGCAGCACAGACGTCTGGCGGCGGACCCGTGGGCGCCCTCGCCGCGGAGAGCACAACAGGGCCCGCACCGGCCATCGAGGTGCAGCGCCTCGCCCACCGCTACGGCAGCCGGGTCATCTACGACGACCTCAGCTTCGCGGTGCCGCAGGGCAAGGTCGTCGCCCTGCTCGGCAAGAACGGCGTCGGCAAGACCACGCTGATCCGGCTGCTGATGGGCTATCTGAAGCCGAGCGGCGGCCAATGCCGGGTGCTGGGGGAGCCATCCCATGCCCTCTCGCCCGCGACACGCGCGCGCATCGGGCTGTTGTTCGAAGGCCACCTCGCCTACGACTTCATGAGCATCGCCGAGATCGAGCGCTTCCACCGCCCGTTTTACCCGCGCTGGCGGCGGGATCTGTTCTACGATCTGGTGGACCGGCTGCAACTGCCGCATGAGCACAAGATCGCCAACATGTCCTGCGGCCAGCGCTCGCAGGTGGTGCTGGGGCTGATCTTCGCCCAGGACCCGGACCTGATGATCCTGGACGACTATTCCATGGGCCTGGACGCGGGCTACCGCCGGCTGTTTCTGGACTATCTCAAGCGTTGTCTCGAGCAGGGCGGCAAGACCGTCTTCGTCACCTCCCACGTGGTCCAGGACATGGAGTCCCTGGTGGACGAGGTGATCTTCCTGAAGCGCGGCGGCGCCGTGCTGCAGATGCCGCTCGCGGCGTTTCGTGACGGCTTCCGCTGCTTCCGCTTCGACCCCCGGGGTGGCCCCATGCCGGCGCCCGATGCCCTGATCGAGAACGTCGACCTGCACGGCCGCGAGCCGCTGCTCTATACCTTTGCGACCCGCGAGCAGCTGACCGAGCAGCTGCGTGAGCGCTGCCCGCAGCTGCGCCTCGCCGAGGAGCGGGCGATGACGCTGGAAGACGCCTTCATCGGCTTGACGGGCAAATACTGAGCCATGCTCCGCGCGATCCTGCTCAAAGAATGGCTCAAGCTGCGCTGGGTCTGGCTCGGGCTCGCGCTGGTGCATGTGGGGATGCTGGCTTATCTGTTCCTCAGCCTGCGGCATCAGTTCCAGGTGGAGCACTCGGAGATGATCTGGTACTGGGCCTTAGAGCTGCGCCGCCTGCTCTATGACCAGCTCATGTTGCTGCCGGCGCTCACCGGTGCGGTCATCGCCGTCGCCCAGTTCACACCGGAGATGATCGGTGGGCGCTTTCGGCTGTCGCTGCACCTGCCCGTCCGGGGAGATGTGCTGGTGTGGACCTGGGTCGTCTTCGGTGCCGGGCTGGGGCTTGTGCTGTCGGTGCTCGATGCCGCCGGTCTGTACGCGCTGGTCCGCCTGTTCTTCCCGCCGGAGGCCGCCGCCAGTGCCGTGCTCACCGCCCTGCCCTGGCTGCTCGGCGGCTGGGTGGCCTACTTCGGCACCACCCTGGCGCTGCTGGAGCCGGCCGCGCCCAGGCGGCTCGTCTATCTGGCCCTGGGGCTCGCCTTTCTGGGGCTTTTGTACCTGCATCGCGGCTATCAGGAGTACGACCGCATCCTGCCGGCGCTGGCGGCGGCGTCGCTGCTGTTCATCCCGGCGGTGATCCTGCCCGCCCACCGCTGCCGTCACCGCAGCTGAGCCCCGATGACCGCCATCCTCGCCCGCTGGTCCCTGCTCGCGCTCGCCATCGCGCTGCTGGCGGTGTGGCTGCCGCTGGGAAAGGACCTGCTGTTCGAATACCGCTTCGGCAAGACCGACCTGTTCTACAGCCCGGTCATCGAGCGCTTCGTCTACAAGGAGCTGCTGGGCGACGGCCACCAGTTCGTCTACCGCGACCAGACCGGCGCCGACTACGGGCGCGAGGCCTTCGAGGCCCTGATCCCCTTCATCTACTACAAGAACATGGAGCTGTGGGGGCGGCTGCCGCTGGAGCTGCAAGGGCAGCGCTTCGACAAGGCCCGCATCCAGGCGGCGCGCCAAGTGCTGCAGCTGGACCCGGAAGAGCTCCCCGAGCACCGCCCGCGCATTCAGCTCTTCCCGCTGCTGGAGTCCAATCCCGGGCGCGCGCGCTTGCGCTTCCCGACGGACATCATGCGCCCGAATCAGCAGCTCACCTTCATCAACAGCGACGCCAACCGCATCGACGCCGGGCTGACCCGCACCTTCACCGAGGCCATGACCGCCGCCGGCTTCGCCTTCCCGGTGGCCGCCACCTTCGGGCGCGTCTCCATCCTGAAGCCCTTCGACGCCGGCTTCTTCCTGCTGGACGCCGAGGATAAGCTCTTTCATTTGAAGCGCGTGGACGACGCACCTAGGGTGGCCCGGGTGCCGCTGCCGGCGGGTCTCAAGGTGCGCCATGTCAAGATCGCCGAGAACAGGCGCGGCGAATACCTGGGCCTGGTGCTGGCGGCAGACGACCGGCTGTTCCTGCTGGGGCAGCAGGACTATGCGCTGACGCCCTTGCCGCTGCCGCGGTACGATCCGGACCGCATGGCGCTCAAGATCCTGTTCAATCCGCTGTATCGCACCGCGGTCTATTCCGATCAGACCCATGTTCATGCCGTCGCCATGGACCAGGACTTCCACCCCATCGACCGCTACAGCCGGGAGATGGCCATGGCCCGCACGCGCCCGGTGGACCAAGTCTGGAGCGCGCTGGTGCCCTTCAGTCTGGCGCTGGAGGACCCGAACGGCCGCTATCTGCGCTTGCAGCCCCGCCTGCATGGGCAGACGGCGCTGATCGGCATCGGCCTTGCCCTGCCGCTCGCCTACTGGTGGCTGCGCCGCCGCGGCCTGCGCCGCCGCGATCTGCTGCCCTCCCTGCTGCTGGTGGCCGTCACCGGGCTCTATGGGCTGCTCGCCAACCTGCTGTTCCCGCCGGAGCGCGCCGCGCCGCAGCTGAGCCCCGAGGCCGCGAAGCCGCGCACCGCTGCCGCCGGACCGGCCGCCAGCCGCGGCCACTGACCGGGCCTGCCCATGGGCGTGCTGACCTTGTTCAAGGGTGGACGGGACCATGCCCGGGCCCCGACCCTGCTGGTGGTGGGCGTCCATCGCGAGGAGCGCGCCTTCGGCGAGGCCGTCGCCGCCCAACTGCCCGCGGCGGACTTCGACCTGTTGCGCATCGAGCAGGGCCTCTCCGGCCGCCGCCCCGGCCCTGACGAGCTCACCGCTTACCGCCGGCGCCACCGCGCTTTGTACACCCAGCTGCTCGACCACATCACCCCCAGCCACCGCGTCGTCCTGGACCTGCACACGGGCTTCGACGAGGCCGGACCCTGCGCAGACGTGCTCTGTGCGGACACCGGGCTGCTGCGCTGCATCGAGCACCAGGGCATGACAGCGCTTCCCGGCGCCGGCGCCGCCCCCCAGCGGCTCCGCGGCCTGCGGCTGGTGGACGCGGCGCCGGCGATGGAGGCAACCCATGCCGAGGATGTCGCCGCGGCTGGGGCAACCTGCAAGCGCTGGCCCTGGGTCAGGCCCGACATCCCGCAGGCCGTCTGGTGTGCCGAGGGCTTTCTCTACGTCGGGATCGAGGTCTACCTGCCGAGCGCGGCGCAGGACGCCGCCGCGCATGCGGAATTCGGTGCCGCGGTGGTGAGCGCCACCGTCGCCTGCGCACATCGCCTTGCCGGGGCTGAGCGCAGGCGATGAGTCGCTGATCCGGCCGCATGCACGGTTCCAGCGTCCGCCGGCGGTAGGCCGGTGCCGAGGCTCACCCACCGCCTGACGCGTCCAGGCCCTGCATCACCCGCCGGCGCGTGCCCCAGGCGCCCGCTGCACGCACCGAGCGGGCGCTTCCTGAAAGGCCGCTTGACCAGCGGCTTGGGCGCGCTTATCATGCAAATGAGAATTGTTCGCATGTAAGCACGCCCCGCCAGCCGCAGGCGATGCCGATGTCCATCGGGCGCTCCCAGGGGGCCCCGGCCAGGCCCACCCCGGGCATCATCGAGCCACGGCAAGCCAGGTGTTTCTTCCCAGCCCACCATCGGCCACGCCGATGCAGAGGAGACCCAGGCATGTCAGTGACCACCTTGAGACCCAGAGACAGCCACCAGCGGCGCGTGCAGGCACCGCCGCCGGCGCCGCCCGCAGCGCCCGACCGGGCGCGGACGCCGCTGACCCCCAGCCTGCCCGCTCGCAGCCCGCTGCACCACGCCGCAGCCGGCCTGCGCTTGAGCGGCCATTGGCGTGAGCTGCTGTGCGACCTCGCCCTGCTCGGGGAGCTGCGGCTGGAGCTGGCGACGGCGCGGGTGCGTCTGGTGGACAGCATCTCCCTGGCTGGACTGCGGGTGGACGGCACCCTGGCGAGCCTGCACGGCGCCGAACAATCACTGCGGCTGCTGCTGGAGCGCTGTCACGCCCTGTCCGCGGCGCCGGCGCGCGACGCCCTGCTGCTGGAGGACGACCTGGGCCGTCCGCTGCTGCGGCTGTCGCCGCTGGCGGGCAGCGATGCGCCGCTCTGGCGGCTGGTGCTGGACGGCATCCTCGGCGCCGGCGAGCGCGTCGTGCCCTTGCGGGAGACACCGCCGGCGCTGGCGACCCTCATCGCACATCCCCTGGGCGCCCTGCAGGCGCTCTGCGCGGATGCGCCCGGCTTCACCGACACCGCAGCACTCACCGGGCAGCTCACCCTGGACCCCGGGCGGCTGCGGCACGAGGCCGCGGCGGGCGGCGGATCGGCCGTCGCCGTGGACCCGGCACTGATCCCCTGTGCCCTGCGCGGCCTGTCCGAGGAACTGCTGCCCCTGGTGATCACCGCCGGCTCGGATGCCCTGGTGCTGCGCCGGCAGGCCGCGTTCCGCCACTACGACTATGCCCTGGGGCGCGCGCGGCTCACCGGCGACACCACGGGCTTCGAGCTCGATGTCGCCGCCATCGACAGCGCCTGGGTGGTGAACGGTGCCGCCGGTGCTGGTCGCGGCCGCCAGCTGCGGCTCTACGACGCCGATGGCCGGGCGCTCGCGATCATCGCCGCCGCGCGCACCTGCACCAACTGCTGCGGCGGCACCGGCGCTGCGCCCTGCAGCGGCGAGCCGCGCTTCTGGCGTTCCCTGATGAACGCGCTCACGAGCTGAGCGCAACGGAGAGACTTATGACCCGCGCCACCATCATCGTCGGCGCCCTGCTGGCGGCCCTGCTGGCCGCCCCGCTCAGCGACGGCAGGGCTCATTCCGCCGCCGTCGGCGACGCCCCGCTTGCACACGCCACACTGCCATAGGTGCCTACCCGCCGCGCGCGACGGCTTATCTGCTCGACACCTGCATCCTGAGCCGCTTAAGCCGCGAAGAGACGCAGCGCGCGCGGCGCAGCGAAGCCCATCCTCCCCAACAGCGAAGCGAAACTCATCCTCACCGGTCGCACCTGACAGATGGAACGAGGCACTGGACTCACCGCCGACCTGCACGCGCTGACGCCGAAGGGGACCCAGCCGTCGGCTGGCGCGCTTTTGGTATAAAATCGGCATACATGCGCAGCTTCGAATTCGATCCCGCCAAGAGCGAGTCCAACCGGCGCAAGCACGGGATCGATTTCGTCGAGGCACAGGTCCTATGGGTTGATCCAGATCTGGTGGAAGTTGAAGCGCGCTCCTCCGACAAAGCGCGTCGGCTCGTGGTCGGCCGCATCTGCGGCAAGCACTGGTCGGCGATCATCACCATGCGCGGTGAGCGCATCCGCATCATTTCAGTGCGACGTGCCCGCCTCGCGGAGATTGCCCTGTATGAAGGCTCATGAACTGGACAAGGGTTTCGACGCAGGCGAAGAGGACATCCTGGACGCCTTCGACCTCACGACGGCGCACCGGCCCAACCAGGCATCCAAGCGCGTGAACGTGGACTTTCCCGTCTGGATGGTGGACTCGCTGGACCGCGAGGCGAGCCGCTTGGGCGTCACCCGCCAGTCCATCATCAAGATCTGGCTGGCGGAGCGGCTGGAAGCCCGCGCCGGCGAGCGCTGAGTCGACGCAACCATACCGCTGCGGCCGGCCCGTCGACCGGGTCAGCGCCGCGAAATCCCACTTGCGCCTTCAGTGACCGGCAGCGTGTCGAGCTGAGCAACCAGCAGCCCCGCCTCCCAGCCCGCGCCCCAGGCCGGCAACGACGACCATGCAAAGCCCAGACCGCCGTCTCGCCGTCGCCCCCATGCTGGACTGGACGGACCGCCATTACCGGTACTTCGCGCGGCGCATCACCCGGCACACGCTGCTGTATACGGAAATGGTCACCACGGGGGCGCTGATCCACGGCGACACCGCGCGCTTCCTGCGCCACGACCCGGCGGAGCACCCGGTGGCGCTGCAGCTCGGCGGCGCCGACCCGACTGCGATGGCCCATTGTGCGCGGCTGGGCGGGGACGCCGGCTTCTGCGAGGTCAACATCAACGTCGGCTGCCCGTCAGACCGGGTACAGAACGGGCGCTTCGGCGCCTGCCTGATGGCGGAGCCCGGCGTCGTCGCCGACTGTGTGGCGGCCATGAAGGCGGCGGTGGCCGTGCCGGTGACGGTGAAGACCCGCATCGGCATCGACCACCAGGACAGCTGGGAGGCGCTCGCCGCCTTCACCGATGCCGTGGCCTCCGCTGGCTGCGATGCGCTCATCGTCCACGCCCGCAAGGCCTGGCTCAAGGGCCTGAGCCCGCGGGAAAACCGCGACGTACCACCGCTGCGCTATGACATGGTGCTGCGCCTGAAACAGGCCTTCCCGGCACTGCCCGTGGTCATCAACGGCGGCATCCAGACCCTGGACCAGGCCGCGGCCTTCCTGGACCAGCTGGACGGGGCGATGGTCGGCCGCGCCGCCTACCACACCCCCTGGGTCCTGGCGGACGCGGACCGCGTCATCTTCGGCGACCCGACCCCGCCGCCCACCCCGCACGAGGTGCTGGACGCCTTCATCCCCTACGTGGAGCGCCAGCTCGCCGCCGGCGTGCCCCTGGGCAGCATCACCCGCCACATCCTCGGCCTCTTCCAGGGCCGCCCCGGCGCCCGCCGCTGGCGCCGCCACCTGAGCGAGCAGGCACACCGCCCCGGCGCGGGCATCGCGGTGCTGCGGGAGGCGGCGCGGCTGGTGGGCTGAGCTTGCGGCCGACACGCACCTTGCCGCGCAGGTCCTGCATGAGCCAGTCCTGGTCTGCGAGGCGCTCATGCTTGCGTGCGTACTCGCTGAGCCAGATGCGAAACTGGTCATTGCAGGCGGTGTGCTCGGCCTTGGCCCGTGCACGGGCGGCCTCGATGCACTGCTCGTCGGCGCTGAAGGTGATGTTCTTCATGATCTGGCCTTGCTCTTGGCATGACGTACACGAGCATCGTGTACAGGCTTCTCGTGTGGCCTAACCCGCAGCCTTGATAACGCCCACAAGCCCGGCGTCGAAGGCGATGACGCCCTCCGCAGCAGCCACAGGCGCAGGGCGCTGTGGTTGCGCTGCCCAAATACATACGCGAGCGAGCCTACCGTCGCGAGCCGGTTCCGGCTGAGCTCGTCGCGGTCATGGGCTCAGGCAACGGACGCGGCCAGGCTCGACGGCTTGCCGTCAGCGCGCTGCGGCAAAGTCGTCGAGAAACTCGGACGGCACATCGCCGCTCGTCACCAGCAGATGGTCCCGCGCGCGGGTGCAGGCGACATAGAGCAGGTGGCGCTCGGTGGCATAGACCTCATCGAGATCGGCCTCGTCGGCGATGGTCTCGATGCGGGACTGGAGCGGGACGATCTCGTCGTCGCACGCCATGACGACGACGGCGCGGAACTCCAGGCCCTTGGCCAGGTGCATGGTCGCCACGGCGACTTGACCGGGCGGCAGCTGCATCCGCGCATCGAGCGTGGCGGCATTCAGCCCCGCGCCCTCCACTGCCGCCACCGCCCGCTCAAGCTCGGCGGCGGAGCGCACGAACACGGCCATTTCGTTGGCGTTGAGCCCTTCCGCCAGGCGCATGCGCAGCCAGTCAGCCACCGCCGCCTGCTCCGCGGCTGGGTCGTCAAAGCTTCGCACCAGGGGCGCCGGCCCATTGAACACCGAAACAGTCCCGCCGCGATCCTCGACGTTGCCGTCGACGTCCGTCAGCCGGGCGCCCAGCAACTGATCGGCATGCGCGCGGATCTGGTGCGAGGTCCGATAATTGACCTTGAGTGTGCGCGAGCGCCCGCGCACATCCACGCCCAGCGCCTTCCACGAGAACGGCTGCCGGAAGATGCGCTGCCCCAGGTCGCCGGCGAAGAAGAGCCCGTTCGGTCCGCTGCCCGCCAGCGCCGCCAGCAGCCGCAGCTGCGCCACGTCCACGTCCTGCGCCTCGTCGACGATCACGTGGTCGTAGACCGGTTGCGCGTCGGCGGCGAGCTGCTCGGCGACGCGCGTCAACAGCACGGCACGCGTCATCAGGCCACGCTCGGCGAGCGCCGTCCTGACCTGCGCGAAGATGCGCCACAGCGCCTCCCGCCGGCGCTCCGGCAGCCGCGTCCTGCGCCCGAGTCGGCGCACGTCGCGGTACGCGGGCCAGTCGGGGAGCTGCCAGGCGTCCACCACATCCGCCCACTCCCCGATCAGGAAGCGCATGTCCTCGTCGGTGCCTGCCTCGGCTGCGGCGGCCTTCAGCAACCCGGCAAGCTGGTCTTCGTCCACGAGCTTCGGCTCGCCGATGCGGGCGCGGTACAGGCGCTCGCCCACGGCATCCAGCGCCGCCACGTCAATGCGCTCGGCAAGCTGCGGCGCCTTGTGCACCAGCCGGCCGAGCTTGATGCGCAATGCGGCAGCGAGCGGCGCCGAGAAGGTGGTGAGCAGCACCCGCGCATCGGCATTCGACCGCGCCAGGTGCACAGCGCGGTGCAGTGCGACGATGGTCTTGCCGGTGCCGGCGGAGCCGGCAACGCGCGCGGGGCCGTTGAAGTCCTGCTCCACGATCCGCCGCTGGCCGGGATGCAGGAACACCGTCCACTTCTCCCACGGGAACTCCAGCGCCCGTGCCAGGGCCTCCACGTCCTGCATGACCCGGAAGCGGCGCTGGGCGTCGGGATGCGCAAAGGCGTCGGCTGCCCCGCCCACCTGCGCCGGCTGCGGCTGCCCGCCGGTGGCGAGCTCCAGCAGGGCCTCGGCTGCCTCCTGCGGCAGGTGATCGGTGAGCGCCAGCAGCCCGTCCTCGTCCGCGGCGCGCACATCGGCAAGCCATTCCGGCGGCACGCCGTAGCCGAGCAGCGCATCGTCGTCGAGCCCGGCGAACAACCCGTCACCGCCAGCTGGTGTCGCCGGCCGTGGCTCGGGCGCTTCGACGTAGACGGGAACACGGATCTCCTCCACCGTCTCGCGGATCTCCACCAACTGCGCGGCGCCGGTGCTCGGATGCGTTTCGAGCTTCCGGCGCTCCGCCCAGGCATAGGCGGCGTCGTGGTGGTCCACGTAGCACAGCAGCAAGCTGTCATCAGTGCGGTGGACGATGAGCCGGATGTCCCGGCTCACGCGCACCGACCAGAAGCGCTTGTCCCTGGCGCGGCTCAGCTTGTGGAAGCTGAAGGACGGATTGGCGGGGTTCAGGTGCAGGTCGAAGGCGGTGGTCTTGACCGCCTTCTGCTCCTCGCCGGTGAGCTTCGCGAGGCTGTCGGTGAAGGTGTCGGCGATGCGGAAGTGCATTGGCTGGGCCAGATTCTCACCACGAAGGCACGAAGGACACGAAGTCGAGCAGATCCGCGGCGCCTTAGCCCGACGCGTTCTTGTCCAATGCCTTAGCCGTTCAAAATCCGACGAATGCCCTGTTTCAGCACAGGGACGTTGAACAAGCCAGGCCCGAGATGACGATGCACATTGATCGCCGCGCCAATGATCTCGCTCGTCCATTTGTCTGGGATAAGCACCAGTCTTTTTCCAGTTACCGCGGACCTCCGCGCAGAACGTGGCTTCTACTCGATCTTGCCTGACTTCGTGCGCTTCGTGTCTTCGTGGTGAAAAAAATATCCTGGCCAGTCAGGCCGCTTCATCGGAAACCAAGGCAGAGGCTGACTCGATCCGCATTCCGATCCCCGCAGCAAACCCCGAGTAGTATGTCAGTACCCCGACCAAGTGCGCATTCAGGCTGACACCCTCCGCGTCTGCCGCAGCCGCAAGCGCCCGATGCAGGCTCCGCGGAATGCGCAGTGTCACGCGGCCGCTGAACTCGTCCGCGGGCACTTGTGCCGGCGGGAAGGGGCGCCCTTGCTCGGCAAACGCCGCCGCGGCCGTCTCGATGGTATCCAAGGCCAGCTCGTAGGCCTCCTGGTAGGTCTCAGCGTACTCGGCGACGTCCGGCAACTCCTTGACACGCGCCTCGAACAGCGCTTCGCCGTCGAACACGCCGCGGCGGACACTGATGTTGTAGGCGTGCGGATCGATCTTCATTGCAATGCTCTCAAATACTCAGCCAGCTCCGACTCGAACTGCCGGAGTGTTGCGACAATGTTCCGCACATAGACGGGCTTGATCTCGGGGTTCTTGCCGTGCCCGCAGGTAAAGGCCTGTGACGTAAAGCTCGGGACACCTGGATGCGTCATGACCTTGTGGCCCTGCTTCGCGCCATCGCGGACGTCGAACCCCAGCTTCCTCAGGATGCGCACCAGATCGCTGCATCGCAGGCTCGTGACGGCCTGTTCCAGCTGCTCCCGCGCCGCGCGGACGGCCTCAGCAGACATCGGGAAGTGACACCAAATGTGGTGTCGTGAAAGTATAGTGCAAGAAAACCAGCGGCGTTGTCACGTACTTTTTCTCCTGTTCGTCAGGGGCTCCGGCCTAGGTCTTGTCCAGCGAGCACCGGCGCGCGAGGGCCGGAGACCGTTCCCGTTGGCCCCGATCACACCCGAAACACCTTCATCACCTCGTCGCCCAGGTGGTTGATCACCTTGACGGCGATGCGCCCGGAGGCTGGCTTGGGGAAGGGGCGGGAGGTGTCGCTGTGGAGGCTGGCCCAGGCGTCCTCGTCGATCTCGGCGCGCAGCGTGGTCTTGAGCGCCTTGTAGGGATCGTTGGCACCGAGGAAGTAGGCGTGGCGGACGAAGAAGCTCTCCTCGTTGTAGTCCGTGTCGATGAACCAGCAGGCGATGCCGTCGGGGCCGTCGGAGCGGACCTCGCCGCTCTGCGGGTGGAAGACATCGACGCCTCGGATCGTGACTTGTGTGTAGTGGTCAGTGGTTAGTTGGAGGGGGAAGTCGGCTTCCGTCAGAGCTTGAACCGCAGGGATCTTTTCAAGCCCGTCAGCATCTTGCCGAGCTCGCTCGCCTCGCGGAACAGCTCGGTGTAGGTCTCCCTTTCGAGCATCCGCAGACGATGCGCCAGCAGCAGGAGCGTTTTCGCCTCGGCCAGAGACCCGCTCGCAATGCTCAAGAACTGCAGGAACTCCTTGCTCGCCGTCCGCGCCGCGCCCTCCGCGATGTTCGCCGATACCGAGACTGCCGCCCGCCGCAGCTGGCTGGTCAGTCCGAACCGTTCTTCCGCCGGAAAGCCGCTTGAAGACTGATAGCTCCTCTCGACCGTATATGAAGATGGCGGCGCGGAGGTAGCGCTCGCCTTGCTCCGAAACTCCAGCGTCGGAGTCTTAGGCAGCGCCTCCACCGGTGCGTGGCTTCGGCGCCTTCTCTGCGGACGCTGCACCATCTGCCGGTGCTTCAACGCCGGAGCAGGAGAATTAAGGAATCAATGCGTTAGCCACTTTTCAAGGGCGCGATACACGGAAAGCCGGAGGTTGACACTGTTTGCGCCATGGCCACTTTTCGGCGCGCTGCGGTCGGCGGCGCCTGGCGCACCGTTACCGCCCGGATCGGGCTCGGTCCTTATCGATATCCCGACGACGAGCTGCGCGATTATCAAACTCGCTTAGTGCCCGACGAGCGCCCTCGAACGCGCGGTAAATCAGCAGCGCAATCGAGATCCAGGAACCGATGATTCCGCCCGCCAAAACGAGCCCGTGGACGATATCGAGTGCGCCACCGAATGCAGCCAATGTGGCTATGACAGCCAAAGAAATGACCAAATATACCTGGGCCGCCCAGAGCCAACGGTTCTTGTAACGAATAATGGCTTCAAGCCGCTCCTGCTCGCGGCGATTAAGCATCTCGTGCTTCTGGAGATCGGCCCATTTTCCGTGCAGCGGCAGAGCACCAGCGAGCGCCGCGGCCGGTAACGCGCTGAAGAACCAAAGCTTCGTCATCGCCTGCTGCGCATTGACCATCGGGGCAGTGGCGAGGTAGTAGCCAATCGCCACACCCGTAAAAATGCAGATCAGCACCAGCGTGAAGGCGATTACCGCACGCCGCGATCGATCTGTTGCCTGAGCCAGTCGGTCATTTGCTCGCATAACTGTTGACGGTCGACCCGTCCGTTATTCGCTTCGACGCGCAGTTTCGCCGAAAGGCGGAGATCGTTGCCTTTGATCTTGCCGCCGTCAGATAATTCCACCTCCACATCTTCCGGCTCGGCGTGTCGGAGCGAGATCGCAACCTGATCCAGAAACTCTTGAGCATTAGGCGTCGTCCTGTACTTATAGCGGATCTCGAGTGCGACTTCGATGTTGGCCTCGTCTAGCGCGTCGCTGAAATGGGCCATAGCCTTCCAGCGGTCGCCAAACGCAGCCCGAAGCAGCTCGGCGCCACGCCCGTACGGGATGTGCTGCACCAGTTCCCGGGCCTCGGATTGTGGCAACTCAGCGCGCGTAACCAAGTCCGCCCCAAGCCGAATCTTCTTCGCGTGGGAGCGCGTGATGCGCTCTTTCTCCTTTGGCGCGACTTGGTCAGCTAGGAAAAACCGCTCCTCTTGTTCCAGCAGATCCAGACGCTCTGCAAGCAGCCAGCGCAGATACCGCTCCAGATGCCGGCTAGACAACGCCTGACTCTGCACGAGAGCTACATGGTTGTGGTCCACGACGAAGAACAGTTGCGAACCCAAAAACTCCCGTTCGTGCCCGTCCGAATTCTCGGGCGGAGGATACTCCTCCAACCCGTACTCGGGCGCATTCGGAGCCTTCACCAGCATCTGCTGGTGCTGCCCCTGGGTGTACTGCACGACTTCGCTGAACAATGCGCCATCCTGCGATCGATGATGATTGAGCGCGTGGAACGCGGACTCCTGTTCGTCCACCGGCCGATGCCGATCCAGGGCCGCCGGCAGCTTGCGGATCGCTCGCTGGAGCAGAGACTGCAAGTCCCGGCCTTCCGATGTCCAGCGAACCTGTTTGTATGTGATGGACTTCTGCACCTTTGTACTTCTTGCCATGCGATTTTCCCCGTGAGTATGGCTCAAACGGTGAGCCTGTCGAAAGCGGACACCGGCAGTCGATCAATCACACATCGACCGGCAAGTTCGCGCGTCCTCCGTGTAGTCGAGCCGCACCCGAACGGCCCAACTCGGCAACATCCTCGATGTTGAGCGTGAGCCCCGCGGGGCAACGAGGAGCGCGGCAGTCCTTAGTCTTGGCGCACCAGCGTGCGTGGCCGAGCCCTGTCGTCCTTCACATCGCGGCTGGTGGTGGACCACTGGAAGTTGGAGTTGAATTTGATGCCGTAGGGCGGGTCGATGTAGATGCACTGCACGTTGCCCCGCAGCCCCTCGCGCTCCGCAAGGGAGGCCATCACCTGCAGGCTGTCGCCCAGGATCATGCGGTTGGTCCAGTGCGCGTCATGGCGATAGAACTCCGTCTTGTCCGCGCCCTGCGGAATCCCGTTGAAATCCGCAAACAGATCCAACTGCTCCGGCACCGCCGCGCCCGCCTGGCTCCCACGCTCCAGCGTGGGAGCCAGGGCAGACGCTCCAGCGTCCCGGGCCGCGGAGCGGCGCACCAGGTCATCGATCAGCACCTTCGGGTGGATCTTCTCCTGGATGAACAGCGGCGGCGCCTGCACCACCAGATCGGACCAGTCCTGCCGGTCCTTGCCGCGCCAGACGAGCTGCGGGTCCAGGTCCGGGTCGCGGGCGGCCTTCTCGTCCTCCAGCCCGCCGGCCGCGCGCGCATAGCGCACCTCCTTCGGCGCCCGGTCCGCATCCGTCAGCACCGGTTGGTACTCGGCGGTGGGGATGTTGCGGCGTTTGGCCTCGTCGTGGGTCAGCGCCTCGATGCTCTTGTGGTCTTTGCTCGCCATGTGCGTGTGCTTCCTTCAGTGTGCCGGGTGATCTGCCGAGCGCGACGCTGGAGCGTCGGCCATTGCTCCCACGCTGGAGCGTGGGAGCCAGGGCGCCAGGGGGGGGCGCCAGACTCGGCGGACTCGCTCCCACGCTCGGGCGTGGGAGCCAGGACGGACGCTCCAGCGTCCAGGCCGCAGCGCTCACCATTGTGTCGTCACCTCGATCAAGCCTTCCAGCCCGGCATAGTTACGCGCACTGGAATAGCGCCAGTGCAGCGGGTCGTCCACATAGCCGCGCTTGACCGGGTTGTTGTGGATGTACTCCAGCTTCACCGACGCCATGGCCGCATCGGCGATGAGCTCGGGATGGCTGCCCTCCTGCCAGACCTGGTGCTCGCGGTCGCGCTTGTGGCGCAGTTTGTGGAAGGCGAGTAGGTCCAGCACCGGGGAGCGGCGCTCGATGAGGCCGCTGATAATCTGCTTCGCGGTGTAGGACTTGAAGCTGGCCATGGTCTTGCCGATGGCGGGGGATTGGGCCAGCAGGTGGCAGTGGTTCTCCATGATGACGTAGCCGTAGAGGGTCAGGCCGGCGTGCTGCTGCAGGTAGGCCAGGGCATCGAGCAGGATGCGGGCGTTGGCGGGGTGGGCGAACAGCGGCAGCCATTGGACGATGGTGCAGGTGAGGAAATGCGGGGCGGTGGGGTCCAGAACCTTGTAGCGGTCTCTTGCCATGGTGTTGCCTGCTGTGTTGTCGACGCTGGAGCGTCTGCCCTTGCTCCCACGCTGGAGCGTGGGAGCCAGTCCCCCTGCGCTTCCCCACCCTGGAGCGTGGGAGCCAGTCCCCATGCTTTTCCTCACGCTGGCGCGTGGCAGCGAGTCTCACCAGTCACCCGGGCTGCGGCAACTCGCTCCGACGCTCCGGCGTCGGAGTGTGTGGCGGGCGCTCCAGCGCCCGGCGGCGCGGTCACTGGGCATCGGTGGCGGCTTGCAGCGCGGCGTCGAAGCTCTCGCGCACCTCGTCTTCCAGCCCCTCCTCCATCTCCCAGACATCGGTCATCTCGGCGAAGGCCCAGCGGCCGAAGCCGCCGTGGTTGTTGACGCCCGGAATCCAGTAGGTCTCCATGGTGTCCTTCTTGGCCTTGGCGTCTTCGCCGCGATAGCCCTTGACCTCGATGACCAGGTGCAGCAGGTCGTCGTCGCCATGCCCGTCGTCGATGAGCACGATGAAGTCCGGCAGGTAGCGGCGCGGCTCGCTGCCCATGCGGTAGGGCACCTCGAAGCCGAGATTGTGGTTCTTGACGTAGGCGCGGACCTTGTCATGACCCTCCAGCACCCGGCACAGCTCGCCCTCCCAGCCGCTGTCGAGCATGGCCCAGTTGATGTGGCAGCGGGCGGGGTCGGTCTGCCAGCGGTCTTCCTTGCTGGTGTTGAAGTTGACGTGGATGGTGGAGCCCTCGGGGTTGTAGGGGTCCAGCACGGGCTTGACCGGGCGACGGCCGATCTCTGCACGCGTGATGGCGGCCGTGATGCGCGCGCAGGCCATGTCCGCGAGCTCCTGGTACATCAACAGCGCCGGGTAGGTGTCGCCCTTGCAGTCCAGCCAGCCGTCCAGCCATTGGCGGGTGATGCGCTTGAGCTGGCCGAAGAGCTGCAGCTGCGGCGGCTCGCCGGGGTCGCGCCACTTGGTCAGGATCAGGTGCTTGGTCAGGTGCATCAGCAGCGTGGAGCGGCGGACCTGGTCGAGGTGGTCGAGGTCGAGATCGACGACCTCGCCGATGATGCCGGACATCCGGGTCTTGGACGGGCCGACCAGGGCCGGGGTGAGCTCCAGCCGGGAGTCGTCGGTGAACGCGGCCTCCAGGCGTTGGTTGGGCAGCTCGACGCGGTAGCCGGCCACGCGCGGGAAGCGGATCTCCAGGTGGTCGCGCTCCGGGCGCATGGCCCTGACCTGGACCGTCTTGCGGGGCGGCTGGGGTGGTGCGACCGTGGGCTTGGCCGTGAAGTCGAACGGGATGCCGAGCACGTCGGCGTATTCGACGTTGAAAAGGCCGTCTTCGTTGAGGTCGCAGGACTGGCGGCGCAGCGCGCGGCCCACCACCTGCTCGCACAGGAGCTGGGTGCCGAAGGCGCGCACGCCGAGCACGTGGGTGACGGTGTTCGCGTCCCAGCCCTCGGTGAGCATGGAGACGGACACCACGCAGCGGATGGAGCCGCCGAGCCGGCCGGCCTTGCCGACGGTATTCATGACCTCGCGCAGCAGGTCCTGGTCCGTCAGCTTATCGGCGTCCGCGCGGTTGCCGGTGCGCTCGATGATCTCCCGGCGGAAGCGCGCGATCTCGTCCTTGGCGGCGTCGTGGAAGGTCTTGTCGAGGCCCTCGCCGGATTCGAGCTGCTCGCTGTCGATGAGCAGCGTGCGCGGGCGTGGGTAAGCGTTCCCGTGCTCGTCGCAGTGGATACTCGTAGGGCGAGTTGAGTATCGGGCGTTCGAAGAACGGGTTGTCCAAGGTCCCTCCCGTACGTCGCTCATACCTCGCGTGGCTCCAGCCGCCGCAACCGGGAGCCCCAGCCACGGGTGCAGGTTCGCCGCGTTGTGCACCAAATGGGGACTCGGTGCAACCCCCAGCTGATGCGGGGCTATGGGACGACAGGGGCGCGCTTGGCCGCAGGTCTGCTCAGCGCGGCGTCGAAACCGGATGCGCAGGCGCTGACGGAGCAGATGAGGCACTGCTCACGCCGATGACTCAAGCCGGGTCCGGGGATCTGCGCAGTGCCTTGCCCTCGTCGAGCAGGCTCAGGACCGCGGCAACCGCGGCGGAGATGTCTGCGGGTGGGGCCTCGGGGCCAGCGGCCGTCAGCGCCCGCAGGCGATCCAGCCCGCAGCCCAGCGCGAGTGCCTGCGCCGTCTGCGTCCGCTGCGTCGGGTCCGCTGCCAGCAGCGGCGAGCCTGCCGCCGCGGCGGCGTGGGCTGAGAGCATTCGCTCCACGGTCTCCCGCCGCCAGATCCCGAGCGGCTCCACCAGGCGCGGGTGGAGGTCCGGATGCTCCGCCTGCATGCGCTGCCCGACGTCGGCGACGGTGCCGTGCAGGTCGCAGATGAGGGTGCCGAGGTCGGTCAGCGGCGGCTGTTTGGTGCGGCGCTCGGCGGGGGGCAGGTGGGCGGGGCCGCCGGCGTCGATGAGGACGGGCTCGCTTTGGGCCACCAGCACGCGGTTGAGCGTCAGGTCGCCGTGGATGCGGCAGCGCACGGGGCCGAAGCCGTGGCGGCTCAGGTGGTCGATGTGGTCGTGCAGGTCGGGCGCGGCGGCGCGCAGTCGGTCGGCCAGGTCGGCGATGGCCGCCGGCAGTTGGTCGCGATGGCGGCGCAGCGCGGCCAGCGCGCGCTCGGCCTTGGCATGCAGGGCCTCGCGCAGGTGCTCGTGGTCCGCGGCGGCCGTAGGCTCCGGTTGGAAGGCGTCGGCGACCGCGTCCTGGCGGTCAGCGCCGGCGAGCGCGGCGTGCAGCTCGGCCACCCGGGCGCCGAGCCGGTCCACCAGCCCGGCAAAGCTGAGCTGGCCCGGGTCCTCGCGCCAGGCATCGCCGCTGCCGGCGGCAAAGTGCTCGTCGCACAGGCGCTGCAGCAGATCGCGGATACGGCCGCGGAGGTCGCCCTGGTTCGGCACGTACTGCTCCAGCAATGCGAGGGTGCAGGGGGTGGCGGCGTCCTGGCGATAGTCGATGTAGCCGGCCAGCGCCGGCACGCCCGGAAAGCGGGCCACCTCGGTGAGATGGCGGGCGGTCTCGACCATGGGGTCCGAGGCGCTGTCGGCGGCGGCGGGCTGAGCCGCGTCGGCCTCGCCCGCCGGCTGGGCCCCGGCCGGTGCCAGTGGCTGGCGACAATGCAGGGTCTTCAGGATGAGTCGGTCGCCGAGCACGGCGGCGTTGTCCGGGTCCTCCGTCAGGGCGTGCACGTCGGCCTCGGCACAGCCGGCGAGCAGATCCAAACAGGCGTCCGTGGGTCGGAGCGCCAGGCGGCCGTCACCCAAGGGGATCTCCTCGCCGGTGCCGATGGCGCAGGCCAGGGTGCGCACGAAGGCGGCGTCCGCCAGCGCCTCGAACAGGAATCCCGGCGTCGCCTGCCGGCGCACCTGGGCCAGCGTCGTGGCCGCCGCCGGCACGGCGCTGAGCTCGGTGCCGTCCTCTTGCCAGACGACGGCGAGCGGCAGGAAGCGCTGCTCCGTGACGGGCTCGGCGGCGTCGCCGCTCGTCTGCACCGGCCGTTCCAGCCGGACCAGCGTCAGCAGCCAGTCCCGCCAGGGCGCGGCGGCCTCGATGGTCACGCGCGGTGCCGGCTCGGCGGTGGACGCCCACCGCGTCGCCAGGTAGCTCGGCAGCACGTGCTTCTGCAACAGCGCCACGGCCCGCAGTGCGGTGCGCCGGCGCGCGGCGCGGTCCGGCAACAGACTCAACCAGCCCTCCGGCAGCACCAGCGTCTTGAGGCGCGGCGCCGCCACGCGCTCGTCGTGCCAGGCGGGCGCGGCCACGTCGCTGGCGAGCCGGAACCAGTAGAAGCCGTGTCCGGGCAGGGTCAGCAGGTACGGCAGCTCGCCGATGGGCGGGAAGGGGGTCTGGCCCAGCAGCTCGATGGGCACGCGGCCGGCGTAGGCCGCCAGGTCCAACTCCACGGGCTGCGCGCCGCGGGCGAGGTTGGCGACGCAGAGGATGACATCGTCCTGCGGGCTGCCGGCCGTGTCGGCGGGCTCCGGTGCCGCCGACCCGGCCGCGCCGGCGGCGGAAAAGACGCGCAGGTAGGCGAGGATCTTGCGGTTGCCTGGGTGCAGAAAGTCGATGCTCCCGCGGCCGAAGACCCGGTGCTGCCTGCGCACCTCGATGATGCGCCGGGTCCAGTTCAGCAGCGACGCCGGCGCCCGCGCCTGGGCCTCGACGTTGACGGACAGGTAGCCGTAGATCGGGTCCATCACCGGCGGCAGGTAGAGCTGCTGCGGGTCCGCACGGGAGAAGCCGGCATTGCGGTCCGGCGACCACTGCATGGGCGTGCGCACGGCGTTGCGGTCGCCGAGGTAGATGTTGTCGCCCATGCCGAGCTCGTCACCGTAGTACAGGATGGGCGAGCCCGGCATGGACAGGAGCAGGCTCGTCATGAGCCGGATCTTCTGCGGGTCGTTGCCGAGCAGGGGCGCCAGCCGACGGCGGATGCCGACGTTGATGCGCATGCGCGGGTCCGCCGCATAGGTCTGGTACATGTAGTCGCGCTCGCGGTCGCTGACCATCTCCAGTGTCAGCTCGTCGTGGTTGCGCAGGAAGATGGCCCACTGGCAGTTGGGCGGGATCTCCGGCGTCTGCTCCATGATCTCGACGATGGGATGGCGCTCCTCCTGGGCGAGTGCCATGTACATGCGCGGCATCAGCGGAAAGTGATAGGCCATGTGGCACTCGTCGCCGTCGCCGAAGTAGTCGCGCACGTCCTCCGGCCATTGATTGGCCTCCGCCAGGAACACCCGGTTCCTGTAGTGCTCGTCCACCACCGCGCGCATCTGTTTGATGACCGCATGCGTCTCCGGCAGGTTCTCGTTGTTGGTGCCCTCGCGCACGCACAGATACGGAATGGCGTCGAGCCTGAGCCCGTCCACGCCCATGTCGAGCCAGAAGCGCATGACGCGGATGACCGCGCGCACCACCTGCGGGTTGTTGTGATTGAGGTCCGGCTGATGCGAGAAGAAGCGGTGCCAGTAGTACTGGCCCGCCACCGGGTCCCAGGTCCAGTTGGACGCCTCGGTGTCGGTGAAGATGATGCGCGTCTCGGCGAAGCGGCTGTCGTCATCGCTCCAGACGTAGTAATTGCGCTTGGCGGAGCCCTTGGGCGCCCGCCGCGCCGCCTGAAACCAAGGATGCTGGTCCGAGGTGTGGTTGACGATGAGCTCGGTGATGACGCGGATGCCCCGGCGGTGGGCGGCGCTCACAAAGCGGCGGAAGTCGCGGCGGCTGCCGTAGGCCGGATGGACGTTGCGGTAGTCCGCGATGTCGTAGCCGTCGTCACGCATGGGCGACGGATAGAAGGGCAGCAGCCAGATGCAGTCGACGCCGAGGTCGCGGATGTAGTCGAGCTTCAGCGTCAGCCCGCGGAAGTCGCCGGTGCCGTCGCCGTTGGTGTCGAAAAAGGCCTTGACGTGCGTTTGGTAGATGACCGCATCCTGATACCAGAGCGGGTCGGATGCGGGTTGGCTGTCGGCTGAGGTCTGGGTCATCCTGCGGGTCCTGTCTGAACGTCTGTGCCGGCGTGGGCAGTCGCATCCACCGTGCCGGGCGCGGCCCCGAGCGCATGACGGCATGCACCTTAGGCAGCGGGTCGGAATGCTGACGGTGCTGCCAACCGACACGCGCACCGGCCACGGGGTGTCACGGGATGTCGAAAAGGGCGAGCCCCCCAGCGTCAGCGTCCGGGGCTCGGACTATCCTGTGCTTGACATCGCGCACCGGGACCGACTCGCAAGACACCGCGGACTCTGACCCGGCCGATGCCCACCGCCGCGGCGCCGACGGATGCAGCCGTGATCGGCCAACCAACTGCATACCCATCACGGTAGCCGCCGCCGGGTGGCCTTTGTGGCGCAGATGCGACGAGCGGCACAGGCCGGGCGCCGGGTAAAGCCGGGGCCGGTATCACGGCTCGCACGGGTAGGGCCCGCAATGCGTGGGCCAAGCCCAGGGCGGCACGCCAAGCCTCAGGCCGCCGGCACCCGTCCAGCGCGGCGTGGCGGGAGATGGGCTGGGGAGATGGGCTGGGGAGATCGGCTGGGGAGATGGACTGGGTAGATGGACTGGGTAGATGGACTGGGGTGACGGACCCGTGGCCCCGCACACCTGGTCCACCGTCTCCGGCCCGGGCTTGCTGCGCGCATTGGGTTGATTGCCCCGGAGCTGGTGCAAATCAGCCGGTGTCCAAGGGGGCTGCGGCAGCGGGCTCCGGGGCACCGCACACTGGCATACCGTCTGCATCCCATAAGCGCCGTCCACAGCCGTCCCAGGAGCCGCACCATGCCCCGCATCCGCCACAGCATGTCCTTCGGGGCCGAGCCCAACGCCGACGGCTCCGTGCGCTTTCGTCTCTGGGCGCCCGCGGCGGAGCGCGTCGCCCTGGAGCTGAGCGACAAGGCTGCCCCGGACCACCTGCTGGACATGGCGGCGGTGGGCGATGGCTGGTTCGAGCGCGTCACCGATCTCGCCGGCCCCGGCAGCCGCTATCGCTTCCACATCACGGCGGACCACCTGGAGGCGGTGCAGGCGGTGCCGGACCCGGCCTCGCGCTTCCAGCCGGAGGGCGTGCATGCCGCAAGCGAGGTCATCGACCCGGGCGCGTACGCCTGGAGCGAGACCGAGCACCAATGGCAGGGGCGCCCCTGGGAGACGGCGGTGCTCTACGAGCTGCATCTCGGCACCTTCACCCCCGAAGGCACCCTGGCCGCCGCCGCCCGCCGGCTGCCGTTTCTGAAGGACCTGGGCGTCACCGCGGTGGAGCTGATGCCGCTGGCCGCCTTCCCGGGCGCCCGCGGCTGGGGCTATGACGGGGTCTACCCCTTTGCGCCCTTCGCCGGCTACGGCCGCCCGGAGGATCTCAAGGCCTTCGTCGAGCAGGCCCATGGTCTCGGTCTGATGGTCTTCCTGGATGTGGTGTACAACCACTTCGGCCCCGAGGGCAATTATCTGCACCTCTACGCACCGCAGTTCTTCACCGAGCGCCACCACACGCCCTGGGGTGCCGGGCTCAACTTCGACGGTGAGCACAGCCGGCCGGTGCGGGACTTCTTCATCCACAACGCGCTGTACTGGATCGAGGAGTACCGCTTCGACGGGCTCCGCCTCGACGCCGTGCACGCCATCGCCGATGACAGCGAGCCGGATATCCTCTGCGAGCTCGCCGAGGCCGTCGCCGCCGGCCCCGGGCACCGGCGCCGGGTGCACCTGGTGCTGGAGAACGACGCCAACACCGCCCGTTACCTGGAGCGCGCCCCGGACGGCGGTCCGCGCTGGTACGTCGCCCAATGGAGCGACGATCTCCACCACGCCGCCCATGTGCTGCTCACCGGCCAGACGGACGGCTACTACGAAGACTATGCGGGCCGGCACGGCGCGCCGCCCACCTACTGGCTCGCCCGCTGCCTGGCGGAGGGCTTCGGCTACCAGGGGGAGCGCTCCGCCTTCCGCGACAACGCGCCCCGGGGCGAGCCGAGCGGTCACCTGCCGCCCACGGCCTTCGTGGGCTTTCTCCAGAACCACGACCAGGTGGGCAACCGGGCCTTCGGCGAGCGGCTGTACCAGCTCGCCCCGGTACAGGCGCTGCGCGCCGCGACTGCGATACTCCTGCTGGCGCCCTCGCCGCCGCTGTTGTTCATGGGCCAGCCGCGGGGCGCGGACACGCCCTTTCTGTTCTTCTGCGACTTCGGCGACGATCTGGCGGATGCCGTCACCCAGGGCCGGCGGCGTGAGTTCGCCCGCTTCGCGCAGTTCGCGGACGAGGCGGCGCGGGCTGCCATCCCGGACCCGAACGACCCGGACACCTTCAACCGCTGCCGGCTCGACTGGGACCGGCTGGACGAGCCCGGGCACCGGGACTGGCTCGACCTGCACCGCAGCCTGCTCCGGCTGCGCCAGGCCGAGATCGTGCCGCGCCTCGCCGGCATAGCGGGTCAGGCGGGCGGCTTCGACCTGCTCGGGGACACCGGCCTGGTGGCGCGCTGGCGCCTTGGCGACGCGAGCCTGCTGACCCTGGTGGCCAACCTGGGCGAGACGGAGATCGCGGCGCCCGGCCTGCGCCATGGGCCGCCGGGGCGGGTACTGCACATCGAGCCCAGGGAGGCCGGGCAGGCCCTCGCCGACGGCCGCCTGCCGGCCTGGAGCGCCGCCTGGTACCTGGCCAGCGGCGAGGACACCGACGCCGCCGACATCCCGGTCACCTGAGCGCGCCTGAAGCACACCCACCATGGCCAGCAATGACGCCCTGCAGCAGCTCTGCGCGCACTTCGGCATCGCCGAGCGCTACGTGGATGTGCAGGGGCGCGAGCACCATCCGGACGCCGCCACCCGCCGCGCCCTGCTGCACGCCCTGGGCGTCGGCGTCGGTGATCCGGCGACGGAGCAAGCGAGCCTCGCGGCCGCCATCGACGCGGACTGGCGCCGCCGGCTGCCGCCGGTGCTGGTGTACCGCCAGGGCGACCCGGCACCGACCCTCCTGCTGACCCTGCCGGAGACGGCGGATCAGCGGCTGCGCGGGGTGCTGACGACGGAACAGGGTGCCGAGTCCGCCTGGCACGTCGACACACAGGCGTTGGTCGTCGTCGCCACCCGCGAGCTGGACGGCGCCGCCTGGCGCAGCCGGCGGCTGCCGGTGACGCCGCCGGCACAGCTCGGCTACCACCGCATCGCCCTGTATGCCGACACGGACGCAGCCGATCCCTCGCCCCTCGCCGAGACCACCCTCATCGTCGCCCCGCGCCGCTGCTGGCAGCCGGACACCGGCCCCGAGCGCGCCTGGGGGCTGGTGACCCAGCTGCCGCTGCTGCGCTCGGCGCGCAACTGGGGCATCGGCGACTTCACCGACCTGACCCGGCTGGTGGAGCTCGCCGCCGGTGCCGGCGCCGGCATGCTGGCGCTGAATCCGCTGCACGCCCTGTTCCTCACCGAGCCGGAGCGCTGCGACCCCTACGGCCCGGCGAGCCGGCGTTGGCTGAATCCCCTCTACATCGACGTGGAGGCGGTGCCCGAGCTCGCGGAGTGCGAGGACCTGCGCGCGCGCATCGATGCCGACGACTTCCAGGCCCGGCTGCGGGCGCTGCGCGGCGACCCGTTGGTCGACTATGCCGGCGTCACCGAGGTCAAGCTCGACCTGCTGAGCCGGCTGTTTCGACACTTCCGCAGCCGGCATCTGGAAACGGACAGCACGCGCGCCCGCGCCTTCCGTGCCTTCTGTGCCGCCGGCGGCGAGGACCTTCAGCGCTTCGCCTGCTTCCAGGCACTGGCGGAGCACCTCGCGCAACAGCCGAAGGCAGCCAAACCGCACCGGAGCGCAGACGCCGACGGCTTCGCCCACTGGCCGGCCGAGTACCGTGACCCGCAATCCCCGGAGGTCCGCGCCTTTGCGCGCGAGCACGCCGACCGCGTCGACTTCTTCGCCTGGCTGCAGTGGCTGACGCGCCAGCAGCTGGACGCGGCCGCGGAGCGCAGCCAGGCCCTCGGCATGGCGCACGGGTTGTGCCTGGACCTCGCCGTGGGCGCGGCACCCGACGGCGCCGACCGCTGGTCGGCACCCGCCGACTATGTCGCCGGCGTCCACGTCGGCGCCCCGCCGGACGATTTCAGCCCCAAAGGGCAGGACTGGCGGGTGCTGGCCTGGCATCCGCAGCGCCTGCGCGGGGCGGCCTACGCGCCCGCCGCCCATGAGCTGCGCGCCAACATGCGCGCGGCCGGGGCGCTGCGCATCGACCATGTGATGGGCCTGATGCGGCTCTTCCTGGTGCCGGCGGGGACGCCGCCGGCAGCGGCCAGCTATCTGGCCTATCCCTCCCAGGACCTGCTTGGGGTGCTGGCGCTGGAGAGCGTGCGCAACCGCTGCATGATCATCGGCGAGGATCTGGGCACGGTGCCGGATGCGGTGCGGGCGGCCATCCCGGACTGGGGCATCCTCTCCACGCGGGTGTTTTACTTCGAGCGCGACGCCGACGGCGGCTTCCTGCCGGCCGCCGAGTATCCAACCGATGCGCTGGTCACCGCCGGCACCCACGACCTGCCGCCGCTCGCGGGCTTCTGGACCGGCGTGGACCTGGAGCACCGCCGCGCGCTGGACCTGTTCCCCACCGAGGCGGACTACACCGAGCGCCTGCTCGCCCGCACCAACGACCGCGCGCGGCTGCTGCTGGCCCTGGACCGCGCCGGGCTCCTGCCCGACGACGGCGCCACGGACCCGGTGGCCCTGCCGCAGCTGACCCCCGCGCACATCAGCGCCGTGCAGCGCTGGCTGGCACGCACGCCCGCCCGGCTGCTGCTGGTGCAGACCGCGGACCTGCTGGGCGAGACGGAGCAGGTCAATCTGCCCGGCAGCGGTGCGGGCCATCCCAACTGGCGCCGCCGGCAGCCGCTGGAGCTGGAGCACTGGCTTGCTGAGCCCGCCGTGGCCGGGCTGCTCGAAGCCATGGCGGCCGAGCGCGGCACAGCAGCGAGTGCGGACACGCCGGCCGTCAGCGCCGGGGATCAGACAGCGGCATCGACACCCCTCAGCGCCGCCATCCCGCGCGCCACCTACCGGCTGCAGCTGCACGCGGGGTTCGGGTTTGCCGAAGCGGCGGCGCTGGTGCCCTATCTCGCCGCACTGGGTGTGAGCCATGTCTACTGCTCCCCCTACCTCAAGGCACGCCCCGGCAGTACCCATGGCTATGACGTGGTTGCCCACGACCAGCTCAATCCGGAGCTCGGCAGCCGTGCGGACTTCGCGGGCTTCTGTGCTGCGCTGACGGCCCACGGCATGGGCCAGATCCTCGACATGGTGCCGAACCATGTCGGCATCATGGGGGCCGACAACGCCTGGTGGCTGGACGTGCTGGAGAACGGCCAGGCGGCAGCGCACGCGCCCTTCTTCGACGTCGACTGGCACCCGCTGAAGCAGGAGCTGCACGGCAAGGTGCTGGTGCCCGTGCTGGGCGACCACTACGGGGACATCCTGGATGCGGGCGAGCTGGTGCTGGCGTTCGAGGATGGCGCTTTCCACGTCGGCTACTACGAGCACCGCTTCCCCATCGACCCGCGGGAGTATCCGCGCATCCTCGCGCCCGGCCTGCCGGCGCTGCGCGAGCGGCTCGGGGCGACGCCGGACGCCGCCGCGGATGCCACGGCGGAGATGCTCTCCGCCTTCGAGAGCCTGGTGACCGCCTTCGGCAACCTGCCGCCGCGGGACGCCCTGGACGCGGACGCCCTCGCCGCCCGGCGCCGCGACAAGGCGCTGCACAAGCGCCGGCTCGCCGAGCTTTGCGCAGCGCACGCCGACCTGCACCGCTATGTCCAAGACTGCCTGCGGGACTTCAACGGCGCCGCGGACTATCCCGCGGACACCGCCCGCCTGCACGACCTGCTGGAGGCGCAGGCCTACCGGCTCGCGCACTGGCGCGTGGCAGCGGACGAGATCAACTATCGGCGCTTCTTCGACATCAACGACCTCGCCGCGCTGCGCATGGAGCACCCGGCGGCCTTCGATGCCGTGCACGAGCTGGTGCTGTCGCTCATCGGCGAAGGATGCATCGCCGGGCTGCGCATCGACCATCCGGACGGCCTCTACGACCCGGCGGCCTACTTCCGCACCCTGCAGCAGCGTGCCGCCGCGGCCATCGCCCCCACCCGCCGGCCGCGGGAGGACGACCGGCCGCTGTATCTCGTCGCGGAGAAGATCCTGGGCGCGGACGAGCATCTGCGCATGGACTGGGCCGTGCACGGCACCACGGGCTATGACTTCGCGGCGCTGTGTGACGGGCTGTGCGTGGATGCCGAGGGCCTGATCGCACTGGCGGACACCTGCCGCACCTTCGGCGGCTGCACGCGGCCCTTCGCGGACGAGACCTATGCCGCCAAGCGCGAGGTCATGCGCCACATGCTCTCCAGCGAGCTGCATCTGCTGGCGAGCGAGCTCGCGCGCATCGCCGAGCTGGACCCACACACCCGCGACTACACGCTGGACGGGCTGCGCGAGGCCCTGATGGAGGTCAGCGCCTGCTTCCCGGTGTACCGCACCTATTTGTCCGACCGAGGCAGCGCCGCCAGCGACCGCCACCAGGTGCTGAAGGCCGTCTCCGAGGCGCGGCGACGCTCGCGCATGCCGGACCTCTCGGTGTTCGAGCTGGTGCGGGACGTGCTGCTGACGGACATTGCCGAAGGCAAGCCGGATGCCTACCGGGCACGGGTGCTGCGGATCGCGCGCAAGTTCCAGCAGTACACGGCACCGGTGACGGCCAAGGGCGTGGAGGACACCGCCTTCTACCGCTGGCACCGGCTGGTCTCGCTGAACGAGGTGGGCGCGGAGCCGGACCGCAGCGGCACCACGGTGGAGGATTTCCACCGCGCCTGCGCCCGGCGCCGGGACGACTGGCCGCACGCCATGCTGGCCGGCTCCACCCATGATGCCAAGCGCTCCGAAGACGTGCGGGCGCGTCTGCACCTGCTCTCCGAGCTGCCGGCCGCCTGGGCCGCCCGGACCCAGCGCTGGGCCTTGCTGAACCGCCGCCTGCACCGCAGCGGCGATGCCGGCGAGCGGCTGCCGGAGACGGCCACCGAATACCTGTTCTACCAGACCCTGCTCGGCATCTGGCCGCTGGACAGCATCGACGGCGACGACGGCGACGCCCTGCCCGCAGAAGGGGTGCTCGGGGCACTGCGCAGCCGTGTGGCTTCCTACATGCTGAAGGCGGCGCGGGAGGCGAAGCTGCACACGGCCTGGACCCATGCCGACGGCGACTACGAGGCGGCGCTCACGGCCTTCGTGGAGGCGGCCATGGATGCCGACCGCAGCGCCGCCTTCCTGACCGATTTCGCGGCCTTCGCCCGGCCCATCGCACGCCTCGGCATGCTGAACAGCCTGGCCATGACCCTGCTGCGGCTCACCGCCCCCGGCGTGCCGGACATCTACCAGGGCACGGAGCTTTGGGACCTGAGCCTGGTGGACCCGGACAACCGCCGGCCTGTGGACTTCCACCGCCGTCGGGAGTTGCTGGGCGAGCTGCGCGCGACGCCGCAGCCGCGGGCGCCCGCCTGGGATGCGGCCGACGGGCGCGGCAAGCTGCATCTGATCCAGCGCACGCTGGCGCTGCGCGCGGCGCGCCCGGCGCTCTTCACCAGCGGCAGTTACCAGGCACTGGCGGTGAGCGGCCCACATGCGGCGCATGTCTGCGCCTTTGCCCGGGTGCTGCCGGAGGCCGCGGGCGGTGGTGCCGCGGTGACCGTGGTGCCGCGCTGCCTGGCCCGGCTCGCGCTTGCCGGCGATCTGGGCACCGAAGCCACCGTCGCACAGGTCGATCCTTTCGCGGATGCGGGCTGGGAGCAGACCTTCATCGATGTGCCGGGCACCCCATGGCTGGATCAGCTCGGCGGCAGCACCCTTCACGCCGGGCGGCATGGCGGCCAGCTCGCGCTGCGGGCGGCGGCACTGCTGCGTCGGTTCCCGGTGGCGCTGCTGTGCAGCACCGATGACAGCGACGCCGGCTGACGGGCTGCGCGGCTGTGCAGCAACCCACCGACCTGCTGCGCGCGGCTCGCGACGGCCGGCAGATTCTTCATAACCTCTGAGGCCGCGGTGACAGGGCATTACATCGGCACCTCCGGCTGGTCCTACGACCACTGGGTGGGGCCCTTCTACCCCGAGCATCTGCCGGTGGACCAGCGCCTGGCCCACTATGCCGGGCGCCTGCCGAGCGCCGAGATCAACAACAGCTTCTATCAGCTCCCCAGCGAAGCGACCCTGGCGCACTGGCGGGCGGCGGTGCCGGAGGGTTTCGTATTCTCCGCCAAGGCGAGCCGCTGGATCGCCCACATGAAGAAGCTGAAGGACCCGGCCGACACGCTGCCGCCTTTCCTTGAGCGGATGGCCGCACTCGACCCCAAGCTCGGCCCGGTGCTGTTCCAGTTGCCGCCGCGCTGGCATCGGAACACCCGGCGGCTGGCGGCTTTCCTGGACACGCTGGACCGGCTGGACCGGCGTCGGCGCTGGGTGTTCGAGCTGCGCGACCACAGCTGGCTCACGGCAGATACCCTGGCGCTGCTGCGCGGGCACAATGCCGCCTTCTGCATCTATGAGCTGGACGGCTTCGCCACCGAGCACGCGGTGACTGCGGACTTCGTCTACATCCGCCTGCATGGCCCGGACGGCCCCTATCGGGGCCGCTACGACGACGCAGCGCTGGACGCCTGGGCCTCGCGCATCCGTGACTGGCTCGGGGGTGATCTCGACGTTTACTGCTATTTCGACAACGACGAGGCCGGCCATGCGGTGCAGAATGCACTGGCGCTTGAGGGGCGGCTCGGCACGCGCTGACGCCCGGCCCGCCAATGCGCAGGCGCAGGCCCCTGCGTCTGCATCCAGTCCGCCATTGCGACAGAGCCAGAAGCGATCGCCAGCATGACCAAAGCCCAGCACCAGGCCCCCCGGGGCCCGCGCATCTACAACCTCTTCCCCACCCTGCTCGGCGCGGTGCCGAATTGGCACGAGCGCCTGCCGGCCATCGCCGACATGGGCTTCGACTGGATCTTCCTGAACCCGGTGCACCTGCCGGGCGCCTCCGGCAGCCTCTATTCCATCAAAGACCCCGGCAGTCTCAATCCGCGCCTGCGCCCGCAGCGCCAGGACAAGCGCGGGCAGGACGACGACAGCCTACTCAGCGACTTCTGCGCCGCCGCGCAGGAGGCCGGCCTGCGCGTGATGCTGGACCTGGTGATCAACCACAGCGCCAAGGACAGCGTGCTGGTGGAGAACAATCCGGAATGGTTCGCCCGCGACGAGCACGGCCAGGTGCGCTCGCCCTTCGTGCGCGACCTGGACAATCCGGATCACGTCACCGTCTGGGAGGACCTCGCCGAGCTCGACTACAGCAAGCGCCCGGCACGGGAAGATATGCTGCGGTTCTGGGACGATCTGATCTCCCGCTATCTGGCGCTCGGCTTCGGTGGCTTTCGCTGCGACGCCGCCTACAAGCTACAGGGCGACATCTGGCGGCGGGTCATCAGCAACGCCCGCAAGCGCGACCCCGCCGCGTGCTTTTTCGCCGAGACCCTGGGCGCCCCCGAGGAGGCGGTGGAGCAGCTGCGCGGCGCCGGCTTCGACTTCCTGTTCAACAGCTCCAAGTGGTGGGACTTCCGTGCCGGCTGGCTGCTGGATCAGTACCAGCGCTTCCGCGAGCTGGCCCCATCCATTGCGTTTCCGGAGAGCCACGACACCGAGCGCCTGGCCGCCGAGAGCAACGGCAGCGCGCGCGAATCGCGCTTCAAGTACCTGTTCGCAGCAGTGTTCTCGGCGGGTGTGATGATGCCCATCGGCTATGAGCTGGGCTTGCGTCGGCCGCTGCATGTGGTGCACACCACGCGCGACGACTGGGAGGCTGGACTCGCCGAATCCCCCTTCGACATCAGCGGCTACATCGGTCGTGTCAACGCCATGAAGGCGGCGACGCCGGTGCTCTGTGAAGAAGGTCCGCAGGAGCGTGTGACCGATCCCAACGAGCCCTTGGTCGGCCTGCTGCGCCGCGCCACGGACAGCCCGCAACGGAGCCTCGTGCTCATCAACCCGGACCCGCACCATGGCCAGAGCCATGGCGTGCAGCGGCTCGCGGACGCCCTGGGCTGCGCGCCCGGGGACATCCGGGAAATCACGCCCGCCGTCGATGCGGACGCCGCCGAGCCGAGCGAGGACCTCGCGGACCGCAATGACATCCAGGTGGCGCCGCGGAGCATCCGGGTCTTTGTCAGCGGCTGAGAGGTTGTGAAGAAACCCACCGACCTACTGCGGACGCCTCCGGACGCGCCCAGCGGCGTTGCGCAGAGCCGAACAGCGGGTCACTTAGAACAACTAAGCTCCCCGCTGTTCGGCTCTGCGCGCCCAACTTCGGAACAGGCTGGGCACGCCCGGAGACGCCCTCGCGACGGCCGGCAGATTTTTCACAACCTCTGAGCCGCAGCGCCGAGCCCGCGCCTCAGCGCCCGTCCTCCAGCAGGAAGCCGGCACCGATGCGGTTCACGGAGTGGTCGTAGTCGAGCAGGCTCTCGCCGTAGCCGTTGAAGTATTGGGCGTAGACGCGCACGCGATCGCTCAAGGGGTAGCTCCAGTCCAGCTGCACGGTGGGATGCTCGACGCTGCGCAGCATGAGCCCCAGGCGATGGCGCCCGAGATCATAGCCCGCCCGCACTTCGCCGTAGCCCAGGTAGTCGTCGATGTTCGGGTTGTCCGGCGGATTGGCGCCCAGCAGGCTCCAGAGCCGCAGACCCAGGGTCAGGTCGCCGCGCTCCACGGTGGCCTCGGCGGTGAGCCGGTTCCAGGACCGGGACAGCGGCTCGGCGCGGCCGTTGGACTGGTGATTGGCCGCGACGCGCACGGAGGCGAGTCGCCAATTGGAGCCCGCCGTGCCGATGCGCCAGCCCGGCAGCCAATGCAGGCCCATCTCCGGCTCATAGTTGGTCTCGCGGAAGGGTGAGGAGTATTCGGCGTTGTAGGCCTGGAAGAAGGCCAGCTGTGTGTAGCCGAAGTAGAGGTCCAGCGGCTGCTTCAGGATGTCCGTCCACAGCGGCACCTCGAAGCTGATCTGGAACTTCATCTCCAGGTCATCCAGGGCGTCTTCGCCGAACAGCGGCAGCTCGAACGAAGGCTCCTCCGGCAGGTTGTTGTTGACGTTGGCGTTGTAGGTCACCGGCAGGACATAGTTCTTGCGGTAGGGCAGGATACCGAGCGCGCGGCGCTGCGCCTGCTCAGCAGTCTCCGTCGGCGCAGCCCCCGGCGCATCGGCAGCTGCCGCAGACGGCGCCGATGCAGCGCGCGGTGCGGCGCTCCGCTGCGCGGTCCCGGCGACGGCAAGGGCGCTGTCAGTCTCCGCGGGCCGGTCCGCCGGTGGCTGCACCTGCGCCGCGCCCGGGGCTGCGCCGCTGCGGGTGGCGAGGGCGTCGAAGCAGGCAAGGCGCGCGGCATCGGCGGCGATGCCGGCACAGCGTGCGAGCCCGAGCACCGGGTCAGCGGCCCGGACGCCCCCGGTGGACAGGCACAGCACAAGGCTGAGGCCAAGCGCCCAAACGAACCCGGACGATTCACCCGGACGTGCGAGCCGGGGCATGGCATCGCCACCGGCGTTGCGCGGCCCCGTGGCGCACCGAGGGTCTGGATGGCGGCGGAGCGACACCCTGGAGCCGGCGTCGTTGGAGCGGCGCCCGCACCATGCCAGCGGTGCATGTGTCGCGGCGGCGGGCATCATCTCGGCAACGGTCATCAAGAGCACCTCTTACAACAAGCAGCGTCGCTAGGGCCGATCGTCGGTTGCTGGACGATGCGTTGGCTTCGTGGCGCCTAGGGCACATGCTGGACGTCGTCCGGCGACACAGCCGAGCGCGGGGTCACGGCAATATCATTCAAGACCCCATCGACGCCGTAAAGCGCACGCACCCGGCGCTCGGCGCGGGCCTTCTGCTCAGTATCAGGCATGTGCCCGGCGAGGGTCACCCGGGCGTTCCTCACCTGAATGTCCACATCGGCAGCAGCGAGATCAGGGTCCGCCGCCAGCACCTGCCGGATACGGTGCTCCAGCGTGGCGTCATCCGGCTGCGCGGGGTCGTTGTGCGCAGACACCAGCGTCGGATCCACATAGATGGCGTTGACAACGCCGGCGGTACCCTCGGCCGTATCGGCAATACGCCTTGCCGCATGACTTTGCGCGGAGGTTGCCACGGTGCCGGAGAGGCGGACGATGCTGTTCTCGACGCGCACATCCAGCGCAAACGGCGCGAGATCGGCGTCCCAGGCGAGAAGATCGGCAAGACGCGCCGCCAGGCGCCGATCCTCCGGCACTGCGGCGACGCTGCCTTCGTCTGAGCCGCCGTTGCCGACGGCAGTGTCATCCGTTGCCGGCAACAGCGGGGCGTGGACCAAGAGCAGGGCCGCAAGCAGGGCAACAGCCGGCCGCCTGGGGGATGCAGGTAACCGAGCGAGAAGCATCGGCGCTGATGTGCGCATGGTATGGCCTCCGTTTTTCGTGCGGATTGGAAAGCCCGTGAGGTGCAGCATCCGCGCCAGTTGCCACAGGCGATCGCGCCGCTGCCCGGCCCACCGGCGCCCCGACAGCCCGGCGCTCGGCTGCTGCCGGCGAGCGCATGCGGGGCATTTGCCGCAGCCCCGGTGGGAAAGCCCCGCTAGGCTTCAGTGGGACGAAGAGATTGAGCGACGGACTCGACGCGGCGCGCGGCGTCCAGCCGCAGCCCCCTAGGTGTCAAACTCAGGGCTGCTTGGCGCTCGCGACACGCGGGTCGTGCCCCCAGGACACCCCGGGGCGGCGCTGAGAGACTTGGAAGCCCTGCATCTGCATAGTCGGCATCAGGCTTGCGAGAGTGCCTGGGTAATCCGAGCCGTCAGGGTGCTCCGAGCCTCAGCCGACGGGGGACTGCGCGGCCGGCCTTGCCGAGGAGGCGCGCCCGGCTGCCTGGCATTCGGTCATGCCGCCCCGTGACAGTCCGTTCCCTGCCATCCGAAGGCCATCCACATGTCCGAGCCCACCTTCTCCCGCACCCGCCTCGATGCGGTGCTGTTCGACCTGGACGGCGTGGTGACACGCACGGCCCAGGTCCACGCGACGGCCTGGAAGGCGATGTTCGACGCCTACCTGCGCGAGCGCCCCCCGCGCGAGGGGGAGGACCACAGCCCCTTCGACGCGCAGCGCGATTACCGCCGCTACGTGGACGGCCGGCCCCGCGTGAAGGGGGTCAAGCACTTCCTCGCTGCCCGCGGCATCGACCTGCCCACCGGCGCGCCCACAGACCCGCCGGAGCGCGAAACGCTCTGGGGTCTCGGCAACCGCAAGAATCAGGGGTTCCGGGCCGCCCTCGCCGAGCAGGGCGTGGAGCGCTACGACTGTGCCGTGGACCTGCTGCGGCGGCTGCGGGAGCAGGGCTTTCGCACCGCGGTGGTCACCGCCAGCAAGAACTGCGATCTGATTCTCGAACAGGCCGGCCTCAACGACCTGTTCGATGCCCGGGTGGACGGCGTCGAGGCAGCGCGCCTGGAGCTCGCCGGCAAACCTGACCCGGACACCTTTTTGGAGGCCGCCGCCAGGCTGCACTGCGAGCCTGCGCGCACGGCGGTGCTGGAGGATGCCGTAGCAGGGGTACGCGCGGGTCGGCGCGGCTCCTTCGGGCTGGTGGTGGGCGTGGACCGCGGCGGACAAGGCGATGCGTTGGCGGAAGCCGGCGCGGACCGCGTCGTGACCGACCTGTGCGCCGTCGCAGTCACCGGCGAAGCCGTCGAGCCACCGCCGCCGTTGACCGACCCGGCGCCGCTGCTGCGCCGGCTCAGCGAGCGGCGCCCGGCCCTGTTCCTGGACTATGACGGCACGCTGACGCCCATCGTGGAGCGCCCGGAGGATGCCTTCCTTGCGCCCGTCATGCGCAAGGCGCTGCGTGCTGCGGCGGAAGTCATGCCCGTGGCCATCATCAGCGGCCGGGACCTGGATGACGTACAGGGGCTGGTGGACCTGTCGGAGGTCACCTATGCCGGCAGTCATGGCTTCGATATCCGCGGACCCGATATCGCGCTGGAACAGCCGGATGGTGTCGACGCGCTTGATGACCTCGCCCGGGCCGCCGAAGCGCTGGAGGCACGGCTGGGCGACGTGCCGGGCGCGCAGGTCGAGCGCAAGCGTTTCGCGGTGGCGGTGCACTACCGGCGCGTTCCGGACGAGCTGGTGGGGCAGGTGGAGGAGGCGGTGGCCGCCGTCGCGGACCGCTCGAAGCGTCTGCGCCGCACCGGCGGCAAGAAGATCCATGAGCTGCGCCCGGACATCGATTGGGATAAGGGCCGTGCGGTCACCTGGCTGCTCGGCGAGCTCGGCCTGGACGACCCCGACGTGCTGCCGATCTACGTCGGCGACGATGAGACCGACGAAGATGCCTTCCGCGCCCTTGCGGAGCGTGGCGGTATCGGCATCCTGGTGGCAGACACCGAGCAGCGGAGCACGGCCGCCTGGCGCGTCGCCGACCCCGATGCCGTCCGCGCTTTGCTGGAGGCACTGACGAGGGCGGAGAGCGATGCACGCTGAGGCGCGTTGACCCAGACCGCTGCGCATCGAGCGCAGAGCCGATCGGATGACGATCGGCGAGAGGATGCCCGTTCCCCGAAGGCGGCATCGCGGACATGCACTCGGTCTGGGTGCGCGACGTTGGTGTTGCGCAGTGGATGCGGGATGCCCCGATTCTTCTGAGCGGCAGCATGGAGCCGGTGGACGCACAACACTGCAGGAATACAGTGGCCAGACTTGGGAGAGAAGAGCAGTCGCGTCCGTGGCTTCGCCCAGCATTGCGACGGGTTATGACGAGACGCGACCGGGCTTGGCGGCGGCCCCTGGACCGCCTGCTGAGGACGCTGCGCGACCCGCCGTTCAATGCTCCGGAGGTGGCCCATGGTCATGCTGTCCCCGCACCGAACCGAGGAGATTCTGGTCCCCACGGAGGCCGGTAACCTGCCGGGCTTCCTGGACCTGCCCGACGGCACACACGGGCTGGTGCTCTTCGCCCACGGCAGCGGCAGCAGCCGCTTCAGCCGGCGCAATCGCGCGGTGGCCCAGGTCCTGAACCGCGGCGGCATCGGCACCCTGTTGTTCGATCTGCTGACGCCCAGCGAGCATCAGCGGGACGAGCGCACCGCCGAGCACCGCTTCGACATCCCGCTGCTCATTCGCCGGCTCGTCTATGCCGTGGATTGGGCGGCAGCGGACCCATGCACTGAGCATCTGGCGCTCGGGACCTTCGGCGCAAGCACCGGTGCGGCGGCTGCGCTAGGCGCCGCGGCACTGCGCCCGGAGCGGGTGCGGGCCGTGGTCTCCCGTGGCGGGCGGCCCGACCTGGCGGTGGATATGCTCGAGGACGTGTATCAGCCGACGCTCTTCATCGTTGGCGGACTCGACCAGACCGTGCTTCACCTGAACCGCGACGCGGCGTCGCACATGCCGCGGCCGCCGGCCATCGAAGTGGTGCCGGACGCCACGCACCTGTTCGAGGAGCCAGGCAAGCTGGAGCAGGTTGCCGCCCTGGCCCGGGACTTCTTCCGCGCCCACCTGAGGGTGCCGGCCTGAGCCGACTGCCTGCCATTCAACCCCGACCGGAGCAATCGCCGTGACCGCAGTGCAACTCCCCTTCGACGACCGCACCGAAGCCGGACGCCTGCTGGCTCAGGCCCTGCATCGCTACCGCGGTCGGGAAGATTTGCTGGTGCTGGCGCTGCCCCGGGGCGGCGTGCCGGTGGCGGCGGAGGTCGCCGCCGAGCTGGATGCCCCCCTCGACCTGATGCTCGTGCGCAAGCTCGGCGTGCCGGGTCAGCCGGAGCTGGCGATGGGTGCCATCGCCACCGGCGGCGTGCAGGTGTTGAACCCGGACATCGTGAGTGCGCTCGGCATCACCGAGCACACCATCGACCGGGTCGCCGACACCGAAGGCCGCGAGCTCGATCGGCGCGCCCGGGCCTACCGGGGCGAGCGGCCACCCCCTCGGATCCAGGGCAGCTGCGTCATCCTCATTGACGACGGCCTCGCGACGGGCGCCACCATGCGTGCCGCGATCGCAGCGACGCACGCACAGAAGCCGTCGGCGCTGGTGGTGGCGGTGCCTGTGGCCAGCACTGACGCACTGCATCTCATCGAGCCGACGGTGGACGATCTGGTGTGTCTGGCTGCACCGGAGCCCTTCCTAGGTGTCGGGCGCTGGTACCACGCCTTCCCGCAGACCAGCGATGCTGAGGTGCGCTCACTGCTGGCGGATGCCGCGGATCGGGTCGGCGCGAGCTAAGAGCACCGCTGGAGGAGCGCAGCCATGTGCCCGAGCTCACCATCGGCGACGGCATCCGAGGGAACGCCGGCGTCGGGCGTACCCCGCTCACGTTGGGCGGAAACCTGCGCGGAGCTCTCGCACCTGCATCGCGGCTGGCTGGTGCAGATTCTGGCGCTCCCTGCCAATGCCGAGCCCGGCGACGTCGCACCCATGGGGCGGACGCTTGCGGACGGCGTGCCACTGCATGACGTGGAGTACGAGCACGAAGGCATCTACCCCGCCATCGTGTTGCACACCGCAGCCCCGCCAGGCAGCGGCCGGGCAACGCAACGCCTGCGCATCGCAAATCCGACGGCGTTGTTCATCGACCGCCGCACCGACGGGTTGGTAACAGGCCTGCGCATCGAAGACGCCACGGGCCACAGCACCCTCATCCACTTCCGCGTTACGGCCCCAACGGAGATGCTTGACGGGCTCGCCGACACCGAATTATGAAGCCTATGGCCTCTCCCCCGCAGACGCCACCACCACACCGAACCGTGACGCCCCTGTACAGTCCCTGACCTTCGACGCGGCGCCATCCAATTTGTGCATACCGCGGGCCTTGCAGGCGAGCCCACCGACTCTACGGCCCTCACGCGGGATGCGTGTGCCCCTGCCAATCAATAACGGCCTGCGCATCACCCGCCGGAAGCTTGAGCATCCGCGGCCCACGGCCACCGATCAGGAAGGCCGGCACTGAGGGTTGAGAGACAGACGCGCAAAAAAAAGGCCGACAATGTCGGCCTTTAGGATAAAACCCTGGCGGTGACCTACTTTCGCATGGGGAGGCCCCACACTATCATCGGCGATACACCGTTTCACTTCTGAGTTCGGCATGGGATCAGGTGGTTCCAGTGCTCCATTGCCGCCAGGAAAACTGTTGCTGCAGCGCCGCTCGCGGGCGGTGCTGCACGCTGAATTCGGTGATGATCGTATCGGCATCGTGAGGATGCGCTGTCAGCACCCAGAATGCTTGGGTGTTATATGGTCAAGCCGCACGGTCAATTAGTACGGGTTAGCTTCACACGTTACCGCGCTTCCACATCCCG
>NZ_CAJXYK010000003.1 GCF_913063425.1 uncultured Thiohalocapsa sp.
CTGGACCACTTCTGGTTCACCCTGATGCACGAGCTGGCGCATGTTGCCCGGCATCTGGACGGGGGCACCGACTGGTTCGTGGACGACCTGGACGCCGCGGCCAACGAGCAACTGGAACACGAGGCCGACGACTGGGCCGGCGAGGCACTGATCCCGTCCACCATCTGGCAGACGCGACGCCCCCACGACACCGCCGGTGTCGAGGCCCTCGCACGGGAGCTGAACCTTGCCCCTGAGATCATCGCCGGGCGCATGCGCCACGAGACGGATGATCACCGGCTGTACGGCAAGCGCTTCCGAGCTCGGGTCAAATCCCTGTTCGTCGAGCAGGGCCTCTTTCCGGCCTGAGCCTAAAGCGACACCCGCCGCTTCCCACCATCAAGGAGCCACCGCCCCCAGGCCAAGAGCCAAGAAGCCGGCCTAACCCGAGATCACCGCCCGGCAACCGGGCAACATCGTCAAGTCCGCGCGCCAGATCATGCGCAAAGACAAGGGCCTCTCCGGCGAGCTGGACCGCCTACCCATCCTCACCTGGGTCATGTTCCTAAGCGATCCTGACAATCTGCCGGAACCTGAACAAAGCCGCCGGCCCGCCTGATTCCGTGGGCCCTTCGCGCCGGCTCCGGAAGGTCTGCTCGGCCCTGCCACTACCCAGCGAGCGCCGTTGTTACCCAGGGAGTTACCCAATTGGGCCAAAGCGGGATTTCTGAGCCTCCGGAAATGCAGCAAGATCCTTTCGAAACATGGAGCTGGCGGACGGATTCGAACCGACGACCTGCTGATTACAAATCAGCTGCTCTGCCAACTGAGCTACGCCAGCGGGGGAGGGACTGGCGCCGGACGGTGCCGGCGACCAACGCGACATTGTATGTCAGGCGGGCCGCGCCCTCAATCGGCAGCGACGGCGGCGAGGCCGCGCAGCACGAGGTCCGGGAGCTGCTCCGCCGGGAGGGCGATGGCGGCGGCAAGGCGCTCGGCGTCGCCGCCGGTGAGGATGAGCCTGGGCGCGGTGCCGGTTTGGTGGGCGAGGCGCCGGTGCAGCCGCTCCAAGAGGGCCGCCGGGGCCTGGATGCTGGCGGCGGCGATGGCCTCGCCGGTGTCGGTGGCCCAGGGGAGGTCGGCGTCGACGGGCTCGTGGAGCGGGATCTGGGTGCCGGTGAGGAGGCTCGTGCGCATCATGCGGATGCCGGGGAGGATAAGTCCCCCCAGGTGCTGCCCGGCTGTGTCGAGCAGGTCGTAGGTGACGGCGGTGCCGGCATCAACGATGAGGACGGGGGCGGGCTCGGCCGCCGCTCGGCTCAGGCGGTGGGCGGCGATGAGGGCGAGAAAGCGGTCGACGCCGAGGCGCTCGGGCACGGGATAGGCGATGCGGATGCCCTGGGCCTGCGCCTGGGTCCTGATCCACCTGGGGGTACGGGCGAAGCGGGACGTGCAGACCTGGGTGACCGCGTCCTTCACCGCCTGGGGGCCGACGCCCGCGGCGATAACGGCGTCGATGTGGCTCAGCTCGTCCCAGACGGCGAGCAGGTCCAGCGGCAGGGCGCCGTTGTGCAGCGCGGAGCCGAAGCCTTCGAGCGCCCCACCCTGTCCGGCCTGCAGCGCCCATTTGACGCTGCTGTTGCCGATGTCCACAAGGAGCTGCATGCGGCCGGTGCGGTGTCGGATGCCGGGGTGGCGGCTGCGAAGCCGATGGCGTGGCCGGTCAGCGACGGCTCGGATCGAGCCCGGCGGTGCGCTGATCGCCGCTGGTGCGCAGCCAGTCCCGCAGCCGGTTCGAGTCCCCCACCGGTGTGAGCTTGCCCTGGGCGTTGAGCAGGACGATGTAGAGCCGCCGGTCGGCGACGACGGCCTGCATGACCAGGCAGCGGCCGGCCTCGTGGATGTAGCCGGTCTTGCTGAGCTCCACGGTCCAGCGGCTGTCGCGCACCAGGGGGTTGGTATTGCGATACTGAAGCGGCCCGCGCTTGGTCTCCACGTAGGGATGGGCGGTGAACTCACCGGTGGAGGTGATCTCCCGGATCAGCGGATATTGGGAGGCGGCATGGATGAGCCGCACCAGGTCCTCGGCGGTGGACACGTTGCGCGCGTCGAGACCGGAAGTGTCCGCGAAACGGCTGTCGCGCATGCCGAGCGCCTGGGCCTTCTGGTTCATGGCGGCGACGAAGGCCTCGGTGCCGCCGGCGAAGGTGGTGCGGCCGAGTGCGTGCGCGGCGCGGTTGTCGGACGACATGAGGGAAACACGCAACATGTCGCGTCGGGACAGCGTCGCCTCATCGATATAGAGTCTGGAGCGGCTCCAGCGCATGCGGTCGCGGTCCTGCTCGGTGATGGTGACCGGGTCGTCGAGCGGGACCTCGGCATCCAGCACCACCATGGCCGTCATGAGCTTGGTGATGCTCGCGATGGGCCGGACTTCCTTGGCGTTGCGGCTGTAGAGACGGTTGCCGTTGTGGTCGATGATGAGTGCCACCGCGGAGCGGATGTCCGGACCCGCGAGCGCCGGCGCAATGCCGGCGAGCAGCGCGCAGACCGCGACGGCCGCGGCGAGCATGCGGCGTGCCTTGGTTTGCGAAATCATCTCAAGTCTTCCCGCCAGCCGTTTGTTTCCACGGGGCAAAGTAACGTGATTATGGCACATCATTGGGATGGCGTGGCAGGAATGCAGCGGTTGTCGCGGATTTGCCCCTGTTGCGCAGACCACAGGCTGGCGCGCTGACGGCGCCGGTCGCGACCGGCGGGCTGCGGCAGCTCACACTCGCCTCGCCCGCCGGCGCCGGAACGACCCTGTCGGCTCGGCGGTTGGCCGCGCCGCGATGCTTCCCCCTGACCTGCATGCCCGGAGCCGCGCCCATGCGCCTGACGCGCCCCCCCATCTGGCTGCTCGCGGCGTTGCCGCCGCTGTTCTGGGCCGGCAACTTCGTGCTGGCGCGGGCGCTGCATGCGGACCTGCCGCCGCTGGCGCTGTCCTTCTGGCGCTGGACGCTCGCGCTGGGGCTGCTGCTGCCCTTCGGCCTGCCCGCGCTGTGGCGCCAGCGCGCGCTGCTCGGCCGGCATTGGCGGCTGCTGCTGATCCTGGCCCTGTTCGGCATCACCGGCTACAACACCCTGGTCTACAGCGGTCTTCAGGAGACGACGGCCAGCAACGCGCTGCTGCTGTCCTCGGCCACCCCTGTGCTCATCGTGGCGCTGTCCTTCCTGCTGCTGGGTGAGCGGCTGCGCCTGCCGGTGCTGCTGGGGCTTGCGTTGTCGCTCGCGGGCGTCTGGCTCATCGTCTCCGACGGCGTGCCGGCGCGGCTTCTCCACATCGGGCTCAGCCCGGGCGATGCCTGGGTCCTCGTCGCAGCGCTGGACTGGGCGCTGTACTCCGTGCTGCTGCGTCGGCGCCCGGCCGGGCTCAGCCCCGTGGCCTTCCTGACCGCGCTGGTGGCGCTCGGGCTGCCGCCGCTGGCCGGACTCTACGCCTGGGAGCTCAGTCGCGGCATCGGGCTCACGCTGAATGTGGCCAACCTCGCCGCCATCGGCTACGTGGCGCTGTTCCCGTCGGTGCTGGCCTACGTTTTCTGGAACCGTGCTGTGGCGGAGCTCGGCGCCAACCGCACCGGGCAGTACATGCATCTGGTGCCGGTGTTCGGGATTCTGCTCGGGACGCTGGTGCTGGGCGAGCGGCTCGCATGGTTCCACGCCCTGGGGGCGGTGCTGATCGCCGCGGGGATTCTGGCGAGTGCGCAGCGCTCGGGCGGCACCGGGCTGTTCCGACGCCGGGATTGATCCGGCTCGGCGCATGGATGCCGCACCGGTGCGAGGGGTCAGCAGCAGCAGCGTCATGCCGCACAGGGTTGGGGCAGCGCCGCAGGTGCCGAACAAGAGACTCGTCAGTAAAGTATACCGTCCCCTTTTCTTCGTCCCCTTTTCTTTCGACCCCTTGTCTTCGGTCCCTCGTCTTTGGACGCTGAGTATTCAGTTCAATATACCGTCACCGTATTTTTTTCAGGAGGCCGCGCCTGGCTCGGCCACCTGGGGGCGCCGAGCTCTGCTCGGCCCGGCGTCGGCAGCAGTATCGGCAGAAGCCGGCACCTGTCAGAGCCCTGACAAAGCCCATGATCTGCATCGCCCGTCGCAGCATGGATTGACACCTGTCAATGCGCGGCCTGTCAGTGGCCCCCCTGACCACGGCCTTGAGCCGCCTCAAGGTCGGCAGCCCATCCACGGTCAAGACTCGCAGGGTCCCGATGGGACGGCCGCGGTGGCCGATGCACCTGCCCGCAGGCTGCCCGCTGCCCCTGCGGGGTGTGACCCTCTCTCAACGTCCGAGGATAGCCAGATGAAGCATTCAAGCTGCGGCCCGCTGCCGCCCCCGGTCCTGCGCATTCCCTGTCATGCGCTCCGCACCCTGTCCCTGCTGGCGCTGCTGCTGTTGTTCGCCGCCCAGGCGCACGCGGTCCGCCCGGCAGGTCAGCCCGGCGTGGACTGGGGCGCCCCCGAGGGGCAGGAGTGCGTGGACTGCCACATGAGCGAGAACCCGGGCCTGTACTGGGAGTGGAACCACAGCCAGCACGGCCAGAACGGCGTCACCTGTCTGGACTGCCACGAGGCGAAGGAAGGCGAGATCGACGCCTGGCGCCACGAGGACACCTATGTCTCCATCGTCGTCACGCCCAAGGACTGCTCCAAGTGCCATGAAAAGGAATTCGAGGAGATGGACGGCTCCCACCACGCCAAGGGCGGACAGATCTTAGGATCGCTGGACAACCTGCTGGGCGAGGTGGTCGGCGGCCCGGCGGCCGTCAACGCCGGCTGCAAGCAGTGCCACGGCAGCAAGCTTGAGTTCGTCACCGAGGGCAGCCGCAAAGAGGTCGGCCGGCCCAAGCCCGGCACCTGGCCCAACACCGGCATCGGCCGCATCAATCCGGACGGGTCCCTGGGCTCCTGCACCGCCTGCCACGGGCGCCATCGCTTCAGCAAGGCCCAGGCGCGCACGCCGGACACCTGCGGCAAGTGCCACGTCGGCCCGGACCATCCGCAGATCGAGGTCTACAACGAGTCCAAGCACGGCATCATCTACCGCGCCAAGGTGGCGGAGATGAACCTGGAGTCGGACAAGTGGGTCGCCGGCATCGACTACACCGCCGCCCCCACCTGCGCCACCTGCCACATGAGCGCAGCCCCCAACGAGGCCAGCACGCATAACGTCGGCGAGCGCATTTCATGGACGCTCAGGCCGCCCATCTCCACCAAGATCAATCTGGTGAAGCTGGACGACGGCAACGAGTTCGACGTGCCCGAAGGCGAGGAGATCCCGGCGGTCGGCGACGAGGCCCGCGGCTCCACGGTGGTGGAGGTGCTCACCTGGGAGGACCGGCGCCGGAAGATGGAGGACGTCTGCTACGCCTGCCATGAGCAGAGCGTCATCGACGGCCATTACAAGCAGTTCGACGACGTGGTGGTCCTCTACAACGAAAAGTTCGCCAAGCCCATCGCGGCCATCATGGGCAAGCTCAAGGACGGCGGCTACATCACCAGCTCGCCCTTCGACGACAAGATCGAATGGACCTGGTGGGAGATCTGGCACCACGAGGGTCGGCGTGCCCGCCACGGCGCCAGCATGAGCGGTCCGGACTACACCTGGTGGCACGGCATCTACGACGTCGCCAAGCACACCTACTTCAAGTGGATTCCCGAGCTGAAGGAGACCGTCATGAAGAAGGACGGCAACGAGGACTACGCCGTCGCCCTGCTGGAGGAGCACTTCAAGCCCATCGAGGGCCACGACTGGTACTTCAGCGGCATGGGCAAGGAGCAGATCGAGAAGGTGCGCGCCGCCTTCGAGCAGCGCTATGGTGAAGGGGCACTGAAGTAGGGCCTGCACGTGGGAGCGGCGTCCTCGCCGCGACGGGCAATTGCCACTGCCCTGGAAGGCATCGCGGCAGGGATGCCCCTCCCACGCCCACAGCGCCCCAGACATCGCTACCTGGAGGACAAAATGCTGAGTACACTGAGAATCGTCACGGCACTCACCGTCGCCCTGCTCACGGCGGCGCTGGCCGCAGAGGCCGAGGCCGCCACCACCGCCGAGCTCGTCAGCCGCGGCGAGAGCCAGCTCGCTGAGCAGGATGTAGACGCGGCCATCGCCACCCTGCACCAGGCCATCGCAGCAGACCCGAGCTCCACCCTCGCCCACACCCGCCTCGGCGGCGCCTACCTGCTGGGCCAGCGCTACAGCGAGGCCATCAAGCAGTTTCAGCAGGCCATTGCGCTGGACAACGACAACAGCGCTGCCTTCATCGGCATCGGCATGGCTTATCTGCACGGCGGCCGGAACGGCCCGGCCAAAGCCGCCTTCACCGAGGCCAAGCGCCTCGACCCGAATAAGGCCGCCGATCTCGATGCCCTGATCCGGCGCATCGATCAGGGCACGGATACCGCAAATCCGCACCACGCCCGCTGACAGCCCCTGGCTCCCCCCGCCGCCGCATGCCGCGGCAGCACACACAGTTCCAGCAACGCTGTCTTTCCCCGAAGGCGGAGCGCGGAAGTCCACCGACGGGAAGCTGCGCAGCGGCTGTTATAGTGTGGCTCGCAAGCCGCAGTCTCATTCACCACTCATCAATGGGGATGAGACGATCAGCAATGGGAATGCGCGAATGACCTTGGCAGCGCAGGGTGCCACGGCGTCACACAATCGCGCATTGCGCCGCCGTGTCACGATTGTTTGCCGCGGGACGTCATATCGTCACGCTGCCCTGGCCGCCGGTCATTCATCGGCCTGAAGGACATTGCCGGGGTGCTCCCCGCTGACGCCGCAGGCCGATGCTCGGCCTGGCCGCGCAGACAGACCACTGCGCTCAACAGCGACGGGAGGTCTCAGGAATGCGCCTTTTTCGAGCGGGCTGCACGCCCATCGCCATTGCGCTTGCGACGCTGACGCTGGCGGCCGCCGTCCACGCTGACACCCCGCCATCCGCCGCCGCCGCGCCAACACCGGTGCGCGCAAGCGCTTCGGCCAGCGAGGCCCGCACCGTGCTGATCCGTGCACGCGAGGCCATTGAAGCCGGCGAGCTCGAGGCCGCGGCCGCCATGCTGGAGGGCTTTCTGGTGGAGGCCGGCGAGGAGCCCGCGTTGCTGCTCACCCTCGGCGCCCTCTACCTGCGCATGGGCGCGCCCACGGTGGCGGAGTCCTACCTGAGCCGCGCCAGGCGGCTCGCAGGCGGCAACCGCAACATCGCCGATACCGCCGAGGACTATCTGCGCTCCGCGGCGGCAGAAGCGAGCCGCAGTCGTTGGTCGGGCTTCGTGCTGTTCGGTCTGCGTTACCAGACGAATCCGAGCCTGTCCTCGGAATCCAATGAGATTCTGGCCGGCGGCCTGCGCATCGCGGTGCCCGACGCGCTCGACGAGCAGGCCGACAACAATGCACAGGTCAGCTCCGGCATCCACCACCGCTATCGCCTCTCGCCGCAGGTGGTCCTCGCCTCCGACATCGACCTCTACGGTGCCCTGTACGCCGAGGACAGCAGCCTGAGCTATGGCGTCATCGAGCTCACCACGGGGCCGGCATACGAGCGCCCGGCGCGGGAGCACAGGCGCTGGCGGGTGCGTCCGCACGCCATCGGCCTCGTCTCCTACTTCGATGACGCGGTGGATGAGAAGACCCTGGGTCTCGGCATCGATTTCGGCTTTCGCCACGGCCCCAGAAGCGCTGTCACGGCGACCTACCAGTTCCGTCATCGCGACTTCTCCGATGACGCCTTCATCGACGGCGCCGCGCGGGCCGGCGATGAGCACCGACTGGATCTGGATTTCGCGCACGAGATCGTCCCCGGTCAGGTCCTGGGCCTGCGGCTGCTCGGTCGCAAAATGAATGCGGGCCGCCCCTGGTATGAGGAAGAGCAGCTGGAGGCGACGCTGCGCTATCTGTTCCGGGTGCGCAACCTGCTCTTCCCGGACCGCCCGGCCATGGCGGTGACACCCTACGCCCTGTGGCGCACCACGGATTACGGTGGTGCCGATCCGGCCATCGCACCCAACCTGACCCGCAGCGATGACGAATGGCGCCTGGGCATCGTCGGCAGCGCCCCTTTCGCCAAGGATTGGGCCTTGGAGCTGCGTGCCGAGCAGGCCGAGCGCAATTCAAACCTTCCCAACTACGACGCAAGCAATACGCTGGTCACGGTTGGCGTGCGGCGCCAGTTCTGAGGGAGTGTCATTCATGCACAAGACCCAATGCCGTGCGTCGGCGGCGGTGGCACTGCACGCATCCGCAGCGGCGACGCTTGCACTGGCGCTCATGGCCGTGCTGTCCGGCGCCGCCGGGGCCCAGGAGATCGCCGGCGCGGTTGCCTCCGTGCAGCCCCAGGTCACCAGCAGCATCGCCGGCGCCCCTGCGCAGGACCTCGCGCGGGGCGCCCGATTGGTGCAGGGTCAATCCATCCTGACCGGCGCCGACGGCAGGACCCATCTGCTCTTTGTCGACAATACGGGGACCACGCTCGGGCCGAGCTCCAGGCTCGACATCACGCGCTGGACCTACAGCCCGGTCCGGCGCGCCGGTGAGCTCAGGCTGCGGTTGCTCGGGATCATGCAGCTCGTCGGCGGCGACATCACCGAGGCCGACGCCGGCCGCCTGCTGGTGGACACCCCGCTCGGCACGGTGGAAGGCACGGGCGCCATTATCCTGGTCGACAGCCGCGACGCTGCACAGGACAGTGTCGCCTGCCTGATCTTCGGCAAGACGCTCCGGGGGACACACAGCCGCTCGGGCGCACGCGCGGAAGTGACCGCAAACGAGCAGTGTCTGCGCTTCACACCGGATGGCCGCATCGAAGACTTTCCGCTGCTGCAGGAACGGGCCTGGCTCGACCGGACCCTCACCAGCCTCGCGGGCACCGACCGTGGTCCGACCCCGGCCTGGCGGGGCCTGCCGCAAACGGCTAGCAGCCTGCCGCTGGTTGCGGACATGCATGCGGTCCTGACCGCCATCGAGACGCAGAACTTCCTGGACGACCAGACCGTTGCATCGGACGCGGCGGTGGACAGCCGCAACCGCCAGGACACCCTGCGCACGCTGGAGGACGGCGACGCGCGCGTCATCGGGCCCGGCGTCGATCTGCCGCCTGGGGGCGAGTGCCGCGTGGTGTGTGGCCCTTAGCCGCGCGGGTCGCCCGCACGCAGGGACTGCATGAGCCGCGCCGGACGGGTGAGACGGCGCGGCAACTGCATCCGTGCCCCCCGCCGCGCCCGTCACAGCACGCGCCACCTGCGCCACCTGCGCCACCCAGGCGCACCCAGCGACCCTGCGGGACCCGAGCAGCGAGCCGCCGACCATGGCAGCGCAGCACAGCACGGCCTTTCTGAGCTATGCCGGCGCCGATGCCGAGACGGCGGCCATGGTGGTCGCCGGCCTGTTGGAGGCCGGCGTCAGCGTCTGGTGGGACCGCGGGCGCATCGACTGGGGCGGCAACTGGATCGACGAGCTGCAACAGGGGCTCACCCAGGCCGCGGCCTATCTCATTCTCGTCGGCAGGAGCGGCATCCGGCGCTGGGTCAAGCTGGAGCTGGACGTCGCGCTGAAGCGCCATGTCGATGACGGCCTGCCCATCTTCACCCTCCTCCTGCCCGGCGTGCGCCCGGAGGATCTGCCACCCTTCCTCGCCACGGTGCAGGCCCGTGCCATCCCGCTCGATCCGTCGGCGGCGGACTTCACAGCCCTGGCGCAGGCCCTGCAGCGACCGCGGCCGCCTGCCCCAGCCGTCCCCGCGCAGACCACGGAACGGGAGCCCTTCCCCGGCCTGGAGGCCTATCAGCGCGCGGATGCCCCCTTCTTCTTCGGCCGCGAGCTCGAGACCCTGCAGGCACTCAAGCTCTTTGGCCCGACCCCCGGCGGCGGCTACAACCGCTGGCTGCAGGTGGAAGGCGGCAGTGGCACAGGGAAATCGTCCCTGGTGCGCGCGGGGCTGCTCCCCGCCATCAGCGGCGGCTGGCTCGGGGAGGACGAGGGTCGCCGGCCGAACCTGCACTGGGATATCGCCGTGCCCATGCGGCCCGGCACCCAGCCGCTGCTCAACCTGGCGACCACGCTGGCAGAGCCCCTCGGCGTCGATGTCCAGACCCTGGATCGCGCCTTTCGGGACAGCACGGATGACGCCGGCCGTGCGCTCCTGCTCGCGCTGCGCGACCGGCGCCGTGTGCCGCCGGACCACGACGTCGTGCTGGTGGTGGATCAGTTCGAGGAGCTCTTCACCCTGGTCCGGGACCCGGACCTGCGCACGCGCTTCGATGCGCTGCTCGGCAACGCCCTGGCAGATCTCGACGGCCCCCTGCACCTCATCACCACCATCCGCACGGACTTCCTGCATCGGCTGTGCGAGCTGCCCCAGCTGCGCCGCATGCTCGCCGAGAGCAGCATGGGCCGCTACCTGCTGCTGCCCATCGATGCCCGGGGGCTGACCGTCGTCGTCGGGAGCGCGGTCCGCGCCGCGGGCCTGCGCTGGAGCGACGAGGAGCTCCCGCAGGAGATCGTCGCCGAGGCCGCGGACGAGCCCGGTGCCTTGCCGCTGGTGGCCAACCTGCTCCGGCTCATGTGGCAGCGGCGCAGCCCCGAGGGCGTGCTGAGCAGGCACCTGTACACCGAGCTCGGCGGCGTCGGCGGGGCACTGGCCACGAGCGCCGACCGCCTGCTGACGACCCTGGGGCCTGCGGACGGCGAGTAGCGCGCCCGCTGCCTGCTGCTGGCCCTGGTGGAGCCCATCCCGCACGGGCAGGCGGTGCGGCGGACCATCAGCAAGGCGGCGGCACTGCGCGCCGCGCGGGGCGGCCCTGCGGCCGAGCAGGTGCTCTACCGGCTCGCCGGCGGACGCGCCGCGGGCACACCGGAGCAGGCCTGGGCAGCGCCGCGGCTGATCAGCCTCTCGACGCACGCGAGCGAGGGCGCACCGGCGGCGGCCGAGGGCGCCAAGTCGGCCTCGGACAACGAGGATAGGGTCGCCCCGCCGCGCGCCGCGAGGCCCGAAGCAGCCACATCGGCGCCGGCGGACGCCAGCACGCCAGCGGCGCATGACGATCAGGTGTGCGTGGACCTGGCCCACGAGGCGCTGCTGCGCAGCGACCGCAACGGCAACCCCTACTGGGCGAAGCTCAGCACCTGGGTGGAGGCCGCCCGCAAGGAGCTGGAGCTGCGCCAGCTCCTGGAACGCCTGGCGTCCGGCTTCGGCGCCGGTCAGACGGGGCTCGCCCGCGGCCGCGAGCTGCGGGCCTTTCGCACGCTGCTGAAAGGCTGTGCGGCACTGAGCCCGTGCGCAGAGCGCTACCTGCGGCTCAGCATGCGCATGGCCCGGATGCGTCTTCTGGGTGCGCTGAGCGGCCTCGCGGTGCTCCTGGTCGGCGCCGGCATCCTGGCAACCTTCGCCCTTTGGATCGAGCGCACGCAGATGCGCCCGGCGATGGCCCTGTACGTGCTGGCGGGCAAGGCAGGCTGGATCCTCAAACAGCCCGAGATGATCGATTTGCGACCGGGTGAGCCGCCCCATCCGCAGTCCTTCTGGATGGGCAGCGTCCCCGGCGACCCGGTTGCCGCAGCCAATGAGCAGCCCCGGCATCGGGTCAGCCTGGCCCGGCCGTTCGCCATCGGCCGCTATGAGGTCACCTTCGACGAGTACGAGCTGTTCGCCCGTCTCACCGGCCGGCCGGTGCCGCCCGACGAGGGCTGGGGCCGGGAGCGGCGCCCCATCATCAATGTCTCCTGGGACGACGCCGCCGCCTACGCGCATTGGCTCGCCGAAAGCACGGGCGAGCCCTACCGGCTGCCCACCGAGGCGGAGTGGGAGTACGCGGCGCGGGGCGGCACCACCGGCCGCCATTGGTGGTGCAAAGACACCGAGCCCAACTGCGCCGTGACAGCGGATGTGGCGAACTGTGCCGGCTGCACCACGACGCTGGACATCGACGGCTTCGCCGTCAGGACCATCCCCGTCGGCTCGCTTAAGCCAAACCCCTTCGGCCTGTACGACACCGCGGGCAACGTCTTCGAATGGGTGCTGGATTGTTGGCATCCTGACTACGCGGGCGCACCATTGGACGGCGGCGCATGGCAGGATGAAGACAACGGCGACTGCCACAGCCGGATCGTCCGTGGCGGCTCCTACAACTTCGAGCCCCGCGACCTGCGGGTGTCGCAGCGGGTGCCGCTCTCGCACCACTATTTCCGCGAGTTCTTCGGGTTCCGCCTGGCCCGGGACCTGTGACTGCCCCTCGGCACCACCGCGGCACGCGGTAGTCTCCGGCAGGGCTGGGCCACACCCGACCACGTCATAGCCATCGCCCGCTGGACCAGCTTCCGGCTGCAGGCCCACCTGCTGGACGATCCGCGCGCACAGCGCTGGCTTTACACGATGGGCGGCGCCTTCGGCGCCATCGTCGATGTACAGACGGAGTGCGCCGCCGGCCCCGGCGGAGCCCTCTGCACAGACCCCCCCCACCGGCGGCCGGCCCGGGCAACCGCAGCGCCGTCCGGGGCGACCGCGCGTCACCCGAGCGCCCCCGGGCAGTCGCACGGCGCCCTGCGCAGCCGGCCCCGCCGCGCTGCGGGCCTATACTCGAAACAGACCTGAAACGCTTGGCTGCCGCCGCCGTACCGCACTGCCGCCCGGCGGCGGCGGGGGACAGTCGTGAACGCATCTGTGCCCGATCACGCTCCAATCACCAGCAAGCACGGGACCCCCGCTGCTGCGGTACCGGCATCCGGCGGTGCCTTGCCGCAGAGCCAGGGGCAGTCCGCAGCAGGGCCGATCCCGGCCGCCGGCGCACGCACCCTTGCGGGGCTCTTCGCGCAGCGTGTGGACCGCACGCCCCGCGCTGTGGCCTACCGCGACTTCGCTGACGGGGCCTGGCGCGCCCACAGCTGGACCGACATAGCCCGCACCGTCTCACGCTGGCGCGCGGGCCTCGCGGGCGAGGGCCTGACACCCGGCGAGCGCGTGGCCCTGAGTCTGCCGAATGGTATCGACTGGGTCTGCTTCGACCAGGCGGCCCTGGCGCTGGGCCTGGTGACGGTGCCCCTCTACACCACCGACAGCCCGGGCAACATGGCGCACATCCTCGCCGACTCCGGCGCGCGGCTGCTGCTGCTGGACAGCGATGCCCAGTGGCAGGCGCTGCTGGAGCACGGCACGCCGCTGCCGGCGCTCAAGCGCGTGCTCTGCCGCAGCCGCACCGGTGCCTGCAACGAGGCCCGCGTGTGCAGCATGCAGGACTGGTTGCCCGGGCGCAGCGACGGCGACGCCGCACCCTACGCCGCCACCGCCGTGGACGCCGCGGACGGGCCCGTCGAGCACGCCGACGCCGACCCCGACGCCACGGCCACACTGGTCTACACCTCCGGCACCACCGGCCCGCCCAAGGGCGTGATGCTCTCCCACCGCAATATCCTGAGCAACGCCGAGGCCATCCTGGTGCGTATCCCGGCGCGGCCCGATGACGTCTTTCTGTCCTTCCTGCCGCTGGCACACGCCTTCGAGCGCACCGTGGGCTACTACCTGCCCATGATGGCGGGCTGCACCGTGGCCTATGCCCGCTCCATCGAGCAGCTGCGCGAGGACCTGCTGACCATCCGCCCGACGGTGCTGCTGTCGGTGCCGCGGGTGTACGACAAGATCTACTTCGCCCTCCAGGAGAAGCTCGGGCGCGTTGGCCTGAAGCGCCTGCTGTTCGAAGCCACCCTGGCCATCGGCTGGCGGCGCTTCGCCGCCGCGCAGGGGCGCCGGGCGCCGCCGGGTCCGCTGGCGCGGCTGCTCTGGCCGCTGCTGCGGCGGCTGGTGGCGGCACCCGTGCTGGAACGCCTCGGCGGGCGGCTGCGGGTGGCGGTGAGCGGCGGCGCACCCTTGTCGGAAACCGTGGCGAAATGCTTCGTCGCACTCGGCGTGCCGCTCACGGAGGGTTATGGGCTCACCGAGGCGGGCCCGGTGGTGACCAACGTGGAGCTGGAGCGCTTCCGCCCGGGCTGCGTCGGCCTGCCCATGCCGGGCGTAGAGCTGAAGCTCGGCCCGCAGCAGGAGATCTTTGTCCGCGGTCCGAACGTCACCAAAGGCTACTGGGGCCAGCCGGAGGCCACGGCAGCGGCCATCGACGCCGACGGCTGGCTGCATACCGGCGACGTCGGCGCCATGGACGCCGACGGCTTCGTGCGCATTCGCGGGCGGCTCAAGGAGATCATCGTCACCTCCACCGGCGAGAAGGTGCCGCCCACGGACATGGAGACGGCGCTCACCATGGAGCCGCTGTTCGACCAGGCCATGGTGGTGGGCGAAGGCCGCCCGTATCTGACGGCCGTACTGGTGCTCGCCGAGCAGCCATGGCGGCAGCTCGCGGACAAGCTGGGGCACGACGCCGAGGACCCCGCCGCGCTGACCGACCCCTTCGTGCTCGCCGCCGCACAGGACAAGGTGGACCACCGGCTGCGGGACTTCCCGCACCACGCCCAGGTGCACGGCCTGCACCTGACCCGTACCCCCTGGACCATCGACAACGGCCTGATCACGCCCACCATGAAGCTGAAGCGCGATGCGCTGATGGCGAGGTTCGCGCCGGCCCTGGACGCACTCTACCGGCGGCCACCGCCGCAGCGCGGCCGCGAGCCCCTCCGGCCCAGCCACTGATGCCGGCACCCACCGAGCCGCAGACAGCGCCGGGCGCTGCCCCGGCAGCGCCGACAACGGAGCCGCCGGCAACACCGGCACCGGATGCCGAGCGACTGCTGGACATCCTGCGCGGGCTGGCTCTGGACTCCGGGCTCGACATCGCGCGGGACGCCGTGAGCCTGGATACCCGCCTGGAGGCGGACCTGGGTCTGGACAGCCTGGGCCGCTCGGAGCTCATCGCCCGGGTCGAGCGCGGTCTGGACCGACGGCTGCCGGATGAGGCCCTGCTGGTGTCCACACCCCGGGAGCTGCTCGCGTTGCTGCGCCCGGTCGCCGCCGGCCCGGTGCGGGCCGAGGCGCCGCCGCCAACAGCCAGTGCACCGGCAGCCGCCGCACCAGCCGCAGGAGCGCACGCCGTCCCGGCCGCAGCCGAGACCCTGCCGGAGGTGCTGGCCTGGTACGCCGAGCGCGCGCCGAGCCAGGTGCACATCCTGCTCTACGGCGACGCGCCGGACCCCGAGCCCATCACCTACGCTGCACTCCGCCAGGGCGCCCTGCGCGTCGCCGGCGGCCTCACGGCGGCGGGTCTGGAGCCCGGCCAGCGCGTGGCACTGATGCTGCCGACGGGCATGGACTACTTCACCGGCTTCTTCGGCGTGCTGCTCGCGGGCGGCGTGCCCGTGCCCATCTACCCGCCGGCGCGCCCGGCGCTGCTGGAGGATCATCTGCGCCGGCATGCCGGCATCCTTGCCAACGCCGGCGCCGTGCTGCTGCTCACCGTGCCGGCGGCGCGCCTGGTGGCACGCCTGCTGCGGGCCTGGGTACCGTCACTGCGGGCGGTGCTGACGCCGGCGGACCTCGCCGCCGCCGCGCCCCTGCAAGCACCAAGGCTGCGGCAGGCGGATGACATCGCCTTCCTGCAATACACCTCCGGCAGCACCGGGCAGCCGAAGGGCGTGGTGCTGACCCATGCCGACCTGCTCGCCAACATCCGCGCCATGTGCGAGGCGGTGGCGGCGAGTCCGGACGATGTCTTCGTGAGCTGGCTGCCGCTCTACCACGACATGGGCCTCATCGGCGCCTGGCTCGGCAGCCTCTACTTCGGCATCCCGCTGGTGTCCATGTCCCCGCTCGCCTTCCTGGCGCGTCCGCTCAAGTGGCTTGCGGCCATCCACCGCCACCGCGGCACCCTGTCCGCGGCGCCCAACTTCGCCTACGAGCTGTGCCTTAAGCGCATCCACGACGATGAGCTGAGGGGCCTGGACCTGAGCTGCTGGCGCCGGGCCCTGAACGGTGCCGAGCCCGTGAGCCCACAGACGCTGGAGCGCTTCGCCGCGCGCTTCGCCCGCTGCGGGCTCAGGCCCGAGGCGCCGGCGCCGGTGTACGGCCTCGCCGAGGCCGCCGTCGGCCTCACCTTTCCGCCCGCCAGCCGCGGGCCTGCCATCGACTGCATCGACCGCGAGCGCTTCGCCACCACCGGCAGCGCGCTGCCGGTGCCCTGCGACGACCCGGACGCCCAGCGCGTGGTGAGCTGCGGGCGAGCGCTGCCGGGCTATGGGCTGCGCATCGTGGATGCGCAGCGCCGCGCACTGCCGGAGCGCCGGGAAGGCCGCGTCTGGTTCCAGGGGCCGTCCGCCACCCAGGGCTATTTCCGCAACCCGGAGGCCACCGCGCGCCTGATCCAGGTGCAGGACGGCGAGCGCTGGCACGACACGGGCGACCGCGGCTACCTCGCCGACGGCGAGCTGCACCTGACGGGACGGGTCAAGGACATGATCATCCGCGGCGGGCGCAACCTCTACCCCTACGAGCTGGAGCAGGCCATCGGCGAGCTGCCCGGCGTGCGCAAGGGCTGCGTCGTCGCCTTCGCCGCGCCGGACCCGCAGCGCGGCAGCGAGCGGCTGGTGCTGGTGGCCGAGACCCGCGAGCGCGACCCCGCCCGGCGCAAGACCCTGGCGCGACGCGTGCGCGAGCGCGCCACCGAGGTGCTCGGCCTGCCGCCGGAGGAGATCCTGCTGGCGCCGCCGCGGGCCATCCCCAAGACCTCCAGCGGCAAGCTCCGCCGCGGCAGCGCCCGGGAGCGCTGGGCCGCAGGCAAGCTCACGGCGGGCGCCCCCAAGCCCGCCTGGCAGCTGCTGCGCGTGGGTGCCGCCGGGCTCGGCCACCTGGCGCAGCGGTCCCTGCGGCGGTTGCCGGCCCTCGCCTTCGCCGGCTGGGCCTGGCTGCTGTTCGCGCTGCTGGCGCCGCCCTGCTGGCTCGGCATGGTGGCGGCACCGCGACTGCGGCTGCGCTGGTGGTTTGCCCGCACCGGCGTGGGCCTGCTGCGGCGGCTCTGCCTTGTGCCGCTCAAGGTCCAGGGCCGCGCGCACATCCCGCCCCCGGGCCGGCCCTTCGTGCTGGTGTCCAACCACCAGAGCTATCTGGACGTGGGCCTGCTGATCCAGGCCGTCGATCCGGTGCGCTGGCCCGTGGTCTTCATCGCCGCCGAGCGCCTGCGCAGCAACAGCTTCATCCGCTGGCCCATGCAGCGGCTGGACAGCCTCTTCGTGGATCGCTTCGACCTGCTGCGCGGGGCCGAGGACATGCGCCGCTTCCGCACGACACTGGCTGCCGGCCGCCCGCTCGGCTTCTTCCCGGAAGGCACCTTCCGCCGCCAGCCCGGGCTGCTGCCCTTACGCATGGGCGCCTTCATCGCCGCCGCCGGCACCGGCGTGCCCGTGCTGCCCGTGGCCATCCGCGGCAGCCGGGAGCTCTACCCCGGCGAGACCTTCTTCCCGCACTGGGGACGGGTCGCCATCAGCATCGGCGCGCCGCTCGAGCCCACCGGCGACGACTGGCAGGCGGCGGTACAACTGCGCGATGCGGCGCGGGACTTCATCGGCGGGCATTGCGGCGAGGGGACGGCGCTCCGACACCTTGCCGCCGGCCCTCAGCCCAGGCTCGACGATTCACCCGCGGGCCACTGAGCGACGGTCAGTGGAAGTCCCGCGACCTGATCACCAGCCCGCCCAGCAGGTGCGAGTAGTCCAGCAGCCGCTTGGCCACCAGGTGGGTGACGCCCGCCTCGCGCTGGATCTCGCCCTGCACGCCCATGAGCCGGGCGCCGATGAGGGTGCGGCGCTGGCGCTCGGCGAGGCGTTTCCAGATGACCAGGTTCACCTGACCGGTCTCGTCCTCCAGGGTGACGAAGGTGACGTTGTTGGCGGACGCCGGGCGCTGGCGGTTGATGACCAGGCCGGCGGTGCTGACGGTGGCGCCGGGCTCGGTGGCGTGCACGGCCTCGGCGGTGGCAAGGCCAAGCTCGGTGAGGCGCCTGCGCAGCAGGGCCAGCGGGTGGCGGCGCAGGCTGAGCCCCAGGCTCGCATAGTCGGCGACGATGTCACGGCCCTCCGTGGGCCTAGGCAGCAGCGGCACCGCAGGCTCGGGCGGCAGCGGCAGCGGCAGCGTGGTCTGCTCGGCAACGCCCGCCCGTGGGCGCTGCACCGCCGCCGCAACGCCTTGACGCGACACGCGCCAGCCCGCCTGGTGGCGGTTGCCGGCGAGGCCCGCCAGCGCATCGGCACCGGCCAGGGCCTTGAGGTCGCGCTTGTCGAGCTGTGCCTGCTCGCGCAGCTCGTCCAGGGTCTGCCAGCCGGGCTCGGCGCGGCTGGCGACGAGGCGCCCGGCGCCCGCCTGGGACAAGCCCTTCACCAGCCTGAGACCCAGCCTGAGCGCCGGCTGGCCGTCCTGTGATTGCCCGGGTTGCGGCGTCCGCGGCTCCAGCGTGCAGTCCCAATGGCTCGCCCGCACATCCACTGCCCGCACCTCCACACCCTGCCGGCGGGCCTCCCGCACCAGCTGTGCCGGGGCGTAGAAGCCCATGGGCTGACTGTTGATCAGCGCCGCAAAGAACGCTGCGGGCTCATGGTGCTTGAGCCAGGCGGACACATAGACCAGGAGCGCGAAGCTCGCGGCATGGGACTCCGGGAAGCCGTATTCGCCGAAGCCCAGGATCTGCTTGTAGATCTGCTCGGCGAATGCCTTGCTGTAGCCACGCTGCACCATACCGTCGATGAGCCGCCCGCGGATGTGCGTCAGCCCGCCGCGGCGGCGCCAGGCGGCCATGGAGCGGCGTACCTGGTCCGCCTCGCCGGCGTCGAAGCCGGCCGCCACCATGGCCACCTGGATCACCTGCTCCTGGAAGATGGGCACGCCCAGGGTGCGCCCGAGCACCGCCTCCACCGCCGGTGAGGGATAGGTCACGGGCTCCAGGCCCTGCCGGCGCCTGAGATACGGATGCACCATGTCGCCCTGGATGGGCCCGGGGCGGACGATGGCCACCTCGATGACCAGGTCGTAGAAGCAGGCGGGCTTCAGGCGCGGCAGCATGGCCATCTGCGCGCGGGACTCGATCTGGAACACGCCGGTGGTCTCGCCGCGCTGGATCATGGCGTAGACAGCCGGGTCCTCAGGCGGGATGTCGGCAACGGTCAGGGCGCTGCCGCGGTGGGCGTTGACCAGCCCGAGCGCGCGGCGGATGGCGCTCAGCATGCCGAGCGCCAGGCAGTCCACCTTCAGGAGCCCGAGCGCGTGCAGGTCGTCCTTGTCCCACTGGATGACGCTGCGCCCGTCCATGGCGGCGTTCTCGATGGGCACCAGCTCGTCCAGACGCCCGCGGGCGATGACGAAGCCGCCCACGTGCTGGGACAGGTGCCGGGGCATGCCCACCAGCTCGTGCACCAGGCGCATCAGCGTCAGGATCTGCGGGTTGAAGGGGTCCAGGCCCACCTCGCGGAGCCGCTCCGGCGGCACCTGCTGGCCGTCCCACCAGTTGATGTTGCGCGCGAGCCGGTCCACCTGATCCGCCGAGAAGCCGAGCGCCTTGCCCACGTCGCGTACGGCGCTCTTGGGGCGGTAGGAGATCACGGTGGCTGCCAGCGCGGCGCGGTCGCGGCCGTACTTGGCGTAGACGTACTGGATCACCTCCTCCCGGCGCTGGTGCTCGAAGTCCACGTCGATGTCCGGCGGCTCGCCCCGCTCCCGGGAGACGAAGCGCTCGAACAGCATGTCCATGCGCGCCGGGTCCACCTCGGTGATCCCCAGGCAGTAACAGACTGCCGAATTGGCCGCCGAGCCCCGCCCCTGGCACAGAATCCCGCGGCTGCGGGCGAAGCGCACGATGTCGTGCACCGTGAGAAAGAAGGGCGCATAGGCCAGCTCTTCGATCAGACCGAGCTCGTGCGCGATCTGCCCGCGCACCTTGTCCGGCACGCCGTCAGGAAAACGCTCGGCAGCGCCCTGCTGCGTGAGCCTGCGCAGGTGGGAGCTCGGCGTCTCGCCCGCGGGCACCAGCTCCTGCGGGTATTCGTAGCGCACCGCATCCAGCGTGAAGCCGCAGCGCGCGGCGATGCGGGTGGTCTCAGCCAGCAGGTCCTGGGGGTAGAAGCGCGCGAGCACATCCAGCGGGCGCAGGTACTGCTCGCGGTTCTGGCGCTCGGCGGCACCCTCCGCAACACTGGTGCCGCTGCGGATGGCGGCCATCACGTCCAGCAGCGCCCGGCGCTCCGGCACATGCATCAGCGCGCCGCCGGCGGCCGTGAGCGGCAGCCCGATACGCGCCCCGAGCCGGCGCAGCCGCTTGAGCCGTGCCGCGTCGTTCCCGGTGCGATGCAGCGCGACGCCGATCCAGCAGCGGCCGGCGAACCGCGCCGCCAGGCGGTGCCCCCATTCGTCCTCGGCGCCCTCCGGGGCGTCGGGGGCCGCGAGCCAGAGGATGACGCAGCCGTCCGGTCCGTCGTCCAGATCCTCGGCGAGCAGCCGCCACCGGCCCTTGGGCGCCCGCCGGCGGGCACGGGAAATGAGCCGGGCGAGGTTGCGATAGCCCGCCAGGTCCGCCGCCAGCGCCACCAGCCGCGGGCCGTCCGCGATGGGCAGCTCGCTGCCGATGAGGAGCTTCAGGCCCTGGGCCTTGGCTTCCTCGTGGGCGCGCACCACCCCCGCCAGCGAGCAGAGATCGGTGATGGCCAGCGCCTGGTAGCCGAGCCCGGCGGCAGTGCGCACCAGCTCCTGCGGCTGCGACGCCGCCGACAGGAAGCTGAAGCAGCTGCGGCAGTAAAGCTCCGCGTAGGGCGGAGACGATGTGGAAACCACGCGGGGACGGCCAAGAAACTGTCGATAAAGACAGTTTAGCGCCGCCTCTGTGGCTTGTCCGCAGCGCGGCGACCGGTGTGGGACTTGGCGGCTCGGCGGAGGCGTGCAGACGCCGTCATGCGACGAGGGCCAGCGGGCACCCCCTCGGCGCCTGGGCAGCAACGACGCAACACTGTCGTCGGCCCGGACGAGCATGCCGCTGGATGATCCGGCGGGGGACGGCGGGCGTGGATGGCCGAACGGCGCCGGCGCCGCGGATTGCGGGCGGAACGGGCCGGTTGGCGATGGCTCGCGGCGTGGCTCCGGCGCGTGCGCGCGTCGGCGGGTGCCGACGCGTCAGGTGGGAGTTGCGTGAAGCGGGCTCGGCAGGTGGGCCAGGTAAGGTGCCGTCAACGGCGCCGCTGGGCCAGCCGCAGACCGAGCAGGCCGGCGAGCAGCAGCAGAGGCGTCGCCGGCAGCGGCGCAGCCGGCAGGTTATCCGGCCCCTCAACCGCCGCAGTCGTGAACGCCAACGGGCTCTGACCGCCCCGCACGTACTGGGCCAGCCAGTCCATATCGCTGATGCCGTAGACCACCGCGAAGATCCCGACGCTCTGGTACAGCGTGCCCGCGCTGCCCGTGGCGGGCCCGCCGCTGAACAGGAACGCCAGGGATTGCTCATCCGGCGCGCTCTGCATGGCATCGAGGGAGCCCCACACCAGATCGCCGGTGGAGGTCTGCTCCGCTGGGACCAGACTCCCGAACATCGTGTATTCGTACTGGCCCTGGTAGCCGTCGGGGCCCATGCCGCCGCCGAGGTTCAGCGTGCCGACCGCCTCACCGTCGTTGCCGAGGCCGGTCCGAAGCTCCGCCTCGTCGATGGAGGTCATCACGATCTGGTTGCTTTCCGTGAGCTCCCAGGACACCTGGTCCAGCGAGGGCGTGGTGTAAAGCACCCTGTCCTGATCGAAGCGAAAATCCTGGACGCTTTCGCTGGTGGTGAAGATCTTGGCCGATGCGGTGCCAGCGCCGAGCAACGCCGCACAGGTCAGCACTGCCGCTGCGCCGCGCCTCAACGCTGGTTGGTGGTCGAACATCGATTGCCGCCTCGCAGTCCGTATATGATCCCAGAAGTTTACACCAGCGGCCCAGGCCGCCGCCGCATGCCCGTAAGCATGCACGAATCAGACCATTGCCCCGGCTGTCTACCGCCTACCCGCGTAAGGCTCTGTGCTGCAATGCGTTACAACAGCCGGCGGGCGATGACAGCGCGTCATTGCGCCGACGATGCAGGCCCGGCGACCGACAAACGTGTGCGCTCTGTAAAGAGACCTGACACTCCAGGCCCCGACGCTCAGGCCACCGTCACGAGCAGTCTATCGGCATCTGCCGGGCGAGCGCATGACCATCTGGTTTCCAACATCTTGCCGCCGCCGGACAGCAACCGCACCGAACCGCCCGCCCCGGGGCACCAATGATCGCACAGCAGCCACTCAGGGCGCGGCCGGCGGCGAATCTTCCCAGATCACGTCCTCTTCGTCACTCTCCGGCGGATTGCCGTCGTGCACGAGATTCTGACGCCGCTGGAGGTAGGCGTCACGTACGAAGGTGTAGCGATCGATGGCCGCCTCATCAACCAGCTCACCCGCGGTGAGCAGACCGGCACGACGATCGATCACGCGCAGTGTGACGAAGCCCCAGTAGATCTCGTCCTCTTCCAGGCTGAAGAAGGGGTCCAGCACGATATCGCCGGCGAGGCCGAAGGTGTCGCGCACGGTGCTCGGCCCCAGGATCGGCAGCATGAAATAGGGACCGGCACCAAAGCCCCAATAGCCCAGGGTCTGCCCGAAGTCCTCCTTGTAGCTCGGCAGACCGACGTTGCTCGCCACATCGAAGAAGCCGACAAAGCCGACGGTGGTGTTGACGAACACCCGTCCCACATCGCTGCCGGCGCGGGAGAGCTTGAACTGGAGCACGTTGTTCACCGCCGATGTGGCGTCGGCGATGTTGTTGAAGAAATTGGTGATGCCCTCGTCAAGGCGCTCCGGCGTAATGAACTGATAGGCCTGCGCCGCGGGCTTGAGGAAGGCGTTGTCGAAGTCCGTGTTGAACTTGAACACGGCCCGGTTGAACGGCTGCCAGGGATCGCGTGGATCCCGGTACTCGGGTGGTACCGAAGCGCAACCGCCGACGAAGAGCGACACCGTCAGCAGCACGGTGGCGGCGCGGTCGAGCCATCTGCCCATGTGCACTCTGTCTCCCCGGGATTGGCCGGCTCCCTGCGGCACGGCGCCGCGGATGGTAACACAGCGTCGGCGTGCCACCCCGCATGCCGTGGGCGTGTGCGCACCGACCCGCGCCGCGTGCGCGGCCCTCAGTACAGGGGCCGCACGCCATATCCGGCAGCCTCCAGGCCGGCGAGCAGGCCGCCCGCCCCCGGCAGGTGCAATGCGCCGACGGCAATGAAATGACGCCGGTCCGCGGGCAGCGTCTGGATGCGCTCCAACATGCGGGCGTTGCGGCTGCGGATCAGCAGCTCCCGCAGACGCTGCTGCAGCGCCGGCGCGATCCCTGGCGTACGGTCATCGCTCAAGGCCAGAAGCTCGCCCAGTGCCCCGCGCAGGTAGGCGTCGATGAGTGCCTCGAGCACGCGCTTGCGCTCGTCCTGGGCCGCGAGTGCCGCGCGCAGCAGCGCGCGCTCTTCCTCGATGGTGAGCGCCTCGAACACCGCGAGCTGCTCCTGCGAGGTCTCAAGCCCGAGGGTGGGCTTGGCGTCAGCCTGGGCGCGCTGGTACAGGCGTCGGTCCAGGAACTCCCCGGTGCGCGCCGGCGGCATGCTGAGCAGCGTCATGACCGCCCAGGGCTTCAGCTTGCGCGGCACGCCCTCGGGCATGCCGCGTGCCGCCAGCGCCTCCACACAGGCCCGGTACAGCTCCGGAGCCAGCAGATCGCGCAGCTCCGTATTCTCCGGCAGGCGCATGGCGCCCGCTGCCGCGCGCACGGAATCCGCATCCGGCACCACTTCCAACACCAGCGCATCCGCCGCGCTCAAGGCCGCCTCCACCGGCGGCGGCAGTTGCAGCACCCGCGGGTCCTCGCTGTGGATGGTTGCGAACAGCCAGCCCGGTGCGCCGCCGCGGGGCGGCGTCAGCTCAAACAGCAGGCCCTCGCCGCGTGGCTGCGGCAGCGGTGGCTGCGCGGCGGCGGCGCCGGCCAGAGCCACCAGCGCCAGCAGCAGCCACCACGGACGCGTCTGCCTGCGCGCATCGGCGTGGCACATGGACTCCTCCTCGGTGTGTTGTCATTGTCGTCGTCGGCGTGCGCCGCAAGCGCCCGCAAGCGGGCTGCGCCAGCCGCCACGCCCAGCTGTCCCGGCAGCAGGCCTGCGTTTCCGCTTGGCGTTCAGCGCAGCGACTCCGTATGCTGCCCGCATGGACCCAGAGGTGCCAACCCTGCCCGACCCCGATGCGCCGCCGAGCATCGCCCAGCGCTTCCGCGGCTTCCTGCCGGTGGTGGTGGACGTGGAGACGGCGGGCTTCGATGCCCGCCGCCATGCGCTGCTGGAGATCGCAGCCGTCATCATCCGCATGAACGCGGACGGGCGCCTGGTGCCCGGGCAACGGCTGGCGTGCCACGTGCTGCCCTTCATCGGCGCGGAGCTCGACCCACGCGCGCTGGCCTTCAATAAGATCGACCCGGAGCACCCGTTCCGGGACGCCGTATCGGAGCGCGATGCGCTGCGCCAGGTGCTGAATCCGGTACGCAAGGCGGTGGGCAGTCAGGGGTGCACGCGGGCCATCCTGGTGGGGCACAACGCCCACTTCGATCTGGGCTTCCTGAAGGCGGCGGTGGAGCGCACCGGCTACAAGCGCGATCCCTTCCACGCCTTCAGCGTCTTCGACACCGTGACCCTGGCCGGGCTTGCCTATGGCCAGACGGTGCTGGCAAAGGCCGCGCAGGCGGCGGGACTCGGCTGGGACGACGCCGAGGCGCATTCGGCCATCTACGACGCCGACAAGACGGCGGCGCTGTTCTGCGGCATCGTCAACCGGTGGGGGGAGCTGGCGGACCCGCCCGGAGGCTGAGCCCAGGACCTCAGCTTCGATGGGCAGGTGGACCCCGGCCAAGACAGGGCGACCGGGGTCCGGTGCGAATCTGGCCGGACTCGGGTTCGAGCCCGGACCGGACTCTGGGACGGGGCTGCGCTCAGGCGGCGCTGTCGTTGCCCTCGGCCTTGGCGGCGGCCCCTTCCATCATGGTCTTGAGCTCGCCGCTCTCGTACATCTCGAGCGTGATGTCGCAGCCGCCCACCAGCTCGCCGTCGATGTAGATCTGCGGAAACGTGGGCCAGTCCGCATAGCGCGGCAGGTTCTCGAAGATCTCCGGGTCCTGCAGCACGTTGACGTAGGCGAAGGGCACGCCCGTGCTGCCGAGCGCCTGCGCCGCACGCATGGAGAAGCCGCACTGGGGCATCTGCGGCGTCCCCTTCATGTAGATGACGACGGGGTTGTTCTTGACCTGTTGGTCGATGCGTTCGAGCACGTCCATCACATTACCTCGGCAGGAGCGTTGTTACGTGCGGGGGGAGGTGGGATTGCCGCACGGCTTATCAAGACTCCGAGTATTTTAGTAGGTTTTTGTGGGCGGACCTCAATGGGTGGGCACGCGCGCATTGCGCTCAAAACCGCACCAGCCAGACGTCCAGCCCTCGCCGTTCCCGCCCGCGGTACTCGTAACCGTGGCGCCCAAGCAGGCGCTTCAGCCCCGGGCGCATCAGCTTGCGGTTTTCGGTGACGATGAGCATGCCGGCGGGCTCGGCGTCCGGGTGCCGGAAGTCGCGCAGATAATCCCGCGTGGCGTTGGTCACGGCGCGCATCAGATGCGGCTGGCGATGCTCCGGTCGGACGAACATCCGGTAGTGATAGAGCAGCCGCCCGTCCGCCGGGCGCGGCTTCAGCCCCACGGTCGAGACCCCCGCCAGCACACCGCTCGCCGCGTGACGCACCAAGAGCACGACCTCGCGGCTGCGCTGCTCGGCGACGTCCAGGTTGCGCAAGGCATTGGCATCCCGCCACATCGCGATCACCTCCGCCCGCTCGGCGTCGGTGATGCAAAGATACACGGGCGTCAGCCGATAGCCGCGGAAGGCCGCCTCGCCCGCGCCCAACGGTGCCGCGGCGGCATCGGCCCCGATCATGCCGCCTCGTCGGCCGCGCTCTCGATGCCCTGCCGACGCAGCGCCGGATCGATGGCGGCGGCCATGGCCGCCTCGCCCAGGCCGCCGCCGAGGAAGGCATTGACCCGCCCGGCGGTGCCTGCCGGGTCCGCCAGGGCCTCGTGGTAGCTCACCGACAACAGCGCCACCTGCTCCGGCCAGCGCTTCAGCACCGCACGCACGCCGGCGAGCTGCTTCAGATAGGTCTGTGCCAGGCGCCGGTCCGTGAGCCGCCCGCCCTGCTTGCCGGCGCGATCCAGCATCACCCGCTGGGAGGCGATGACCTCGTTCAGCGGGCGCTCCATGAAGACGATGCGGTACTTCAGGTTGGCGCCGATGCGCGGCAGCAGCTGCGCCACCAGCTTCACGGCCTTGCCTCGGGCCGCAAGCAGCCAGTCGGGCGAGCTGGCCGTGGCCTTGGCGGGCGCGTACTCGAAGTAGCCCTTGGGATTGTCCTCGTCTGCCGGGCGCTCCTGGTCGGTGAGCACCGGCAGGCCGCCGGCGGCGATCATCTGCATGGCCATGGAGGTGCCGGAGCGCGGCAGCCCGGAGACGATGACCACCGTCTCCGCCGCCATGGCCGGCAGCGCCTCCCGGGTGCTCAGGTCGGCCAGGGACGCCAGATCGCCCGCGGCGACGGGCGCCAGCGCCGACTCGCTCCTGCTCGGCAGCGGCACGCCGGCGCGGTGCTCGGCGAGGCGCTGTAAGGCAGCGCGCGCCAGTGCTCGCTGCCGCTCGGCGGCCTCGGGGTCTTGTCGCAAGCCTTGGTACAGCCGGGCGAGCCGGCGGTGGGCGGCGGGATAGACGCTGTTCTGCGCCACTGCGGTCTCGAAGGCATTGATGGCCTCCTCGTAACGTTTCAGGCGCATCAGCGCCGCGCCGCGCAGGTAATGCCCGCGCGGATTGTGGAAGACCAGCGCCAACGACGCGGACAGCGCCGCCAACGCCGGCGCCTCCAGCCCCCTGCGGCCGAGACAGCTCTGCGCGAGACCGAACTGCGCCCGGGCGTTCACCGGGTCGATGTCCAGAATCTCCTGGAACACCCGCTCCGCTTCTTGGTGGCGATGCAGCCGCAGCAAGAGCTCGCCCTTGGTCTGCAGCAGGCTCGGCTGATTGTGCATCTGGGCACCGGCGGCCTGCTCCAGGGCGGCGAGTGCCTCGGCATGGCGCCCCTCGGCGCGCAGGAGCCGGCCGCGGAAAAAGGCCAGCGTGCTGCGGTTCACGCCGGCGCGCTTGCGCAGCTTGCGCAGGCGCCGCTGCTCGCCCTCCGGCAGGTCCTCCGGCGCCTTGGCGCGGCCCGCGTCGTCCTGCTCCCAGCCCGCGCGGATCTGCCCAAGCTCCTCCCCCGCGGCTTTGGCGGACTCGGTCTTGCGCTGTATCAGAAGGTCCAGCGTCGCGCGCGCGGCGGCGGTGTCGCCGAGTGCCAGCCGGCAGTCGAAGAGCTTGGCGCCGAAGCGGACCTCCGCGGGCTCGGCCTCCCAGAGCTCATGCAGAATCTCGGCCGCGTCTACCCATTTGTGCGCGTCCATCAGGTCGCGGGCCAGGTTGTAGCGCAGCTCCCGCACGGTCTGGCGGGCGGCCTGGTCGCGGTCCTCGTCCACCGCCTCCACGTACCCCAGATCCACCAGCTGCTGCATCGACTCGCGGGCGTCCACCGGGTCCACGCTGACGTCGGCCGGGTGGCGACCGTCGTCCCCCAGGAGGTCCTCCCAGGAATCGATGAGCTCGACCTCCCCGGGTGCGCGCAGGGCAGCCAAAAGTGGCTTGCCGTCCATGTCGCGGCCGATGGGCAGGCCGTAGAGCTGCAGGATGGTGGGCGTGATATCCAGCAGCGAGGCCCCATGGACCAGCCGATCCTGGGCGATGTCCGGCCCCCAGGCGGCGAAGACGCCGAACTGGCGGTGCTCCGCGGCAGGCCCGGCGGGCTCGTTCGGCAGCTCCCGTGGGCGCAGGTGGTCCGGGTGGAAGCCGTGATCGGAGCAGATGAGAATATTGGTGTCCGGCCCGGCCAGCTGCATGTAGGTGCCGAGCATCATGTCATGGAAGCGATAGGCGCCGGCGACGACGTCCTTGTAGAGCTCGAAGCTGTGCGCGTCGATCCACGCCTGCCGCGGCGGGTGGTACTTCATGAAGCCGTGGCCGAAGTGGTCGATGGCGTCGAAGTAGACGGCCATGAAGTCCCAGGGCTCCAGCTGCATCAGCGCCGTGGCGGCGCCGTGCACGGTGGCCGTCTCGGCGAGGATCTTGGCCACGCTGAACAAGCGCTTGTCCTTGTCCTGGTCGATGTCCGCGGCCCTGGGCACGAAGGGCAGGAGCTGCTCGGCGGTCAGCTGCTCCGGGCGGATGCGGAACTCGGCCAGAGGGGCGGCGAGGCGCTGCGGGTGCACCTGCTGCGTCGGCACCGGCCAAGGCGCCTGGTGGTGCTTCGGCGCCGTATGGAAGTGGTTCGAGACCATCACACCGCTGATGGGCTCCGGTGGGAAGGACGGCCACCAGCCCACCACGTTGGACTTGAGCCCATGCAGCTGGAGCATGTTCCAGATCGCGCGCACCTTGCGGCCCAGGTTGGTCACGGGCCGCGCACCGCCGGAGGCCGGGTCCGGCTCGGAGAAGCCGTGGATGCCGTGCTTGTGCGCCCGCTTGCCTGTCGCGATGCTGGTCCAGAGCATGGGCGAGAGGATGGGCTGCAGGGTCATCAGGTTACCCATGGCGCCTTCGGATACGAAGCGCTCCAGATTCGGCATCTCGCCGGCTTCCATCAAGGGGTGGATCACCTTCCAGTCCGCGGCGTCCCAGCCGATCAAGAGTGTCTTGTTCATGGTGCGTCTCGGGCGGTCGGGGTGGGAGCGGCTTCCGGCCGCGGTCGGCGTGCGGTCAGGGGATCAGGCCGCCTTGGCCCTGCCGCGCCAGCGCCGCAGCCCGGCGGCGCCGGCGGCGAGCAGCGCCAGCGTGCCGGGGTTGGGGACGTCATTGGCGCAGTTGTCGCCGCTGGTCTGGCCGACGTCGATGGCGCAGTCGGCGGTGTCCTCGTAGGCCCAGCGGGTGATGGTGACATCGCCGCGCCCGCCGGTGCCGGTGCCGTCGTCGACGAGCAGCTCCGCCCACCCGTAGTGGGTCGCTCCGGAGATGTCGAAGCGAAAGCCGATAAAGTTGTTGCCGAAGCCGCCGGCTTGGAAATTGTTCCCGATAGACCCGGACAGGTTGTCATAAGGAATAGGAATAGCGTTCGTATCGGTAACGCGAGTGGCATCCGACACGACGATTCGCTGAGTATTGGATGCGCCCCAAGTGTACCCGCCGGCCAAGAGCGGGCCGACCGTCAGGCCCGCCGTCAGCGCCCTGAAGTCGGCGGCCAATCCGCCCTGACGGACGAGGGCGCCCCCGGAGTTCAGGCGGACGGTGGCATCCGCTTCGGCGGAGTAATATTTGATACCGGCCGCCGAGTCGTAGTAACTCGTGGTGTACCCATATCGAGATCCGACCAGCCTGAAGTCCGCTTGATTGTCGCCGTCCACATCCCAGTCGTGGCTGTTGTCCGCCGTGTTAAAGGTGGCGGTGATCGGGCTCGTGTTGTTGTAAACCACAGCGCCCTGCACCGCGGCCGGGCCGAAGGCCGCCGCGGCGGCGCCGGTGGTCATCGCAAGGCGTTGTTTCAGCGAGGCTTGCATGGCTTGTCTATCCTCTCGATTGCGGGCGCGGCACTTGCGCCGGTGTCAACATTTTTTACAGACAGGGGTTTTGCGCTGCTGAGCGCCTCGACTGATGCAAACACTGTTCCTCCCCTAGGCGAAAGACAGCGAATCGCCTGAAGCAGAGACTGTAAAAAGCGCTGATACCATCGCGGGTGGAGTCAGCGTCGCTCGCCGGTTGCGCGCGTGGGTGACGCCTGGCGACGTTCAGGTCATGGGCTGGCCGGCGGATCAGCGCGGTTGGAAGCCGCTTCCTCGGCCTGTGCGGCGCTGTCGCGGCTGGAAGCCGCTCCGACGGCCAGTGCGCTTGTGGGAGCGGCATCCCTGCCGCGACCGGCGTCGGCAAGCCGGCGAGCGGGCCTCAGCCGGAGCGCCCGTCCACCTGCCGCGTGAGCCAATACTCCAACAGCGCCAGGTGCCAGAGCTTGCTGCCCTGGATGCGGGTGTGGTGCTGGTCCGGTGCGGCGAGGAGCGTATCCACGTACTCCCGGCGGTAGATCCCGCGCTGGCGGCAGGCGGTGGACTCCAGGATGTCGCGCATGAAGTCCAGGAACTCGCCGCGGACGTATTTCAGCGCCGGCATCGGGAAGTAGCCCTTGGGCCGGTCGATGACCGCATCCGGCAGCCGCCCGCGGGCGATGGCCTTGAGCGGCCACTTGCCCTCATCGCGCAGCTTGAGCGCAGGCGGGCAGCGCGCGGCGGCCTCCACCAGCTGATGGTCCAGGAAGGGCACGCGGGCCTCCAGGCCCCAGGCCATGGTCATGTTGTCCACGCGCTTCACCGGGTCATCGACGATGAGCGTGGTGACATCGAGCCGCAGCACCGCGTCGATGACCTCGTCCGCCAGGGGCTCGGCGAGCCGGTCCGCCGCCCAGGCGCCGGTGTGGTCGGGGCCGGCATAGGTGTCCGTGACCAGTTGCAGGTACTCGTCGTGGTCGCGGTCGAAGTAGTGGCGGCGGAGCTTCTCGGCCGGGCTGCCCGCGGTATCCGCGGCGATGCGCGGGTACCAGAAATAGCCGCCGAAGACCTCGTCGGCGCCCTGCCCCGACTGCACCACCTTGATGTCGCGGGACACCTGCTCGGCCAGCAGATAGAAGGCCACCGCGTCCTGCCCGAACATGGGCTCCGCCATGGCGTCCACGGCCTCCGGCAGGCGGCGCAGCACTTGGCTGTTCGGCACCCGGAAACGGTGGTGGCGGGTCTCGTAGCGGGCGGCCACCGGGTCCGAGTACTCGAACTCGCTGCCCGCCTCCTCCGGGGTGTCCTCGAAGCCGACGGAGAAGGTGTGCAGGTCCCGGGCGCCCTGCTCCGCCAGCAGCGCCACCAGCAGGCTGGAGTCGAGCCCGCCCGAGAGCAGCACGCCCACGGGCACGTCGGCGATCTCGAGCCGCTTCTGCACCGCCCGTTGCAGGCGCTCGTGGATCAGCTCCACCCATGCCTCATCGGACTCGGGCCAGCCCGAGCCCGGCGCGGGCCGGGTGGCGTCCAGCTGCCAGTACGCGCGCTCGGTGCGGCGCCCGTCGGCGTCGATGCGCAGCCAGTGGGCGGGCGGGAGCTTGCGCACGCCGTTCAGCACCGTCCGCGGCGCCGGCACCACCGCGTGCAGCGTGAACAGATGGTGCAGCGCCACCGGGTCGATGCTGGTATCCACGCCGCCGCCCGCCAGCAGGGACTGCGTATTGGATGCGAAACGGATGCGCTCGGCGCTTTCGGTCCAATAGAGCGGCTTGATGCCGAAGCGGTCCCGGGCCAGAAACAGGCACTTGCGGTTGGCGTCCCAGACGGCGAAGGCGAACATGCCGTGCAGCCGCGCCACACAGTCCTCGCCCCAGGCGTGCCAAGCCTTGAGGATGACCTCGGTGTCGCCGTCGGAGAAGAACTGGTAACCGAGCCCGATCAGCTCCCGGCGCAGCTCCGGGTAGTTGTAGATGCTGCCGTTGAACACCAGCGCCAGCCCGAGTCCCTGGTCCACCATGGGCTGGTTGGCCCGCACCGAGAGATCGATGATGCTGAGCCGCCGATGTCCGAAGCCGAGCGGCCCGTCGCTGTAGCTGCCGCCATGGTCCGGCCCACGCCGCGCCAGGGGCCCGAGCATGCGGCCGATGGCCGTCAGGTCCGCCGGGGCGCCGTCAAGGCGCAGCTCGCCGCAGATGCCGCACATGGCAGGTCTCCTTGGTGGGGTTGGGACGCGGCCGGCTGTATAGCCTGTCCGGGGCGCAGACCTCGCTCAGGGCCGACGACCGACGACCGACGACCGACGACCACAGACTAATGCATCCCCGCTTGCCGCGCCTCCCGGCTCCAACCTAGGCACGTCGCGGCATCGCTCCAGTGGTGCGCCGGGCCCGCACAAGCCTGCATGCGCGGCCAAGGCCTTCAGCATGCAGGGCAGCGGTCTCGCTCAGTCGTCCCGGGGACCGTCATCGGCCGACCGCGCCGCCTCGAGCCGCGCGAGCCGCTTTTCAAGCGCTCGGCGCGCCGCGGCCTCGGCGTTGGCGCGGGCTTCGGCGTCTGCCGCACGCGCCTCCGCCTCCGCTGCGCGGGTCTCCGCCGCGAGCGCACGCGCCGCACCGGCCGCCGCTGTTTGGCGGTCACGGGTCCATTGCGGCAGCACGAAATCGGCGTAGACGGGGTCGTCGCGCAGCGCGATCCAGCTGGGCTGGCGCTCCAGGTCGTCGAGCCGGAAGCGAAAGCCCGGCAGAACCACGGACTCGATCACCCCGTCGCTGGGCTGGATGGGGAGGTGGCGGCCGTCCGCAGTGCGGCGGTAGAAGGCCTGCCGCTCGCGGCTGCGGTGAATGATCCAGTATTCGTTGACGCCGCCGGCGGCGTACTCGGCCTTCTTGTTGACCGTGTCCCGGGCCATGTGGCTGGGCTTGGTGTCGGACAGTACCTCGATGCAGAGATCGTAGACGCCCCGGTAGGAGCAGTCGCGCCCGGAGATGGGTGTGGGGTTGTCGTGGCGGACCACGGCGAGGTCGGGCCGGCGGATGACGGTGCCCGTGGGCAGTGCAAGCCGAAACCCCATCTCCAACGGCAACGACGCGGCGATGGGCCGCTCGGCCAGGAAGTGCTCCAGCAGCAACAGGAGCCACTTGTAGACGAGCAGGGTCTCGAACTCCGACACCGGCTTCTCCTCCAAGCGGCCGTTGTTCCATTCGTAGGTGATGTCCGAGACGTGGTACCAGTCGCGCCAGTACTCGGCCTCGGACACCATGCGGCCGTCCGCGGAGTCCCCGGTGTCGGACCTTTCCGGGTCCGGGATGGGCGCCGTCGGGGCGTCGGCGATGGCGGTGGGGGGCATGGCTCTGCCTCGGCTGGTGCGCTGCGTCAAGGCTAACAAAACAGGGGCTTGGGATCGACGTACCGATCTCGCACGGGAAACGCCGAAGACTTCGGCGTTTCCCTAGGACCCCGCGCCGCAGCCACCCCCACCCGGCGTCTCGATGCGCAGCCGGTCGCCGGGCGCCAGATCCAAGGCGATCTTGCCGGGCAGCGGCCGGTGGTTGTGCCACTGCGCGCCGGGCTGGCCGGGCTTGCCCCCCTGGATGCCCCAAGGGGCATGCCGGCGGCGCTCGCCGATGAGTGTTGCATGCGCCGGCGCGAGGCATTCGAGCTCCCGGATCAGGCCGTCGCCGCCGGGTCTTGCACCCGCACCGCCAGAGCCGCGCCGGATGGCGTAACAGGTGACCCGCAGCGGAAAGCGGGACTCGATGACCTCGATGGGCGTATTGAGGGTGTTGGTCATGTGGGTCTGCACCGCCGACAGGCCGCCGCCCACGGCGCCCGCACCCATGCCGCCGCCGATGGTCTCGTAGTAGTCCCAGGCGGCACCGTCGCGCACCCCGCCGATGGCGAGGTTGTTCATGCTGCCGTGGCTCGCCGCCGGGATGCGGCCGTGCCAGTGGCCGTTCTCCGCCTGCGCCAGGGCCCCCAGCACCACGTCAACGATACGGGTGCTGGTCTCCACATTGCCCGCCGCCACCGCCGCGGGCCGCCTGGCGTTGAGCAGCGAGCCTTCGGGGGCATGCAGGGCCAGCGGGCGCAGTGCCCCGGCGCAGGCGGGCGTCTCCGGCGGCATCAGGCAGCGGAAGCAATAGAACACCGCCGCCGCGACCACCGCCAGCGGGCAGTTGACGTTGCCCTGCACCTGTGGGGCGGTGCCGGTGAAATCGCAGAGCGCGCTGTCGCCGGCGATGGTGAGTGCGAGCCGGATGGGGATGTCCTGCTGCCCGCGGCCGTCGTCGTCCAGCATATCCTCGAACGCGTAGCGGCCGTCCGGGATGGCACGCACGGCGGCCCGGGCCAGGCGCTCGCCATAGTCGTTCATGGCGCCCAGCCCGGCGCGGAACGCGTCCATGCCGGCGGCATCCACCAGCGCCGCGACCCGGGCCACCCCGGCGCGGTTGGCGGCAATCTGCGCAAAGAAGTCGCCGCGCGCATGCTGGGGGCTGCGCGTGGCGCCGGTGATCTCGGCCAGCACCTCCGCATCCGGCACGCCAGCGCGCACCAGCAGCCGCGGTGGGATCACGACGCCCTCCTCCTCCAGCCGCGCGGAGATGGGCATGGAGCCCGGGGTGCTGGCGCCGATGTCCGCATGGTGGGCGCGGTTGGCGACGAAGCCCAGCAGCGTCTGCCGTCCGTTGCCGGCGGCGGCGAACACCGGTGCGATGAGGGTTACGTCCGGCAGATGGGTGCCGCCGAGGTACGGATCGTTGACGATGACCATGTCACCGTCGGCCCAGTCGAAGCGCGCCACCAGGTCCGCCATGGCATAGGCCATGCTGCCGAGGTGCACGGGGATGTGCGCCGCCTGGGCACAAAGGGCGCCGTCGGCATCGAAGACGGCGCAGGAGAAGTCCAGACGATCACGGATGTTCGGCGACAGGGCCGCGTTGCGCAGCACCGCGGCCATCTCGTCGCAGACGGCGGTGAGGCGGCTGACGAAGAGGCTCAGCTGGATGGCGTTCACGGCGGCCTCGGGCGTGGCGGACAAGGCGGCACCGGCATGGCACCTGCGGCTATCGTCACACGTCGCCCGCCCCGCGGCAAAGCCGTACGGGTCGTGCCGGCGGCGGGGCGCGGGCGGCTTGAGATACCCCATGGCGGGCACAAGATTGCCGCAGCGAGCGACAGCACCGGCTTTGCCGCCGATGTCTCACCCACACGTCAACCAGGAGGCGAACCATGGCCCATGAGCTCCCCGCCCTGCCGTACGAGAAGAACGCCCTCGAGCCCGTGATCTCCGCGGAGACCATCGAGTACCACTACGGCAAGCACCACCAGACCTATGTCAACAACCTGAACAACCTGATTCCGGGCACGGAGTTCGAGAGCATGTCCCTGGAGGACATCATCAAGAACGCCTCCGGCGGCGTCTTCAACAACGCCGCCCAGGTGTGGAATCACACCTTCTACTGGAACTGCTTGAGCCCCAACGGCGGCGGCGAGCCCACGGGCGCGCTGGCCGAGGCCATCAAGGCCAAGTTCGGCTCCTTCGACGAATTCAAGAAGTCCTTCAGCCAGTCCGCGGCTACCAACTTCGGCTCCGGCTGGACCTGGCTGGTGAAGACGGCGGAGGGCGGCGTGGACATCCACAACACCTCCAACGCCGGCAACCCCCTCACCGAGGGCCTGACGCCCCTGCTGACCGTGGACGTCTGGGAGCATGCCTACTACATCGACTATCGCAACGCCCGGCCGAAGTACCTTGACGCGATCTGGGACAAGATCAACTGGGACTTCGTTGCCGCGAACTTCGGCGGCTGACGCTGGAGCGCATCGCCGGCCCTGATGGCCGGCTGGCAGCACAGGAAACCGGGAAACGGGCGCCGTTTCCCGGTTTTCTGCTGTCTGGAGGCGCGCTCAGCGCGACGGGCGCAGAGGCTCACTCCGGCGAGGCAAGCTTGAGCCCCACAATTCCCACCACGATCAGCCCCACGAAGAAGAACCGCGCCAGGGTCGCCGATTCACCAAACAGGAGCAGCCCGAGCAGGAAGGTCCCCACCGCGCCGATGCCGGTCCACACCGCATAGGCCGTGCCCATGGGGATGGTCCGCTGGGCCAGCAGCAGCAGGGTGCCGCTGGCGGCGATGCAGCCGATGGAGAAGGCGATCCAGCCCCAGTGCAGATCCCCATTGCTCGTGCCGAGCTTGAGGCCCACCGGCCAGCCCCACTCGAACAGGCCGGCGGCGACGAGATAGATCCAGGCCATACCGCGGCTACATGGCCTGCGACAGATACGCGCCCATCTGCATGTCGGCGCCGTAGATGTGCCCCATCAGCCAACGCTCCAGGAACTCCACCTCGTCGGTGGAGACGGCCTTGCCGGCGCCGCGCAGGCGCGCCTGCAGTGCCTCGGCACTCGCAATCAGCTCATCGTGCTCGGCCTTGTGCTCGGCCAGGCCGTCGTAGCCGTGCTTCAGCATCAGCCGCTCCTCGTGGCAGAAGTGCCAGCGGGTGCAGGCGATGAGCTCTTCGGTCACGGCGTCGATGTAGGCCTGGGACTCGGCCTCGGCCACCGCATGATTGAGGATGTTGTACAGGTCCACGAGCCGGCGGTGGTCTTCGTCGATCTCGGGCACCTCGACGCTGAGCGTCTTGTCCCAGGTCAGCTCTCGCATGGACAGTCCTCCGGGAGCGATGCATGAGTCCAGCGCGGCGGACGCCGCGACCCGCCGCCTACGATACCGCAGTTGCGGGCCGCTGCAGTGATGCAGCGCAGCGCCGGGGCCTGCGCGCCTCCGTGCAGTCACACGCCGTGCTCGGAGTCGGGCAACGGTGCGGTACGCAGGCCGGCGGACGATATCCCCCGGGCACCGGGAAGTCATCCCCCGGCACCAGGAAATCCATCGGCGACCCACCTCATCACCCTGATACGACCGTCAATCGGTCCACCGACCCCTGCATCCGGGACCTGGCACGCCGGCCCGTGCAGGTCTGTGCGATGGGCAGATGAACGCTGCCGGCGGTCGCCACGGCGGCGACAGCAGCCGACGCCACGGCATATGCGTTGCTTAACTCTCAGAGAAAAGCAGAGGCGCCGCGTCGCACCAAGGCGGTCGCAGGCAGCCCGCAGCGCGAGGAGTCCTGCATGACAACCAGTATCTACATCCGTGCCCGCGACCCGGACAACGGCGCGCGTGTCGTGCGCGAGCTGCTGCAGCTGGGCACGGACCCGACGCGCCTGCGGGTCGTCGGACGCCGGGCGCCGGCGGACCTGCCGGTGGCATTCAGTCGCTGGCGCCCGCCGGCGACCCGGCTCGCTGTGCCGGCGCTGGTGGGCGCGTTGCTGCTGCCTGCGCTGGCCATTGGACTCTACGGCGGCCTCGATGCCCTTTCAGGGCTGATGTTCGCGTTGGTCGGCGCCGCCGTCGGTGCGGGCTGGCATCTCAGCCTGCGCCCACGCGGGCGCGAGCCCCTGGCCGCCCAGGCGCAGGCACTGCGCCGCGGCGAGCTCATGATCATCGCCGACCTGGAGGAGTCCGCCCTGCCGCGGGTGGAGGCGCAGATCGCCGAACGGCACCCAGAGGTTCTGCTGCTCGGCCCGGACCCGGGCGGCTCGCCGCCCTTCCCCTAACGGATCCACCGGCTGCAGCCGGTGCTGCGCAGGCACACCCCATGGACCCGATCTTCGACTTTCTTGACACCGCCGAGCGCGCCGATCTCACGGCGCTGGACCCGGATGCCCCCCGCCCGGTGGACCCGAGCCGCACCGGCCCGCACGGGCCTATGCTCGCCACCCTCACCCACGACGTCGTAACCGGACCCGAGTGGGTCTACGAGCGCAAGCTGGACGGTGAGCGCTGCATCGCCATCTGCCGCGGTGGCGACGTGAGGCTCAGCTCCCGCAGCGGGCAGCGGCTGAATGGCACCTACCCGGAGCTGGTGGAGGCACTCGCAGCCCAGGCCTGCGACGACTTCGTCGTGGACGGCGAGGTGGTGGCCTTCGACGGACCGCGCACCAGCTTCCGCAAGCTTCAGCAGCGCATGCAGCGCCGCGACGCGGATGATGTGGATGTCGCCGTTTTCCTGTACCTGTTCGACATCCCCTGCCTGCTCGGTCAGGACTGCCGACGCCTGCCCCAGCGCACCCGCAAGGAGCTGCTGCGCCGGGCGCTGGACTTCGCCGACCCGCTGCGCTTCACCAGCCACCGCAACGCCGAGGGCGAGCACCTGCTGCGCGAGGCCTGCGAGGCCGGCTGGGAGGGGCTCATCGCCAAGCGCGCCGATGCCCCGTATCACATCGGCCGCTCCGAGGACTGGCTCAAGCTCAAGTGTGAGCATCGCCAGGAGCTGGTCATCGGCGGCTTCACCGAGCCCCGCGGCAGTCGCCCAGGCTTCGGCGCCCTGATCATCGGCTACTACGAAGACGGGGCCCTGGTGTGCGCGGGAAAGGTGGGCACGGGCTTCGACACCCAGACCCTGCACGAGCTGCGCGAGGAGCTGGAGCGACACACCCGCGACGATCCCCCCTTCGACCGCGGCGAGCTGCCGGATGCGGGCGTGCATTGGGTGGACCCCGAGCTGGTGGGCGAGGTGGCCTTCACCGAGTGGACCCGGGACGGCCGCCTGCGGCATCCGCGCTTCCTGGGCCTGCGCCGCGACAAGCCGGCCACCGCCGTGGTGCGCGAGGACGACCGCGCCACCGGCTGACGACCCGGCGCCCCTGTGGTGCACTGGCGCGGGGTGTGGACGTCACGCAATCAGCCATCCGGGCGAGCGCGCGTTCTCGGACGTCGTGCTGCGCTGTGCGGCGTCCGGTGCATTCAGTCGCCTCCCCCACCGCGGAGCATCGCGTCCGAGTGCGGCTCCCCGCGACCGCGCGCCACAAATCCGGCACCATGTCCAGCACAGGGCAGCCGTACCGCCTTGCCGCCCCCAGCTCCGGCCAAGCACAGGTGACGCCATGCCAAGAACCCCATCCGCCAGCCGACGCCCCACCCTCCGACCGGCGCTGCGGCCCGGTCCGCAACGCCGCTGCGCCCGGCCCCAACCGCAGCACCGCATCGCAGGGGTCATACTCGCTGCGCGCCTGACCCTGCTGCTCGGGCTGCCGGGCAGCGCCGCTGCCATGGACCCGGCCTTCGACGACAGGGACGTGATGACGGTGCACTACCCGGACTGGTTCAAGCAGAGCTTCCTCGATCTGCCGGACGACGCCGCCATGGCAGCGGACGCCGGCAAGCAGGGGCTGTTTATCTTCTTCACCACCCAGGGCTGCTCCTACTGCCATCTGTTCATCGACGCAAGCCTGGGGGACCCTGCCATTGCCCGGCGCCTGCGCGAGCACTTCGATGCCCTGGGGCTGGAAGTCTTCTCGGATGCGGAGCTGACGGACTTCGACGGCGACGCCACCCGCGTGAAGCAGTTCGCGCTGGATCAGGGGGTGCAGTTCACGCCCACCATGATCTTCTACGACACCCAGGGCAAGCCGCTGGTGAAGCTGCCAGGCTACTACGGGCCGGAGCGCTTCGCGCGGGTGCTGGACTATCTGGTGGACGGCCATCATGCGCGTGTGGGCCTGCGGGAGTATCTGGCCCAAACCGAGACCGACGCCGACGGCGCCGCCGGCTGGACCCTGCCGGACGACCCCCTGTTCGAGCCGCCGCCGCATGCCCTGGTGCGCAGCGCGGCCATGCCGGCGGAGCGCCCGCTGCTGGTACTGTTCGAGGGCGGCGACTGCGAGCGCTGCCCGCGGTTCCATGACGAAGTCCTGGGCGACGCCGACATCCGTGCCAAGCTCGACGGCTTCGACATCGTGCGTCTGGATGCGGGGGACACCGCCACCCCGGTGCTCACGCCGGACGGCGAGCGCACCAACCCGCAGCATTGGTACGCAGCGCTCGGCTTCACCCAGCTGCCGGCGCTCGCCTTCTTCGCCACGGACGGCCGCCGCGTGCTGGAGACCGATGCCGTGGTGCTCTTGGGCCGCATGCACAACAGCATCGGCTTCGTCGCCGAGCGCGCCTACGAGCGCGGCTGGAACTACCAGCGCTACGCCCGCAGCCAGGCGATGGCGCGCGCGCGGGCCGAGGACGACGGCGCATCCGCCCAACAGCAGTAAGCAAGCATCCGGTATAGGTTGGACCCGGGTCTGGCGCAACGAACGCCGCGCCGCAACGCTCGCAACGGCTCGGTCGTGGCCCCGTTCGCCCGTTGCGCCGTTGCGCCTTTGCGCCTTTGCGTGAGACAAAATCCGGAACGACGCGGGCTCAGCCGGGTCCGCCGCGCCCGCGGCGCATCCGCACCGCCTCCTCCCGCTCCAGCTCCTCCAGTGCGGTGTCGATGACGCCCAGGCGCGCGTCGATCTCCGGCAGCAGCACGTCCTCAAGCGCCCGGGCGCGGCGCGAGGTGCGCAGGTATTCCACCCGCAGCCGCTCCAGGTTGCCCGTCAGCACCGCAAGCCGCGCGGCAATGGGCAGCAGGGCCGAGAAGGCCGCGCGGCAGGCCTCGCCTTCCGGGCTCTGGATGGCGCAGGGCTCAGCCGAAGCGCCGGCATCGCTGTCACTGCCGTCATCGGCATCGCCGTCGGCAGCAGCAGCGCCATCGGGTCTGCCCTGGACGCCCGCGGTTTCTGCACCCGCCCGCGCCGGCACCTCCACGCGCACGCCCAGCACCGAGCGGCTGGTGGTGACGAGCCCGCAATCCGCGGCGGCCGGCGGATAGACGCCAAGCTCATCCAGCCCATGGCGCCCGACGGCGGCCCGCAGCGCTGTCCGCGCCGCAGCCTCAGCCTCCCGCCAGCGGGCCATGGTCGCGTCGTAGTCGCGCAGGTTGGCGAGGATCTCGCCGGCGAGGATGAGCCGCTTTTCGTCCAGAAACCGGTAGCCCTCCTGCATGCCGGCGCGCTCCGCCTTGAGCTCCAGGTAGGCACTCTGGGTGGGCACCAGCTCGCGGTCGGTCATGGCACTGCTCCTCGGCCTGAAAGCACCCGCCGCGCCCTCAGGCGGGGGCCGGTGCGGCGGCCGCCGACACCTGTGCTGCCGAACGCGTGCCCGCGGCGGCGGCGCCGTCGCGCAGATGCTCGCGGATCTGCGCATCCGAGAGCCGGGTGAGCTCCTGCTCGGGCAGCCCGCGCAGGGCCTGCCAGCCGGCCTCCATGCTCTGGTGCAGGTTGCGCCGTCCACTCTGGGCGACCACCTCGGTCTCGAAGCGCGCGCCGAAGCTCAGATACAGCCGGTCTGTCTCCGAGAGCCCCTCCTCACCCACGACGCTCGCCAGCACCCGCGTCTGCTGCGCCTGGGCATAGGCGGCATAGAGCTGCGCCGCAAGCGCCGGATGGTCCGGGTGTGTGAGCCCCTTGCCGGTGCCGTCCTTCATCAGCCGGGACAGGCTCGGCAGCACCTTGATGGGCGGGTAGAGGTCGCGGCGGTGCAGCTCCCGGTCGAGCACCAGCTGGCCCTCGGTGATGTAGCCGGTGAGGTCCGGAATCGGGTGGGTGATGTCGTCGTTGGGCATGGTGAGGATGGGCACCTGGGTGACGGACCCCGGCACGCCGCGGATGCGCCCGGCGCGCTCGTACAACGTCGCCAGGTCCGAGTACATGTAGCCCGGATAGCCCTTGCGGCTCGGCACCTCGCCGCGGCTCGCGGACACCTCCCGCAGCGCCTCGCAGTAGTTGGTGAGGTCGGTCAGGATCACCAGCACATGCTTGCCTTCCTCGAAGGCCAGGTACTCCGCTGCCGTCAGCGCAAAGCGCGGTGTGAGCAGTCGCTGCGCGCTGGCGTCCGAGGCCAGGTTCAGGAACAGCACCGTGCGCGCCAGCGCCCCGCTCTGCTCCAGCGTGCTGCGGAAGAACTCGGCACTGCCGTGGGGGATGCCGATGCCGGCGAAGACGATGGCGAAGTCGTCGTCGCCGCGCGCATCCGCCGCGCCGCGCTCGCGCTGCGCACCCGGCAGCCGGGCATTGCAGGCGATGTCCACGGCGATGCGGTCATGCGGCAGGCCGCCGCCGGAAAAGAGCGGGAGCTTCTGGCCGCGCACCAGCGAGTTCATCAGATCGATGGCCGTGAAGCCCGTCTCCAGGAACTCGCTCGGCGCCTGCCGGGCGGACGGCTTCAGCGGCAGACCGTCCACGCGATAGGCCCGCTCCGCCGCCAGGGGCGGGCCGCCGTCCAGGGGCTTGCCGACACCGTTGAAGATGCGCCCGAGGAGCCCCGGCCCGACATGGAAGCGCAGCGGCTCGCCGAAGAAGCGCACGCGCGAGCCGTCGATGCGCAGGCCAGCAGTATCGTCCAGCATCTCGACGGTGACGCTGTCCTGATCCAGGGCGGCAATGCGCCCGAGGCGCACGGCACCACCGGCGTCCTCCACCTCCACGGCCTCGTTCAGGCCCACATCCACGGTGCGCCGCAGGAACAGGAGCGGCCCATCCACCCGGTTGGCGATGTCCTCGCCGGTCAGTCTTGCGTACATCTGCGACCTGCCCAGCCGTGCTTGTGTCATCTTGAAGTCAACGGGGGCGAGGCCCCGCCGGCGACTAAAGCAAGCGTAGTCCATCGTGCTGGGCTTGCGCGTGATCGGTGTCCATGCCCAGGCTCGGCCGCGAAAGCACAATGGACAGGCCGCTGAAGCCCTGTCCGGCTTTCGCTACACTTGCGCTTGTGATTGACCTTTCTGGTGCCACCGAGCCTGGCCATGAAGCCCGAGTATCGCATCGCCGACCAGCCCCGCGATCCAGCCGCGCAGCACGACGCGGACGTCATCGCCTGGGCCCACCGCCAGGCGGCTCTGCTGCGTGCCGGGCGCTTCGATGAGCTGGACATCGAGCACATTGCCGACGAGATCGAGGACGTGGCCAGGAGTGAGCAGCGGGAGCTGGCGAGCCGGATGGCGGTGCTGCTGGCGCATCTGATCAAGTGGCAGCATCAGCCGGAGCGGCGCGGCAAAAGCTGGCGGCTCACCATCCGCAACCAGCGCCGCGGCATCGAGCGGCGCCTGCTGCGCACGCCGAGCCTGAAGACCTCCCTGCGCGATCCGGACTGGTGGACGGATGCCTGGGATGACGCCGTGGTCAAGGCCCTTGCGGACACCGGGCTCGAGGAGCTGCCCGACGCCTGCCCCTGGAGCCTTGATCAGATCCTCGCCCCGGACTGGCTGCCGCATTGATGCCGTGCCGGACCTGACAGGCCCCACGTCGCATCCCCGACAACGGCCCGCCGGCACTGTCGCAAAGCATCCACCGACCTCCGCTCCATCAGGCTAAGCCGCTGATTCCATGGGCTCTCCCCGGCTGGCCCAGGGCTTGCTTAAGCTCCCTGCAACCCCTTCGTGGAGCAGGCCGATGCAGACCCCAGCCGCCGCCGTCCACCGCCCGCTGCGGACGCTGATCACCATCAACGACACCACGCTGCGCGACGGTGAGCAGTCGGCCGGTGTCGCCTTCTCGGTGGAGGAGAAGCTTGCCATCGCCCGCGGTCTGGATGCCCTCGGCGTGCCGGAGCTGGAGATCGGCATCCCGTCCATGGGCGAGGAAGAGCGCGAGGCCATCCGCGCCACGGCCGATCTCGGCCTGGGCGCCCGGCTCATGGTCTGGGCGCGCATGCTGCCGGCGGACATCGCCGCCTGCCGCGACTTGGGCGTGAGCCTGGTGGACCTGTCCATGCCGGTGTCGGACCAGCAGATCGCCCGCAAGCTCGGCCGGGACCGGGACTGGGTGCTGGCACAGATCGCGCGGCTCGTGCCCACGGCGCTGGACCTCGGCCTGAGCGTGGGTGTCGGCATGGAGGACGCCTCCCGTGCCGACCCGGACTTCCTCAAGCAGGTGGCCGACGCCGCCCAGCGCGCCGGTGCCCGCCGGGTGCGCTTCGCCGACACGGTGGGCCTGCTGGACCCTTTCGGCACCCATGAGCACATCCGCGACCTCGCCAGTGCTTGCAGCTGCGAGATCGAGATGCATGCCCACGATGATCTCGGCCTCGCCACCGCCAACACCCTGGCGGCGGTGCGCGGCGGCGCCACGCATGTCAACACCACCGTCCACGGCATGGGCGAGCGCGCCGGCAACGCCGCGCTGGAAGAAGTCGTCGTGGGCCTGCGGCACGTGCACCAGCTCGACACCGGCGTGGACCTGACCCGGTTCGAGGCCCTGTCCAAGCTCGTCGCCACCGCCTCCGGCCACCCTGTGGCCTGGCACAAGAGCCTGGTGGGCGACGGCGCCTTCACCCACGAGGCCGGCATCCACGTGGATGGCCTGCTCAAGGATCCGCACAACTACCAGGGCATCGACCCCGCCGAGGTGGGCCGCAGCCACCGTATGGTGCTCGGCAAGCACTCCGGCCGGCATGCGGTGCAGATGGCCTATGCTTCGCTGCTGGCCACGGTCATCGACGACGCCCAGGCCGAACGGCTGCTGCCGCTGGTGCGCCGCTTCGTGACGCAGACCAAGCATGCACCGGAGGGTGCCGACCTGCGCCGTTTCCTGGACGAGCTGGCGGCGAGTGCGCCGGTGCCGGTCGCAGCGACCACCGCCACCGCGGCAGACCCGGCCTGAGCGCCGGCGCGTCCCCATTCAGCGCTCCGAGCCCGACCCAGGCGCCATGGACCTGCTCGACATCACCGTCGATGAGATGTACTTCGAGCGGCCGCTGCCGGCGACCGTGGCCGCACTCATCGAGGAGGCAGCGGACCTCTACGCCGAGGACCCGGCTGCCGCCGAGCGGCGACTCATGCGCGCGCAGCTCCTGGTACCGGACCACCTCACCGTGCTGGTGGCCCTGTACCGGTTCTTCTTCTATCGTCACCGCTGCGAGGCCGCGCTGGACATCGCCGAGCGCTGCATCGTCGTCGCCGCCCGCGAGCTCGGCATCGACCCCGACTGGCGCCGGCTCGACGACGCCCGCTTCGGCCACGCCGTGCAGCAGTCCATGCCCCTGACACGCTTTCTGCTCATGGCACTGAAGGGCGCCGGCTACCTGCTGCTGCGCCTGGACCGGCCCGCCGCGGCCCGCGAGCGTCTCGCCAAGGCCGTCGCCTTCGACAGCAAAGACCGCCTCGGCGCCGCCGTGCTGCTGCGCTGGGCCGAGGACGCCGTCGGCCGCGAGGCGGCCGCCGCGCACGGCAACAAGGTGCGCTGGATCCGCGCCGCGGCGCCATCGGACAGCCCGGAGCCCGCGTCCTCATGACCCGAGGCCCATCACGCCCACGCCTGAGCACAGCCCGCGGCCACAGCCAGTCACCCCCGCCGCCAACCACAGCCTGGAGAACCGCCATGCCCAGCATCACGCCGCCCGAGACCCTGGACGACTTCGACGACGCCCTCGACGAGCTGGAGAGCGCCGAGGACTTTCTGACCTTCTTCGCCGTGCCCTTCGACCCCGCGGTGGTGCATGTGAACCGCCTGCACATCCTGCAGCGCTTTCACGACTACCTGGATGCCGAGGACGACGCGCCCGCGGACCCCAACGCCCGCTTCGAGCGTTACGCCGCCCTGCTCACCGCCGCCTACCAGGACTTCGTCAGCTCCGACGCCCGCACCGAGAAGGTCTTCGCCGTGTTCCGGATGCACGAGCCGCGCAGCCTGAATGTCGGCCTCGACGAGCTGCTCGCGGCCCGGCCCCAAACCCCGGCCCCAACCCCGGCCCAGACCCCGCTCCAGCCCGCCGCCGAGGGCACTGCCGATCATGCGTCCTAAGTTCGACTACGGCGCCGAGGTGCGCGTCCTGCGCAATGTGCGCAACGACGGCACCTTCCCCGGCGCGGCCACCGGCGCACTGCTGGTGCGCCGGGGCAGCACCGGCTTCGTGCGCGACGTCGGCACTTTCCTGCAGGACCAGATCATCTACACGGTGCACTTCCTGGAGCAGGACCGCATCGTCGGCTGCCGCGAGGAAGAGCTCCAGCCCGCCGCCGAGCCCTGGACGCCGAGCCTGTTCGAGGCCCGCGAGAAGGTCGCCGCCCGGGTGGCCCTCGGCGCCGGCGGCCGGGTGCTGGTGCAGCCCGGCACCGTCGGCGAGATCGCCCGGGTGCTGCGTGGTGCCCCGCGCCCGGACGGCAGCCCCGGCGATGTCGCTTACTATGTGGACTTCCCCGGCTGTAACACGCTGCAGGTGCCGGAATCCGCATTGGACGCGCCACCGACAGCAGTCGGCGACGCTCCGCCGCCCGCTGACGGCCCAGCCGCCCAGGAGGATGCCGCATGAGCAAAGCCGACCCCGCCGCCACCGAGGCCGAAGCCGCCTACCGCTACCACCTGCTGCGCGCGGCCACCGAGCGCTTCCAGTGCAATATCCCGGCGCTCGACGCGACCCAGCGCGCCGCCGCCGCGGCCCAGGCGGACCAGACCTTCGCGCTGGAGACCCTGGTGCTGGGCGCCGACGAGGCCGCCGACATCGTCATCCCCAGCGCCAGCCTCCAGCAGAGCCTGGACGCCGTCGCCGGTCGCTTCGACGACCCGGCGGAATTCGAGGCCGACCTCGCCCGTAACGGCCTCACCCCCGACGGGCTGCGCGCCGCCCTGCGCCGCGAGCTCACCTTCGACGCCGTGATGCAGCGCGTCGGCGCCCGCCACGCCGCCGTCAACGACACCGACGCCCGCCTCTTCTACGAGCTCCACGCGGATCGCTTCCAGTCCCCCGAGCGCCGCAGCGCCCGGCACATCCTCATCACCGTCAACGCCGACTACGCCGAGAACACCCGCGACGCCGCGCGCGCCCGCGCCGACGCGCTCGCAGCGAAGCTGCACGAGGGCGGCACCGACAACCTGGTGCAGCGTTTCGCCCGCCTCGCCCGCCGCCACTCGGAGTGCCCCACAGCCATGGAAGAGGGCAAGCTCGGCGACCTCGTCCGCGGCCGGCTCTACCCGGAGGTGGATGCCGCCCTGTTCGAGCTGGATGCAGGCACCGTCAGCGCCCCGGTGGAGTCCGAGCTCGGCTTCCACATCCTGCTCTGTGAGTGCATCGAGCCCGCCCGCGCCCTGCCCTTCCCGCAGGTCAAGGACCGCATCCGCGCGGCATTGGAGAAGCGACGCCGCCGGGAGGCCCAGCGCGCCTGGCTTGCCGAGCTGCGCGAGCGGGAGGCCGAGACCGCCTGACCCAGCGCCTGACCCAGCGCCTGACGGGCTCAAGCCGCGCGACGAAACGGCCCGCCGCCGGCGCGGCGGCGCGCACAGGTCACGCGCGCCATCGACCTTAGGCAGCCGAGGGTGGGTGTACGTGGCGAGCTGTCTTCGTCGCAACCTGCCCGCAACCTGCCCCACTGCCCGCGACGCCGGACTCGCGACTCACAAGGACCCGAGCCGGGCGCCCTCCCGCCGCAGTCCGCGGCCTTGCCGGGCGGCAAGTTCCCTGTCCCGTCGTCGCGTGGGTCTCGGCGGCCGACGGGTTTCCGTTGCGGTCAGCGGGCGTCGTCGTCATAGACATGGATTTGGTAGCGCCGCTCCGGGACAGGCAGGCGCTCGATGGCGCCGCTGCGCAGCCGAAACCGGCCGGCGCTGCGGTCGCGGTAGTAGAGCCGGAGCGACTCGCTGATGACGGGGAAGGCGATGTCGTCCCAGGGGATCTGCTCCTCGCGCATCAGCTCGACTTCCAGGCTCTCGGCACCAGGCCCGAAGTCCAGGTTCTTCAGCCGCGCACGAAACAGCATGTAGACCTGGTTGATGTGCGGCAGATTGAACAGCGCGTAGAGCGCGCCGACGCTGACCTCGGCGCGGGCCTCTTCCAGCGTCTCCCGCGCGGCGCCCTGCTGCACGGTCTCGCCGTTCTCCATGAAGCCCGCGGGCAGGGTCCAGAGGCCAAGACGGGGCTCGATGGCGCGCTTGCAGAGCAGGATGCGGTCGTCCCACTCCGGAATGCAGCCGACAACGATCTTCGGGTTCTGATAGTGCACCGCACCGCAGGCGTCGCAGACGTGCCGCGGCAGGTTGTCACCCGCGGGCACGCGCACCGTCACCGCCTCGCCGCAGTGGCTGCAATAGTTCATCTGCGTCTCGCCTCCAGCCGCCGGCGGGTGCCGGCCTCGCGTCGTCTGATGTCGTCAACGAATGGACATGCAGTCCAGTCCAAGGCGCCTTAACATGGGGCCGCACGGCAGCGCGGGCCAGTGCCCCCAACCCCTCGCGGCAGCCGGCCTCCGTCGGCCCCTGCCGCGCGGCAGCCGGTTTCAAGCGGCCCGCCCATCCACAGCAGACCAGGCCACGGAGCCCCATGCCCAAACGCAGCTACAGCACCCAACCCGGCACCTGGGACCTGAGCGGTGCCAGGTTCATTGACGGGGGCGTCAACTTCTGTTGCTTCTCACGGCACGCGACGGCCGTGGAGCTGCTGTTGTTCGACGGGCCGGCGAGCCCGAAGCCCTTCCAGGTCATCCAGCTGGACCCCCGCGTCCACAAGACCTTTTTCTTCTGGCACGTGCTGGTGGAAGACCTCCCCGACGGCACCTGCTACGGCTGGCGCATGGACGGCCCCACGGACACCGCTGCAAGCGGCTGCCGCTTCGACCGCGACAAGCTCCTGCTGGACCCCTGGGCCGTGGCCGTGGACGACCGGCTCTGGGACCGGGACGCCGCGAGCCGCCCGGGCGACAACCTGGCGACGGCCATGCGCTCGCAGCTGGTGCGCGACGACTACGACTGGGAGGGTGACAGCCACCTGCACGTGCCGCTGACGGAGGCGGTGATCTACGAGATGCACGTGGGCGGCTTCACGCGCCACCCGTCCGCGGACACGCCCCACCCCGGCACCTTCAGCGCCGTCATCGACAAGATCCCGTACCTCAAGGACCTCGGCATCACGCACGTGGAGCTGCTGCCGGTGATGGCCTTCGACCTTCAGGACGTGCCGCCCAAGACGGCCTCGCTGGGCCTGGAGAACTTCTGGGGCTACAGCACCCACAGCTTCTTCGCGCCGCATCCGCACTACGCCACCGATCCCAAGCACGCGCGGGACGAGTTCCGCGACATGGTGAAGGCGCTGCATAAGGCCGGCATCGGCGTGATCCTGGATGTGGTCTACAACCACACCGCGGAGGGCGGTGCCGATGGACCGACCATCTCGTTCAAGGGGATGGGCAACGAGATCTTCTATCACCTGGATTTCGGCGACAAAAGCCGCTACCGCGACTACACCGGCTGCGGCAACACGGTGAACTGCAACCACCCGCTGGTGACCCGCTACGTCATCGACAGCCTGCACTACTGGGCGCATGACATGCACGTGGACGGCTTCCGCTTCGACCTGGCGAGCGCCATGGCCCGCGGCGAAGACGGCGAGCCGGAGCACCACGCGCCGGTGCTCTGGTCAGTCGAGCTCTCACCCGAGCTCGGGCGCGCGCACATCATCGCCGAGGCCTGGGACGCCGTGGGCCTGTACCAGGTGGGGGACTTCCCGGGCTTCCGCTGGGCGGAATGGAATGGTCACTACCGCGACGTGATGCGCGGCTTCGTGCGCGGCGACACGGACCTGGTGCAGCAGGTGGCCACGCGTATCGCGGGCTCCAGCGACCTCTACGAGCACCGTGCGCGACTGCCGGCCAACTCCATCAACTTCATCACCTGCCACGACGGCTTCACACTCTACGACCTGGTCGCCTACAACAAGAAGCACAACCTGGACAACGGCGAGAACAACCGCGACGGCCACAATCACAACCTGAGCTGGAACTGCGGCGTCGAGGGGCCGACGGACGACCCGGCGGTCAACGCGCTGCGCCGCCGCCAGGCAAAGAACCTGATGGCCCTGTTGCTGCTGAGCCAGGGCGTGCCCATGATCCTCGCCGGCGACGAGCTGCTGCGCACCAAGCAGGGCAACAACAACACCTATTGCCAGAACAACGAGCTGTCCTGGATCGACTGGCGCCTGGCGGAAGACAACCGCGACATGCTCGACTTCACGCGGGCCATGATCGCCTTTCGCAAGCGCCATCCGACGCTGCGCCGCCGCCGCTTCCTCACGGGCAAGCCGGACCGCGAGGGTGCGCCGCCGGACATCAGCTGGCACGGCGTGAGGCTGGACGACCCGGGCTGGGACGACGGCAACACCCGCACCCTCGCCTTCATGCTGGCGGGCCTCGCCGAGGACGAGCCGCACCTGCATGTGATGCTGAACATGTGGGACGGCGAGCTGGACTTCGCGCTGCCGCCGCTGGACGGCCGCGGCTGGTTCCTGGCCGTGGATACGGGGCGCGCCCCCGCGGTGCACGCACCCGAGCAGCAGCCCGCCGTGCACAATGGGCGCTATCGCGTCGGACCGCGCAGCGTGGTGGTGCTGGAAGGGCGCTGAGCATAGAGCCGAAGAATCGGCTCATCGAGAGCGCCCGGCAAGCAAGCCGTCCACCCAGCGCCTGCGCACGCACAGCCCGATTCCATTCACCTCCGGCAACTAGAGGAGCCAAGCAGATGCAACTCGGCATGATCGGCCTCGGGCGCATGGGCGCCAACATGGTCCAGCGGCTGATGGCCGCCGGGCACGACTGCGTCGTCTTCGACATGAATCCGGATGCGGTGCAGGCGTTGACGCAGGACGGCGCCACGGGTGCGGACAGCATCCAGGACCTCTGCGCCAAGCTCACCCCGCCGCGCTCGGTGTGGATCATGGTGCCGGCGGCGGTGGTGGATAAAGTCATCGACGACCTGCGCCCGCACCTGCAGGCCGACGACACCATCATCGACGGCGGCAACTCCAACTACCAGGAAGACATCCGCCACCAGCAATCCCTGCGTGACATCGGGGTCCACTTCCTGGATTGCGGCACCTCCGGCGGCGTCTGGGGCCGGGAGCGCGGCTACTGCCTGATGATCGGCGGCGACACCGATGCCGTCGAGCGACTCGACCCCATCTTCAAAGATCTGGCGCCCGGCATGGGCGACATCGAGCGCACCCGCGGGCGCAGCGGCGAGCCCACCCCCGCCGAGCAGGGCTACCTCCACTGCGGGCCGAGCGGCGCCGGGCACTTCGTCAAAATGGTGCACAACGGCATCGAGTACGCGCTGATGGCCTCCTACGCCGAGGGCATGAACATCCTCAGGCATGCCGGCATCGGCCGTGAGGACCAGGTCATCGACGCCGAGACGGCGCCGCTCGCCAACCCCGAGCACTATCAATACGACTTCAACCTCGCCGACGTCGCCGAGGTCTGGCGCCGCGGCAGCGTGGTGGCCTCCTGGCTGCTGGACCTCACCGCCATCGCCCTGCACGAGGACAACGACCTCGGCAGCTTCGGCGGGCGGGTGTCGGACTCCGGCGAGGGCCGCTGGACCTGCCAGGCCGCCATCGAGACCGGCACCCCGGCGCCGCTGCTGACCACCGCGCTGTACGAGCGCTTCACCTCCCGCGGCGAGGCGGACTTCGCCAACAAGATTCTGTCCGCCATGCGCTACCAGTTTGGTGGGCATCATGAGAAAGCGGAGTCCTGAGGGCTTGGTATTGTGGTGCTGATTGCGGATGAGGACCGGGGATTCAGAGTGAGGCGTAAGTAGTGCGGAGTACGGGGCACGGGTACGGAGGCTGCGCGGCTTCGGCATTGCAGGCTGTGTACGCCGCACGACTCCTCACTTGGAAATCAACGCTGACCCGCCGCACTCCGACTCGGCCGTACCGTACTCCGCACTTCGTACTCCTGCGTACTGACACCGAGACGCCCGATAAGCGCGCTTGCGCAGCGCCAACCAGACACCCCAAGGACCCGCACCATGTCCCTGATGCAGACCGACTACACCGAGGCCCCGCCGGCGCCGCCGAATGTCATGATCATCTTCGGCGCCGGCGGCGACCTGACCAAGCGCAAGCTGGTGCCGGCGCTCTACCACCTCTGCAATGCCAAGCTGCTGCCGGACAGCTTCGTCATGCTTGGGCTCGATCGGCTGGACATGGACGACGACGCCTTCCGCAACCTCATGGGGGAGCAGATCCGTGACCATGTGGGGGAGGTCTTCGACGACAGCGTCTGGAATCAGCTCTGCGAGCGGCTCCAGTACATGAAGATCGACATGCTGGACCCACACGACTACGAGCGGCTCTGCGAGCGCCTGAGCCGCATCGACGCCGAGCGCGCCACCGAGGGGAATTATCTCTTCTACATGGCCATCCCGCCGAGCCTCTTCTCCAGGGTGGCGGATTACCTCGGCGATGTGGGCCTGCTGCACGAGACAGAAGAGGACTGGCGACGCGTCATTATCGAAAAGCCCTTCGGTCGGGATCTCGACTCCGCCATCGCGCTCAACAACCATCTGCACAAGAACCTGGACGAGGACCAGATCTACCGCATCGACCATTACCTGGGCAAGGAGACCGTCCAGAACATCATGGTGTTTCGGTTCGCCAACGGCTTCATCGAGCCGCTGTGGAACCGCAATCACATCGACCATGTGCAGATCACGGTCGCCGAGTCCGTCGGTGTCGAGCACCGCGGCGCCTATTACGAAGAAGCCGGCGCCATGCGCGACATGATCCCGAATCATCTGTTGGTGCTGCTCGGGTTCCTCGCCATGGAGCCGCCGAATTCCTTCGAGGCCACGGCGCTCCGCGACGAGGTCAACAAGGTGCTGGACGCCATTACCCCGCTGACCCCGGAACAGGTGCTGACCCACGCGGTGCGCGGGCAATACGGTGCCGGCACCATGCCGAGCGGTGAGCAGGTGGCGGCCTATCGCGCCTCACCTGGGGTCGACCCGAACAGCCACACGGAGACCTTTGCCGCGCTCAAGCTCGGCATGGACAACTGGCGCTGGGCCGGGGTGCCCTTTTACCTACGCACCGGCAAGCGACTCACGGCGCAGTACACCGAGGTCGCCATTCAATTCAAGAAGGCGCCCACCATCATGTTCCAGGACACCGAGGTGGACGACCTGGAGCCGGACATGGTCGTCCTGCGCATTCAGCCGAACGAGGGCATCCAGATGAGCCTCGGCGCCAAGATCCCAGGGCCCACCATGCGCATCGGCGCCGTGAACATGGACTTCTGCTACGAGGACTATTTCGGCAACAAGCCCGCCACCGGCTACGAGACCCTCATCTACGACTGCATGAAGGGCGACGCGACGCTGTACAAGCACGCCGACACGGTGGAGAAGGGCTGGGAGATCGTCCAGTCCGTGCTTGACGTCTGGGCAGCCCTGCCGCCCCGCGAATTCCCCAACTACGCCGCCGGCACCTGGGGACCGCCCGCCGCCGGCGATCTGCTCAAGCGCGACGGGCGCCTGTGGCGGCGCATTCAGGTGCCGAAGGCGCATGGGCGCTAAGTCAGCGAACGCACGCCGGCGGATGCGATAAGGCCCCTGTTGCCATGCTGCAACGTCGTATTTGCCGGCGGCATACTCAGGAGCCCCGGAGCAATCTCCCGGTTCCGCACGACTCCTTATTCCAACGCATGTGGAGTGTTGATCATGTCCAACGCCGAGACCAAGCCTGAACAGAGCCCGCCGGCCCACCAGCAGCACGTGGCCGGTAGCGCTGATCGCCGTGCATTCCTGACCCGGGTGTCGCAGGCGGCGGTCGCCGTCTTCGTCGCCGGCGCCGTCGGCGGCTGCGGCGAGATGGATGATGACGACGACGATGATGATGATGACGACGATGACGACGATGACTGAGGTCGCCGAGCACGGGTGACGCAGCCTGCGGGCCGGGCAACAGCGCCGGGAATGCTGCGGCTCGGCCCCGCGTCCGCGCGGCTGCTGCGCAGAGGCGCTCGGCGCCGACGCAGCGCTCGCCAGGTCTGCCATCGGTGACACCGGTCTTCCGGAAATCCGGCGAATCAGCTTCCGTCCGATACCGGCCGTTGCGGCAGGCACTACACTGCGCAGGGTGCGCGCCCTGCGCATCACAAGAGCCAACTGGAGGTCACCGATGAACTGGAAAGAGCAACTGGACAAGGCCATCGCCTCGATCAAAGAGGCCGCGGACAGCGAGCGGGCGCGGGAGATCGCGACCACGGCCAGGACCACGGCGTCGAGCCTGGTGGAGAAGGTCCGCACGGGCGCCGTGGGCGCGGCGTCGTCCTTCGTGGAGGCGAACCGCGATCCGTCGTCGCTTCAGGTGAGCTTCCTGAACGCGAATCTCACCATCCTGTCGCCGTCCGAAGGGATCTCGGTAACGCGCCCGGATGCGGCCACCCTGGTGGTCAGCGACGGCGCCGACAACGGCTTGGTCATCAACGCCGCCGCAGACCCGGCCTTCGTCGTCGAGCAGATCGGCACCATCAACCAGGTATCCGGTAACACCTTCGACCTCGGCGCCGAAGACGGTGTGAACGTCGTGGTGACCAGGTTCTGATCACGGTCCCAGCACCGGACTCCGACAGCCCGAGCCCGCTCGCGCCACAGCGCGCGGGCTTGCCTGTGCCTGGCCGGACTGCCGGGATGGCCTGACATCAGCGACGCAAGTCCCGCTGACCCGCGAGGCTTCAGCCATACCCATAGACGATTCTCGATCGCACAAAGCGGCATCATCAATGCCGTGTCAGGTTTTGCTCCGCTAACATTGGGGTTTTTCTTCAAGGAACGCGCCGCGAGACCCATCATGCCCGCGAACCTGCTGACGACCCTGTTTCCCTTCCTGCGCTGGTTCCCGTTGTCCGGGGACAAGCTGCGCAGCGATCTCATCGCCGGCATCACCGTGGCGCTGGTGCTGGTGCCCCAGAGCATGGCGTATGCGCAGCTCGCGGGCCTGCCGGTGGTCTACGGCCTCTACGCTTCCTTCATGCCCGTGATCGTGGCCTCCCTGTGGGGCTCGCTGCCGCAGCTGCACACGGGGCCGGTGGCCATGCTGTCGCTCATGTCGGCGGCGGCGGTGCTGCCGCTTGCGGCGCTCGGGAGCGAGGACTTCATCGTCCTGTCCGTGATGCTGGCGCTGATGGTCGGCGTGCTGCGGCTGCTGCTCGGGCTGCTGCGCATGGGCATCCTGGTGAATTTCCTCTCCAGCCCCGTGATCGTGGGCTTCACCAATGCGGCGGCGCTGATCATCGGCCTGTCGCAGCTGAGCAAGCTCCTGAACGTGCCCTTCCCGCGCACGGACAACTTCGTGCTGGACCTCTGGAACGTCGTCGAGCAGTTGCCGGAGACCCACCTACCGACGCTGCTGTTCGCGGTGGCCACCTTCGCCATCATCCTCGGCGCCCGCCGCATCATCCCCAAGGTGCCCGGCGTGCTGCTGGCGGTGGTGCTGACGACACTGGTGAGCTGGGCCATCGGCTTCGAGCGGAATGCGACGGTACCCGTCAGCGCCATCCAGGACCAGGAGGCCCGGGAGCTGGCGCAGGACTATGCCGGCACCGTCCGCGCCATCGACACGCTGGGCAGCACCACCGCCCGGCTCAACCAGGAGATCCGCAGCCTCAAGGCCGCGGGGGAGCCGGAGCACTTCGCCGAGCGCGCCCTGCTGGAGGCGGACCTGCGGGTGCTGAACCGCGAGCTGGATCAACGCAAGCGCGCCAACAACGAGCGGCAGGTAGCGCTGCACAATCTGCGCTTCGAGCACGCGGTCACCGCGGACGGGCAGGACATCTTCTATCCACGCGGCGACGTGCCGGCCAACCTGGACGCGGACGGGCGCACCTGGCGCATCAGTCAGGTCGCAGGCGACGAGGTGAAGATGATGGGCGGCGGCGCCGTGGTGGGCGCCATCCCAGCGGGACTGCCGAGCTTCCAGCTGCCGGAGCTGCGCATGGACTTCTTCTGGACCCTGCTGCCGTCGGCGCTGGTGATGGCGCTGATCGGCTTCATGGAGGCCACCTCCATCTCCAAGGCCATCGCCGCCCAGACCAAGGAGCGGGTGGACACCAGCAAGGAGCTGGTGGGCCAGGGCCTCGCCAACATCGTCGGCAGCTTCTTCAGCAGCTACACGGTCAGCGGGTCGTTCTCGCGCTCGGCCGTGGCCGCCAAGAACGGCGCCAAGACCGGTATGTTCGCCATCTTCAGCGCCGTCGGCGTCATGCTGGTGCTGCTCTTCCTGACGCCGCTGCTCTACCACCTGCCGCAGGCGGTGCTGGCGGTGATCGTGATGATGGCCGTCTTCGGACTCATCAACGTGCGGGCGCTGGTGCGCGCCTGGGAGATCGAGCGGCAGGAGGCCATCGTCGGCGTCATCACCTTCGTCGCCACGTTGGCCATGGCGCCGCAGCTCGCCAACGGCATTCTGCTCGGTGCCGGGCTCGCCATCGTGCTCTTCCTGGTGCGCACCATGAAGCCGCGCACGGACATTCTGGGCCTGGACGCGGAAGGGCGCCTCGCCGGCGTCAGCATGAACGACGTGGCGCCCATCGGGCAGAATTACATCGTCGTGCGCTTCGACGGCTCCCTTAACTTCGTCAACGCCTCGCGCTTCGAGGACGTGCTGCTGGAGGCCCGCGCCAAGAACCCGCAGGCCCGGGCCGTGCTGGTGGACGGCAGCAGCATCAACGACGTGGACGTCACCGGCGAAGAGCGCCTGCGCGATGTCATCGAGACCTTCCGGGACAATGGCGTGGAGATTTACTTCTCAAGCCTCAAGGCCCAGGTCTACGACACCCTGCGCCGCGGGCGAATGTTCCACCTGCTGGACGAGACCCACTTCATCCGCACCAAAGACCGGGCGCTTAAGTTCATGGATGAGACCTTCGACAGCGGCAAGCCCCTGGAGCCCGCGCGTATCGCGGTGGGGCCGAGCACGCCCGTGCTCGGCTGACGGCGTTAAGCTGCACTGCCCCAACGGCCCCGCTCAAGCCTGGGGCCGGCGGCAGGAGGCTGTGGGGCAGCGTGCTCGATCGACAACAAATAGGGTTACCGTCACCGTATTTCTTCAGTCACCGTATTTCTTCACCCGATTTGTTGTCATTGAGCCTGTTCGGCAATCGAGCGCCGCGCAGGGAAACAGGCCTCAGCGCCGCGGATAGCTCGCGCGCTCAGGGATCACGTTGCGAATGCCGCCTTTCGGATTCTCGACGTCACCGTGGTAGCGCGGCAGGACGATCACGTGCAGATGGTCGATGCTCCTGCCCGCGGCTCTGCCATCGTTGTTGCCGACGGTGTACGCGTCCGGCCTGCGCGCCAGGAAATCCAGCCCCAGGACCGTTTCGATCTGATCCTTGGGCCTGTCCCTGAGGTAATCCCGGCCAAGCATTTCCTGGTACAGACCCCGCAGGTCGGTTGCTTCGATCACGCGCCTGACGCCCCGCAGCGCATCGAAATAGTCCGCCTGCTCCGCGTCATCGAGATCGAAGATCGACAGGACGTGCCGCTTCGGGATGAGCAGTGCATGGCCCGGATTCACGGGATGGGTGTCGAAAACGCCCACGAAGGAGGCATTCTCGAACATGAACGGGTCGGTCTCGCCGCGAATGACACGGCAGAAGTAACAATCCTGTGCCGACTCGGAATCGGTCATGGCAGCGCCTCCGTGACTGAGCTCAGCGAAAACAGACGGACCGCCGAAGCGGGGCTTCTTGGCCAGCATCCGTACCGGACTCGGCTCAAGCGCCGCGAGCGCGGCGCCAGAGCGCAGAGCTTACATCATCCCCATGCCGCCCATGCCGCAATACTCGCCGCTGCTGGCGTTGCAGCCGGAGTTGCCCCCGCCGTCGGCGACCCCAGAACGGCGCAGGCGACAGGACGACCGCGGCCTTCGCACCGGCGAGACCCGTCGCAAGGCCCTCATCGACGCCGCACAAGCCGGTGAAGAGGTCGACATCTCGAACGGCGATGCCGGCAGCGTCCAGCTCGTGCCTCGCCTGGCTCCGGCAGCACCCCAGGCAAGCGCACCACTGCGGCCTGGCCGCCTGCGCGGCAAGGTCAAGACGACACCCGTAGGGTCCGCTGTGCGGACCATCCGCCCGCGCAAGGCCACCTGCTCGGACACATAACCGATATCCTGCGCAACACCGGCAGAGGTTCGATGACTTCGGCACTGCGCGAGCCCCGCGTCGGGTTACGGCGCGCTGACCCGACCTACACAGGGTTGTGGCACAGTCGCGTCGCAGCTGATCATGCCGCGGGTTCCGAAGATGTCGCATCCCCAGGACCACCCGCTGCGTGCAGAGCGCGCCACTGCGCAAGCGCTCGCCAGCCCGCACTGACTGCGACTCGCTCTTGCGCCGGCTCTTCCGCCAGCCCCAGGCGCTCATCCGGCCGCGCTCCGGCTCATAGGGCGGGGCTCCCGCCCAGCAGCCGCTGCCGCTCCAGGGTCTGCAGCAGCTCGATGGGGCGCAGGCCCACGGCGAGCCCCCAGTCCCGTGCCAGCTCGTCATGCCCGGGCGTCGGTTGGCCCGGCGCGGGTGGATAGAACCGCAGCACGGCCCGACGGTCCGTGCCGCATAGGGGGCGCAGTCGTGCGGCGCATGCGCGCAGCCCGGCGGCCCCGATGGGGTCGTTGCTGAGGCCCGCGGCCAGCGTGAGCCAATAGCCTGCCCGGCAGGCAGCCGCACCCTCGAGATCCGTCGCGGTGCCGCCGGCGCAATCCAGGCGCGGGCACCAGCCGTCGAGCATCGCCCGGGTCAGCACGGCGACCTCCTGCTGGAGCGCGCGCGTGTCCGTTCCCGCCGCTTGCCGGCAGATGGCCAGGAATCTCGCCTGGAACCCGTCTGCTTCATCGCCGCGCGTCATGCAGTCGGGTGCTCGGATTGAATCCATCCGGTGACCTGATCCAGGTTCGCGACGATGAACGCGTCGTTGCCGACGTAGTAGGACAACGCCTCGGTGGCCAGCAGGCGGAAACCCGGCGCGTCGGTCAGCAAGCCCCGCTCGATCAGCAGACGTATGTCGCCGCGGTCGTTGTCCGCGAACCGGGCAAGCTTGGTGATTGCCAGATCGGCCGGGGCCAGCACGTACAGGCGCAACGGCTTCGGATGTCTCCAGGCCACCGGGATCGCACGCGCGGCGTAGTCCGGGTGCAGGAGTCCGAACACCGGCGCGTAGTTGTAGTCGAAGCAAAGCGAGCGCCGGACACCCTGCTCGTCCCGCCACCCGACCACGAGATCCTGGGGCACCAGAATCCGGTGCGAGAAGATGCTGTCCACGTCCTGCGACACCCGCGCGCCCGTCAGCGCATGCAGCGCGACGCCACCCGCGATGAAGACATCAACCGGCTCCGGGAGGCCGTCGGGCAGCGATTCGGCGATGATCCCGAACAGCCGCAGCACCGCCGCCATGAAGGGCGTGTCGCGGGTCAGCGGGGCCTGATCGGTGTCGGGCGCTGGAGCGGTCATCGGCATTTCAGGAACACGGATTCGCCATAAGCATAGCGCCTGCGGGCGCCGCGGCGTGGATCGCTGCGAGCGCCGACGACACCGAGATCGGCAGGCAGGCGATCATCAACGCGTTCCGGATACTTGAGGAGGAGACCATTCCACAGCCCGGCTCCACCCCAGACAATCCGCTGGTTCCCGACCCCGATCCCACGACCGGCGGCTGGGACTTCACCGACGTGGACGTGGAGCCCGGCAGCTGGACCTTCTTCGACCCGCTGGTGGCCATCGGCTACGACTACATCGTCGACGCCGGGCCCAACATCGCCGGTGTCACCCTGCCGGAGGTCGGCGACAACCTGTTCGAGCTGTACCTCTGGAGCGGCATTGACTGGAATCTGGAAACCGACACCCTAGCGGCCGGCACGGAGCACATGTTCGCCACCGCCGGCGTGGACCGCTTCCGCATCCTGGGCATCGAGACCGACGCCCTGCTGGACCCGAACGATCCCTTCGCGTTTTTCACCGGCCTCGACTTCGTCAGCGCCGGCACGGTCAGCCTGAGCCAGATCCCGATCACCGCCTTCGTCAGCGCGCCCGCGACGGCGCTCCTGTTCGCGGTCGCGGGCCTGTCGTTCGCCGGACTGCGCCGGCGCCGGGGATCGATGGCCAAACGCGACTTGGGCACCGGCCAGGGATGCGGCAATTGATCGGCACTTGACAGTTGATCCGCCGCGAGGGATCGCGGCGTTCCGTTGGGAGGAGAAAGCGTGGCGACTGAGCCCGGCGGCGAGACGCGATATCCGGGCACGCCCTGTTCGCTCATGGTTGCGCGCGCTCCCGCATCACTCCGTCAAACCAAGGATGAAACCAACATCCAGCTCGATCTCGGCAAACGGCCTGATTCGCACCTTCCCCGGCTCCGTGACTTTGGCAATGACGCGGTAGCTGTTGCCCTCCAGCTCGTGCGCGGCCAGCGCGCCTTCCTCCGGCCAGATCAGCCAGTAGAAGGGCACCCGATGGCGCTGCAGCAGCAGCGGTAGCTGTACTGTGTCCTTTCGCTCGTGCCCGGGGGAGACGATTTCCCAGACCCAGTCCGGGGCAAGATCCACCACGCCGGTCGGGAGACTCGGCAGACGCTGCTTGCGCCAACCCGCGAGATCGTGACTCGGGCACTGGTGTGGCTCGTAAGCGACGCTGACCTCGGTCGCGATCCACCAGCCACCGGGATCGGAGCCGCGGGTGAAGGAGCTGAGCTCGGTCCGGGCATTGCCCTGGACCACACCGTGCTTGAGCCGCGCCATCGGCCGACGCACGACCTCGCCGTCGATGAGCTCGACACGCTCCTCGGGGCTGGTGAGAAGATCGTCGATGGTCTTGAGTTGCAGTGCTTCCACGGCGCGACCTCCTGTGGTGGCTGGCAGCTTGACGGTCGGCACGTCGGCGGCGGCTGCCCGGGCCATCCGACCCGCCGGATACTAGCGAAGAAGCGCCATCTTCGAAACGTGAAGAGCGCCGCAGCGCGGATGCAGCGAAGCGGAATCCGGGTCTTGCGTCATTCCCCGAGTCATCCATCTCTCCGGGCCCTGCCGCTCGGTACCCGCGGGCATCCGGGCGTGCAGCGCGCCGGCAAGTCCGTGACATGCGGCAGCTGCCGGTCGCCCCACGAAGGTCTTCGGCAAGGGGCAGAGCGCCCGTCGATCCGTGACACCGCGGAGCGGTGTCACGAGCGGGCTTGAATTGCGTAGTCCCCAAAAAGGTAAAAGGCCCCGCTTGAGCGGGGCCTTTTGCCTCGCCGTCCCTGGCGACCATAGCGGAGTTTTCGCCGTCAGGCGAAAAATCCGCTGTTACATCATCCCCATGCCACCGATGTCGCCCATGCCGCCACTACCGGATCACACCCAGGTCCTGGTCGTGGTTGCGCCGGTGATGCTTCGACGCGGTCGATGACGGCATCGCGGAGGCCGTTGGGGCACGACTCATGCGACACTTTGCTGATAAGTCGATCCGGAAACAGCCGGACACATCGTAGCCGGATAGGCGGCGGCGCATCCGCCGTCTCGGCCGGCGGCGGATGTGCCTGCGCTTGGTGGCGCTGCCACCGGGTCGTTGCTTCGGACAGGGATCTTCGCGTTATCAAGTGGTTTCGGGGCTCACGTGGACATGGCGGACAACGCGGACGACGAGATGGGGCAGGTGATCCGCTGCGACCCGACGGCGGGCTGGGACGGCATCGTCGCGGCGCTGGAGCAGGCGCGGGTGCTGGTGTCTGCCCGGACCCTGGCAGCGTCACAGAGCGCAGACTCCACCGGCGCGGAGGCCGGCGACGGCCCGGGGCCGCGGGTGGAGATCGCGCCCGGCACCTACCGGGGCGAGGTGCCGCTGCGGGTGCCGCCCGGCGTCACGCTGGCGGCGGCGGGGCTGCCACCGGCGGACGCCGCGGCGGAGGCCGCAACGGCGCCGGCGGCGCAGCCCGGCGCGGGGCTGCCGGTGCGGCTGGACTGGCACGGCGACGGCTCCGCGCTGCGCCTGGAGCGGGCCGACGGCGCCCGCGTCCTCGGGCTGCACCCGGTGGGGCATTGGCCGGACATCGCCGAGCAGGACGCGCTGAAAAGGCCCGACACGGCGCTGATCCACGTCATCGACAGCACCGGCGTCGAGGTTCGGCACTGCCGCTGCGAGGACGGTGGTAGGCTGGCCCCTGGGCTGCAGCTGCAGCGCAGCGACGATTGCCAGGTGACGCACTGCGCTTCGGTCGGCTGCCGCCATGGCCTAAGCGCGATATCCAGCGTCGGCCTGCGGGTGAGCGGGTGCCGGCTGTGCACGAACCTGTGGTCCGGCATCGCGCTCTTCCGCGACAGCACGACCCCGACGCGCGCCTGCTCCGCCGACCTCATCGCCAACCGCTGCCACGACAACGGCGGAGCGGGCATCGTCTACGGCTCCTCCGACGGCCACGCCGAAGGGAACGACTGCTTGGAGAATGCCGCCGACGGCATCGCGGTGACACGGTACTCGGACGCCTGCGAAGACCCGTCCAGCCCCACCCTACTCGCCAACCGCTGCCACGACAACGGCGAAGCGGGTATACTCTACATCTCCTCCGACGGCCACGCCGAGGGCAACGACTGCTGGGGGAATGCCCGCTTCGGCATCGCGGTGCAACGGAGCGAGAACGCACCCGAAGCCCCATCCAGCCCCACCCTGCTCGCCAACCGCTGCCACGACAATGGCGAAGCGGGCATCAGCTACTTCTCCTCCGACGGCCACGCCGAGGGCAACGACTGCTGGGGGAATGCGCTCTACGGCATCGCGCTGCAACGGAGCAAGGACGCACCCGAAGCCCCGTCCAGGCCCACCCTGCTCGCTAATCGCTGTCATCAGAACGGTGGATTCGGTATTCGCTATCTGTCCTCCGACGGCCAAGCCGAGGGCAACTGGTGCTGGGCCAACGGGCTGACCAACGAGATCGCCCGCAAGGAACAGACGGAGCCGCGCCCCCTCGGCCCGAGCCGGGTGGAGATCCACAGCCATTACACCAAGCCGCCGAAGGACCCCGCCGAGCTGGCGGCGGAGCGGTTGGCGGCGCGCCCGGATGCGGCGCTGGTGCGGGCGCTGACGGAGGCCGGGGTGGCCGATGCGGCGCGGCTGGCGGACTTCCTCGGCAGCGGCTGCCGCGGTTGCCTGCGGCGGTTCTGGGCGGGGCCGGCGGCGGTGGTGCGCCCGGCGGAGGCTGAGGATGGCGGGGGCGATGGTGCGCAGACGCCAGTTGCGGCGGAGTCGCCAGTGGATGAGGCCGACGCGCCGCAGTTGTATGAGCTGCGGTGGGCGGATGAGGTTGTGGCGGCGGATGCCGGTGGTGAGGGTGACAGGCCCGGCATTGGTCCGCAGAGCGGACCCTACGGTGCTCGCAGGGTCCGCTCTGCGGACCGTGGCGTTGCTGGGGCCTCGGAGGACGCCGGACCAAAGTCGGAACAGGCCTCAACCGGACGCAAGCACCGCGGCCTCAGCATCCCCCGGTACCGGCCAGATGCCGAGGCGGACCGCCGACACCCGGCGCTGGGGGCAACCGACGAGCCGTCCACCGAGGAACCCGCCACGCCACCGGACCCGCTGTCGGACCGGCTCGACGCCTGGGTGCTGGAGTGGCTGCGCCGGCAACGGGAGACGGACGCGCTGGATGGGGCCTTCGGGCGGGGGCCATGCTGGGCGCTGGCCCTGTTCTCCGTGCTCCCGGACACGCCGAAGGTGCTGCGGCAGCTCGGTAATGCCCGCAACCGGGAGCGCTGGCTGGACCGACTGGCGCGCCGGGATGCGGCCCTGGGCCGGGAGCAGGCGCCGGTGGTGCTGATGGACGCGCCTTGGGAGCTGAGCCTGACCGACGACGGCCTGGCGGCGTCCGTCGGCGCCGAGCCGGAGCCGGCGGCGGGCCGCCGACCCGGCTCCGCCCTGTGACGGGCGCTGGAGCGGATGTTGCTGCGGCGCGCCCTGGCGGAGGCGAGCGCCGGGCGGCGCGTCCGCCGCTGGCCCTTCGGCGGGCGCAAGTGGGGCGCGACGACCGGGCGGCGGCGCGCTGCCGGCGCGCCCGGCGCCTTGTCCGCACCCGAGCTGCGCCGGGCGCGCCGACGGGAGCGGCGGCGCCTGCTCCGCGGCCTGCCGCCGGCGGCGCTGCTGGGGCTCGGCGTGTGGACCCTGTTGCTGGCGGGCGGGGTGCTGATCGGCGCGCAGGAGGCGGGGCTGCTGCGCTGGGCGGACCTGCTGACGCTGGCCGAGGCCCCGCCCGCGGACTGGCCGACGCTGGCGGCGGCGCTGGGCGCCGGGTTCGCGGACGCCTGGCTCGGCCTCGGGGTGTTCGGCGCCCCGGCCTGGCTGCTCTGGCCGCTGGCGGCGCTGTGGCTCTGGGTGCAGGGCCTGAACCTGGCCCTGCCCAGCGCGCTGCATCTGCGCTTCTGGCAGGAGCGCCGGCTGCGGGCCGTGCTGGTCAACAACCTGTTCTCCTTTCTCTCATCCAAGCAGGACGACGGCCACCAACCCGGCCCGCTGGCGCGGCTGGCGGCGCACCTGGAGCGGCGGGCGCGGCGGCGCTGGCTGCGGCGGCGGCTGTTCGGGCGCCGGCACGCCTTCGCCGCGCCGCCGGACCTGGCGCTGCTGATGCTGCGGGACATGGACGGGCTCGCAGACGAGGACATCCCCTGGCTGCAAGCACTGGCGGCGCTGAAGCGACCCCGCCAGGGCCTGCTGCTGGTGTCCCAGAGCGCCGACACCTCGAGCCTGGAGGGCTGTTACATCAAGGTCTGGGAGGCGGCGGGGCCGGCGCCGGAGCGGCTCTGGATGGTGCAGGAGCCGCAGTCGGTACACATCCCGCCGGCACCTCTCATTGAGGCGCCTGGCACCGGCTTTGCGCTGCACATCGGCGCGGACGGCAACCTGCTGCCGTCGCCCACGCCCGCTCCGGTCACCCGCTGCCCCGATCCGGCCCGGCGGGCACAGGCGGCGCTACGGCTCGCCGAGCTGCTGGGGCTGCTGGCGCCGGACGCCCTGGCCCGGCTGCGCCCGCCGCCCGACGCCGCCCCGCCGACGGCGCCACCCTCAAGCCGGGACGAGCGCGCCCGCGACCAGGATCGCGATGCCCTGGGCAAGGCGCTGGAGCGCTTGGGCGCCCACGGCTATGACCCTCTGCAGCTGCTGGCGGCGCTGGTGCTCGGCTCCGCGCCGGCGGCACCGATGGAGCTGCACCAACCGCTGGGGCTGGCGCATCTGTCCGACCTCTGGGAGCAGGAGCTGAGCCCGTACCATGCGCTGCTCTGCACCGGTCGCCGGGACCTGCCGCCAGTCCTCGACGACATGGCCCAAGACGCCCTGCTCCGGCACGCCATGGATGCGGATGCGCTGCTGCTGGAGAAACAAGGGGACGTGCCCGTCGATGGCCGATGGACCCAATGGCGGCGGCTGGTTGGGCGCGCCGGGTATCGGCTGCACCTGGCCCAGGCCCTGCGTGACTATGCCGGCGACACCGCGGCGGCGGACCTGCCGCGACTCATCGCCTGCGGCGAGCTGCACCATCTGCGATGCGCCTGCGACCTGCTGGAGGGCGCATCCCCGCCCTGGGCGACACGACGCAACGCCGGCCACCTGGCACCGCTGCTGAAGGCGGCGCTGTTCCTGCTGCGCGAGCGCCTGAGCCTGGCCGCATCGCAACCGCCGCACCCCCTGCTGGTGGATGCCTGGCGGCGGCTGCACGCACGGCTCACCAGCCCGTCGGTCATGGCGCTGGCGGATGACCACGGCCACGCCTGGGTGCTGTATCTGGCGGCGCTGGGGCTGGTGGAGGCGTCCGGCGCGGACGTGCAGGCGTTCGGCTTTCCGCAGCGGTTGGACGCCTGCTTGGCGGAGTTGGACGAAGCCCTGGACGCAGCGGAAGATCCGGACGACCGCGCCGCATGCCAGCAGGACGCCCGAGCGCGCTTCCAGGCCGCGGCGCGAGCGCTGCAACACCGCATCGACGCCCTGGAGCCGGACCTGGGCCGCCTGCTGCTGGAGACGCGCCTGCGGCGGGACTGGTTCCCACTGCCGGAGCGCATCAAGGCACGCCTGCGTCAGCGCTGCCTGGATCAGGCCGGCACGCGCCTGATCGGCGCCCTGGCCCGGGCCTGCCGAGCGGGCGAGCCGGCAGCGGCCATCCTCGCCGTCGCGGAACACCACCGCCAGCGCCCGCTGCTGGTGCTGGGCGGCCTGGCCTGGCTGGCGCTGGCGCAGGTCCGCTCCCAGGCGGACGGCGCCAAGGATGCGGGGCCAAGCTCGGATACGGCATTGCTGCGGATCGCAGATTTTTTGGAGGCCATGCGCGTGCGCCACGGCGGTGAGAATGAGCCGATCCCCGCCCTGTTGCCGCCGCCATCGTTCCAACCGGCGCAGACGGCGCCGCTCCTGGCGTTGTTGGAGGAGCGCGACTTCCGCGAACGACTGCACCAGCTCTCCGAGCGCGGCGCCGCCGAGCGCACCGCCCTGCAACGCGGACGCCACCAGCTCGGCCTGGACGAGGCGGGCGCCGAGGCACCGGAGGGCATCGCCCTCGGCAGTCGCGACGCGGTGCATCGGGTGATCGAGGGGCTGTCGGAGCGGTTGCTTGGGGCGTCGGGCTGAGGCCGGGTGGGGGCCAGCGCGGGGCTCTGGGTTTGACCGGGTCGATGCGTGGACTGATAGTCGGCGGACGAACAAGTGCCCGATAGATCCATCCGGAACCACACCAGCGCGGCTCAGCCTCCCAGATCCGCCACCGTCCCACGCACCATGCCAGCGAACTCGGCCGAGTCGTGAACCGCCCGGTCCAATTGCTGCTGAGCGCGTTCTGCGACCTCTCGCAGCGCCGCATTTTGCGGGTGATCTGCGGCAGTACGGACAATCTGACCAAAGGCATGGAGGTACTTCAGCTTGTCCCGCCGCACCTCAACCAGCTCCACCCGGTTCAGACCCAGGGCGTTGAGGGTCTGCTCACCCCGTCCGCCGGTCCCATCGAGGCCGTAAGCGACCTCGGCCCGAAAACCAATGTAATCGGCAGGGTCTTCCTTGGACGGATCAACCATGACCGGCGCTTCCCGCCGCAGTGCGTCCTTATGGTTGCGCGCCCGCGCCGCGGGATCGATCAACGGGAATAGGTTCTTCTTGAAGCGCTGGTTGCAGAGCTGGCATGAGAACAGCAGGTTGTCCCACTCGTAGGCAAGCCAGTAGTAGCCGGGGCGCCCGAGGACATCGGCTTGGTGCTGGCGAAAACCGCCCTTGGGCCGGTAATGCTCTACGTCTCCATAGGCGATGTGCGACACCTTCGACTCACAGAAGGCGCACTTGTCGTGCTGCATTGCCTTCAGTACAGCCTTGACGTCGTCGTGGGCATAGATATCCCCATCGAACTCGAACTTGAGGGCACCGCTGTCGTAAGCCGCCGGGTTCGCCGTATAGCTCAGGGAATGACCCCGGCGCTTGTTCTTGCCCTTGGTCCGCAGCACCGCGGGCGCCGATGACGTACGGCGAATGCGGATCATCTCAATCCCCGCCTTCGCGTTTCAGCGCCTCGGCGGCCCGTCGAATGATGTCCATGGCCTCGATGTCCGCGGCGCTCTCCCCCGCCGGCAGTGCCGTCAGCTCCTGGTCCAGTTCCGCCAGGCGCCGCCTGTCCTCACCGGAGAGCGCCGACTTGGACAGCAGATCGGTGCGCTCGGCGATGGTGCTGTCATAGACCGCGGCCCGCGCCGTCGGCAGGCCGAACAACTCGCTGGTCAGGAGTTGATCCACCCGCCAACCGGTCACCGACGCGAAGGACTGATCGATGAGCACATGATCCCTCTCTCGCCGCAGCACCGCGATGCGGGCATCCCGCGCGGCCTGAACGATCAGCGGACTGTGGGCGGTGGCGATGAACTGGGCATTCGGAAAGAGCTCCGACAGCCAGTCCATCAGCCGGCGCTGCCAGGATGGATGCAGATGCAGGTCGATCTCGTCCACCAGTACCACGGCGGGCTGGGCCAGTGGGTCTGCGGCGTCGGGCCAGCGGCGGAACATGCGCGCCGCCAGGTCCACCACCCAGGTCGTCATGGTGCGGTAACCGAGGCCCATGCGCTGGAATGGCACCCGTCCATAGGGCGTCTCGAAGACGACCTCCGCGCTCGGACCGTCCTTGACGCGAATCTCGACATCGCTCACGTCCGGCAGCAGGCGCACCAGCAAGGTCTTCACCTGATCCCGGCGCGCGGCGTAGTCGATGCCGTTCCGGTCGTCTTGCTTCGCAGCCGCATAGTCCATCTGCGCCAGCCACTCGTCCGGGCTGATCAAGGTCGCCTCGTCGTCGAACAGGGTGGCGGCGTCGAATCCCTCCGGGTCGCCGTCGATGAGTTGGCTGCGACCGGCGTTGCGGGTGGCGCCGTAGCCGAAGCAGCCGGCATCCGCGAGCCGCGTGACCATCTCCCAACCGACCCCCGCAAAACCGCCCATTGGCTCTAAGCCCGCGCGCACCGCGACGCGTTCCAGCTCAGTCGGCTCGCAGTCCGGGTGGGCGCCAAGGAGGAAGTCGGCGCTGATCGCGAGTCCGGAACCGGTATGCGGCCGCAGCATGGACCGCAGCGGTGGCCAGCCAAGGATCCAAGCTCGTGCTTTGACGTCCTTGACCAAAGGGGGCATGACCACGGGCGTCATCCCCGCAATCGCCTGCAGCAGCGTCGTCTTTCCCGTCCCGTTGTCGCCGAGGATCAGCGTCCAAGGCGCAGGTCGACCGTCGTCCAGGGTCAGATCGAGGGTCTGCCTCGGCCCGAAGCATGCGAGGTTCTCAACGGAGATGGAGCCCAGGTAGGCAGCTTGGTCGGGTTGGCTCATGCTGTCGCCTCGGGTTGATGCCGGTGCGGTGATCCGAGTCGCGGATTCTGGTGGTTGGAAGCGAGGGGTCGCAGAATCGAGGGGGCACTCGATGGCATTGAGGTGAAAGCGCAGGGTATTGGATTTCTGGCCACTCGTCGCCCGACGCTCGGGTTTCTCTACGCGCGCGGGTACCGTCATTGGAGCTGACACGCAAAAAGCCCCGCCGAAGCGGGGCTTTCTCCGTCGCCCTCCCTGGCGACCGTAGCGGCGTTTTCGCCGTCAGGCGAAAAATCTGCTGTTACATCATCCCCATGCCGCCCATATCGCCCATGCCGCCGCCGGCGGGCATCGGGGTCTCTTCCTTGGGCTCCTCGGCGACCATGGCCTCGGTGGTGATCATGAGACCGGCCACGGAGGCGGCGTTCTGCAGTGCGGTGCGGGTGACTTTGGTGGGGTCCAGGATGCCCATGTCCACCAGGTCGCCGTACTCGCCGTTGCTGGCGTTGTAGCCGTAGTTACCCTCGCCGTCGGCGACGTTGTGCAGCACGACGCTGGCCTCGGCGCCGGCGTTGCTGACGATCTGCCGCAGCGGCTCTTCCATGGCGCGCAGCGCAATGCTGACACCGACGTCCTGGTCGTGGTTAGCGCCGGCGACGTTGCCGCGGATCTTGGTCAGCGCACGCACCAGGGCGACGCCGCCGCCCGGGACGATGCCCTCCTCGACCGCCGCACGGGTGGCGTGCAGGGCGTCCTCGACCCGGGCCTTCTTCTCCTTCATCTCGACCTCGGTGGCGGCACCCACCTTGATCACGGCGACACCGCCGGCGAGCTTCGCCAGGCGCTCCTGAAGCTTCTCGCGGTCGTAGTCGGAGGTGGTGTCCTCGATCTGGGCGCGGATCTGCTCGCAGCGGCCCTTGATCTCGTCGTCCTGACCGGCGCCGTCGATGATGGTGGTCTCCTCCTTGCTGATCTGCACCTTCTTGGCGGAGCCGAGCTCGTTCAGGGTGGCCTTCTCCAGCGTCAGGCCGACTTCCTCGCTGATGACGGTGCCGCCGGTGAGGATGGCGATGTCCTGGAGCATGGCCTTGCGGCGGTCACCGAAGCCCGGCGCCTTGACGGCGCAGACCTTGATGATGCCGCGGATGGAGTTGACCACCAGGGTGGCCAGGGCCTCGCCCTCGATGTCTTCGGCGACGATCATCAGCGGACGACCGGCCTTGGCGACGGCCTCCAGCACGGGCAGCAGATCGCGGATGTTGGAGATCTTCTTGTCGTGCAGGAGGATGAAGGGGTCCTCCAGCTCGGCGGTCTGGCTCTGCTGGTTGTTGATGAAGTACGGCGACAGGTAGCCGCGGTCGAACTGCATGCCCTCGACGACGTCGAGCTCGTTGTGCAGGCTCTTGCCCTCTTCCACGGTGATGACGCCTTCCTTGCCGACCTTCTCCATGGCCTCGGCGATGATCTCGCCGATGGACTCGTCGCTGTTGGCGGAGATGGTGCCGACCTGGGCGATCTCCTTGTTGTCGGAGCAGGGCTTGGACAGGCTGGCGAGCTCACCGACCGCGGCCTCGACGGCCTTGTCCATGCCGCGCTTGAGGTCCATCGGGTTCATGCCGGCGGCGACCGCCTTCAGACCCTCGCGGACCATGGCCTGGGCCAGCACGGTGGCGGTGGTGGTGCCGTCACCGGCGACGTCGGAGGTCTGGGAGGCGACCTCTTTGACCATCTGTGCGCCCATGTTCTCGAACTTGTCGGAGAGCTCGATCTCCTTGGCGACGGAGACGCCGTCCTTGGTGACGGTGGGCGCGCCGAAGGACTTCTCCAGCACGACGTTGCGGCCCTTGGGGCCGAGGGTGACCTTGACCGCGTTGGCCAGGATGTTGACGCCCTCCATCATGCGGTTGCGGGCGTCGGTCGAGAAGCGGACTTCTTTGGCAGCCATGGGGCAGATACCTCAGTGTTCGTTAGCAGGGGAATGGTTCAGCCGAATGTGGACGGGCCCGGATGCGGGCGCAGATCCAGGCTCAGGACTCGATGACGCCCATGATGTCGTCCTCGCGCATGACGAGGAAATCCTCACCGTCGAGCTTGACCTCGGTGCCGGAGTACTTGCCGAAGAGCACGCGGTCGCCGACCTTCACGTCGAGCGAGCGGGTGTCGCCGTTGTCCATCAGCTTGCCGTTGCCGACGGCGATGATCTCGCCCTGGATGGGCTTCTCGGTGGCGGAGTCCGGGATGACGATGCCGCCGGCGGAGGTGCGCTCCTCCTCCATACGACGGACGACGACGCGGTCATGCAGTGGGCGGATGTTCATGCTTGCTTTCCCCTCAGCTTGTGGATGGGTTGCGGGTGGTGAAACGCCGGGCGCCGACGGCCGGTTTCCAGTGGGGGCGTCAGACCTGATGCTGGCGCCTGATCCGCTGGCGCCTGATCCGACCGGCGCCCGGAGCGTGTTAGCACTCAACGGTAGCGGCTGCTAATAATAGGGCGCGGCGGTGGCGTGTCAAGTGGCGTTTGCGCCAGCAGCGACGGGTGATTTCGGGATGCCTGCAACCAGCAGCCGGGCGCCGACGCCGGACCCGCGGGTGAGCTGCATGGCCAGCGGCAGACAGCGGCTCGGGCATGACCAAGCGGGGGCGGTGCCGACGACTGCGGCGAGCGGCGGCCTCGCCACAGGCAGACAGTCGGCGGCGGCAGGGGCTCGGCTGAGCGGCCCGGACGCGCCGGGCTCAGTCCTCGCGCCGATAGTCCGCGTCGATGATGCGCGGGCGGTGGCCGCCACCGAGGTCATCGTCATCGCGACGCGGGCCGATGGCCTCCACCCGCACATAGCGCAGCAGCAGCGCACGCCGCAGCGGCGGAATCAGCAACAGGAAGCCCGCGATGTCGGTGACGAAGCCCGGCAGCAGGAGCAGAAAGCCGCACACCAGCAGCACGGCGCCGTCCAGCAGCTCCAGCGCCGGCGTCTCGCCCCGCTCCATGGCCCGGCGCACGCGCAGCAGCACATTGAGCCCCTGCATGCGCACGAGGTAGCCGCCGATGACGGCCGTCAGCACCGACAGGGCGATGGTGGGCAGTGCGCCGATGACGGAGCCCACCTGGATCAGAAAGTAGAGCTCCACCAGCGGTGCGCCGACGAAGAGCAGAAGAAAAAGCCACATGAGCACGGTCTCGGAGAATGACGGTCGCGGGCGGAGATGCCGGGGTTGCGGGCCTGCCGGCGCCGCGGCGACCCGCGTTGCGCTGCCCGGAAGCGCTGCAAATCCCGAAGGTCTGTCCGGTAAAAGCGGATTCAAACCCCGCCGCCCATCGGCACGAATTCCGTTAGGCTATGCGCCCGCTGCCGAAGGCGGCCGCTGCATCGCCCCGCTGAGGCCGGCTCGCCCGCCGCAGGCGCACTGAATGTTTCCAACCCCAGCCCAGCATCACCAGCCCAACACCCCCAACCCGGAGCCGCCCCGATGTCCGAGCGCAACGCCGCCGATGTCCATGTGGTCTTCTGCACCTGCCCGGACCAGGGCGTCGCCGAATCTCTCGCCGGCGCACTGGTCGAAGCAGGACTTGCCGCCTGCGCCACCCTGCTGCCCGGCGCCGTGTCCATCTACAGCTGGGAGGGCCGCATCGAGCGCGACAGCGAGGTGCTCCTGATGCTCAAGACCACGGGCGCGCGACTGCCGACGCTCACCGAGCGCATCTGCGCGCTGCACCCCTATGACGTGCCGGAGGTGATCGCCCACCCCATCACCGCCGGCCACGACCGCTACCTTGATTGGGTGAGACAATGCACAACCACCACTGCCTGATCGCCTGGGTGCTCGCTCCGCTGCTGCGCGCGGCGCGACGCAGCCCGGGCAACCTTGGCGCAGCGCGGCGCCGCCCGGCACCCGCCTCGCCATGGGGGGCGTCTGCGCCGACGCACGCCCCTGGTGCTGCGCGCCCGCGCATGACGACGCCGGCGCTGGTCAGCCTGGCCGCGATGCTGTTGCTCGTGCTGGCGCATGGGGTGGTCACGGCCGCCACGGACGATGACTTCCGGCAGCCGGACCAGGCCTTCCGCATCTCGGGCGAATCCGCCGGTGCGGACGCGGTCACCGTGCGCTGGGACATCGAGCCCGGCTACTACATGTACCGGAGCAAGTTCCGCTTCGACAGCGAGAGCCCCGGCATCAGCCTCGGCCGCCCGGACCTGCCGCCGTCCGAGACCAAGCAGGACGAGTTCTTCGGCGAGGTGCAGATCTACCGCGACCGCGTCGAGGCCAGGCTGCCGGTGGAGCGCAGCGCCGACGCCGGCGACGTCGTCGCCATCGAGGCCAAGTCCCAGGGCTGCGCCGACGCCGGGCTCTGCTATCCGCCGCAGAAGCAGCGCATTCTGCTGGAGCTGCCGAAGCTGGCGGCGGTGGATACGGCGGACAGCGCCGGCTCGGCAGACGGGTCCGCCTCCCCGGCCGGTGCCCCCGCCCAGAGCATGGCGCAGGCGCTGAGCGGTGGTGGCGGCGGCGGGGTCACCCAGTCCCTCGGCCTCGGCATCGGCGACGACATCCTGCCGGTGGAGGAGGCCTTCCGCTTCGATGCCGAGGTGGCGGCGCCGGACCGGCTGGCACTCATCTGGGACATCGCGCCGGAGACCTATCTCTATCAGGAGAAGATCGCCCTCTCCCTCGAAGACGCCGACGGCGTGCAGATCGGCGAGTACAGCCTGCCGGAGGCGGAGGTGAAGCCGGACACGGTGCGCCCGGACGGCACCATCGGCGACGTGGCCATTTACCACGGCACCCTGAATCTGGACGTGCCGCTGCGGCGCGGCGCCAGCGAGCCCACCGAGGTCACGCTGGTGGCCAACTACCAGGGCTGCGCCGAGCGCGGCATCTGTTATCCGCCGGTCACCGAGCGCATCGCCCTGGCCCTGCCCGCCGCCACCGAGACCGTGGCGCTGGCCGAGGTGGCACCTGCGAGCGCCGCTTCCGGCGCCGACGGCGACGCCGCCGGCGGCCCACCCGAGCGCGTCTCCGAGCAGGACCAGATCGCCGCCCGCCTGGCCAACGCCGGCATCCTGGGCGCCATGGCCATCTTCTTCGGCCTCGGGCTGCTGCTGGCCTTCACGCCCTGCGTCTTCCCGATGATTCCGATCCTGTCGGGCATCATCGCCGGCCAGGGCGACAGCATCACCACCCGCAAGGCGTTCTTCCTGTCGCTGGCCTATGTGCTGGCCATGGCGCTGACCTATGCCATTGTCGGCGTCATCGCCGGGCTCTTCGGCGCCAATCTCCAGGCCACCTTCCAGAACGTCTGGGTGCTGAGCGCCTTCGCGCTGGTGTTCGTGGCGCTGTCCCTGTCCATGTTCGGCTTCTACGAGCTGCAGCTGCCGAGCAGCTGGCAAAGCAAGCTCACGGAGATGAGCAACAAGCAGGAGGGCGGCACCCTCGCCGGTGCGGCCATCATGGGTGCGCTGTCGGCCCTCATCGTCGGCCCCTGCGTGGCGCCGCCGCTGATGGGCGCGCTCATCTTCATCGGCAAGACCGGCGATGCGGTGCTTGGCTTCTTCGCGCTGCTGGGTCTGGGCTTGGGCATGGGTGCGCCCTTGCTCGCCATCGGCACCTCCGCCGGCAAGCTCCTGCCGCGCGCCGGCATGTGGATGGACGCCGTCAAGGCCGTGTTCGGCGTACTGCTGCTCGCGGTGGCCATCCTGCTCATCGAGCGCGTGCTGCCCCCGGCGGTGGCCATGCTGCTGTGGGGCCTGCTGCTCATCGCCTCCGGCGTCTACATGGGTGCGCTCACCACCATCACGCAGGAGGCCGGCGGCTGGACCAAGCTGTGGAAGGCGCTCGGGCTGGCGTTGCTGGTCTACGGCGTGCTGATGATCGTCGGCGCCGCCGCCGGCGGACGCGACACCATCCAGCCGTTGCGCGGCATCGTCGCCGCGGGCGGCGGCCAGGCGGCGGCCCACAAGTCCTTCACGCCCATCAAGACTGTGGCCGACCTGGAGCGGGAGATCGCCGCCGCCAGCGCCGCCGGCAAGCCGGTGATGCTGGACTTCTACGCCGACTGGTGCGTGTCCTGCAAGGAAATGGAGCGCTACACCTTCCCGGACCCGGATGTCATCGCCGCCCTGGATCAGTTCGTCGTGCTTCAGGCCGATGTCACCGCCAACGACGCCGAGGACAAGGCCCTGATGCAGGAGCGCTTCGGAATCCCGGGGCCACCGGCGATGCTGTTCTTCGATGAAAGCGGCGAAGAGCTGCGCGGCTACCGGCTGGTGGGCTTCGTGCCGGCGGACGAGTTCGCCGCCCACCTGAATGAGATCGCCCCATGAACCCGGCCAAGGTGCTGGTGGTGACGGTGCTGGCCGGCACGCTCAGCATCGGCGCGGCCCTGTTCGGCGAGCGCTGGCTCGCCCAGCAGGACATGGACCTCGGCGGGCACAGCCACGACGGGCGCATCGCGATCCTGCCGGACCTGCGGCTGCCGGACCTCACGGGCCAGCAGATCGCGAGCAACGCCTGGGCCGGCAAGGTCGTGGTGCTCAACTTCTGGGCCACCTGGTGTCCGCCCTGCCTGCGCGAGATGCCCATGCTCGACGAGCTTCAGCGCGGCGTGGACCCGGGCCGGCTCCAGGTGGTGGGCATCGCCATCGACGCCCGTGATGCGGTGGAGCGCTTCCTCGCGGAGAATCAGGTGGGCTACCAGATCCTGCTCGGCGACCTGGATGCGGTGGAGCTCTCCCGCCGGCTCGGCAACCGCACCGGCGGCCTGCCCTTCACCGTCGTCTTCGATCCCCTGGGCCGCCGCGTCTACAGCCGCACCGGCGAGATCACGCCCGGTCTGGTGCGTGAGCACGTGATCCCTCTCCTGAAGCTGGAAACCGGCTGATCCGGCGCAATCCCGCGCCCATCTGCGCCGAAAACTGACAAGTCCGGCTTTGTAATCCTGCGGCGATTCGCTTACATTGTGCGCCGTTACAACGGCGGCGCCGTTTTCGGCCGATCGCAGCAGTTCATGGCCTGAAGTCCCACATTTCGAGCCTGTGCGGCCTAAGACCAGTGCTGGGGCGGGGTGCCGGGCCGCGTCGCCTGCGGTGCCGCTGCCGCAGGCATGGCGTGCATTTGCAGGGCTCCCGCGCCGGGCGTGGCACCTGCGGCGTACGCGCCCGCCCGCCCCCAATGGGCGCCGCGCATGCACACCCACGTGCCCGCGGCATCCGCCGGCCCAATTGCGAATGGCTCCGCCACATGGCCCAGATCCTCTGCCTCAACGGACCCAACCTGAACCTGCTCGGCACCCGCGAGCCGGACAAGTACGGTCGTGACAGCCTCGCCGACATCGGCGCGCGCCTGACCCGGCAGGCGGAGGCCGCTGGCCACGGCCTGCGGTTGGTGCAGAGCAACGCGGAGCACGCGCTCATCGATGCCGTGCAGCAGGCGGGGGCCGATGGCGTCGCCTTCGCGCTGGTGAACCCGGCGGGCTTCACACACACCAGTGTTGCGCTGCGCGATGCCCTGCTCGCGGTACGGCTGCCCTTCATCGAGGTGCACCTGTCGAACGTCCATGCCCGCGAGCCGTTCCGGCAGCACTCGTACTTCTCGGACATCGCCGAGGGCACCATCAGCGGGCTCGGCGCGCTGGGCTACGAGCTTGCCCTGACGGCGGCGCTGCGCCGACTGGACGCCCGCGCCGGCTGATCGCAACAGACGCCGCCGCGCACACCGCAATCATACCTCCAGGCCCGAGACCCGGAATCACGACACCATGGACATCCGCAAGGTCAAGAAGCTCATCGAGCTCCTCGAAGAATCCAACGTCGCCGAGATCGAGATCCACGAGGGCGAAGAATCCGTGCGCATCAGTCGCCACGGCAGCACGCCCATGCCCTTCATGATGCAGGCGCCGGCGGCGGGCGCCCCGGCCGCTGCGGCGCCGGGGGCAGCCCCGGCGGCCATCGGTGCAGACACAGCCGCCGAGCCCGAGACCGACGAGGGCTCGCTGGTCCGCTCCCCCATGGTCGGGACCTTCTATCGGGCGCCGTCGCCCGGCAGCAAGCCCTTCGTCGAAGAGGGCCAGGACATCAAGCTCGGTGACACGCTCTGCATCATCGAAGCCATGAAGATCCTGAACCAGATCGAGTGTGAGAAGGCCGGCGTCCTGCGCCGCATCCTGGTGGAGAACGGCCAGCCCGTGGAGTACAACCAGCCGCTCTTCGTCATCGAATGATCGAGAAGATCCTCATCGCCAACCGCGGCGAGATCGCACTGCGTATCCAGCGTGCCTGCCGCGAGCTCGGCATCAAGACCGTCGCCGTCCACTCGGATGCCGACCGCGACCTCAAGCACGTGCTGCTCGCCGACGAGTCCGTCTGCATCGGCCCGGCACCGTCGCGGGACAGCTATCTGCACATCCCGTCCATCATCAGTGCCGCGGAAGTCACCGACACCGTCGCCATCCATCCCGGCTACGGCTTCCTGTCCGAGAATGCGGACTTCGCCGAGCGCGTGGAGCGCTCGGGCTTCGTGTTCATCGGGCCCAAGCCCGAAACCATCCGCCTCATGGGCGACAAGGTCTCCGCCATCAAGGCCATGAAGCAGGCGGGCGTGCCCTGCGTACCGGGCTCGGACGGGCCTATCGACAGCAACAACAAGCGCACCCTGGAGCTGGCGCGGGAGATCGGCTATCCGGTCATCATCAAGGCCGCCGGCGGCGGCGGCGGGCGCGGCATGCGCGTGGTGCACTCCGATGCCACGCTGCTGAACGCCATTTCGCTCACCAAGGCGGAGGCGGGTGCAGCCTTCGGCAACGACATGGTCTACATGGAGAAGTACCTGGAAAACCCGCGCCACGTGGAGTTCCAGGTGCTGGCGGACCAGTACGGCAACGCCATTCACCTGGGCGAGCGTGACTGCTCCATGCAGCGCCGCCACCAGAAGGTGGTGGAGGAGGCCCCGGCGCCCGGCATCACGCCCGAGCAGCGCGCCTTCATCGGCGAGCGCTGCGCCAAGGCCTGCGAGCAGATCGGCTATCGCGGGCTCGGCACCTTCGAGTTCCTCTACCAGGACGGCGAGTTCTACTTCATCGAGATGAACACCCGCGTCCAGGTGGAGCACCCGGTGACGGAGATGATCACCGGCGTGGATCTGGTCAAGGAGCAGATCCTGGTGGCCTCCGGCGAGCGGCTGCGCTGGCACCAGGCGGACATCAGCTGGCAAGGCCATGCCATCGAGTGCCGGCTCAATGCCGAGCACCCCGAGACCTTCCGCCCGAGCCCGGGGCGCATCGAGGAGTTCCACGCCCCGGGCGGCCCCGGCATCCGCATCGACACCCACATCTACGCGGGCTATGTCGTGCCGCCTTACTACGACTCCATGATCGGCAAGCTCGTCGCCCACGGCGAAGACCGCGGCGCCGCACTGGCGCGGATGTGCAACGCCCTGCGCGAGACCGTCATCGAGGGCATCGACACCAACATCCCGCTGCACCGCCACATCATGAAGGACTCCGCCTTCCAACAGGGCGGCGCGAACATCCATTACCTGGAGAAGAAATTGGGAATGTAGGGGAAGGTTCGAGGAGCTGGGGGCGAGGGCTGCCCCACCCCAGGGTTTCGGCCAACCACAAAGCATCCACGCGCCCTCAGCCCCCGACGCCCCCTCGCCCCCTCGCCCCCTCGCCCCTCGCCCCTCGACACTTCCCATCAAGAATGCCCTGGCTCCAGCTCTCCCTCATCGTTCACCGCGACCAGGCCGCGTCCGTGGAAGCAGCCCTGGAGGACGCGGGCGCGCTGTCGGTGACCCTGGACGACGCCGCGGACGAGCCCGCCGACGCCCCTCTGGACCCCGCCGCGGGCGGCATCTGGGAGCCTGCGCCGGCCACCCAGCCGCTGTGGCGGCGGCTGCGGATCACTGCGCTGTTCGAGGATGACGATGCCGGCGCCGCCGCAGCCCGACAGGCGGCGGAGCAGCTGGCCGGGCTGGCGCTGGCGCCGCCGACGCTCGCGAGCCTGGACGATCGCCCCTGGGAGCGCCTCTGGCTGGATGACTTCAGGCCCACCCGCTTCGGCCGCCGCCTCTGGGTCTGCCCCCGCGGCGAGCGGCCTGCCGGCGCCGAGGCGGCGGACTGGCCCGGCGTCGTGGTGGACCTGGACCCGGGGCTCGCCTTCGGCACCGGCCACCATCCCACCACGGCGCTCTGCCTCGCCTGGCTGGACGGACTGGACCTCGCGGGCAAGCGCGTGCTGGATTACGGCTGCGGCTCCGGCATCCTCGCCATCGCCGCCCTCAAGCTCGGCGCCGCATCGGCACTGGCGGTGGACCACGACCCCCAGGCCCTGGACGCCACCGTCGACAACGCCATCGACAACGGCGTGGTGGACCGTCTCGCCGTGGCCCGCCCGGAGCAGGTGCCGCCAACGCCGGCCGATGTGGTGGTGGCCAACATCCTCGCGGCCCCCCTGCTGGAGCTCGCGCCGCAGCTGGCGGCGCTGGCAGCGCCCGGCGCCCGGCTCGGTCTCTCCGGCATCCTCGCCCATCAGGCCGGCCGGGTCGCCGATGCCTACGCGCACCACTTCGTCATGGAGCCCGCGGAAACCCGCGAGGAATGGGCCCTGCTGAGCGGGCGTCGGCGCTGACACCTGCCGAGTCGCCTACAATCGATCACAGATCGTCAACATCTCTTGCAGGCGTAGATGCTTGCGCGCCCACGTCCGGATTCGATGCGGGCACGATGTACACGTATCGTGTTTTTGTCGGCGATACACCGTCACAATGTCGGGATTCGACCGCTGTCGCCGACGCCGAACTTGGCTAGAATTTCGCGCTCAGCCCCGCCCCGGTGATCCATGTCCCGCATGCCGACGAGCCCCCCCGCCAACGGCAGCGCCGGCCTTGGTGCGCGTGCGCTCCCGACCGAGCGCCGAGCCAAGCGCCAGAGCGCGCACCCAACTGCATGTCCAGCGCCCCAGCGCACGGACACGACGGCCGCCGACGCCCGTGAAGGCGGGCTCCTGATCGGCAACATCCGGCTCCAGAACCGCCTGATTCTGGCGCCGATGGCGGGGGTCACGGACCGGCCGTTCCGGACGCTTTGCCGGCGGCTCGGCGCCGGGCTTGCCGTGTCCGAGATGGTCTCGGCCAACCCGGCGCTGGCGGGCTCGCGCAAGAGCCGCGAGCGCACCGACCACCGCGGCGAGCCCGGCCCCATTGCGGTGCAAATCGCCGGCGCCGACCCGCACTGGATGGCCGAGGCGGCGCGCTTGAACGTGGGCCGGGGTGCGGAGCTCATCGACATCAACCTGGGCTGCCCGGCCAAGAAGGTCTGCAAGGCCGCCGCCGGCTCGGCCCTGCTGCGCGACGAGGCGCTGGTGGCGCGCATTCTGGAGGCCGTCGTGGCGGCTGTGGACGTGCCGGTGACGCTCAAGACCCGCACCGGCTGGTCACCGCAGACGCGCAACCTGCCGCGCATCGCCCACATTGCACGGGAGTCCGGCATCGCGCTGCTCGCAGTCCACGGCCGTACCCGCGCCTGCGGCTACGGCGGGCGGGCGGAGCTCGACAGCCTGCGGGCGCTGCGGGCACAGCATGACCTCCCCGCAGATCTGGCCCTTGTGGCCAACGGCGACATCACGAGCCCCGAGTACGCCGCGCAGGTGCTGGCCCGCACCGGCGCCGACGGGATCATGATCGGCCGCGCGGCGCAGGGCCGGCCCTGGCTGTTCCGCGAGATCGACCATTACCTGGCGACAGGCACGCGCCTGCCGCCGCCCGACCCCGCATGGATCTGCGCGACCCTGCTTGCGCACCTGGACGCGCTGTATCGGTTCTACGGCACCGAGCGGGGGGTGCGCATCGCGCGCAAGCACATCGGCTGGTACCTGCGCGGGATGCAGGACACCGCTGACACCGGGCAGACAACCGGGACACACCCGATCGACAGCGAGGCTCCCGAGCCGCCATCGAGGGGCAAGGATCAGAAACCGGACGAACCGGCCCGACTCGACCTGTGCCGGGTCAACCGGGCCGCTACGCCGGAACAACAAATCGACGCGGTCCGTACGCTGTTGGAGCAGCACGCGGCCCTGGAGGATGCGGCATGACAAGAGCAACGGCAGCGCAGGTCGCCCCGAGCGACGACGGCGACACGGACCGGGCAGCACTGACGGTCGTCCCCACGCACCGCGGCGAGCCGCTGCGGGACTGCGTGCGCGCCGCGGTGCGCACCTACCTCAGTCACATGGCCGGACAGGATGTGCAGGGACTGCACCGCTTCGTCATGGACGAGGTGGAGCGTCCGCTCATCGAAACCGTGCTCGACGCCGCCGGCAACAATCAATCCGTCGCCGCACGCATGCTCGGCATCAGTCGCAGCACGCTGCGCAAGAAGCTCGGCGCCTACGCGGCAGCGGACGCCGAGCCCAAGCTCTGACACACCAACGGCCTGCACGCGGGCCGCAGGCGGCGGACCAAGCGCTGCGGACACGGCCAGGCGGTGGGGCGCCCGGTTGCCGGCACCGTATGACGCCTGTGCTGCGCCCGCCCGCGGCAGCAAGCCCGAGCAAACAGGCGCGCCGGGGGCGCTGCCCAGACCTGCCCCCGCGCCCGCCCGCAGTGGCATAATCTCAGGCTCCGACGCAGGCCCGGGTGCCGGCTCGGCGCTCCCCGGCGTGGGCAGCAGGCCCCAGGCGAGTCCCGGCAGACGAGCCCCGCCGCGTCCAACCAAGCTCCCGCGAGGCATGCCATGCACCCCATCCGCCGCGCCCTGATCAGTGTCTCCGACAAGACCGGCCTCGCCGATTTCGCCCGGGGCCTCGCCGAGCGGGGCGTGGAAATCCTCTCCACGGGCGGCACCTCCAGGCTGCTCACGGATGCGGACGTCCCCGTCAAGGAGGTCTCGGACCACACGGGCTTTCCGGAGATCATGGACGGGCGGGTCAAGACCCTGCATCCGCGCATCCACGGCGGCATCCTCGGCCGCCGCGGCGTGGACGAGCGGGTCATGCACGAGAACGAGATCAAGCCCATCGACCTGGTGGTGGTGAACCTCTATCCCTTCGAGGCCACCGTCGCCAAGCCCGACTGCGACCTCGCGACGGCCGTGGAGCACATCGACATCGGCGGCCCGACGCTGCTGCGCGCGGCGGCCAAGAACCACGCCGATGTCACCGTGGTTGTGGACGCCGCCGACTACGGCCGGGTGCTGGACGAGATGGCCGATCACGACGGCGCCGTCACCGACGCCACCCGCTTCGACCTCGCCGTGAAGGCCTTCGAGCACACCGCCGCCTACGATGGCGCCATTGCCAACTACCTGGGCACCATCGTCGAGCACCCTGAAGGCAAGCCCGAGGGCCTGCCGCGCACCTTCAATCTTCAGTTCACCAAGCGCCAGCCCATGCGCTACGGCGAGAACCCGCACCAAAGCGCCGCCTTCTACGCCGCCCGCGAGGTGCCAAGGGCCTCCGTCGCCGGGGCCGAGCAGTTGCAGGGCAAGGCACTCAGCTACAACAACATCGCCGACACCGACGCGGCGCTGGAGTGCGTCAAGCAGTTCACCGACGGCCCCGCCTGCGTCATCGTCAAGCACGCCAACCCCTGCGGCGTCGCCTATGGCGACAGCCTGAAGCAGGCCTACGAGCGCGCCTTCGCCACCGACCCTGAGTCTGCCTTCGGCGGCATCATCGCGTTCAACGGTGAGCTGGACGGGGAGACGGCGGAAGCCATCGTGGACCGCCAGTTCGTCGAGGTGATCATCGCACCGACGGTGACGGCCCAGGCCGCGGCAGCCGTGGCGGCCAAGAAGAATGTGCGCCTGCTGGCCTGCGGGGCCTGGGAATCGGCACCGGGACCCTACCTGGATTTCAAGCGCGTGGGCGGTGGGCTCTTGGTGCAGGACGCCGACCTGGCCCTCACCGGCGAGCTCAAGATCGTCACCCGCCGTGCGCCGTCCGCGGACGAGATGCAGGACCTGCTGTTCGGCTGGCGGGTGGCGAAGTTCGTCAAGTCCAACGCCATCGTCTACGCCCGCGGCGGGCAGACCATCGGCGTCGGCGCCGGGCAGATGAGCCGGGTGAGCTCGGCGCGCATCGCAAGCATCAAGGCGGAGCAGGCGGGGCTCCCGGTGCAGGATGCCGTCATGGCCTCAGATGCCTTCTTCCCGTTCCGCGACGGCATCGACCAGGCCGCCGCCAACGGCATTGCCGCCGTCATCCAGCCGGGCGGCTCCATGCGCGACGACGAGGTCGTCTCCGCCGCCGACGAGCACGGCATGGCGATGGTGTTCACGGGGATGCGGCACTTTCGACACTAAAGAAGAAGGGCTGAGGGCTGAGGATAGACCCACCCAGACCAGCTGACCCCAGGCCGCATGCGGCCAGCGACCATAGACCGGCGCCGCGTACTTCGTACTCCGTACTTCATCCATGCCGATCCACCCCACCGCCATCATCGAGCCCGGCGCCGAGCTGCATCCGAGCGTGCAGGTGGGCCCCTACTCGATCGTCGAGTCCGGCGCCGTGCTCGGCGAGGGCTGTGTGGTGGAGAGCTGCGCGCGCATCTACGGACAGGCCAGACTCGGGCGCAACAACCGGGTCTGCCACGGCGTTACGCTGGGCGCACCGCCGCAGGATCTGGGCTACACGGCGAAACAGGCCAAACCGCTCACCATCGGCGACGACAATCAGTTTCGCGAGGGCGTGAACATCAGCCACGGCGTCAAGTACGCCACCGGCACCCGCATCGGCAGCCGTAACCTGTTCATGGCCTACAGCCACGTCGGACACGACTGCACCGTGGGCGACGACAACATCTTCGCGAACACCGCGACCCTCGCCGGGCACGTCGAGCTGGACCACCATGTGTTCGTCTCCGGTCAGGTGGCGGTGCACCAGTTCTGCCGCATCGGCGCCTATGTGATGCTGGGCGGGGTGAGCGGCGTGCCCAAGGACGTGCCGCCCTATGTCATCGCCAACGGCCAGCGCGCGCGCATCATTGGCCTCAACCTGGTGGGGCTCAGGCGCAACGGCTTCGATCAGGCCCGGCGCAACCGCATCAAGGCGGTCTACAAGCTCCTGTTCCGATCCGGCCTGCGCCTCGCCGAGGCCCTGGCGCGCGCGGAGCAGGAGCTGCCCGGTCCGGACACCGACAGCATCATCGCCTTTTGCCGCGGCTCGGAGCGGGGCATCACCGGATTCGCCTGAGCCGATGCCGCGCCGCCGGCTGCCATGCCGTCGGGCGCGACGCGTCTGCTGCAACGCAGTCACGGGCATCGGCGGTGGGCAGCGACGCATTCCACAAAGAGAGACACCCGACAGGAGCCGCAGATGGCAGCCGACGAGCCCTATCGCATCGAAGTGAGCGCGGTCAGTGACTACATCGCTGAGCAATCGGACCCGGCCGCTCACCGCTTCGTCTTCGCCTACACCATCACCATCCGCAACACCGGGCAGGTGCCCGCCAAGCTCCTGAACCGGCACTGGATCGTCACCGACGCAGACGGCAAAGTGCAGGAGGTGCGCGGCGCCGGCGTGGTGGGCGAGCAGCCGCACCTTGCGCCCGGCGAGTCCTTCCGCTACACCAGCGGCACCCAGATCGCCACCCCCGTGGGCAGCATGCACGGCACCTACGACATGCTCGCCGACGACGGCACCCGCTTCGACGCCGAGATCCCGGCCTTCTCGCTGGGAGACCGCGGGCGCCTGCATTGACCTGCGTGCGCGTCGCGGGGCTCAGCCCGGCGGTGCTTCTGCATTGATCGAGACCCCTTCATTCGCTCCGCGCGGCGCGTGACAATAGGCTCGTGCAACGCAGCGCTGCCCGCTGCGGCGTTGCGCGCGCGAGCGGACCAGGCGCCGCCGCTCTGCGCGCATCCCGGCAGCCGCCGCGCGCGGCCCGACCCCGGCGCCAGCTTGCAGTGACATCATGGCCACCTACGCCATCGGCGACATCCAGGGCTGCTACGACGAGCTCCGGCGGCTGCTGGACCACATCGAATTCGACCCGGCCCACGACAAGCTCTGGTCCGTCGGCGACCTGGTCAACCGCGGGCCCGGCTCCCTCGCCGTGCTGCGCTGGGTCAAGGCCCTGGGCGACAGCGCCGTGGTGGTGCTCGGCAATCACGATCTGCATCTGCTGGCGCTGGCCGCCGGCAATGAGCGCCAGGCGAAAAAGCACACCATGGACGACGTGCTGACGGCCCCGGACCGCGACGAGCTGCTGCACTGGCTGCGCCACCGCCCGCTGCTGCACCACAGCGACCACAAGCGCTTCGCCATGATCCACGCCGGGCTGCCGCCGCAATGGGATTTGGCCCAGGCCCGCGCCTGCGCCCAGGAGCTGGAGGTGGAGCTGCGCGGACCCGGCTGTGCGGATTTTCTCCAGGCCATGTACGGCAACCAGCCCGATCAATGGTCCGAGGACCTGCGCGGCGTGGACCGGCTGCGCTTCATCACCAATTGCCTGACGCGGCTGCGCTGGTGCACCGCCGACGGCCGGCTGCTGCTGGACGAGAAGTCCCTGCCCGGCACCGAGCCGGACGGCGTGCTGCCCTGGTACAAGGTGCCGGGGCGTGCCAGCCGCGAGACCCGCATCCTGTTCGGCCACTGGTCCACGCTCGGCTACATTGCCGAGCACAACGTCTGGGCGCTCGACACCGGCTGCGTCTGGGGCGGCAGCCTCACCGCCGTGCGGGTGCGCCGCAAGCGGCCCATCAAGGTCTACGACCTGGACTGCATTGGCCATCAGACGCCGGGCTGAGCCGCATTTGCGCTCGCCGCCACCGGTGCGCATCCGGCCATGAACAGCGCGCCTCAGCTCGACGCACCCGCCGCAGCCGCAGTGCCCAACGCCGGCGCTCGCGAGCCGCCGGCCTGGCTGGTGCCGGCGGCGCTCGCCTTCTGGGGCCTGCACACCGGGCTCTGGTGGCTCGCGCTGCCCCTGGCGCTGCTGGCGGCCCTGCCCGGCTGGCGCGGCTGGCGCTTCGAGCTGGAAGTCAAGGAGCGCCGCCGGGTGGCGGACCTGTGCACCGTGATGATCACGCTCGCCGGCGCCTGGCTCGTCCTGAACCAGCCGCGCCTGGGCAGCGCGCTCATCCTGCTCATCCAATGGCTGCCGGGGCTGCTCTTTCCGCTGCTGGCGGTGCAGCTCTACGGCCGCCGGCCGGGGCTTGAGCTGTCCGTGCTGTTCATGAGCCTGCGCGGCGAGCACCGCCCGGGCAGCGAGGTACTGTTCGACCTGCGCTGGGCCTATGTCCTCATCTGCATCATCGCAGCGGCCATGATCCCGCCGCAGACGCCCTGGCTGCTGCCATCGCTGGCCCTGCTCGCGGCGGCGGCGCTGCTGCCCTGGGCACCGGCAGCCCAGGGGCGCCGGGGGCTCTTCGCGGTGCTGTTGGTGCTGGCGCTGGCGACATCGCTGGCGCTGGCGGCGGGCCTGCGCTGGGGCCATGTGGAGGCCGAGCGGGCGGTGCTGCGCTGGATGGAGCAATGGCTCGGCCCGTCGCTGGATCCCTATCGGGCCACCACCGCAATCGGCGAGGTGGGGCGGCTCAAGGGCTCCGAGCGTATTCTGCTGCGCGTCTACCCGGACACACCGCTGGACGACGCCCTGCTGCTGCGCACCGCGAGCTACGACCGCTATGTGAACGGTACCTGGTTCACCACGGGCTCGCTGTTCGAGCCGGTGCCGGACCAGAGCGGCCGCCGCCCGCTGCTGGGACCGGCCGCCGGCACAGGCACCGGTGAGCAGCGCATCGTGATGCTGCTGCGCCGCACCGAGGGCCTGCTGCCGCTGCCACCGGATGCAGCCCTGATCAGCGGCATGCCGGAGCGGGAGCTGCACCGCAACGACTACGGCACGGTGCGCTACACCGCCGCCATCACCGAGCCGCTGCTGAATTACCGGGTGCGTCCGGCCGCCGCGGCTGCTGCGCACGCGCTCACGGCACCGCCCACGGCGGCAGACCTGCGGGTGGTGGGGCAGGATGCGGCGGCCATCGCTGCCCTCGCCGACGAACTGGGCCTGGCGAAGGTGTCGCCCGAACAGGCCCTCAGCCTGCTCGAGCGCTTTTTCCTGCGCGACTTCCGCTACACCCTGACGCTGCCGGAGCCGCCGGCGGACACGGGGCCGCTCGCCCATTTCCTCACCAAGGCCCGCGCCGGGCATTGCGAGTACTTCGCCACCGCCGCCGCCCTGCTGCTGCGCAGCGCCGGCATCCCCAGCCGCTACGCCCGCGGCTGGTCGGTGCAGGAGTACAGCCCGCTGGAGGACGCCTGGATCGCCCGCGACAGCCATGCCCATGCCTGGGTGCAGGTGTACCTGGACGGCCGCTGGCAGGACTTCGACCCCACCCCGCCCGACTGGGCCGCGCTCGAGGCCGCCGAGCGCCCGTGGACCCAGGACATCGGCGACTTCTTCGCCTGGCTGCGGCTCGCGCTGTCCGGCGCCGCCGCCGAGGACCGCGCCGACCGCAACTGGCTGCTGCTGCCGCTGGCGATGCTGGTGGTCATCCTCGCCTGGCGTATCGTCCGGCGCGCGCAGCGCGGTGAGCGCCGCGGGCGCCGGGCGCCGGCGCGGACAGGCGCGGAAGACTCCAGCGCCTTCACTGAGCTTGAGCGCATCGCCGCCCGCCACGGCCATGGGCGGCGCGAGGGCGAGACCCTGCTGGAATGGGCCCGGCGGCTGCACGCCGAGGGTGTGCACACCGCCGCGGCGCTGACGGAGGCCGTGCAGCTGCACTACCGCAGCCGCTTCGACCCCGCCGGTCTCGACCCGGACGCGCACCGCCGGCTCAGGCATCTGCTGGGCATCTGCGCCCGCCGCTGGTCGTCCGCCGCTGCTGCGGTGCGGCCCGTGTGAACATCCAGAGAGCCCCGCGCGTCGGTGGAAGCCTGACCTTGCCCGCTCGGAACCTCCGCCCGGCCCCTGCGGCGCCTTGACCGGCCTCTCTGCCCCCCCTAAGCTCGCACCTCAATCAGCCGCAGTGTTGCGGCCAGGTCAGCGTCATGCGTCCATCCATCATGAAGCCAGCCGTTCTGAGGGACCTGTGCGTCGGCCTGCTGTTGCTCGCGGGCGGTCTGGCGCTCGGCGGCTGCGGCAGCACGGGCAAGGTGCCCACAGGCAAGGACACGCGCCACAAGCTGCTGGTGAGCGTCAGCGACCAGCGCATGCTGCTGCTGCGTGACGGCAAGCCGCTCAAGAGCTACCCCGTCTCCACGTCGAAGTTCGGCCTCGGCTCACAGGAAGGCAGCTACCGCACGCCGCTCGGCAGCATGGAGATTGCGCGCAAGATCGGCGACGGCCAGCCCACCGGCATGGTCTTCAAAGGGCGCCGCCCCACCGGCGAGATCCTCCCGCCGAACGCCGCGGGGCGCGACCCCATCGTCAGCCGTATCCTCTGGCTCAACGGCAAGGACCACCACAACAGCAACACCTTCAAGCGTTTCATCTACATCCACGGCACACCCGAGGAGTGGCGGCTCGGGCGGCCGGCCTCCTATGGCTGTATCCGCATGGGCATGCAGGATGTCATCGATCTGTATAACCAGGTCGGCGAAGGGGCGGAGGTCAAGGTCATGCGCGAGTCCCTGTTCAAGAGCCCGGAAGTCCAGCAGTACGCACGCAGACAGCTGGCAACGACGGCCTATCAGGGTTTTGCGCTCACGGATTGAGGGCACCGGCCAGGCTCGCGGACGCAGAGGCGTCAACGGGACAGACGGCGCGCTGATCGGTGGCGAGACCGGCTGACCCGCGCCATCGGAATGCCTCAGCAACGCGGTCGCAGGCACGCACCGCGCTCATCGGCGACGCAAGGCTGAACACCGGTTACAGCTGCACCTCCAGTCTGCGTGCAACCGACATCAGGCTGCGCGGGTGCTGCCCATCTTTCCTGCAATCCATCCGCTCGTACAAGACCAGGGGCATCCTGCCAATGACGATTCCACCCATGACGATCCTCTCGGCGCGCCTGATCATGCCGGCGCTGCTGGCACTCGCCGTCTCCGGCTGCGCAAACCTCGGTACGCAGGTCGCGCCCGGCCTGCCGACATCGGCGAAGTATCCAAAGGATCAGGCGGTCGTACTGCTGCTGCCCATCAGCGCCGAAGGACGCCTGGGTGCTGCGGTGGATGCCATCGAGGCCGGGTATGCGGCCGCTCTCGGGCGGGATCCCGCCAACAACCGCAAGCCGGAGACCAAAGATACCAGTGGCGACGCACTGGCGGCGTACCAGGCAGCAGCCGGCACATCACCGCCGCCGCTGATCATCGGCCCGCTGCTGAAGAACAACGTCAACGCCATTGCCGAGGCACGCTCGGACACGAGTCCGGCGATGCTGGCGCTGAACCAGGCCGATCAGACAAGCGCCGGCATGGTCCAGTTCGCGCTGGCGCCGGAGGAAGAGGCCCGGACCGCCGCCGAGCTGATCAACGCGCTGGCAGCATCGCAAGCCGGCTCGGTGAGTACGGCGATTGTCTATCCACAGGCGGACAGCTGGGGCGAGCGCATGCGCGCGGCCTTCGTCGGGTCGCTGGACAAAGCGCCGGTGGCGGAAGTCGCCTATGCCGGCGGGCAGGTCGGCGATTTGGGCGACCGGGTTGCAGGCGCAGATATCGTCTTCATGGTCGCACGACCAGATGCTGCCGCAGGCGTCTACGCCGGGCTCGGCGGCAGCGGCGCGGGCAGACCCATCATTGCGACATCGCATGCGACGGACACCAAAGCCGACGCCGCGGAGAAAGAGGGCCTGTTCTACGTGGACGTGCCCTGGCTCGTGAACCGGGAGATGGCCCGGGAGTTCATCGCGCGGAGCCCGGACACGCCCGACTCGGATTACACCAGCGGCGAAATGGGCCGGCTCTATGCCATGGGCATCGACGCCTACTACCTGGGCGCCCTGGTCGCCGACGCCGGCGACAGCACGGCGATCACGCTGCCCGCCGGCATGACCGGTGACCTGAGCTTCACCACCACCGGACGCCTGCTCCGCCGCCGGCTCGACCTGGGCCGCATGGGTGAGAACGGCGTCACCGGCCCGGCCACGGTCGAGGAGCTGGCTGCCGCGGTCGAGCTCGGCAGCATGGCGCAGGCGGAGGACACTGACACGGACGCAGGATAGCAGCCAAGGACCTTGACGGCCGCTCAGACCCGGTGGCACCCGGACACGGAAGCCTGCCTCGTCGCCGGCTTTGCGCCGTCCAACCGCGACCGACAGTGACACGTCGGCCACTGCCTATACTTTCTTTAAGGAGTCTGAGGTCGGGACGGGCAGAGAGTTGCGGGATGCTGCGCAGGCAGTCTGTCCCCATGGGTCCTCAGGCACGCAGCGCCCGCTGTTCACAGGGAGGACTCTGTGATGAAGACGCTTGTTACAGGATTGGCAGCGACCCTGTTCTCTCTCGCCGCCATTGCCAGCGGTCCAGGTGGGGATCCCGGGGCGACCGGCAGCTTCTCCGATTACCTGAGTGCATCGGAGAACAGTGACGACCGGACCTCGTACATCCATGTGTATCGTCACGAATACGCTGATGGATACGCGTACGGCTGGGTGTCGGGCAACGTCGAGGGGTTCTATTTCGACTGTGCATTGGACTACGACGAAGATCTGCTGGAAATCGACGGCAAAGCAGAAAGCGCAGTCATCGCCATCGATGCAGATGACGTCGCGTATTGCTGGTTCAGCTCGCTGCCTGCGTCCATCGTCTTCGAGTGCGAAGCCAGCGGCTACATGACGTCCAAGGGCGTCTCGAATCAAGAGACCTCCTATTACGACGGCTATGAATACAAAGCCCACACCAGCTTTGTCAGCAACGCCCTCGACTGCGTCGTCTTCGTCGGCGATGACATCGTGCTTGATGCGCACACGGGTGTTGTCCAGGATGGTACGGCTGAAATTCAGAAGTACATCCAGCCGAATCAGGAGCGGGAGGAGGATGACGACTAGGTAAACGCCGAAGTATTCGGCGATTCCCGCCCGGGTAGGATGCCCAATGAATCGGTGTCTCCCTAGACGCCGAGTCCGCGAGCGGCTCCCGGTCTGGTCTGCCACGGCCGACCCCGATCTCTGCCTGCCGGCGGAGCGGGCGTCGGCGCAGCCACAGATATCGCACCGCGCGCGGTGACGCGTGGGCCATGGCTCCGCATCGGCTCGGGCCATCGTCGCGCGATGGACGATCAGCGGCGATGGAAAGTTCTCCCGGGGGGATGACTCAGAACGCATGAGCCGTCCAACAGTTGCTTGACGATGCCATGGCCGTTCCTCGCGGGCCGCCCCACGCCCTGCTCGCCGCTCGCCGCTCGCCGCTCGCCGCATTCTGGACAATGATCCGTAATGCTCCGCAACGGCATGTTCAACATCGGCATGCTGGCCGGCGGCAGCGCCGACCTGGATGCCGGGGACATCCTGGACGCTCTCGAAGGCGTGTTCACCGGGACCTTCCTGGTGCAGCGGGGCCAATGGTCGCTGATCACGGACCTGAGTCGGCATCGACCCGCCGGAGGAGACAAAACGACTGGCGCGCGAGCGCGGCCAGCGGCAGCGTCCGGGGCGCCTGTTGACTGGGGTCCGCCAGGCGTGGATCCCTCCATTGCGCCTCCACGTAGACGTTGGCGTCGAAGCTCCGCGCCGCGCCGTCGATGGCATCGAGATCGAGCAGGAAGATGTCGACGGTGACCGCACCCGGGCACCGGGGGCCCGGTGTCAGCCGCGCCGGCCAACAGCGGTATCCACAGCGTCCACAGGCCGAGGCATGGCAAGGGTGCGCAGCGCCAAGCGGTCTTCACATTACGGCACCCGTGCGGACCCCTCGGCAGACTGCAACGACCCGTCACGTCTATCCGATGCCGATGCCGCCTTGCCAAGGGCGCGCTGAAGCCGGGCGATGAAGTCCGGCGGATAGCTCCAGATGGGCAAGTCCGGCTGATCTCGTACCAGCCCCCGCTCCGCGGGGCCGAGGCCGGTGGCCAGGGTCGCCAGGATATCGCTGCTCACCCAGGGGCTCTCGCGGAAGTAGGAATGGCCGCTGCGGGCATCGGCGTCTTCGGCGTCTGTGACGTCGATCAGCACCAGTTCGTCAGCCGCACCGAGTGTTGCGGCGACATGCGCTGGCATATCGTGATCCAGCAGTTGCCCGAGCCGCTCGCGGCCGAACACCAGGTTCGCGAACCGCAGCGCGCCGTCGATGCCGGACAGATAGACGGTGAGCCGCTCGCTGGTGTCGAGGACGCCGTTGGTCAGCGCGGCGGCGAACAACCCCGTGTCGACATCGCTGCCGACCAGGATCACCTCGCCGATGCGCGCACCGCCGACGGCAGGCGCTGTGCTGAGCGCGAGCATGGACAAGGCGTCCAGCACCAGTCGGGTTCCGGCGCTGTAGCCGAGAATATGGATGCGCTCCGCCGCGGTGCGCCGGCGCAGAAACTGGATGAGCTCCTTCAGGTAGTGCGCGCTCAGCGCGGTGGTCTCGACGTCTGAGAAATACGCCAGGAGCCGCGGCGTCGCCGGCCAGGAGTAGGGAATGAAAACGCCGTCGTAGCCCATGAAGTGCCACAGCTCCGTGGCCACCAGCAGCGGGTTCTCGAACGGCACCTTGAAGCCGTGCACGTAGACGACGATGTCGGGCTGCTGCGCGCGTGCCAGCTTGCGGTCGACGGCAGCGGCGAAGGCCGCAGCCGGTGCATCCGGATCGGCTGGAAGCAGCGCCGGGTCCGTGAAGGGGGACGCGGTGCTGGCAAGAATGCCGATCTCCTCTACCGCGCCCACGCGCAGTCGGTACGGCGGCTTGCGCTGCGGTTGCAGCGACAGCCGCGTCGCGCTGTCCCAGTCGAGCGCCCCGTCACCGTGCAGGATGCGCGCGCGGCCCAGGCGCACCAGGTAGCCGCGGCGGCTCGCGTAGTGGTGCTCCAGGTCGCCGGCGTCGGCCGGATCGCGGTCGGTGGCGAACAGGATCTCCGTCTGGAGACGACGAGCCTGCGGCGGCACATCGGCGAACGGGTCAAAGCGACCGCCTTCGAGCACCGCCGGCACCGGCATCAGCTCGGTGCGGTCCGGCGGTGTGGAGGCACAGCCCACCAGCAGCAGCACGCAGGTCAGCACGCCCGGGCGCCATGTCCTCGCATGCAGGACTGTTCGTCGAAACATCAAAACACAACCTCGGCGCGCGGATAACCCTGATCGCTCGGATCAAATGGGAAACGGCAATCGCAAACGCCGGCGGGATCGACGCCGACCTGCTCGGTGAAATACCGGGTGACGATACGCTGTCGCTCGTCGGCTAGCACGTACAGGGGCTGCTCGTGGGTGGTCTGGGCTACTCCCCCAACAACAAGTCCTTCGCCGCGTTGATCTGGGCGGCCAGATAATCACTGCCGCCGCGGTCTGGATGCAGTCGCTGCATGAGCCGTCGGTGGGCGGCGCGGATGGCCTCGGCGCTGGCGCCGGGCTCCAGGCCGAGGATGGACCAGGCGTCCTCCTTGGTCATGCCGCGGGCGGGGGCTTGGCCCGGGCCGGCGCTGCCCTGCCCTGTGCCGCCGGCGCCGGCGGCTGCCGCGTCCTCACGCCAGTCCGGGTGCTCCCGGTCCAGGTAGGCCGTGAGCACCGCCGCGGAGCGGGCGTCGGACTCCTGGTAGAGCTCCAGCATGCGCAGCAGCTGCGCCAGCCCGAGCCGGGAGAGCTGCTGGCCGGCGAAGGGGCCCTCCAGCACCTCGCCGTCCATGGCGCCGCTGTCATGGTCCAGAGACATGTCGAGGTAGCGGGTGCGGATGGACGACTGCCGCGCGCTGCCGCCGCCGCCGGAAGAACCGCCGCCGATCGGCCCCGGCCCCACCAGCCCCAGGGATTGCAGCATGCGGTGCAGCGCCGGCAGAGCCTGAAGCAGGTTGAGCGCGCGGAACACCACCGGCACCGCCGCCGCCAGGGCGGCGAACAGGGGGTTCAGGCGCCCGCTCAGCACCGCGAGCAGCAACAGCGCCACGGCAATCCAGATGAACGACTTGCGCAGCACCGCCGCCACCTGCTGCGGTGGGGTGTTGCGGAACCAGTGCAGCAGCCACCAGAGGGCGACGCCAAGGGCGAGCAGAACAATCAGCCGGCCCATGCACGGTCTCCGTCAGCGGCTGCGGTCGGCATCCAGGTCATCCTTTATCGAGCTGGCGGGTGAGCTGAAGCACGGCCCCACCCCGCCGGCGGCCGAAGTCTGTGAGTGCCTTGCGCCCGCCGGCGGCGAACACCGCCACGGCGCTCAGCAGGTCCTTCAGCACCTGCGGGCTGCGGTGGTCGAAGGGGCACCACGCCCCACCCGAGAGCCGGGCGATGTCCTTCAGCACCCGCTCTGCCTGGGGCTCGCGCCCCTCCTGAAACACGAATACGGGCACGCCGAGGAGCCCCAGCTCGCCGGCGGCGCCGGCGAGCCGGTCGTGGTCTTCCTCGACGCAGTCGCCGACGAACACCAGGGCATTCACCGGCTTGCGGGCGGCCTGCGCCTTGGCATGGTCCAGCACCCGGCCGATCTGGGTGAGCCCCGCCAAGCAGCGCACCCGGGTCATGCGCGGCAGCAGCTCGTCGGCGCTTGCGCACCAGGACGAGGCGTGAAACTCCCGAAATCCGCCGTAGTGGCAGAGCTGGACCTCAAGGCCGCCCAGGTCCCGGGTCTCCTGGAACATGGCCGCCTGGATGTCCGCGGCGCGGTCCCAGGTGGGCTCGCGGCTGGCGGTGGCGTCCATGGCGAAGATGAGCCGGCCGCGGGGGCCCGGCCGGGCGCGCTGAGGCGTGCGCGCCACCTGTTCCAGGAAGGCGTCGATCTCGCCGTCGCTTGCGGTGCGCTCAAGGTGTTTGCGGGAGGCGGTCATGAGTCTCGTCGGAGCATGCCCTGTCAGATCGGGTTCTGTTACATCGTCTTTGGTCAGATCGTCTTTGGCCGGCGCCGCCGGGCGCAGGGCAACAGCGACCGGCGGTTGCTTGGACCAGCGCGGGCCGTCGGGGTGCCCGACTGCCCGGACTCAGCCGGTGGCGCTGGGCAGGTCCCCCGGCACATCCACATCCTGCAGTATCCCGGGGTCGTCCAGGTTCACGCTGACGATGCGGTCTGCATGCGTCCGGAGCAATCCGCGGGCACCCTGATCCCCGCGCAACGCCAGCAGCTGGGCACGGAAGCCCGCCGCAAAGCCCACCGGATGCCCGCGGCGGCCGGCGCAGCGTGGCGCGGCGATGGGCGCACCGGCCGCGAGAGCCGCCGCCACCGCGGCGATGCTCGCCGGTTGCACATAAGGCATGTCCGCCAGGGCCACGAGCCAGCCTGTGGCGTCCGCACTCGCGCGCACGCCACAGGCCAGGCTGTGGCCCATGCCGAGCCGGACATCCGTACAGGCAGCCAGGCGCACGCCGAGCCGCGCCAGCTCCGGCCCGATGCCCGTCTGCGCACAGCGCACCACCGCCAGCGTCTCACACCCCGCCGCCAGCAGGCTGCGTGCGGCAGCGACGGCCACCGGCGTGCCGTCCGCCAGGGGCGCCGACAGCTTGTCGGCGCCGAAGCGCCGGCCGGCGCCCGCCGCGAGCAACAGGGCACAGAGCCGCCGAGCACCGCCGTCACCGACCGCCGCCTCAGACACCTTGCCGCCCGCATGCCCGGACGCGCATCATCGGCACGCAGCCAGGCCGTCCCCAACAACAGCGTTTGACCATGACGCACACACCACACCTGAGGAATCGACCCATGGCCTTCAAAGAGATGCTCGACCAGATGCTCGCCGCCGGCAAGGACCTCGCCGCCCAGGGCACCACCATGGCGGAGCAGCACATGAGCCTGCCGCCGGCGGGACCGGAGCGCGATGCGATGCTCGGCAACCTCGGCAAGGGCGCCCTCGCCGGCGGCGCCCTGGTGGCCCTGCTCGGCACCAAATTCGGGCGTAAGCTCACGGGCACGGCCGCAGCGCTCGGTGGCCTGGGGCTGCTCGGCAAGGTCGCGCACGACGCCTACAAGACCTGGCAGGCGGACCAGGGTGATGGCGCGGACCCGGGCACGCCGGTACAGGCGCTGCCCGGCGCACAGGCGGAGCGGCGCAGTCAGGCCCTGTTCAAGGCCATGATCGCCGCCGCGAAGGCCGACGGGCACGTGGACGACGCCGAGCGCCAGGCCATCCATGATGCCATCAAAGGCCTCGACCTGGACGACGACACCAAGCTCATGCTGGAGGCGGAGCTGGCCCGGCCGCTGGACGTGGCCGAGGTCGCCGCCGGCGCCGACTCCAGGGAGGCCGCGGCGGAGCTCTACCTCGCCTCGCTTTTCGTCATCGACACCGCCAACCCCGCCGAGCGCAGCTATCTGGACCGGCTTGCCACCGCGCTGGACCTGCACCCGGACCTGACGCGCCAGCTGGAGCAGCAGGCGAGCGCGGCGCACTGAGCGCACCGGCACCAACCAGAGCGGAGCCTCAGACCATGACCATCGCCGACGAGATCGAGCGCCTGTACCAATTGAAGGCGTCCGGCGCTATCACCGAGGAGGAGTTCGCGCAGGCCAAGCAGCGGGTGCTGGCCGGTGCCCTCCCCGCCGCGCCCGGCAGCGTCGAGGCGTCCACCCGCGAGTGGGCGACGTTCCTGCACCTGTCCCAGCTGCTGGGCTTCGTGCTGCCCCTGGCCGGGCTGGTGGCACCGCTGTTGATCTGGCAGCTCAAGAAGGACGAGCTGCCGGCGCTCGACGCCCACGGCAAGGTGGTCATGAACTGGGTGCTGTCGGAGCTGATCTACCTCATCGGCGCCGCGCTGCTGGTGCTGGTGGTGGTGGGCGTGCCGCTGCTGCTTGCGCTGCTGGTGCTCGCGGTGGTCTTCCCCATCATCGGCGGCGTCAAGGCCAACGCCGGCGAGCTGTGGCGCTATCCGCTGAGCATCGACTTCCTGAAGTAATCGTCCCGTGGCCGCAGCCCCGGTCTACGACAGTAACGGGGCAACAGCGGCGACGCCAATAGCGGGGACGGTAACCTTAACCTCCCGAGAATTTTCGGTGACAGTACACTTAACTCGCGTCTGCCCGCGCGCCCGCCCGCGTCATGCCGCGGCGCCGACCAACCCACGGCCCGAACCGCTTTCCGCAGCCGATGTGCGGACGTGCCGCCCGCCGTCGTGTTTACAATCCACCTTCAGCACGCAGGCCGACACCGCGGCAGCCGCCGTCGATTCGGCCCCGGCAATCCCGCTCCGCCATCAACCAGACCTAACAAGAGGCACTGCCATGCTGCTCAAGCTCGTCCGCGAAGGGCTCGGTCGGACCATCGCCTTTGTCGATTCCATCACGCGGCCCACCCCGCTCCAGCGCAGCCCCGAGGCACAGCGGCAAGTGGAGGAGGCGATTTCCGGCATGTCGCTCTACCAGTACTTCGCCTGCCCCTTCTGCATCAAAACGCGCCGGGCGCTGCACCGCCTGAGCCTGCCGCTGGAGCTCCGCGACGCACAGAACGACCCCGAGCACCGCAGTACGCTGGAGCGCGAAGGCGGGCGCATCCAGGTGCCCTGCCTGCGCATCGACGCGGCCGACGGCACCCGGTGGGTGTACGAGTCCGCCGACATCATTCACTATCTGGAGCAGCGCTTCGGCGCCGCGGCACCCGCCGAGCAGCCGGGCTGAGCGGGCGCGGTGGCGGAGCAGCGCAGGACGGCACCGACGCCCCTGGGCGGCACCCGTCGCTGTCCGGCGGCGCCCAAGTCCCTCACGCTGGGCGCCCTCGCCCTGCTGCTGCCGGCGGCGGACGGTGCCGCGGAGCCCGATGCGGCGGCGGCAGAGCCCACGCCGAGGCCCGTGCCCGGGATCCCGATGGCAGAGGACATCGATGCCCTGGACCCAATCCCGCTGCGCCGGGAGATCTCCCGGGCCGAGGGCCGGATCAGCGACCTCATGAAGGCCCGCGACACGGCGCTCTCGGGGCTCGATGCCGCCATCGCCGAGGCCCGGGCAGGTGCACGCTCGACTGCCGCCGCGGGCTCGGGCGCGGCAGAGGCGAGCCCGGCTGAATCCTCGACAATGTCCCGGCCCGCGAAGACCTCGCCGCTGCTCGATCCGGACCTGCGCGCCGCCCGGCGCCGCGCCATCGAGGCGCGCTACGCTGAGCAGCTCGACGACGCCCGCCGCCGGCTCGCGCGCCTGCTGGCGCGTCAGGCCCGCATCGACCCGGACGCACCGGATCAGCGGCGTCTCAGCGATCCAGTCGGCGCCGGCGTCACCGGCCTTTGAGCGTCTACGCCGGCCGCGTCGGGGTGGACGGCGACGAACAGGACCCCTTTCCGACACACGAGCGGGGACGCTAAGGTTCGCTGCCATGGAAACCATCGATCTCAGCCCCCTGGACCTCGCCTTCCTCGCCGCCTATGCGGTGGTGGTCATCGTCATCGGCGTGGTCACGGCGCGGCGCACGCACTCGGGCGAGGACCTGTTCCTCGCCGGGCGCCGGCTCACCTGGGTGCCCATCGGCTTCTCGCTGTTCGCTTCGAACATCTCGTCCACGACCCTCATCGGGCTCGCCGGCGCCGCCTACACCTGGGGCCTGGCGGTGGCGAACTACGAATGGATGGCCGCCCCCATCCTGGTGCTCATGGCGCTGGTCTTCGCGCCCGTGTACCTGCGTCTTCGCATCGGCACGGTGCCGGAGTACCTGGAGCATCGCTTCGACGCCCGGGTCCGGCGCTACTTCTCGGCACTGACCCTGTTCGCGAATATCGTCGTGGACACCGCCGGCACCCTGTTCGCCGGGGCGGTGGTGCTGACCGCCTTCGTGCCGGCGCTGGACCTGTTCACGGCGGCGCTGCTGCTCGCCGCCTTCGCCGCCGCCTATACCGCCGCGGGTGGTCTTGCCGCCGTGGTCTACACGGACGTGCTGCAGGCCATCATGCTGCTCATCGGCGCCGTGCTGGTGACGGTGCTGGCCTTCGCGCGGCTCGACTTCGACTGGGCGGGCTTCGTCGCCGCCACGGAGCCGGACAAGCTCCGCCTCTTCCTGCCGCTGGACGACCCCAATCTGCCCTGGCTCGGCACGCTCATCGGCGTGCCCATCCTGGGCTTCTATTTCTGGTGCACCAACCAGTTCATCGTCCAGCGGGTGCTGGGGGCGCACGACCTTGGGCACGCCCGCGGCGGCGTGCTGCTGGCGGGGCTCCTGAAGCTGCCGGTGCTGTTCATCATGGTGCTGCCGGGGGTGATGGCCGTGCAGATCCTGCCGCCGCTCGAGAACGGCGATCAGGTGTTCCCGGCGCTCATCGCCGAGCTGCTGCCGGCGGGCCTCTCGGGGCTCATCCTGGCGGCGCTGGCGGCGGCGCTCATGTCGAGCATCGACTCGACACTGAACTCGGCCTCGGCATTGCTGACGCTCGACTTCATCAAGCCGCTGCGGCCGGACCTGAGCCCCCGCGCGCTGGCCTGGATCGGCCGCGGCGCCATCGGCGTTTTCATGCTGCTGGCGGCGTTCATCGCACCACAGATCGGCGGGTTCGAGGGCCTCTTTCACTACCTGCAGACGGCCCTCTCTTACCTGGTGCCGCCGGTGGCCGCCGTGTTTCTGCTCGGCATCTTTTCGCGGCGGGCCGGCAGCTTCAGCGCGCTCGCGACCCTGCTCGGCGGCCACGCACTCTCGGCGGTGCTGTTCCTGCTCTGGCTCGCGGGGGCGCTGACGCTCCACTTCACGCTGGTGGCGGCGCTGCTGTTCGCGGCGGCGGTGGCCATCTTCCTGATCACCAGCCGGCTGCGGCCGGCCACCGCGCCGGCGCAGGCGCTGTGGCGGCCGGCGCTCATGCAGCCGGTGCCCCGCCCGGTCTGGTGGCGCGACTACCGACTGCACGCGGTGCTGGTGCTGGTGCTGACGGTCGCGGTGGTCTGGGGCTTCCTGTGAGAGGACTGCCGACCCGACCCCTCAATCCCCGGTCTCGAACAGCAGCCGCCAGCGATGGGGGTCGAACAGCAGCTCGATCTGCACGATCTGACCGTCCTGCACCGTCGCCCATTGCGCGGCCCGGGTGGAGACGCGCTCGGACACCTGGGTTTCCAGCACCAGCCAGTGGCAGACGTGGTCCCCGTCCACGAAGACGTGGCGCCGGCTGATGCCGCGCAGGATGCCGCCCGTCATCATGATGTAGTTCAGAAAGGCGGTGGTGTCGTCGATGCGGGCGATGGGGCTCAGGTAGCTGAAGCCCGTCGGAGCAATCAGTGCCGCCACCGCATCGTGGTCGTGCGCGACGAGCGCATCCAGGTAGCGCTCCACCACGCGCAGCGCGGCGTTGGGGCCTGCGTCGGCAGAGGCGCCGGCGGATGGACCAGCGGACGGACCGGCAGGCGAACCGGCAGACAAAGGGGCGGACATCGGCGAACTCCCGCTCGCGACCGTGACGACAGGCGCCGATTCTAAGGCAAGCCCGTGCGCCGGACGACCGGTTGCGGGCGCTGCACCCTTCATTGCACCAGATCCCGGTACGCATGCCAGGTGGCATGACCGAGCAACGGGAAGACAACCACCATGCCCACGAGGAAGCTCGCGAAGCCGAGCGCCATCGCGAGCATGAGCGTGGACGCGGCGAACCACAGCACGGCGATGAGCAGCAGCCCGGCGGCGAAGCGCAGCAGCGCGCCGCGGTGCCTGCCCAGCGCAGACAGGGAGGCATCGAAGCTTGCGGGCTCACCGCGCTCGCGGCGGCGCGAGAGCTCCACGAGCCCGGTGGTCAGGAGCGGCCCCACGAGCAGGAAGCCGGAAATACTGGCCGCGATCAGAAACGGATGGCTCCACAGGGTCAGGATGAGAGCGCCGAACAGCGACACCAGCAGGCCGTACACCAGGCTCGCGGCGGGTGTCCGGCGCAGATCGTCCCAACCGCGGCGCAGCCACTCCAGCGGCTGCTCCACCGGGACGCTTGCGATCTGGACGGGCGTCTTCGTCTAGACGCCCGGATGGGTCAGAAGAGCCATGGATCACCTCCGATGCTCGCTGCGGCGGGCGGCGCACGGGACCGGGGGCAGTCCACCCGACCCGGCTGCCGCCGACGCCGCAGGTCAACCGCGCCGTCGCACATGCCGCCCGCCGCAAGGGTGAAACCCAAGCGCCATGCTCGGGCTTTTGCCATAAGCCTAGACGGTCCCGGCGGAAAGAACAGGGATTGCGGTGATCGGGCAGCCCGGCCGGCGACCGGCGGCAGCGGGCATGATCCATTCCAGCAGCGCGGTCCGGCAGCACAGCCGGAGCAAGCGATGACGACCCGCTGCGCGCCTCCCAGACAAAAAGCCACCGCAAGCGCCGCCGTCCAGACACGCAGCCGGGGGGGCGCCCTCAGGGCACGGGCTTGGCCATCTCGTGCACGTCCACCCCCATGGCGCCAACCCGGGCGTTCAGCGCGCGGAAGCGCAGCGCCATGTCGTGCATGGCCCCGCGCATGCCGCGGACGTTCCTGTCCAGGGCGGCGGTGCTGCGCTCCATGGCGCCGACGCCGTCGGTCATGGGGCCAAGCTGCCCGGCGATGGCGCTCACCTGCGCGTCCATCACCGGCATGAGCCGCACCTCCGCCTCCATGGCCGCCACGGACCCGCGCATGTCGTGCATGCGCTCGGAGACCCGCACGAAGTAGCCGGTCATCTGGTCGAGCTCGCCGACCACCAGGCGTACCTCCTGGGTGAGCGCGTTGACGAAGTACAGGTTCGCCAGGGCAAGGGCCGCCATCAGCAGGCCGAAGATGCGGAACAGCCGCGCCACCCGACGGGCACGGCGGCGGTTGGGTGCAGCGGCGGTGTCCGCCCGCTGCTGCAGGCGTTCCAGCAGCGCGTCCAGGCGCTCGATGCGGTCGCGCTCGGCGATGCTGTGATTGGTCATCGGAATGGATTGAAGAAGTTGAACATCCGCATGGGTTGCGACAGATGGCGCATGTCCGCGCCCATGCGGGCCACGCGCTGCTCCATCACCTCGAAGGACAGGCGCATATCGCCGAGACTCGCAGACATGGCCGCCACGCTGTCGTCCATCGCGGCGACACTGAGCCCCATGGCGCCCACGTCCGCCGACATGAAGCCGACGCTGCCGTGCACGGCATCCAGGTGCGCCACCATGTCCGGCATGCTCGCCATGTGCCGGCGCATGTCGGCGACGCTGCCGTCCATGGCCACCATGTCGTCGGCGATGACCGCGAAGCGCCCGTTCATGTCGGCGATGGCCGCGGTCATGCCGGGCACCTGCTGCGAGAGGATGATGGTGAGGAAGGACAGCACGGTCACCACCAGCACGAAGGCCACCAGTGACAGCGCGAACAGGCTGTTCACCCGCCGTTCCTGCTCGGCTTGGCGCGCATGGATGTCGCCGATGAGGGCGGCGAAGCGCGCCAGGGCCTGATCCAGTTGCTCGTCGGTATCGGACTGCATCTTCGCCTCCACTCAAGCCGTCACCGGGCGGCCGGACGCAGCGGTCGCCACCGGCTGCGGGAATTCCGCACCCGGACACCAGCAGGCGTCGCGCACGCGGCAGCGCTCCAGCATCAACGCCACCGACCTGTCCTCCGGCGCCTGCGCCGCGAGCCGCCGGAAGGCCTGCTCCGCCGCCGCCCAGCGCTCCGCCAGCAGGGCGTCCAGCGCCGCCTCGTAGGCCTCGATGAAGGCGGCGCGTGCGGCGGTGAGGGGATAGGCGCGGCGCTCCACCAGCTCGAACAGGTCCTGCGCCTCGCCGCCCGCGAAGGGATGGTGTGCCGGCAGCCGGTCCAGGCGCCGGACCCAGAAGCCGTCACCAGCCTGTGCCCGGGCTGCGGCGCTGATGATGATGCGCGTGCCGTAGCGCCGGTTCAGCCAGCGCAGGTTCCAGCCACGGGTGATGTTGTCGCCGACGGCGGTGTAGCTCATGCGGCTGCTGGAGCCGATGGCGCCGACGATGCAGCGCCCAACATGCACCGAGAACAGGGTCTGGGGTGCGGGTCGGTCGCACAGCTGCCAGTCCCGCAGCAGTGCCGCCTCCGCCGCCAGACAGGCGAGCGCCGTGTCGCAGGCGCGCGGCACGCCGTCGTCCACCGCCAAGGGCGCCCCCCAGAAGGCGAGGATGCTCTCGCCCAGGTAATTGTCGAGGGTGCCGTGCCGCGCCAGGATGGCGTCGGTGAAGACCGCGAGCTGCGCGCTCAGCAGCGCCGTGATGCGCTCGGGCGGCAGCTCGCCGCACAGGGTGGCCAGATCCGCGATGCCGCTGAAGAGCACGGCGAGCTCGCGCATCTCCGCTTGCGGCTGCACCGGCGCGCCGGACTGCACCAGCCGCCGTGCCACGGTCGCCGGTACGAATTTGGTCAGGGACTGGAGGCCCTGGCTCGTGCGCCGGATGGCGGCGTCCATGGTGCGGATCTCGCGGAACCAGGACGGCACCCGCTCCACGTCGCCGAAGCGCAGTGCGCTCATGTGCTCGGTGTTGTGCACCAGCCGCTCCAGCGGCTCGAACAGGCGCAGTGCCAGCAGCGAGACCGCAAAGGCCGCCACCGCAAGCATGATCACGGCGATCACCACGGACTCGCTCAGCACCCGCGTGGCGGTGCTCAGCAGCGACGCCTGCGGCACCACGATGAACAGCGTCCAGTCCGTGCCCAGCGCCGCCGGCACCGCCTTGCGGTGGGCCAGGTAGCGACGCCCGTCGGTCTGGGTCAGTGTGTACGCGAGGGTGCCGTTGCCGGACGACCGTGCCGTGCCGGCCATGGAGCCCTGGTAGGCGTCCACCAGCCATTGCGCATCCAGGTGCTCCACCCGCGGCAGGCCGTCCGCCCCAGCGCCGGTGAGCTTGAGCCAGGGCGGAAAGGCCACCAGCCGGTGCTCAGCGTCCACCAGGACGACGACACCGCCCGCCGCGAGCCGCTGCGCCGCCAGCAGCTCAGAGATGCCCGCCACCGTCACGTCCGCCCCCAGCGCCGCCCGCAGCCGTCCGTCCGCGGTCTGCACTGCCTTTACCAGCGTGACCCCCGGGCGGTCGTCGGCGGCGAAGCGGTGCAGCTCCGAGATGTGCAGCTGCTCGGTCACGGCGCGGCGGTACCACGCCTGCTGCCGCGGGTCTTCCCGCCCGCTGCCCGTGAGCCTTGTGAGCGGGCGCAGCGCCGCATCCCGGTAGATGATCCGCTCGTGCGGCCGGGCAAGCGCCCGGCCGTCCGCGGTCACCCGCGTGATGACGCGGGAAACCGGCTGCGGCGAGCGGCGCATCTGCACGAGGTTGCCGTCGGCATCCCCCACGTACAGGGCCTGGATCTGCGGCACCAGCGCCAGCTGCTGCGCGAACAGGGTCAGCAGCAGCTCCTGCTGGGCAAGCGGTCCGCCCCCGGTCTGCAGCGCCACGGCGTCGCACTCCAAGAGCCCGCGCGCGCGCTCGAACAGCCCCACGGTGCAGTTGGTGAGCTTCTCCGACATCTCCGCCAGGATGTCGGCGGACAGGTCCAGCGAGACCCGGGTCGCGCGCCGATAGGCATTGCTGGAGACCCCGGCCACCGTCACCGTCAACAGCACCAGGAACAGGACGACGAAGGCCAGTTTGTAGCTCGGCGCGAACATGGCTGCTCCTGCGCCGCGCGCCGACGCATGCCGCCGGACAACGCGGTGTCACTCCTTTGAGCCTAGGCGCCGCACCGCGGCTTGCAATCGGGTCAGGGGCCTGTGCATCTGCTGCGCACTCTCGCACCGCGCCACAGACGCCGCATGGCGCCGGCAGAGCGACCAGCTTCCCACGGGGCCGGCCGCCGGCGACGACGGGGCAGCGTCAGTCGCCGCCGATCTCGATCTGCTCGGTGCCGATGTAGGCGCGCAGCGCGTCGATGACGGCGGTCAGCGCCGGCGCGGTGTCGGCGGCGAAGAGGCGCTGACGGTCGATCCCCTCGCAGCGCCCGAAGACGGCGTGGCAGAGGTCGGCTTCCGTCTGCACCTGATGGATGAGGTCGTGCAGGAGCTTCTGCATCTCACTGCGCGTGGGCGCCGCCGCCAGCGCCCGGAACAGCTCGCCCAGGGCGGCGAACAGCGGCACCGCATCGGACGCCAGGCCGAATTCCGCCGGCCGGAAGATAAGCCTGCGCTCCGAGACCCGGCTCACCCAGACCCGAAAGCTCGCCCGCTGCAGGGCGTGGTACAGCGGCTCTTCGCTGATCAGGAACAACAGCAGGTGCCTGGGGTTGGCGTCGTAGCCGGCGTCGCGCACCTGCCAGCGGCGGTCGCGCACCAGCCGGTGGATGCGGATGTGCTCGCGGAAGTCCGCCGCCTGCAGCTGGTCCAGGATCAGCACCACGCCCTCGGCCTCGCTCAGCGCACAGGCGTGGCTCACGATGTCGTCCAGGGGCTCGATGGGCGGCTCCTTGCGGCCGTACTCGTCCTGCGCCTCGGGCAGGATCACCTCGGGCAGCGCCCGGGTGCGGTCCGCGAAGTCGTGGTAGAGCACGTGCGGGCGCTCCAGCGCGTGGGCCAGCGCCGTTGCAAAGGCGGTCTTGCGGCGCTCGCCGTCGCCTTCGATGCTTAAGGTGCGGATGCCGTCCGCGGGGCCCTGGAGCAGGCAGCGGACCTGGAATTCGTAGTCGTCGTTGGACTCGAACCCGTTGCGGGCCATGGTTTCGCGCAGGCTGGCCATGGCCGGGATGATAAAGAAAGTCTGAAAGACGAAGCGTGAAGCTTGAAGCACACCTGCCTGCGCGCAACGATTATCCCGCGGCCACAAGGGCGACCGCGACGCCGCCTCCTCTTTCAGACTTCAAACGTCAGACTGCGGAAGGCTCAGCCCCCCGCCTGTGCCGTGGCCGGTGCCCCAGTGTCCTGCAGCAGAGCTTCGACCTCGGGATGCGCCTCGGCGGCGGCATGCCAGGCGGCGGCGTGGCCGTCGAAGTCCGGCAGGGTTGCGTCCGCGCCGTGGGCAAGCAGCACCTTGAGCGCCTCGGCGTGGCCGCGGTGCGCCGCCCAGATGAGCGGCGTATAGCCCTGGGTACGCTCCTGGGCGTCGATCATGGCGCCGTGGGCAAGCAGCAGGTCCACCAGCGCCGCGTGGTTGTTGGAGGCGGCCAGCAGGAGCGCCGTGTAACCGCCCTTGTCCGCGGCGTCCACGTCTGCGCCGGCGGCGAGGAGGCGCTCTGCGGCTTCGACATGGCCGTTCACCGCGGCCTTCATCAGCGGCGTCCAGTCACAACTGTCGCGGACGTTGGCATCGGCGCGGCGCTTGAGCAGGGCGTCGAGCGCCGAGACATCGCCGCGCTCGGCCACCTGAAGCAGATCAGGCGCACGGCTTTGGGGCAAGCTCTCCCCGTCGTCCCCGCCCACCAGCAGCAGCGCAGGCAGAATCAGCAGAACGGGCAGCAGCCAGAGGATCTTCGGCATGGCTCAAATGGCAATGGGATGCGTTTGCGTGACAATGGCACCATGATCCTAGATCCGGGATTTGAACCACGAAGAGCACGAAGAACACGAAGGAGTCCAAGCGTATACGCAAATTTGCGCATTCACCCACATGGTGAAGAACACCCAGGCGAGGTTTTTGTCGCTAATTCTCTGTCTTCCTTCGTGTTCTTCTTCGTGCTATTCGTGTACTTCGTGGTTGACTGCTCTTTCTAGGTTCAAAATTTCAGCGCAGCGCATCCGCCGCCTTCGCCCGGCAATCACTGCGGCATCCGTGTGGCGGCGAAATCGCGCACGCGCTGATCCGCGGCGAGCCGCGAGCGGCTGTAGGCAAGGTGACCGGCCTCGCGGCCGACCACGTCCAGGGTCTGCCGGAAGCGCTCGATGGGCAGCAGGTCATCGAGCGTCACAGCCGCACCCCTGAGCGCGCGGCTGCCGCGTGCACCGGGCCCTGCGGCGCGCCCGGGGCACGCACCAGCACATCGATGGGCTGGTCGCCGAGCCGCAGCTGCAGCCGTGCCACAAGCTGCACGCGCTTGTGCGCCAGGTCCGCCACGGGCTGGTCGCATTCCACCAGGAGACCGATGTTGCCCCCGCGGGCCGCATCGTCGAGCCGCGAGCCGAACAGGCCCACCCGCGCATCAGGGCCAAAGATCTCGGCGGTGGGGCGGCGAATGGTCAAGGCCTGCTCGGTGGTGAGTTGCACAATGCTCGGCTCGCAAGGCGCAGTTCGGCGCGTCAGGACAAAGTTGGCGAAGGATAGCGTGCCTCGCGGACTGTGGGAGCGGCGTCTCCGCCGCCACGGCGGCGTCCGCACACCGGCCTCGGCCGGCCAAGAAAGCCTGCGCGCGTGTATCCAACGGGACTGAGCGCCGCCGTTCGATCGGAGTCTGCCGCACCGCTGAGTCCTACAGTACGCCCCCGGCCCGATTCACAGGCTGGCCCAAGTCGTCGAAGCTGCCCTTCGATGTACCGGGAAAGGCATCCAGGAGTGCGAGCCTGACCTCGGGGTAGGCATCGAACACCGTCAGCCACACCGAGGGAAACCCGTAGCCCAGCGCCGCGGTGACGATCAGCGATAAGGCGGCCTGTGAGCGCTCGAGCGCCTCGTACGACCCCAAGGTCTCCTCGGCGATCTCCCAGATCTCTTCGCGTTGCTGCCAACGCTTGTCTTTGTCTGTCGGCGGTGGCCAACCGCGTGCGGCGTGCCGATCGAGCCCGACCAGATCAAGCAGCATCCTGACCCGTGCTCGAAGGTCCGGGTCGTCGATCCCGTCGGAGGTGGAGACGAAGCCGCCCCGGGCATAGGTCAGCGCGAGCAGCGTGTTGTCCCGGTCCGGCCACAGCGTCTCATCATCGCTCAAGTCCTTGTTCGACTTCGTAGAATTGCAGTTGGTGCAGCCCAGCAGGAAATTGTCCCAGTCCAGCTCCTGGTCCGGATGGAGGTGCTTGGGCGTCATGTGCTCGACCGCCAGGCTCACCGGGAGCCGGCGCTCACAATAGCTGCAATAGCGCCCGAGTCGGTCAACCAAGTCGTCGATGGCATCGCCGTACTCGGCATAAACACGCGGCGCCGGCCCGCGCTCGATGGGCCTCATTCCTTGCCCTCCTTCTCCGCGGCCATGGCCTGAAGCTTCAGAAATGCGCTGAGCCCGGGGTTGTCGGAGTAGCGTTCTACAGCGGTGCGATAGTCCCGTTCCGCGTTCCGGAAATCCTCGGAGCTCATGTCACCAGCCCGTTCCAGCAGATCGAAATAGCGCCCCGTTGCCCGGGCAAGCTCCTGCGCCCGCCGGCTCTTCTGCGGCACGGGGACGTGCTGCACATCCTCGGCGATGTCCTCGATGGATTGATTGGCGTACTCCACCAGCACCGGGCCGGATGCGTCCAGGGTGCGCAGCTCGCCGGGCTGCAAGGACTGGATCACGAACGGGGAATGCGACGTGCAGACGAACTGCATCGCCGGAAAGGTTTCCTTCAGGTCGCCCACCACGCGCCGCTGCCAGATGGGATGCAGGTGGGTGTCCAGCTCATCAATGAGGATCAGACCGGGCGTGCGGCGCAGCACGTCCGGCAGGTCCTCCCCATCCGTGTCCAGCTCATCCTCCGGCAGCAGATAGGCGTTCTGCGTCACCGCCTTGATGGCGATGTCCGCGATCAGCGCCACCATCATCTTCTGTCCCGCGCTGAGGTTCGAGAACGGGCACGCCTCGCCGCTCATCGACAACACAATGTCCGAGCGGTCGCCGTCGAACCAGAGCGCATCCGCCTCCGGCACACAGCGCAGGATGGCGAGCCGCACGGCATCGAAGCCGGGCCGCCAGCGGCCCTTGCGGTTGCCGGCGGCGATGGCCTCGCGCTGGAACCACTGCACCAAGTCGCCAATGCGAATCCGCTCTTCGAAGCAATCATAGAAGGCGTCCCAGCGCCGGGCCGGACCAGACGGAGCGCCCTTCTCGACACGCGCCCGGGACGGCAGCCACGCGCGCCCCGCGCCGTAATAGGCCAGCACCGGGCACAGCACCCCGGCGCCGTCGGCACCGACCTCGAAGACCTCCTGGATCAACGCGGTCGCCTTCCCGGCCTGCTTGCTGGATGTCTTGACTCCACCCTTCGGAATCCCGCGCGTCCACTGAAGCGGCTCGCCGGCAATCTCACCGATGGCGTGCACCAACACTGGCTTCCGCTCGACGAACTGAGTCCGGTCGCCGGCGACCACCGGCTCCAACCGAATCTCGCTCGGCAGGATACCGCGGCGACTGCCGGAGAGGCTCCGGTCAGGAGGGGTTACCAGCCAAATGCTCGCGGCCACCGCGAGCGCGTCCAGAACCGACGTCTTGCCCGCGCCGTTGTCCCCGACCAGCAACGTGAAGCGGGGGTCGAGATCCAGGCGAAGCTCCTCGAAGCGCTTGAAGTTCTGGACATTGAGCCGGTCGATTCGCATGGGATCGTACCTCGCGGCTTTAGACGTGGTAAGCGAAACGCCGACCCGCAGGGTCATGAGGCGAGTCTCAGCAACTGTTTGTCGTTCCGAAAGCTCAGGCACCAGCGTACGACTGACGACAAGGGCTCCTCCGCGCTCGCCAAGCGCTTGATCGTACGAATACGGTTTTTTAAGCGCTCTTTCGCCGCAGGGTTGCAGCCTGAGGCGCAGCGCTGCTTGTCTCGATAGTAGCCGTCGATCTCGCGTACGACTTCCTGCCACTTTGCCCGACGTGCCTCGGTCAGCGCCTCATGCTCGTTCAGCTTCAACCGGTGGATCGATACATCCACCCGCCGGATTTCCCAAGCGTCGTCCACGTGCGGCGCCACGATCGCCTTGCCTTCCTCGTCAAACGCAAGCAGTTCCACGTCCACTGGGTCTGTCGGATCCAACAAGTAGGGGGCTTCGGATTCTTCGCACTGGTTCGCAAAGCAAGAACGCATTGAACCCTCCCGCAACGGAAACCACCCGCCCTTCTTACTGTTTCCGACGCTGCCGCAGATTCGGTAGTTGCTGTAGTCGAAGGCCAGCCACCAGTAGCCGTCGCGAGTATTGCCATCTAGGTCCTTGGCCTCGGATTTAGGTCGAAAGTGCTCGACGTGGTAGTCAGAGTAGATATCCTTGGACTCGGAGAACCAGCACTTGCCGTGCGACAGCGCAAGCAGCCAGGGTTTCAGCTTGCCCCAGTGGTTGCTCTTCTTCCGCATAAAGTCGTTGCGCGCCTTCAGCTTCTCCCTTGCAGACTCCTCGTCTCCAGATCGCCGCAAAGCATCGGCCTCTTCGGTCATCAACTTCACCTGCGCCAAAAAAGTCGCGGAGCGCTGCAGCCAGGCGTCCCATTCCTCCTGACTCCAAGGCTCCCAGCCCGGAAATGCATCCGTCGGTCGCTTGTTATCAAACTCGATCCACCTCATTTGCCAGCGTCCTCCGCCAAGACCTCTCTGATAATGCGCTCCGCGATGGCCTCTTGGTCCGCCATCTGCTCCGGCGTCAGCGTGGGCTGGTGGAACCGTGTGTGCTGGGCCATCTTGCGGACGAACAAGGCGTAGTACGGTTCCTTGAAGTCCTGGGCGAAGCCGAGCTCAGAGAGCTCATCGCTGAGACGTTGCATCTCGGCAGTTTCCTCGGCGGTGCGCTCTTCTCCCCTGGCGAACAGCAGATTGCGCCGGTCCAGCCGGCGCAGCGTCTCCGTGTCTACGGTTGAGCGCAGGCCGAACAGCTCGCTCTTCAGCAGCCCGGCGACACCCATGCCCCTGGGGTCCACGATGGGCTGGTCCACCTCGATTACGCCGCGCGACCCTTGACGCAGGATGTGCACCTGCTCCCGGCGCAGGCTGCCGATCATCATCGGGTCGTGGGTGGTGACGATGATCTGCGAGTCGCCCTTCAGTGGGCCGTCGGACTGTTCCCGCAGGACCTGCTCGACGCGCTCGAAGTAGCGCAGCTTCCAAAGCGGGTTCAGGTGGGTGTCCGGCTCGTCGAGCAGAAACAGGCATTGGTCCCAGTCGCTGCCGTGGATCAGGCGCATCAGGCCGAGCACGGTCAGCAGTTGCAGCTCGCCCTCGGAGAGCTGGTCGAAGGTCATCAGCCCGTCCGCTTGTTGGTGACGCACATAGAGGTGCAGGTCCTCCAGCAGGTCGGCGATGTAGGCGCCCTCCAGGAAGCGGAAGAAGCGGTAGGAGTCGCCGACGTGGTTCTTTAGCTCGGTGAGCTTGTCCCGAGAGTCCACGAACAGGTACAGCAGCGCCTGCTCCTCCACCCGGCCGCGGAAGTCGATGGTTTGCTCCGCGGTATGGTCGATAGGGGCGACCGCGAGCTCCCATAGCTTCTCCAGCAGCTCTTCCGTGAAGCGAGTGCGGTCGTACCAGAAGCGCGGGCTGCCCTGACGGATGTCCTCGCGGGTCAGCTTCTCAGCGGTCAAGCGCCAGGGCTGCTTGAGCACGAAAAGGGCCGAGTCCAGGTCGACGATGCGCAGATCGTCCAGAATCTCCTTCAGCGGCTGCTCCGGTGCCAGCAGCAGGGAGAGCAGCACGAGTTTGGCGTGGGGATGGCGGCAGTAAAACAGGCGCCGGACCAGGGCATCGGCGGCCGAGGTGTCGTCGAAGCCTGTGGCATCGTCGCAGTGCGCGTCGACCTCGTTCAGATTGTTGATGAACGCCTGTTGGTGCTCCCGGAACAGGGCCTCCAGGCGCTCGTTCTTCCCGGAGTAGTAGGTGAAGACGTTGGACGGTAGGTAGCGCCGTGCTTTGCCTCGCTCCATCCGGCCCGTCTCCGGATGCTCGCGGCGTATATCGCTCAGCTCGAAGGGGTCGGTCGCCACGCCGTCGATCTGCACCCGCGGCGGCTCGCCGGCGGTCGCCCGGATGGCGACCGAATAGCCGCGGATTTCGTAGTCCAGCTCGTAGTCGAAGCCCGGCGGCTGGTTCAGGTCCAGATCGCGAAAGATCGTGACCAGGGCCTCCAGCAGGTTGGACTTGCCGGAGCCGTTCGGCCCGATGATGGCGTGGCTTTGCAGCCGCAGGTCCCGGCCCTCGGCATCCCGCGCCGACGCCGAGAAGCGGACCTCCAAGTCTCGGAGGTTGCGGAAGGCGCGCAGCTTGAGACGTTGCAGGTGCATCAGTCCTCCTTGATCTCGCGCACTCGGGCCGGCTCCGGCTCGATGATCCAGCCGGCGGCTTTCTCCGTCTTGAGCTGTTGGTAGAACGTCTCTATCGGGAGGCCGGAGCGTTGCCATAGCGCCTTGGCCGATAGCGGGCCGTCTGCCTCAGCCAGCAGGATGGCCAGTGGCTGGTCGGTGCCCGGCCGCGCATCCCTGGCTTCGACCTCCAAGCGTGTGATCAGCTCGGTCTTTGGGGCTTTCATAGGCTTGGCGTCCTCGCTGGTGGTGCCGGTGATGGCGGCGACGAACGCTTGCGCGAGTTGCGTCCCAAGCTTCCGTCGCCTTAGTTGCTGGTTCTCGAAGTAAGCGATGGTATTGAGAACCGCGTCAATCGTTTCAACGATACGTACTTGTTCGTTGTACGGCGGTAGGGGCAGAGAAAGCTCAGCAACAGATTTTGTATTGAAATGGGTCAGAGCGATACCGACCTTTCCCGCTGCGATGTGCGTGCTCGCCACCGAGTTTAAGTAGTAGCAGAGAAATTCTGGCACCACAGCAATTGGATTTTTGATCACAACCAAATCAGAACAGTTCGCTTCTTTGACTGCCTTTGGGATCACGCAGCTTACCCCAACGCTGCCTGACCTAGTTACTACGACGTCGTTCGGCGCGAGCGCAGACTTCGCAATGGAGTCATGAAATTCCTTAGAAATAAAGACCATCCCCGTCGCGTCGAAACGATTCCGGCGTACGTTTTGGGACCTCAGGAATGGTATCCCCTCCGTTCGATAGTGCTGAACCATCGAACCTACGAAACCGACCGTAACACGCTCGACAACATCTGCGACCCTTACCCAGGTCCAGCTCGACGGCAGGGCAAAGATCGCTCTTGCTCTCGCAAGCTTGCGCTGCCACTGCGGGCGCCTTCGCTTGCTGGCTGCAAGCAAGTTTTCTTGTTCGGAGGCAGCGTTCGCAAGCATCTCTGCGACGCTCTGATCTTCAGGGAGTCTTTGCGAGATCAAACCTTTGAATGCCGCGAGGAGCAGGGCGTTTCGGATCGAATCTCCGGAAACGGGAGGCACAGATAACTGCAACAAATTTTGATGTGTAGAAGCTTCAGAGAATTGGGCTTCACGAGCATTGGAAAGCGAGAAGTATCGCGTTTCAAGCTTTTGCTTCTGTGCATCCAGCTTGTCGCACAGCGCCATCAGCGCATCCACTTTGGCGACGATGCGTTTTTGCTCTGCAACAGGTGCAAGCGGGAACGGAATGGACGACAGCGCCTTGCCTGACAGATTTGAGATTCCTACGCCTTTGCGATACTTATTGATTTCTTGTGTCGCGTCCAGCTTCTGTAAGTAACGAAAGGCATAGTAGGGATCGATACCACCCAGCAGGCGCGCACGATGGATGTGGTTCTGAAAACAGATCTCCTCGTCGGAATCCCAGACGGCGGCCCTGCCAGCCTCGCCGCCCTCGCAAATCAGAAGATCACCCCGGCGAGCTGTGCAACGATCTAGCTCGTCGTCGCGGATCAACATTTCTCTAACGTCGTTGAGATCGAATCGTCCCCAATAGAGGTTGGATGTGGTGATGTACTTCCGCGGACGACCAGAATTGCGGCCCTTGTCCAGAGTCTTGCCGGCATTGTGACGGGCAATGCTGCCGAAGGCGACCCACTGCCAGGTTTCGGGTATTGGGTATGGTATGTCCGTGGCCCTTAGATCGCTCTGCTGTTTTGGCGGCCTCCTTCGTACATTTCTGTGTGCTGCCCGCCTCTCCTGTTCCATTTGGCGAATGACCTGCTGAGCTGAAGTGTCGTTGGCGTTCTGCGGGACGAGCTCACCTCTCATCGCAAGACTCAAGACCAGCTCGCGAAGCTTCGTGACGCCGTTCGGTGCCTCCGCCACATACCGAAAGTTCTCCAAGAACTCCGAAACCTTCACGACCCGGCTTCCTCCGCCTCGATCCGATGTGCCAGCGCCTCGGCCAACTCGTCGCGTAGCTGGTTCTCGGTCTGCTCGATCTCGGCCAGGAGCTGTTTGTATTTGGCCAGCAGGACGTCCGGGTCGTGGCTCTCTTCCTCCGGGGCGTTGTGGTTCTTGCGGTCCAGGTTGTAGATGGGCCAGTAGTGGCGGTCGCCGGCGGCTTGGGCCTCCTTGGCCTGTTGGCGCAGGGTCTCGATGCGTTGGGTCAGTTCGGCGAGCTGGTCCTCGACGGGCCGGCATTCGTGGGCGTCCTTTTCGCCGCGGATGGAGGCGCGCAGGGTCTTGGCCTGCTCGTTGAGGTCGTTGGCCTCGACGTTGAGCCGGTCGGCCTCGTCCCAGTGGGGCTGCGCCTTCGCGATTGCTTCGGCCTTTAGCGTTTTGAAGTCGACGCGCCAGGCCTGCTCGGTCTCAACGCGGCTGGCGAAGCCGTCGGTCTCGCTGCCCCACCAGTCCTGAATGGGTTTCAGCTCCTCGATGCGCAGGGGCTTGGTCTTCGAGTAGCTCTTGACGCCCTCGGGGTAGCGGTGCTCGTAGAACCAGATGCTGTCGGTCGGGCGGCCGCGGGTGAAGAAGAGCAGGTTGGTCTTGATGCCGGTGTAGGGGTTGAAAACGCCGTTGGGCAGGCGGACGACGGTATGCAGGTGGCATTTCTCCAGCAGGTCTTCCTTGATCTTGGCCTTGATGCCCTCGCCGAACAGGAACCCGTCGGGCAGCACGACGGCAGCCCGACCGCCATCTTCCTTGAGCAACTTGTTCACGATAAGGGTCATGAACATGTCCGCGGTCTCGCGGGTCTGGAGCAGGTAGTCTCCGCCGACGGTGTCGTCCTCCATGCCCCCGAAGGGCGGGTTCGTAATGACACAGTCGGCCCGGTCGCGCTTGGTCCAGCCGTTCCAGGGTTGGCCCAGGGTGTTGCGGTGCTCGACCATGCTCGGCACTTCGATGCCATGCAACATCAGGTTGGTGATGCAGAGCAGGTGCGGGAGCTGCTTCTTTTCTATGCCGCGGATCGATTGGGCGATGGCGCGCTTGTCGTCGGGGCCGGAGCGCTCGTCGAGCTGGGCGTTGAAGTGGGCGATCGCGGCGGTGAGGAAGCCGCCGGTGCCGCAGGCGGGGTCGAGCACGGTCTCGCACCCCTGTCCTTTGGAGCCCAGCCTCGGGTTGACCTGGGCCACCATGAACTCGGTAACGGCGCGCGGGGTGTAGAACTCGCCGGCGTTGCCGGCGCTGCGCAGGTCGTTCAGGATCTGTTCGTAGACGTCGCCGAGCTGGCCGCGGGCCTTCAGATCATGGAAGTCGATGGCCTCTTCCAGCTTCTCGATGACGCCCAGCATCAGGGTGCCGGACTTCATGAAGTTGTTGGCATCGACGAAGACCTCGCGCACCACCTTCGCCGCCGGGTTGCCGTTCAGCGGCAGTTCCTTGAGCTGCGGAAAGACGGTGTTGTTGACGTGGGCGATGATGTCAGTCGCCGGGGTTTGTGGCGCGCCGTCCTTGTACGCGGCCCAGTTGCGCCAGCGGCAGTCCTCCGGCAGCGCGGAGCGGTAGCTGCGGCCTTGGTCGCGGGCGTCGTCCGCCCAGCCGTCCTCGGCCTGGTCGAAGATCTTGAGGAACAGCATCCAGGAGAGCTGGCCGATGCGCTGGGCGTCGCCGTCGACGCCGTCGTCCTTGCGCATGATGTCCTGGATGGATTTGACGGTGGTGCTGAGGTTCATGGTTTTGGGCTCGCGCTGTCGGTTCCGGAGTCGGGCTGCACGAAGGGCAGGACTTCCAGGCCGGGGACGCGGCCGAAGTCGTCGGCGTCGGTGGTGAGCAACGCGTAACCGCTGGCGAGGGCGGTGGCGGCGATGTAGGCGTCGTTGGCGCCCAGGGTCTGGCCTTGCTCGCGCAGCGTCGCGACCAGTTCCGCGTGGACGCGTGCGACCTCCAGGGTGATGTCCAGAATGGGCAAGGCGGCGAGCACGGCTCCCACGGACGCCAAGCGGCGGATTCGGCGGCTGTCAGGGCTTGCGCGATGCACGCCGACGAGCAGCTCCGAGGCACTGACGACGCTGATGGCCGCATCGCCGTAGCTTGTCCACGGCGAAAAATCCAGCTGGATGTCGGCGCAGCGCTCGACGCGGATCAGCACGCCGGTGTCGATGAGCAGGCCCACGATCGATTTCCGGTTGGTGATGGTGTTTGGCGGGCAACCAGGCGCTTGGGATCGACCACCGCGGGTCAGTCGTCCCAGGGGTCCCGATCCGGGATGATCGCGGCCTGCGCGTCGGTGATGTCGCGCTCGAATGCCTCCGCGTCCTCGCCCAGCTTCGGGAGACGGGCGAAGATGGCGTTCAGCTCGGAGACCTTGACGCGCTCCGGTGGCCCGGCGGGCACGAGACGGGCGATGCGCCGGCCGCCCCGCGTCAGCTCGAAGCTGGCGCCCTGGTAGGCGACCCGATTGAGCAGATCCGAGAGTTGCCGGGCAGCCTGCGTGACGTTGACTTGCTCCATTGGGATACTCGCTATCCAAGGTGCGAAAAATCAGATAATCAGGGATTCGGTGTCTCGGTGTAAAGCGTCGGGCGCGGCGTCGAGCATCATGCGCTGTCCTGGTAGAGCTGCTGTTCCAGCTCGGTGAGGGCCTTGGAGAACTTCTCCGAGCCCCCGAAGACGGCGCGGCGGATCCGGGTCTTGCCGCCCAGCTGGTCGAAAGGTGGGAGCTCCAGCACCTTCGGGTCTTCAATGCCGCCGATACCGTGGTCTGCATACTTCTCCAGCAATGCCTCCAGCACGGCCCTGGCCTGGTCGCCGTACTTGCCGAAGTAGTTGCGCTTGCGCACCTGCTCCGCGCGCTCCCTGCGGCTCAGCGGCGGCTGGTCGAAGGCGACATGGGCGATGAGGTCGAAGGCGTCCAGCTCGTCGCCGTCGGGCACGGCCTGCACAAGGACCTCCAGCGGGAGGCCCTGGTCGCGCAGCGCTTCGAGGATGGCCTGCTTGCGCTCGGCCCCGGTCCAACGGCGCAGGAAATCGCCGAGGGAGCTGAACTGGCCGCGCAGGGTCTGGCGGATCTGGTCCTTGAGCAGAACGCGGTAGTCCTCGGTGACCAGCCTGCCCTGCGCATCGAGATACTGCGAGCGCTCGATGGCGGTGCGGACCTCGACATCGTCGATGGTGTAGCGGGGCCGGCCCGCTTCCGGGTCCCGGGTGCCGCCTGGCGGGTCCGTTCGCTGCGGGTAGTCATCGTCATCGGCCGGCGCTGCGTCCGTGTCGGCGATATTCGCGGGCTGCGGGTCGGCGCCCTCGCGCTCGTCGGTCGGAATGATGGACTCGTTCGGCGCCGGCTCGTGTACCGTGACCGGCTCGCCGTCGAACTCCGGGTCCTGGAACAACCGCGTGGCCCCCTTGAAGTCCATGATGGTGAAGTAGAGCTTGTTGTAGTCCTCCCGGATGCGGGTGCCGCGGCCCAGGATCTGCTTGAACTGGGTCATGGAGTTGATGGTCTGGTCCAGCACGATGAGCTTGCAGGTCTTGGCGTCGACGCCGGTGGAGAGCAGGCGGGACGTGGTGGCGATAACCGGATAGGGCTCGTCATTGTCAATGAAGTAGGCCAGCAGGGCCTTGCCGTCCTTGTCGTCGCCGGTGATGCGCACGACGTAGCGGCGGTTTGCAGCGGCCTCCGGGATCAGGTTGACCAAGGCTTGGCGCATGCGTTCCGCGTGCGGCTGGTCGTCGCAGAAGACGATGGTCTTGGCCATGGGGTCGATGGCCTGGAGGTATTCCCAGACCCGCCTGGCGACCAGCTCGGTGCGCTTGGTGAGGATCAGCGTACGATCGAAGTCCTTGGCGTTGTACTGACGCTGCTCGACGAGCTGGCCGTCTTTGTCGACTTTATCGCGCTCGGGGGTGTAGCCCAGCGCATCGACATCGCTGACCACGCGGATGACCTTGTACGGTGCCAGAAAGCCGTCCTCGATGCCCTGTTTGAGCGAGTAGGTGTAGATTGGGTTGCCGAAGTACTTGAGGTTGTACTCGGGGTCCGGGATGGTCGTTGCGCCTCGGGCGGGTCGCTTCTCTTTCGGTGTCGCGGTGAGGCCCAGGTGAATCGCCCCGCTGAAGTAATCCAGCACTTCGCGCCAGGCGGAGTCCTCGCTCGCGCTGCCGCGGTGGCACTCGTCGATGACGACAAGATCGAAGAAGGCCGCCGGGAACTGGCGGTAGATCTGCTTCCACTCCTCTGCGCCCGTCACCGCCTGGTACAGGCAGAGGTAGATCTCGTAGTTCTTCTTGGCCTCGCGGTTGGTGATCTTGTGCATCACCTCGCCGAACGGCGCGAAGTCCTGCTGGATGGTCTGGTCGATCAGGATGTTGCGGTCGGCCAGGAACAGCACCCGCTTGACCCGCTTGGCCTTCCACAAGCGCCAGATGATCTGAAAGGCGGTGTAGGTCTTGCCGGTGCCCGTGGCCATCACCAGCAGCAAGCGCAGCCGGCCGCGGGCGATGGCCGCGATGGTGCGGTCGATGGCGACGCGCTGGTAGTAGCGGGGCTCTTTGCCGCTGCCGTCGGTGTGATACGGCTGGGCGACCAGTGCACGCTGATCTTCTGACTCGATCCCCTTCCAGCGCAGGTAGATGGCCCAGAGCTCGTCGAGGCTCGGAAAGTCGTCGAGGCCGAGCGCCCGCTCGACCGGCTGCGTTATGCCGCTTCGGTCATGCAGCAGGAAGCCGTCGCCGTTGGAGCTGATGGCGAAGGGCACGTCGAGCCGCTCAGCATAGTCGAGCGCCTGCGGCATGCCGTGCCCCAGGGGTAAGACGTTGCGCTTGACCTCGATGATGGCGATGGGCACGCCGTTCTCGGCGTACAGCACGTAGTCCGCGCGCTTCGGGCCGCCCTTGGCACCGGGGTTCTGGATCCGGTAGGCCAGCTTGCCGCGCACGAGGACTCGGCCGTCCGTAAGCCAGACCTCCTCGCGGAACCAGGCGAGCTTCCAGCCCGCGCGGATCAGCGCTGGCGTGACGAACTTGGTGCAGATATCGCGTTCGCTGAGACCTTTCTTGTCCATGACCCGGTGCACGGCCGCACACGATGCCGAGACGCGACCATACCATGGTTAATCAGGGAAACCCTTATCCGGTTTTCGTGGCCTCGCTGCCACAAAGCCGCGCTCGGGGCTGCGAAGCTCAGTCCATGTAGGCAGCGTCAGGCGGGCGTGCCACGACGTCGCGTGTCCTCAGCGCGAGCCGAGCTCTTCAAACCGCAGGCGGCGGGAGTGCCCGTCGCCGCGCTCGTGATCGAGGATCGCGTTGTGCGCGGACTCGATCGTGTTCAGCGTCGCGATGTCGAGATACTCCTCCCCGCACTCGGGGCAGCGCAGACAGGGCACGTCCTCGACGATCAGGGCATGGGCGCCGAGCCGATGCAGGTAGCGCACCAGCACGGCATCGAGACGCTTCGTGGCGCAGTGCAGGCAGTTGCGCGCTTGAGGAGGCACGAGGCTTCGCCGAGTGATCACGCCCGTCCCTGCTGCCTCGCCTGATCCAGCATGTGCTGCTTCAGAGGCTTGCGCAGCTTGGCGGGCGCGGGCAGCGCTGCGCTGGCGCGGGTGTCGAGCGCGACCTCGATGAGGGCAATCAGTTCCTGGTCGAGACGCCGATGATGCCGCCGGGCGCGGCGCTTGAGTTGCCGGTGAAGCGCGTCCGGGAGGTTCCTGATCAATACGGAGGCCATGTGCGGGTCGGTCCGGTGGCTTGTCGATGCCGCCATGCTACGACACCGCGCCCGAAGAAGGAGAGCATGCACGCCAGGGGCGGCGTCAAATCGCTCCAGTGCAGGGTAAGACCCTCCTGGGGCAGGGGCTCCCGGCACCATCAAGAAGTCGACGCCAACGGCGACGAGCACCCACTGCTGTCCAGCACCCGCCTCACGGCCACCGGGCGGGCAACATTGCCAGGATCGCCGGATAAAACGAGACTCACATAACTTAGTTGAAGAAGGTAGCACGACGCAGCGTGTCAATATCCACGAGGCCAAGACGCACCTCTCGCGACTGATCGAGCAGGCGGCTCGCGGTGAGCCCTTTGTCATCGCGAAGGCAGGCAAGCCATTGGTGAAGGTCGTCCATTTGGAGGCACCGGAGCCTGGGCGGGTCCGGCGGCTTGGCTTCCTGCGCGGTGAGATCAGGGTTCCAGACGACTTCGATCGCATGGGTGAACAGGGGATTGCGACGTTGTTCAACAGCGATGCCTGCGAGAGAAGCTGTTGCTGGATACGCATCTGCTGTTGTGGTGTGGCCGGCAACTCCAATGTTTTGGCAAACCCCCAAGCCATGGAACAGATGGGTTGCTCATGGAGCGATAGAGTCGCAGATGCCACATCATAGTCTCAGTCTGTCCAGCTGCCAGATGCGCGGAACGACTCGTGAGCCGATTGAGCCATTTCCGAGCCGTTCCTCAGCGCTCGGCGCCACCGTCGCCTGACCCGTTTGAGCCATTGTTGAGCCGTTCCCCGCCGGCCACGTAGTTGGCGCCGCGCCCGCTGCCGCGGGGCTCGACGAGGCCGCGGTAGGCGAGGTCGTCGACGTCGCGTTTGGCAGTGGCGCAGCTGACCTCAGCGAGGACCATGTAGTCGGCCTTGGTGAGGCAGTCGGCGCGGCGAAGTTGCTGCAAGGCCTTGCGTTGGCGCGGGTTCAGGCTTAACCGGTCAGGGCGTCGTGCATAGCTTCAGCTTCATGATTTTGCCGGGTGTGAAACCAGGGGGTAAGGGAAAGGAGCTAAAGGTCGCACAGGGCGAGGTCGTGGCGTCTGTCAAGAAGGCGTGCCGCGCGCCCGAGCTTGGCTTACTCCTGGTGACCAATGCTTAGTGGCAAGCAAGGATGTCTTGGCATTGACCATAACATTGATCAGGCGGCTCCTGCAGTGGGAGCAGCCTTGTTCTTGTCGCGACTGGCCGCCAATCGCGCCGAGGACGGTGCTCCCACGCCGATGGAGGGACTGATGACCTGATGACCAAGGCTATGTCGCAGTCCTTGGGTTCAAGCAGCGGAGCGCCAATCCAGTTCCAAATGCAGCCCGGCGTAAGGGAAATGCAGATCCCCGGTTTCAGTCTTGTCGATCAGGCCGATTGCGCTAAGTCGCTCCGCGTCGGCCTGTACCTCGGTTGGATCTCGCTTGACGCGTCGCGCAAGCTCGCCAATGCTAATGGCGCCAGAGCCGCAGAGGGCCTTGAGGATGGCAAAGCGGTTACCTGTGAGCGTGTTCAGCAAGGCCTCGTCACTATCGAAGAGGTAACGGGGTGGCTGAGGCTGGTTCGATTCGACGGTCGCAATGGCTTGTGCGAGGGCTTCCTCTTCGCTGGCGACTTCAATGATCAGTGTCTGCATGAGCGGTCCTCCAGCGGTGGATATCGCGGTCGAAATCGACGAGCAGTTGTGGAAGTGTGACAAAGGCAAATGGTTGCTCCTGGTCACCGATGTGCTTGTGATCACCCTTTCCGTGCTCGTTGTCGTAACGCAGCACGCATCGGCCTTGATGAACCAACGCCAAACGGCATTTGAAGGGGTGCGGGCTTCCGGGCAAGGGTTGCGGTAGCCGCCAGACGACGACTTCTTTGAACAGACTGTTCGTCAGCCGCTGGCGGTACAACAACAGGCGTTTGGCTGTGATGTTGGGAGGTTGGCAGCCGCTCAGAGGGTTGTCAATCGAGCGCGTTGGACGGTGCCCGATTTCATTAAGTTGTTCGCGTGGGCGAAGCCCGCGCGGACCACTTGGCGGCGGGGTGGCCTTTCAGCGGCAGGTCCTTGAGCCACGGGCAGACGGTGTTGTTGACGTGGGCGATGATGCCGGTGGCTGGGGTCCGCGGCTGGCAGTCCTTGTCGGCGGTACAGTTGCGCCAGCGGCAGTTCTCCGGAAAAAGCTGTTACTGGATACGCATTTGCTGTTGTGGGCCGCGGGTGTCCCCGACCGGATGACGGCAATCAGCGCACAGGCATCCAGTACGGCGCGCGGTGGCAAGACATTCGCAGTGCTGCACTAGGCAGCCGACGCACGCCTGCGCCGAGTCGAGGCGGTGCGCGCTGGCGCCGTTTTCTTTTTCAAAGGCTTCGGCTCCCCGTCGGAGATGGCCAGCACCAGCCCCAGCGCCAGGCAGGTGACCAGCAGGCTGCTGCCGCCCTGGCTGATGAAGGGCAGGGTGACGCCGGTGATGGGGATGGCCTTGGTGACGCCGCCGACGTTGAGCAGGGTCTGGACTGTGAAGACGCTGGCGATGCCCGTCGCCGTGAGCATGCCGAAGGGGGACTTGGCGCGGGCGGCGATGAGGATGAGCCGCCAGCAGAGCAGCGCGAAGAAGACGAGCAGCAGGGCGCTGCCGATGAAGCCCAGCTCCTCGGCCACCACGGCGTAGATGAAGTCGGACTCGGCGATGGGCGCGTAGCGCGGGCGCGCCTGGCTGAAGCCCTCGCCCCAGAGCCCGCCGGCGTACATGCCGGAGAGTCCCTGGAGCACCTGCCAGCCGGCGCCGGTGGGGTCGGCGAAGGGGTCGAGCCAGCTGGCGACGCGGCGCTGGCCGTGGCTGAAGAGCTGGAGCACGGCGTAGCCGGCGGCACCGGCGGCGAGCGCGCCATAGACGAGGTAGCCGACGCGCTTGGTGCCGGCGGTGAGCTGGAGCAGCAGCGCGAGGCCCAGGATCAGCACCAGCCCCAGGTCCCGCTGCACCAGCAGCAGCCCGAGCAGCAGTGTCGCGAACAGCGCCAGTGGCCAGTGGGCACGCAGGGGTGGGAAGGGAATGGGTGTGTGCCACTTGGCCAGCGCCTTGGCGTGGCGGTCGATCCAGGCCGCCGCGAACAGCACCACTGTCAGCTTGAGCCCTTCCGTCGGCGTGATGAAGCCGGCGCCATAGACCGCACCGCGGAAGCGCTGCCCCGTCGTGAGCACGAAGATCAGGATGGCGAGCGACAGTACGGCCCAAAACCACATGCCGGCTGCCAGCGGTCGGTAGCGCCCGTCCATCAGCGCCACCGCCAGCAGCGCCAGCAGCATGACCCCCGCCGGCAGCAGCAGGTGCGCGAGCGTGAGCCCCGCGCCGGCATAGACGCCCATGCGGAACTGGGCCAGGAGCCCGATGCCGGCGAGGAAGGCCACCAGCGCCAGCAGCAGTTGATCGCCGCGGAAGCCGGCGGCGACGAAGAGGAGATGCGCCGCGCAGAAGGCAAGTGCGAACCCCAGCGGTGGCACCAGATCGGTCCAGCGCACGGCGATGCCGTCCTTGGGCAGAGCACCCAGCACCATCAGGAAGCCGGCGCCGATGGCGAAGAGCACCCACAGCAGCAGCCGGCGCTCCGGTGCGCGGGCATCCCAGCGCTCGGCGAGGGTCTCGGGGCGGGCGGGTTTGGCCATGTGCAGCTCAGGGGTGTTGCGAACTGGCGATGTGTCGTGGGTCGATTGGATGCGGTCGTGCTTGGTCCCGGGGTGTATGGGGCGCGGGAGCGCCCCGGGGATGCGTGACGCCGCGGGAGCGGTGTCACGAGCGCGACCGGGTCAGCCGCAGCCCGGATGCAGCGAAGCGGGATCCGGGGCTTGCATCACCGCTTGCGGTGTCGGTATCGCTGAGCCCCTTCCTGGATTCCGCTGCCGCTCCATCCAGGCTGCGCGGCCACAGCGGTGGATACCTGCCAAGGCTCATGGCAGGTGCCCACGCTGCTTCGCCAGCAGCAGCAGGTCCCGGGCGATGGGCGCGGCGGCGGTGGAGCCGTAGCCGCCGTGCTCCACCAGCACGGCGAAGGCGAGCCGGGGGCGCTCCGCCGGGGCGAAGCCGATGAACCAGCTGTGCGGCGCACCGAAGGGGTTCTCGGCGGTGCCGGTCTTGCCGGCGATGGCGAGCCCCGGGGTCTCGATGCCGCGGCCGGTGCCCTCGGCCACCGCCTGGCGCAGCATGGACCTGAGCTTTGCCGCCGTGCCCGACTGCATGAAGCGGCCGGCCGCGACCGGCTGCTCGCCGCCGACCAGCCGCGGGCGCACGGCGACGCCGTCGTTGGCGATGGCGGCGGCGATGAGGGCCATCTGTGCCGGTGTGGCCAGGACCTTGCCCTGGCCGATGGACGCCTGGGCGAGCCCGTAGCGGTCGGAGCTGGGGATGGTCGGGATGCGCCCGGTGCGCAGGAACTGCCGGCGGCTGTCACCGGCGCCGATGCTGATGCGGCTGTTGAACAGGAACCGCTCGGTGGTGGCGCGGAAGGCTTCGTGGCCCAGGTAGACCCCGAGCTGGGCGAAGAAGACGTTGGACGATTCCACCAGCGCGGTGGTGAGCCCGATGCGCCCATGCCCGCGCCAGCTGCGCCCGGCGCGGCGGGCCTCGTAGTACTCGTGGTCACGGATCTTGCGATAGTGCCCGGAGGTGGTCCAGCCGTCCGCCGGGCAGTGGATGCGGGCGCTGAAGCCGCGGTCCAGCGCGTCGGCGGCCAGCACCACCTTGAAGGTGGACCCGGGCGGATAGAGTCCAGCGGTGGCGCGGTTCAGCAGCCGCGCCCGCGGGTCTGCGTGCAGGAAGAGGTCGGCGTCGATGCGGTTCGGATCGAACGACGGCGTGCTCGCCAGCACCCGCAGTGCGCCGTCCTGCGGGCGCAGCATCACCACGGCGCCGGCGCGCTCGCCGAGGCGCTCCACCGCGAGCCGCTGCAGCGCCGCATCCAGCGTCAGGGTGACGTTGTTGCCCTTGGGGCGCTTGCCCTGGGTCAGGATCTGCCGGCCGAGCTCGCCCCAGTCCTTCAGCGAATCCGGCTTGCCGCCGTTCAGCTGGATGTTGGCGGCGGCCTCGACGCCGGAGGTGCCGAAGCGCGGGTCCGCATAGCCCACCACGTGCGCGAAGTCCGGGCCGAAGGGGTAGTGGCGCTGCGCCGTCGGCCCGGCGTCCGTCTGCACCACGCGGCTCTCGGCGAGCACCGTGCCGGCGACGTCCAGAATGCGTCCGCGCTCGATCCAGTGCGCCGGGTTGAACTGGCGGCGGTCGTGCAGCTGCATGAAGGCGATGAGGTCGGGCCGCGCCGTGCCGGAGAGCTGCCAGGTGGCCTGGTAGGCGAGCACCGCGGCGAAGCCGAGCACCGCCACCAGGCCCGCCGCGGCGAAGCCCGCCCGGGGCTTGGCCAGATGCTTGAGCCCCACCACCGCGCGCAGGTCCTGCATCTGCCTCAGCACGAAGGCCGCCGCGAGCAGGAACACGACATGCAGACCGAAGCGCAGCGGTCCCCAGGGGGCTGACTGGAAGAGGGTGTTCAGCAGGTCCATGCGGGGGAGGGCTGAGGGCTGGGGGCTGGGGGCTGGGGGCTGGGGGCTGATGAGCGGGAGTCGGCAGCGCGGCTGGGTCGGTAGGGCGGATAAGCGCATCCGCCGTGTCGGCCCGCGGTGGATGTGATTCGCTGATCTACCCTACGGCTGCGGACCGCCGTCCGCGTTGTGCATCGGGTCTCATGGCGCCGGTCGCCAGCAGCCATGGAAGCTGAGCGGCACCACGTCCGGCAGCGTCAGCACGCAGGCCGGCCCGTCGGCGAGCGCGGCGGCATCGAAGATCCAGACCTCGCCGGCATCCGCGTTGCCGTCGTAGATGACGCTGAGCAGCCAGAGCCGGTCCGGGTCCTCGGCGTCCGGCACCACCACGGGCTCCGATGGGTAGCGCCCGTCGCCCAGGTCCGCCTCGGTGAGCCGGTCGGCGGCGTGGTCGTAGCAGGCGAGGGTGTCGTAGCGCTCGGCGGTGGTGTCGGTGCGGCTGCGGTGCGCGGCCATGTAGGTGCGCTGCCAGGCACGGCCGACCTGCGCGGGCGGCACCATGGTGAACTCCACCGAGCGCGGACTCATCTGCGCATGCGCTTCGACGCGTGCTGTCTGCGGGTCCAGGGTCATGCGCCAGAGCGTCGCCTCGGCGGGCGTGGTGGTGCGGCCGCTGGCCACTTCCCGCAGGTGCTGGTTGGTGCTGAAGTCGGGGTAGCGCGCGTGGTCCAGCACCACCCATCCGTTGTCCTCGCAGGCGCCGTTGCCGAAGTGCCATTGGTAAAAGGGCTCGGTCTCGTCCCGGGCCACCAGCTCCAGTGTGCGGCGATCGAAGACCAGGATCTGGGTGCCGAGCTCCGGGCGCCAGCGCATGGCCTCGGCATAGGGCTTGAGCCCGAGCAGCACCGGCAGCACCGAGATGCGCACCGGCGGCACCAGAAACACCAGATACGGGCCGGCCATGATCCAGTCGTGGATCAGCGGCACGCCGTCCAGGTCGTAACGTCCCTTGGTGAGCAGCCGGCCGCGGCGGTCACAGCGGTAGAGCATCAGCCGGGCCTTGGGGCCGGGGATCGCGACGCCGAAGTTGTAGAGCTCGCCCGTCGCCGGGTCCTGTTTGGGGTGCGCCGAGAAGGGTTCGCCGGATTCCAGCCGGCCGGCGGGACCCGCGAGGTCCGTGAGCCCCAGGGTGGCGAGCGTCTCCAGGTCCAGCGCATGCGGCCCGCCGCCCTCCCAAAGGGTCAGGAGCCGGTCCGTAAGCGCGATGACCGAGGTATTGGCGGCGTTCTTGAGCGGGCGGCGCCAATGGCTCCAGAGCGGACCGGGCGCGGTCATGCCGTAGTTGCCGTAGAGGAGCTTGTCCTGTGCGGCCTCGTGGCGGAAGCCGTCGGACTGGACGTAGCGATACGTCGCCTCCGCGGCGCCGTCGTCGAAGCGCACCCGCAGCACCGCGCCGTCACCATCGAACCAGTGCCCCACGCGCATGCCGCCCCGCTCCAGCCGTGCCGGCCCGTTGCGGTACAGGGTGCCGCGCAGCCCGGCGGGGACCGCGCCGTGGGAGGGGTCGAGCGGCGTCGTCGCAAACTCCCGCGCCGGGCGGGCGACGGAGCCGGACCAGAGGCGGCGTTGATGAGTCGTCATGCTGGGTTGTGCGGTTCTGGGCTGGAACGAGCGCCCATCAGGATACCGGGAAGAAAGTTTGAAGTTTGAAGTGCGAAGCTTGATAAAGGGGGGCTGAGCGGGTTGCGCCCGGCGTCACGCGTGTTGCGGGAGCACAGGCTGACCAAGGGACGGACCTGTCACTGTCAGCGCGCGGGACGACTGCTGCGGTTGCGTCCTTCACACTTCAAACTTCACACTTCCCCAGGGCCGCGCAGCACAGTCAAGAGCCTCGATCACCTTGAGGGCCGTCCAAATGAGCCAGAAAGACCCACCCCGCCACGGCCGCAGCGGCCGCGCCATCGACACCGCCAAGCTCGACCGTATTGTCGCCTCCGCCCGCCGCGCCAGCGACGCGCGCGCCGCGGGCTACCGCGAGCAGGCACTGAAGCTCTACCCCTGGGTGTGCGGGCGCTGCGGGCGCAGCTTCGAGCGCAGCAACCTGCGCGAGCTCACCGTCCACCACAAGGACATGGACCACGACAACAACCCACCGGACGGCAGCAACTGGGAGCTCTTGTGCCTGTACTGTCACGACAACGAGCACCAGAAGTTCGAAGAGCGCATCGCCGCCATCGCCGCCGGTCGGGATCCGGATGCGAACGATACCGGCGGCTCGCAGTCGAAGGCCAGCAGTACCACGCACCGGCCCTTCGATGGGCTCGCGGACCTGCTGAAGAAGGACTGATGGGGTGCCTGCTGCTGCCGGTTGTTGCGGCGGGGCGCATGCGGTTGCGCGATGGGAGAGGCCAAGAGGACTGGTTCACGCGAAGACGCTTAGGGCGACGCGAAGTGTAGAGGTTCACGCGAAGACGCTTAGGGCGACGCGAAGTTAGAGGTTCACGCGAAGACGCGAAGGGGCAGCGTCAGGTGAAGATGTGAAGACGCGAAGGGCGAGGCGCGGCCTTGGTTGGGGCGGGACGCGGTGATACTGGGCGTATCGGTCACTACGTTGCGCAAGCCCATCCTGGGCGATCGCCAACCCCTGGGTTTTGGGCATGCTACCCCCAAAAACCTCCGCAGATCTCAAACGCAGTGAAGGCAGCCGTCATGCCCCAGGATCTCGCCGCTCCCATGGATCTCGCCAGCGCCGACATGCTGCGCGTGCTGGCGCAGGCCACCACCACGGTCGCCGAGGAGCACACCGACGTGCCGCTCCCGGTCACCGGCACCCTGCCCGCGGCCATCGACGGGCTGCACTTGCGCAACGGTCCGGGCCGCTTCGAGCGCGGCGGGCAGCGCTACCGCCACCCCTTCGACGGTGACGGCCACATCACCAGGCTGGACATCCAGGGCGGTGCGGTGCGCTACACCAACCGCTTCGTGCGCACCCGCGAGTACCTGGAAGAAGAGCGCGCCGGGCGCATGCTGCACCGCGCATTCGGCACCAACCTGCCGGGCGGGCTCTTCGGTAACTTCTTCCAGATGCGCTTCAAGAACGCCGCCAACACCAGCGTGCGCTGGCACGCGGGCCGCTTGCTCGCGCTCTGGGAGGGTGGACCGCCGCACCGGCTGGACCCGGACACCCTCGCCACCCTGGGGCTGGAGGACTTCGGTGGCCGGCTCGACAACCCCTTCGGCGGCCTGTCCCGTCGGCTGGCGCCGCTGCTGCCCTTCTCCGCCCATCCGCACTGTGACGACGACACGGGCGACCTCTACAACTTCGGCCTCGTGTCCGGCTCCCCGAACCGGCTCATGCTGTACCGGGTGGACGCCGACGGCCGCATGGACGAGCCGCGCGAGCAGGGGCTCGAGCGCTTCAGCTTCGTCCACGACTTCGCCGTCAGCCGCAAGTGGCTCTGCTTCCTGCTGCCGCATGCAGATTTCGACGTGCCGAAAGCGGTGTTCGGCCTGAAGACCGCCGTCGGCTCGCTCAAAATCGCCACCGAGCGCCCCATGCAGGCCCTGCTGCTGCCGCGGGAGCCGGGCGCCGGCCGACCGGCGGTGCTGACGGGGCCGCCCGGCTTCGTCTTCCACGTCGCCCAGGCCTTCGACGAGGATGACGGCAGGCTGGTGCTGGACGTGATCCGCTACGGGCTCTACCCGGACTTCGACGACTTCACGGACCTGTTCCGCGCTCCGCCGGACGGCGCCATGCCGCGCCTGGAGCGCCTGGTGCTGGACCCGGCCAGGCACAGCTGCGAGCGCCTGAGCCTGGGCGCCGATGGAGCGCCCCACGCCTTCGAGCTGCCCATCAGCGCCCCGGCGCCGCTGGGCACGCCGCGGCGCATCCTCTACGGCGTCGGCGCACCGCCCGAGCGCCGCGCGCCCTACCTCACGTCCATCCATCGCCTGGACACGGAGACGGGCCAGCTCACCACTCGGGACTTCGGCCTCGATCTCACCGGCGAGCCCATACTGGTGCCGGGCCACGGTGAGGACGAAGGCTGGCTGCTGTCGCTGGTGTTCCGCGCCGATCAGGGCCGAACCGACCTGGTGGTGCTGCGGGCTCAAGACCTGGAGATCCAGGCCATGGCACCGCTGCCGCATGCGGTGCCCATCGGCTTCCATGGGTGCTGGGTGCCGCGGTCGGCGTTGGGTATGCCCCGGGGCGATTGACCCAGCAGCCTACGGCGGCACAGACTGCCCGCACGCGCGGCAGTGCACAGCTCGCCGCAACCGTACGCGGTCGGCGCACGCTGTCTGCTGGGTTAGTGGGGACAGCCATACAGCACCGGAGCTCACCATGGAACTGCAACGATTGGACCGGATCACATTCGATCCGGCCGTGATGGGCGGCAAGCCCTGCATCCGCGGCATGCGGGTGACCGTCGGCATGATCGTCGGCATGGTGGCGAGCGGCCACGAGCGCGCGGAGATCCTTGCACTTTATCCGTATTTGGAGCCCGAGGACATCGACCAGGCGCTCAGCTACGCGGCTTGGCGCGCAGAGGAAACGGACGTCGCCATCGGTGGATGAAGCTGTTGCTGGACATGAACTTGTCACCGGCGTTGGCGCAGGCCTTGACCGCGGCGGGATGGGACGCGTTGCACTGGTCCTCAGTCGGCCCGGTCGATGCCAGCGACGCGGCGATCATGCTTTGGGCGCGCGCCAATCAACGTGTCGTGATCACCAACGACCTGGACTTCAGCGCCATCCTGGCAGCAACCCGGGCGTCGGGTCCGAGCGTCGTGCAGATTTGGGCGCAAGACCTATCTCGCCAAGCTCAGCGCGTTGCTGTCGAGCCATGAGGCGCCGCTCATGGCGGGCGCCATCCTCACTTATGACGTCGCATCAGCACGCCTGCGCATGTTGCCAATCGATTGATCCGACCCGATTGCCGGCAGAGCCGGCTTCAGCCAAAACACCATCGGCTTCGGCGTCTCTGCCGTCTCGCCGATCTCCTGCCAGCTGAATGTGGTGCGCAGCTGTGGGTGCCGGCTGTAGCCGCGGTGCTGCCAGAAGCGGTCCAGCGGCACATAGCCGGGCGGGCGGCGGGGGTGGTCGGCGGTGCGCTCCACGGCGCAGAACGTGAGCCAGTCGAACGGCCCGAAGCCGCTCGCGGGGTCTGCGGCGAGCGCCCGGGCATGGTCTTCGCGCTCGTCGAAGAAGCGCACGCCGATGCCGCGGCCGCGGTACTCGGGCAAGAGCACGGATTCCCCCAGGTAGAACACCCGGGCCGGGTCGTAGCCGGCGGCGGTGAAGGGTGCCTGCACCTCGTCGGTTTCCTCCACCAGCGGCAGGGCGGTGGAGGCGCCCACGATGCGCTCGCCATCGCGCACCAGCACCACGACGCTGCCGCGGGCCTGCGCATAGGTGGCGAGGTATTTGGCCTCGTAGTCGGCGTCGCCGTCGTAGAGGTAGGGATAGTCGCGGAAGACGCGGATGCGCAGTGCCGCGAGGTCCGGGATCGCGTCGTCGAGCGCGGCACCGCAGACGCGGCTGATCTGGAGGTCGTCTGTCATGGGCTTGGGCTCGTGGGATCTGCGTCAGGGCAAGGGCTGTCCTGCGATGGTGGCATCGTCGCGCCATTGCGCGGGACCCAGCCCTGACTGGGGCCGCGACAGCGCAGTCGCCGCTCAGGTGCCGCGCGACAGCCAGGGCCAGAGCAGCTCGACCGTCTCGTCCACGCCGGTGGCCGGCACCGGCGCCACCGGTCCCGCCGCGAGCAGCTCGGCGAGCGGCTCAGTGAGGCGGCCGGCGCTGAGGTCCGCCAGCGGCACACTGCGAAAGGGCACCTGCCGCGCGATCCACTGGTCCAGGTGCGGCTCCTCCGGCCAGTCGCCGCGGGGCACGGAGAGCACCGGCACGCCGTGGCAGGCGGCCTCGGCGAAGGTGCCGTAGCCGGGCTTGGTGATGACGGCGTCGCAGGACGCGAGCACGTCCGCCACCGCTGGCCCGTCCGGGCCCGCGGCGGGGCCGATGAGGCGTGCCCGCAGGCGCTCGGCGAGCTGCGGCACCGGGGTCAGCAGCAGCGTCTTCGGCGGCAGTGGCAGGTCCGCGGGGGGCTGAAGGGAGCCGGCGCCGCCGAACTGCATCAGCACCAGCCGTGTGTCAGCAGCGACCCCCAGGCGCCGGCGCAGGCCGGCCGGGTCCCGCGGGCGCACCGCTGCGATGGGGCCGATGTCGTGGGCGTTCGGCAGCCAGGCCATGGGCATGGAGGGCGCCGGGCGCAGGAACAGCTCGGCGCCGGCGTAACCGTCGCGCATGTGCGCCGCCAGGGCCGCCGGCAGCCGGTCGCCGACGGGGCTCTCGGCGAGGATATCCAGCCAGTTGAGCGAGCAGAGCCCGACGGCGGGAATCCCGAGCCCGCGGGCCGCCGTCAGCGGCAGCCAGGGGATGTCCGCCAGCACCAGGTCCGGGCGCAGCTCGGCCAGCAGGGCGCGCTGTCGGGCCAGGTGCCGGTCATGGTCGGCGTCGAAGTCTGCGTAGGCCGCGAGGCCCTGCTCCCACAGCACCTTAAGCGGCCCGTCCATGGGCAAGGGCACGTCGAAGGCGAGGTCCAGCCGGGTGGTACCCGCCGGCATGCGCCCGCGCACGAAGCCTGGATCGACGCTGGCGCCGAGGGTGATGCGCAGCCCCGGATCGCGCCGGATCAGCCCATGTGCGACAGCGCTCACCTGCGCCACATGGCCGTAGCCGTGGGCGGTGGCGGCGATGAACAGATGCGCCGGGCGAGCGCTGGACATGGCGCGGCTTCGGCTTCGGCTAGGGGATTAGCGGGGGGGCTGGCGGGGTGGCCGGTGTTGGCTGGGCGGCGTGGATGTGCACCGCAAGCCAGACACAGCGTGGCGTGTCCGACGTGCTCAGCACCCGGTGAGGGCAGTGGGCGGGAATCAGCAGGTGATCCCCGGGGCCGAGGCGAACGGACTCACCGGCGACGTCGAGGGTGGCCTGCCCTTGCAGGAGCAACACCCATTCGTCGTGGGCCTGGTCGTAGCGGGTCGGCTCGGGCCGCGGGCTGCTGACGATGCGCTCGATGTGCACGCCGCCGCGATCGAGCAGGGTCTGGAAGTCCTCGCCGGTCTCGGGCTGCGGCAGGGCCGCGAGTAGGTTGGAGACGGTGGTGCGGGATGCCTGCGGCACGCGTGGTCTCCGGTGGTCCTTCGCGGCTGCGGCGGGGCAGCAACGCACCCCTGCCGTCGATGGGTGACGGTCAACAAGCAGCCTGGGTGCCGGCCCTTCGCGGCGGCCCTGCCCAAATCGAGCGTACGGCGATGGCCCGGGTCTCTGGTGGATGCGCTTCGCCTATCCACCCTATGAGCCTGACCCCGTTCAGGCGAGCGCCTTGACGTGCTTGTTCAGCCGGCTCTTGTGGCGTGCAGCCTTGTTGGCGTGGATGAGGCCCTTGCCGGCGGCACGGTCGATGACCGGCACGGCGGCCTTGTAGGCCTCGGCGGCGGCGGTCTTGTCGCCGGCGCGGATGGCCTTCAGGACCTTCTTGACGGCGGTGCGCAGGGTGCTGCGCTGGGCGGCGTTGCGCTGGCGGTGCTTCTCCGCCTGGCGGGCACGCTTGCGGGCTTGTGCAGAGTTGGCCATGGATGCTTCCTTGAGCTCCGGGTGGTCTGTTGGGGGGTGCAGGCTGTCGAATCGGCGACGGCGCCGGCGCCGGCGCCGGCGCCGGCATAAACGGGGTCACGACGCAGGTCGGTCACCGCACGCGACTAAACCGCGCAGGATGTCGCAGATCCGCCGGGCTGTCAACGTCTTTCCGGTGTCGGTGGATGCTGTGCGGCGGCCGGTGGCTGTGGGGCCTGCCCATGAGCCGATGCCGGCGGGTGGGCCGCAGCAGCGTCAGCCCCGCGTCCGGCTGGCCAATCCCGCCCCAGGTATGGTGTTGAGGCGGGGGGATGCTCCCTCAGTGTCGAGGTCAAGCGGCGACGACGCCCTACCACGCCTCATGGAGCAGCCATGGACCTCGACCCGGTGACCCTGTCGCGCGTGCAGTTCGCGTTCACGGTGTCCTTCCACATCATCTTTCCGGCCTTCACCATCGGCCTCGCCGCGTGGCTCGCGACCCTGGAGGGGCTGCACCTAGCCACGGGCAATGTGCTGTACCGGCGGCTCTTCGCGTTCTGGCTCAAGGTGTTCGCGGTGGCCTTCGGCATGGGCGTGGTGTCGGGCATCGTCATGGCCTTCCAGTTCGGCACCAACTGGAGCGAGCTCGCCACCCGCACCGGGCCCATCCAGGGGCCGCTCTTGGCCTACGAGTCCTTCACCGCCTTTCTGCTGGAGGCGACCTTCTTCGGCGTGCTCCTGTTCGGGCGCGACCGGGTGCCGCGCTGGGCCTATTTCGCGTCCACGCTGATGGTGGCGCTGGGGACGACCTTCTCCGCCTTCTGGATCATGGCCAACAACACCTGGATGCAGGTGCCCGTGGCCTTCGAGCTCAACGGCAGCGGCGACACCGTGCCCACGGACTGGCGGGAGATTCTGTTCAACGACGTGCTCTGGGTGCGCTTCCCGCACATGCTGCTGGGGGCCTATCTGACCACGGCCTTCTCGGTGGCCGCCACCGGTGCCTGGTACCTGCTGCGCCACCGCCACCTGCAGGCGGCGCGGACCATGCTGGCCATGGGGCTCGGGCTCGCGGCGGTGCTGACGCCGGCGCAGATGGTCGTCGGCCACTTCAACGGCGAGTACACCGCCGAGCATCAGCCCGCCAAGTTCACGGCCATGGAGGGTCGTTGGCAGACGGAGCAGCCGGCGCGGCTGCTGCTGCTCGCCTGGCCGGACGCCGAGGCCGAGCGCAACCTTTGGGAAATCGGCATCCCGTATCTCGGCAGCTTCGTCACCAAAGGCAACTTCAGCGCGGCGGAGCCCGGCATCGTCACCGTGCCCGCCGACGAGCGCCCGCCGTTCCTGATCCCCTTCTACGGCTTCCGGGTCATGGTCGGGCTCGGGGTGCTGATGCTGGCGCTGTCCTGGGGCGGCGTCCGGCTCATGGCCAAGCGCCGCTTCCGCGACCCGGAGCGCCTGCCGCGCTGGTTCCTGTGGGCGGTCTTCCTGCACTTCCCGAGCGGCTTCATCGCGGTGCTGGCGGGCTGGCTCACCGCTGAGGTGGGCCGCCAGCCCTGGGTGGTGCAGGGGCTGCTGCGCACCGCGGATGCCGTCACGCCGAGCCTCTCCGGCGCGGCGGTGCTGGTGTCACTGCTGGCTTATGTGACGGTGTATGCGCTGATCTTCTCCGCCGGCACGTTCTACATCTACCGGCTGCTGCGCGCGGGGCTGGACGAGACCGACCCGGAGCCCGGTGCACCCGCAGCCCCAGCGCCGCCGGCAGCAGACTCAGGTGCCACTCCCAGCCGGCCGCTCGGGGCCGCCGGCAGCGGCTTCCAGCCCGGTGCGGCGCCGTCCGCCCCGCGCCGCGATCCGCTCTGACTCAACAGGCATCAGCCATGCCCATGGATCTGCAACACTTCTGGGGCGCCGTGCTGGCGCTCTCCATCCTGATCTACGTGCTGCTGGACGGCTTCGACCTCGGCGTCGGCATCCTCTTCGGCCTGAACCGGGACGAAGCCCAGCGCCGGGATATGATGGGCTCCATCGCCCCGGTCTGGGACGGCAACGAGACCTGGCTCATCGTCGTCGGCACCGTGCTCTTCGGCGCCTTTCCGGTGGTCTACTCGATTTTTCTCTCCGCCTTCTACCTGCCGGTGGCGCTGCTCCTGGTGGCGCTGATCCTGCGCGGCGTCGCGTTCGAGTTCCGCTACAAGACCACCCGCGGGCGCTGGATCTGGGATGTCGGCTTCGTCGCCGGCTCCACGCTGGCGAGCTTCGTGCAGGGGGCAGCCATCGGCGCCATGGTCTCCGGGATCAGGGTGGACGGCCGCGACTTTGCCGGCGGCCCCTTCGACTGGATCTCGCCCTTCCCGCTGCTCTGCGGCATCGGGTTGGTGCTGGGTTATGCGCTGCTCGGCGCGGCTTGGCTGGTGCTGAAGACCGAGGGCGAGCTGCGCGACTGGGCCTTCGCCTGGCTGCCGCGGCTCATGACGGGTGTCATCGTCGTCGTCGCACTGGCGTTCCTGGGCACGCTGCTGGGGGACTTCCGGGTCGTCGACCGCTGGCTGGCGCAGCCCTGGCTGGTCCTGCTGCCGCTCATCGCGAGCCTCGCCGCCTGGCAGCTGTACCGCGTCGCCGCGGAGCGTCGGTCGGACTGGCAGCCCTATGCCCTGGCAGCGCTGCTGTTCCTGACGGCCTACCTGATGCTCGCCGGCAGCTTCTGGCCCTGGCTGGTGCCCTATCACCTGACCCTGGGCGACGCGGCGGCGCCCGAGGCGTCGCTTCAGTTTCTGTTCTGGGGCGCCGGCGTCGTGGTGCTGCCGGTGATCCTGGTCTACACCGTCGTCGTCTACTGGGTGTTCCGGGGCAAGGTGGACCCCGGCCGGCAATATCATTGACTCAGGCGGGCTGTGCCGATGGTTGCACAGGGCCGGCTTGCGTAACATGCCGGGGCTTCACCACAGCAGGAGACATGCGATGACCACACAGCCGACGCAGGCCACCAACCAACCGGAGCGCACCCGATCCACCCGCGGCCCGGCGGTGTTTCCCACCACCGTTCTGACCGCTGCCCTGGCCCTGCTGCTCGGCGTCGCAGCGTTCCCGGCGCTCGCCGAGGAGGCGGGGGATGCAACAGACGCTGCGGGGAGCGCGCCCGCCATCGACGACTCGGCGGCCCTCGCCGGCGTCAAGGCCACCGAGAGCGTCTTCCTCATCGACTTCACCAACCCCAAGAAGACCGCCTTCTACCTGGACATCATCCGCGGCACCCACGCCGGCCTGGTGCGCCAGGGCGTTACACCCAACATGGTGCTGGTGTTCATCGGCCCGACGGTGCAGTACCTGAGCACCGAGCCCACGGACGAGCTCGCCATGGAGTACGGCGACGAGCTCGCCTCCATCGCCGAGTCCGTCAAGAAGCTGGACGAGAGCGGCGTGCGCATGGAGGTGTGCGCCGTCGCGACGGATGTCTTCGACATCGACAACGCCAGCATCCTGCCCGAGATGGACGTCGTGGCCGACGGCTTCATCTCGCTCATCGGCTGGCAGACGCAGGGGCACAAGCTGGTGCCTATCTTCTAGTGGCCAGTGGCCAGTGGCCAGTAATCAGCGTCGTCGCATGGGTAGAGCGAAGCGAGCCCCAGCCTGCTCGGCTGCGTTTCGGTCGCTCTGCCTGTTGCGTTTGCTCCCAGAAACCCACATCGACACGGCTTTCTTGCACCGTCCCAGCACGCCCGCTCCCGCAGGGCGTTGTGCCGGCGGCCTCGGAGAAACGACAGGAGAGCGCGCAACATGGCGAGACTTATGGCCGTCCTGCTGGACAACATCGCCCAGATCGAATTCGACCGCAGCAAGCAGCTGCCGGACTACCAGGGCGCCTACCTGGACAAGATGGACCAGCGCATGGACACGGAGGGCATCGACCTGGACGGCGCGCGCGTGCAGGCGCCCTCCCAGGCGCAGAAGGCCCAGTTCATCGCCGCCAACCTCGCCAACGCCATCGTCGCCGACAACGAGAGCCAGGCGGCGGCCTTCACGACCTACCTCGCCGTGCGCCTGCCGGAGCTGAAGCAGGTCAAGATCCGCCGCGAAGGCGACGACGGCTTCGCCATCGAGCTCGACTTCGAGCACGACTACATCCAGCAGCAACCGGTGCAGTTCATGCCGCTGAAGCACTGACGCGGTATCGCGGAGTTGTGGAAATGGATCAAGAACAGGCACCGCCCGACTGGCCGCTGTATTCGAGCATCGACCCTTCAACGGAGCCGCGGTCTGCTCCACCGTGCACTTGCGCGACATCGGCGACGCTTGCGCGCATGACCACAAGATCATGCTCTGTGGAGCATCAGCCACGGCGGTGGCTGGCGACCCGGCGCTAGCGCGAGTCCTGACGCGACGGATTGACTGCGTCAGGCAAAGCCCAGGAACAACGCCAGCGCGCGATTAACCGCCAGCATTTCGGAGTCCGACAAGCCGCCGATGTGCTTGCCGGTTCTTGGCGCGCGGCGCCGCCTGCGGCTTGTCAACCATGACCTGGGAGGGGGCCCGGAGCCCGTTCTCCCCGCTCGGCGCAATGTCGATGCGAAACGGCGGGGTGGGCCGCAAGTCAGTGGTGAGGGGTAGCACGGTCACCGAGGGGTGCTCGTCGAACAGGTCCGACTGGATGACCAGCGCCGGCAACGGCTTGCCGTAATTCCGGGGCAGCACCACGGTCACGCATCGCCGCGCCGCGGCGCGGCGGCGCATCAGCTCCAGCCATCGCGATCGGCGGCCTCGTCAAGCCATTCCAGCGTGTCGGCCTCCGCCGGGGAGCGGAACGGCTGGCAGGGACAGATTCTCAACTCAGGTCAGATTACGGCGACCGACGACCTGTTCATCAGCGACGCGACATTAACGCTCGACCCAGGCACCTACAGCGTCGCGGATCGCGTGTATGCCGACGATGGCTCAATCGTCACATTCGATGCCGCGTTTTCGGCTCAGAGCTTGACCGTAGCGGGCGGCAGCACAGTGAACCTGGTCGCAACGTCCAACCTCAGTGCCGATGTCGATGTCGCCGGTGCAGGCAGCACGCTGAATCTCGCAGACGACCTCACGCTGACGGACGACCTATACGTCTACGGCTCCAACACCGAAGCTGCCATTGTGAACGCGGACGGCCATGACATTACGGCAGACCAAGTTGTTGTCGGCTTTGTCGGTGATCTCGGGGCGCTCCTGGATGTCGGCAAACGTCGGATACGGCGACGTTCCGGCAACAAACGCCGCGGACGCCCCGCGCTGCCAGCACTTCCTGTGGCCGTTCCGGCCATGCGGCGTCTGCCTGCTTGCTGTGGGCAGACGCGGCTACTTCTTCCCGTAGGTGCTGTCGTGATCGGGGGCGATGCTGAGCAATCGCAGGTAGTCGCCGTCGCGAAAGGCGGTTGCGCGTCCTGATCTCTTGATGCGCAAGGAATACAGCGCGCCGACGCCCGGCGGGGGCCTGACGCTCGCGATCTTCTCCCACTTCAGCCCGGCGTCGCGGTAGACCTGATTCCAGGTGAGGCGCCTGAGCTTCTTCAAGGTCTCCAGGGCCGCAAGGCGTTCGGGCTTCTGTAAACCGAACAGGCCGTCTTGGAACACCGGGTTGTTGAGGTCGAGCCGAACCTTGCCGGCGTCCTCAGTCATCCTCGTCGGCGAGTCGGGTCAGAACCGCATCGACATTGCCATCATCGGCCGCGTTGGCCTGCGCCCAGTCGAGGGCGCGCTGAAGTTCCGCAGCGGCCTCGGGTTGTAACAGCCAGCGCTCGTTGTCCGGCACCACGGTCGCGGTGCGCACCAGCCAAACGCCGGGCTCTTGTTCCTCGACGAGCACCTGCCGGCCGGCATACTGCTTTCCCAGCGAGATCTGCCCATTGCTGCCGATGACCTTCACCGCAGTCGATGCGGACGTCGCGTTCATGGGGTGCCTCGATTTTCGTGCGGGATGAATGCACGATAGCACGATACTGGAGCGGGCACACAGACGTGATCGCCGATGCATGAGTATGCAGTTCCTTCTCCCATGCTCGGCAACAGCGCCAAGTCACATGGTTCGGCATCGCACCTTAGGCCCTGCTCCGCGCGATGCTGCGCGCGCAGAACGCCTCCAACCACCGACGGGACTTCGCGTAGGGCTCGCGGCAACTCCGCCCGGCGGAGTGACCGGCCGGCATGGTCCGGCTCGGCGCGACGACAGGGCCTGCCCTGTTCGGCCAGCCCGGCGCTCTTTCCGTGTCGCCGTGAAGGGCGGCACTGCGGCCGCCGCAGGGGCGCGATCGCCGCCCCCCCGGCCGAGTGCCGAACACCGTGAGCGGGGGCTTGGGTGCCGTCAAGCCTCAGCCGGCGCGCGCATACCCCGCCGCAACCAGTGCTTCCTGGATCTCCTCCAGAATCGCCGGGTCGTCGATGGTGGCCGGCATGCGGTACTCGGTGCCCTCGGCGATGTGCTTCATGGTGCCGCGCAGGATCTTGCCGGAGCGGGTCTTGGGCAGCCTTGGGACCACCAGCACGGTCTTGAAGGCGGCGACGGGGCCGATCTCGTCCCGCACCTTCGCCACCAGCTCACGGGCGATGTCGGCCTTAGGCCGATCGACGCCGGTCTTCAGCACCACCAGCCCCAGCGGCAGCTCACCCTTGAGCTGGTCCGCGACGCCGACGACGGCGCACTCGGCGACGTCCGGATGCGCGGCCAGCACCGCCTCCATGCCGCCGGTGGAGAGCCTGTGGCCGGCGACGTTGATGATGTCGTCGATGCGGCTCATGACGAACAGGTAGCCGTCCTCGTCCATGTAGCCGGCGTCGCCGCTTAGGTAAAAGCCGGGCTCGGCGGCGAGGTAGGACGCGCGGAAGCGCTCGTCGTTGCCCCAGAGCGTCGGCAGGCAGCCGGGCGGCAGCGGCAGCCTGATCATGATCCGCCCGATGTTGCCCGGCGCCACGGGCACGCTGTCGTCGCCCAGCACCTGCACGTCGTAGCCGGGCACAGGCTTGGTCGGCGAGCCGGACTTGATGGGGAGCGGCTCCAGGCCCAGACAGTTGGCGGCGATGGCCCAGCCGGTCTCGGTCTGCCACCAGTGGTCCACCACCGGCACGCCCAGGATCTCGCCGGCCCAGTCCAGGGTACTCGGGTCGCAGCGCTCGCCGGCGAGGAACAGCGCGCGCAGGCTGGAAGTGTCGTAGCGTCCCAGGTGCTCGGCATCGGGGTCGTCGCGCTTGATGGCCCGAAACGCCGTCGGGGCCGTGAACAAGACGGCCACGCGGTGCTGCTCGATGACCCGCCAGAAGGCGCCGGCGTCCGGCGTGCCCACGGGCTTGCCCTCGTAGAGCACGGTGGTGCAGCCGTGCAGCAGCGGGGCGTAGACGATATAGGAATGGCCGACGACCCAGCCGACGTCGGAGGCCGACCAGAACACCTCGCCGGGCTCGACGCCGTAGACGTGGCGCATGGACCAGGTCATGGCCACGGCGTGGCCGCCGTTGTCACGCACCACGCCCTTGGGCTGCCCGGTGGTGCCGGAGGTGTAGAGGATGTAGAGGGGATCGGTGGCCGCCACGGGCACGCAGTCGGCGGGCGACGCGGCGGCCGTGATCTCCTGCCAATCCAGATCGCGGCCGGGCAGCAGCTCCGCGGGCTGCTGCTCGCGCTGGAAGATCACGCAGTGCTCCGGCTGGTGCCGGGCCTGGGCGATGGCGTCGTCCAGCAGCGGCTTGTAGGGCACGATGCGGCTCGGCTCGATGCCGCAGGAGCCGGCGACGACCACCTTGGGCTTGGCGTCGTCGATGCGGGTGGCGAGCTCCCGCGCCGAGAAGCCGCCGAAGACCACCGAGTGCACGGCGCCGATGCGCGCACAGGCGAGCATGGCGATGGCCGCCTCCGGCACCATGGGCATGTAGACAATGACGCGGTCGCCCTTGGCCACACCCAGGTCCTGAAGCGCACCGGCGAAGCGGGCGACGCGGTCCTGCAGCTCGGCATAGCTGATGCTGGTGACGCGGCCCGTCACCGGGCTGTCGTGGATGATGGCGGCCTGATCGCCGCGGCCCTGGGCGACGTGCCGGTCCACGGCGTTGTGGCAGGTGTTCAGCTCGGCGCCGCTGAACCAACGGTAAGAAGGCGCCGTGCTGTCTTCCAGCACCTTGTTCCAGGGTCGGCTCCAGTCGATGGCGGCCGCCGCCTCGCCCCAAAAGCCCGCCGGGTCCTTGAGCGAGCGGTCGTGCGCCGCCTGCCAGGCGCCCGTGCGCGGACCTGCCCCAGTTGCAGATTGGCCCTGCATGCTCACCTCCGATCTCATTGGTGGTTGGTATTCCGGCGCGCTCGTCGGGCGGCGCTGCCTTGTTATCCAGGCGGACGGTAGCGCAGCGCAAACGCCGCGGCAATCGCCCGGGCGTGGCGGCCCATCCGAAAAAAGGACAAGTTCAGTATGCCGTCCCCGTTATTGAAAAAAGGACAAGTTCAATATACCGTCCCCGTTATTGTCCCCGTTATTTGGTGTGGTGTTGTGCTCGCCGGCGGGCGAGGCTGACCGCAGTCAGTGCGAGTGCGGCCGGCGGCAGCCACCAGAGCGGGTCGGCGAAGACGGCCAGCAGCGTCGCGGACAGCAGGCACCACAGGGCCGGCGCCGCCAGCAGCAGCCAGGCGCGGTGGCCTGGGGCCATGGCGGCGAGGGCGAGGCTCGCGACGGCGGTGGGGTCCGGTGCGGTGCCGAGCCAGCCGAGGGCCTGCCAGGGCCGCCCGGCTGCGAAGCCCGCCAGCGGCAGCCCGAGCACGGCGATGGCCAGCAGCCACCAGGCCAGGGACAGGGGCCAGCGCTGCTCGACCACCTGCGCCATCGGCAGGAGCGCCGCGCCGAGCAGCAGCACGCCCTGCAAGGCGAAACCCCAGGCGAGCCAGTCCGCGGCCCAGAGCAGTGGGGTCAGGGCCTGATGGAAGAAGGCCCAGGCGATCCAGAGCCAGCAGGCGCCGAGCAAGCCCAATGCGAGACGCAGCCGGGCGGCGGTGGCGTGGGCCGTGATGCCGAGCAGCAGCAGGCCCAGCGCCATGCCAAGCGCGACGATGGGGAGGTGCGCCTGGTTGTAGTCGGCCAGGAGCCGCAGCCAGGTCTCCCGCGAGAGGGGCACCAGGTCCGCCGGGCTGTAGCTGAGCCAGTCCATGGGTCGGGGGCGTCCGGCAGCCCGGTTTGGTGCTCGAATGGGCGCTCAATTGGGCGCCCGGCACTAGAGCTTGGCAAAGTCCGCGGCCATGCGCCGGCGCAGTGCTGCATCCGGCAGCGGCCCGCGGGCGGCGGCCATGTTCTCGCGCATGTGGTCCACGCGGCTGGTGGCCGGAATGGCACAGGTGACGGCGGGGTGCGCGACGATGAAGGTGAGCAGGGCCTGCGGCCAGGTGTCGCAGCCGATCTCCCGGCCCCAGCCCGGCAGCGGCTTGCCCGCCGCACGGTCCGGCAGCGCGCCGCGGCGGTACGGGCGGTTGGCGATGACGGCAATACCGCGCTCCCGCGCCAGCGGCAGCAGGCGCTCCTCGGCGGCACGGTCGACGATGTTGTAGGTGAGCTGCACGAAGTCGATGGGCTCGCGCGCCATGATCCGCTCCAGCTCCCGGTGGCGGCGGCCATGCGAGGTCGTCATGCCGATCCAGCGCACCTCGCCCGCCGCACGCATGGCCTTCAGCGTCTCGATGTGCGCCTCCCAGGCCAGCAGGTTGTGCACCTGGAGCAGGTCGAAGCGCGGCAGGCCCCACAATGCGCGGGAGTGGGCGATCTCCCGGGCGCCGGCGTTGCCGTCGCTGGTCCAGACCTTGGTGGCGGCGATGAGCCCCCGTTGCGTTGCGTCCGTCGGCAGGGTCTTGCCGAGCACCGCCTCGGCGGAGCCGTACATGGGGGAGGCGTCGATCATGCCGCCGCCGGCTGCGAAGAAGGCTTCCAGGATCTCCCGGCGCACGGCAAGCGCCTGCGCGTCATCGCCGACGTTGAAGGTGATCCAGGTGCCCATGCCGATGGCGGGCAGCCGCTCGCCGCTGCCCGGGATGGGCTTGGTCAGGGCCGCGGGCGCGGTTGATCCGGCGACAGCCGGCGCAAGCCGGGGCAAGGCGCCGGCGGCGATGAGTCCGGTGGCAGCATGCAGCAGCCGCCGGCGGTCATGGTCGAAGCCCGGCATACGCGGCTCCCGGCAGAGATTAGGCTCAACGTGCCCGGTTTGACCGACTGGTCCCCATGCCTGTTCCCACACGCGCCCCAAGACCGGTCAGGTCCCGCACGCCTACTCCTGCACTCCCGCATTGCGTACTTCGCCCCTCGCCCCTCGGACTTTACCCATGCGCCACCAGCCGCAGCGCATCCAACCGCAGATGTGCCCGAGACAGCACCTGCGCCAGACGCTCCCGGCGCAGCTGGAGCTGGGCGATCTCTTCGTCCCGGATGGCGGGATTGACCCGCGCCAGGGCCGTCAGGCGCTCGATCTCGGCGTCCAGCATCTGCTCCATGCGCGCCACCGCCGCCGCGCGCATGTCGGCCACGGCGGTCTCGGCGCGGGTCTCGCCGGCGCTGAACATGCGCTCCAGCGCCGGCCCCTTGGCGGTGATGAGCGCGCTCGCAAGCTTGCGGTTGCCGGTGAGGCACTTGCCGCTCAGAGTCTCGGTGGGGATGGTCTCGGCGTGGTCGCGGCCGCGCTCGTCCAGCAGCAGCCGCAGCCCGAGCCGCGGCAGGAAGCGCTGCACCTGGAGCGCGGGCGGCGCCGGGCACTCGGCGACGTAGAGCATCTCCAGCAGCAGGGCGCCGGCGCTGAAGCCCGGGTTGCGGGTGAGGATCACCGCCGCGCTGCCCAGATCCGAGCCCGTCAGCTGGTCCATGGCCGCAAGCGTGAGCGGGTGCTCCCAGGTGAGGAAGGCCCGGTCCTCGTGCGCCAGTGCGTGGTTGCGGTCGAAGGTGACCGTGAGGCCATCCTCGGGCAGGCCCGGGAACTGGTCCTGGAGCATGTGGCGCCCGGGGTGCAGCACCACGGAGCCGCCCGGGCCCGGCTCCTGGTCCACGCCGAAGGCGTCCCAGAAGGCGCTCAGGTACTCGAACAGCGCCGGGTCCCGATCCATGTCCTCCAGGCCCTGCACCAGCTCGGCGGAAACCTCGGGCCGGTGCGAGCCCAGCTCCAGCAGCCGGTCGCGCCCGGCGGCGAGCGCTGCGTTCAGGGTCTCGCGCAGCGCTGCGGCGGCCTGCACCAGCGCGCTCACGTCGGCGCCGGCGGGGTCCGCGCCCTGGGTCAGGGCCGTGCGCAGGCGCTCGCCCAGCTGCTCGTACACGGCCGCCGCGGCGGGGCAGTGCTGCGCCAGGGCATCCAGGCCCTCGGCATACCAGCGATACAGCGTTTCCATGGCGGTGCCGGCCAGGTAGGGCACATGGATCTCGATGTCGCTGCTTTGGCCGATGCGGTCGAGGCGGCCGATGCGCTGCTCCAGCAGCTCCGGGTCCAGCGGCAGGTCGAACAGCACCAGGTGATGGGCGAACTGGAAGTTGCGCCCCTCACTGCCGATCTCGGAGCAGAGCAGCAGCCGCGTGCCCTCCTCCGGGTCCGCGAAGTAGGCGGCCGCCCGGTCGCGCTCGACGATCTCCATGCCCTCGTGGAACACCGCCGCGTGCAGGCCATGGCGCTCATGCAGGTGGCTGCGCAGTGCCAGCACCGTCTCGGCGCGGGCGGCGATGAGCAGCACCTTGGCCGGCTGCAGCTCCCGCAGCAGGTCCACGAGCCAGGGTAGCCGCGGGTCCTCGGCGGGCCAGTCGTCGCCGGCGCCAACCTCGGGGTGAATGGACTCCGCGCCCCCGCTGCCGTAGCCGGCCGGCCGGGTCAGCGCATAGGCATGGGCATGGCGCTCCGGGAAGCCCGCCACCGCGGCGCGGGTGTTGCGGAACAGGAGTCGCGAGGTGCCGTGACGGTCCAGCAGGCGCTCGACGATGCTGTGCGTATCCAGGTCGCTCGTGTCCCCCAGCAGCTCGGCGAGCCGCGCCTGCTGGGCGTCGCTCGGCGCTTCGCCCTCCAGCAGCCGGGCGGCGATGTCGGCGACATCGGCGTAGGCATCCTCTTCGGCGACGAAGGCTTCATAGTCTGCGAAGCGCTCCGGGTCCAGCAGGCGCAGGCGGCCGAAATGGCCCATGCGCCCGAGCTGCTCCGGTGTCGCCGTCAGCAGCAGCACCGCCGGGGTCTGGTCGGCCAGCGCCTCCACCAGGTCGTAGTCCAGGCCGCTGTCCTCGGGCGTCCAGGCCAGGTGGTGGGCCTCGTCGACGATGAGCAGGTCCCAGTCCGCGCCGAGCACCGCGGCGGCATGGGCGGGGGTCTCGGTGAGCAGGTCCAGGGAGCAGAGCACGCGCTGCTCCGTCTCGAAGGCGTTGCCGACGCCACCGGCGGCGATGCGCTCGCGATCGAACAGCGCAAAGCGCAGGTTGAACCGGCGCAGCAGCTCCACCAGCCACTGGTGCAGCAGCGCCTCCGGCACCAGCACCAGCACCCGCCGGGCGCGCCCGTCCAGGAGCATGCGGTGCAGGATGAGCCCGGCCTCGATGGTCTTGCCGAGGCCCACCTCGTCCGCCAGCAGCACCCGCGGTGCGAAGCGGTCCGCCACCTCCGCGGCGATGTAGAGCTGGTGCGCAATGGGCGCGATGCGCGCACCCACCAGCCCGCGTACGGGCTCGCCGGGCCAGTCACCGCGGTGGCGCCAGGTGCGCTGGCGCAGCCGGAACCAGGTGTCGCGGTCGAGCCTGCCGGCGAGCAGCTTCTGCTGTGGGCGGTTCAGGTGCAGGTCCGCCGCCAGCAGCTGCTCCGGCAGCGTGTGGGTGGCGCCGTCGGCATCCTCGCCGGTGTAGACCATCAGCTGGGCCTGCTCGTCCACGGCGACGACGGTGACCTCCAGCCCATCGGTGTCGCGGATGACATCGCCGACGCCGAACACGGCGCGCCACAGGGGCGCGCTGCGCCGGGCGTAGAGCCGTTGCTCGCCGGTGGCGGGGAACTGGATGGTGACGGTGCGCGCGTCGCTGGCCTCGACGATGCCGAGACCGAGCTCGGCCTGGGTCTCGGACAGCCAGCGCTGGCCGGGTCTGAACTCGGGTGGGGCTTCGGGCATGGGGGCTCGCGGTTGCTGTTGGCGACGGGCCCGGACGGCGCCGGACCGGCTGTGCGTTGGCTGCTGGTGCCAGGGCCGCGCTCCGTCGCCGGCGCGGCACGGCGGCGTCTGCGTCAGCGCCCGGGCAGGCCGGCGGCAGCGCTGCGCAGGCGCAGGATCAGAAACGGCGGCTGCGCGGCTTCCACACCATCATTGAGCTGGGGCGCGAGGTGCAGTTGATTCATGGCGAGATAAAGCCAGTGCGGCTCGCCGAAGCTCAGCGCATCGGGCCCCAGCAGGCGCTCGTCCTGCACCTGGGTGCGCAGCGCGCGCAGCCCGTCTGCGGCGGGCCGACCTCACTTGCCGACCTCCACGATGTGCGAGATCACCGCCTCCGCCTGCGCCGGGTCCAGCTCACCGCAGCGCCCGTCGGCGGGCAGCTTGCGCTCGTCGCGGGCGAAATCGCCGATCTGCTTCTTGAGATACGCCGGATACTGGATGATCAGCGGCGGCACCTTGCCGGTCTCGTCACCGCCGGCGTCGGCGCCGTGGCAGCTCGCGCAGGCCTCCGCGTAGAGGTCGGCGCCGGCGGCCGCGAAGGCGGCCTTGTCGTCGAAGGCGGCGAGTGCCTCAGGCGTCGGCTCATAGGGCCAGAGACTCAAGCGCGGCGGCGTGAAGTCCGCAACATGGCCGGCCACCAGGTCGATGACCTCGGCATCGAAGCGGTGATGCTTGAAGATGGGCACCATGGGCTTGTTGACGCGCGTCTGCGACTTGAAGGCGTGCAGCTGGCGGTCGACGTAGGGCTGCGGCAGCCCCGCGATGCGCGGATAGGTGCCGTTCGCGCCGCCCTCGCCGCGCTTGCCGTGGCAGTCCACGCAGTAGGCGTAGACCTGTGCCCCGGTGACCTCGGCGCTCTCGTCTGCGCCCGCAGCCAGGGGGATGGCGCTGGAGATCAACAGGGACAGTGCGGCGGGGAACGGCAGCCGCCAAAGCCGGCGGCGGGTGGCGGGCCGCAGGCGGCTGCGTCTTGCGGAGTGCGATGGCGCGCTTGAATATCGGTCCATGGGGCTCGTCCGAGCTGCGAAACGGGGGTCGAAACCAGGGGTCGCAATAGGGGGTCGCAATAGGGGGTCGCAATAGGGGGTCGCAATAGGGGGTCGCAATAGGGGGTCGCAATAGGGGGTCGAAGACGGCACGGCCGGCGGCGCGCACCGTCGCAACCACCATGATAGCTGCCCAGGCCTGCTTCTGCCCGGCGCGTCCGCCTGCGCCGGTCTGGTCCGTGCCCGGGACCAGCGCCCGCCGGCGGCTGCGCCTTGACCTCCGACATCGCCGCCGGCCATGGATGCTGCTTCAATGGCGCGCTGTGCTCAGCCCAAGCCACCGCCGGAGACCGCGACATGCCGTTCTTCAAGCTCAAGTATTGGATTCTCGCCGGCATGCTGCTGCCGCTGGTGCTGATTGTGCTGGCACTGGTGCGCCCGGCCGGGCCCGACTACAGGGTGCTGGAGCGCGCCGACGGCTTCGAGCTGCGGGAGTACGCGCCGCTGCGGGTTGCCGAGACCGAGGTGACGGGCGACTTCGCTGACGCCGATGACGCCGCCTATCCGCGCCTGCTCGACTACGTCCGCGGGCACAACAGCAGCGGGCGCAAGGTGCCCATGATGGCCCCGGCGACGCAGCAGCGGGCGGGCGACGACACCTGGCTGATGCAGTTCGCGCTGGCCAGGGAGTACCCGCTCGGGATGCTGCCGGGCGCCGCCGACCCGGCCGTCACCGTGCGCGAGATACCCGCGCGCCTGGTGGCGGCGCGGCGCTCCGGCGGCGGCTGGAGCGAGGCGCGCTGGCAGGAAGAGGCAGAGCGGCTCCGGGACGCCGTGGCCGCGGCGGGACTCACGCCCATCGGTGCGACCATCTTCGCGCGCTACAATGCCGTCTTCGTCCCCGGGTTCCTGCGCCGCAACGAGGTGCTGCTGCCCGTGCGCCGCTGAGCCACAGCGCGGCGCGCCCGCCGCGACCCGGGACCCGAATCCAGGCGACGCCCTCGCCGCCCACAGGAGCGCCCGATCCATGCAAGCACCCGGAGTCCAGAGCGCTGCAATCGCAGGCCCCGCCGTCCAGCCGGCCGACCACCCGGCCGCAGCCGGCCGACAGCACAGTGAGCAGGTGCCACTGCCACCCGCGGTGGACGCCCCGCGGGAGGTCTATGCCACCCCCACGCTCAAAGAGATCAGCTGGTACGCAGACGGACCGGAGGGCACCCGCCCCCTGGTGCTGCTGCACAGCATCAACGCCGCCCCAAGCGTGTTCGAGATGAAGCCCCTGTTCGAGCACTATCGCGCCGAGCGGCGGGTCTACGCGCCGGATCTGCCGGGCTTCGGCTTCTCGGACCGCAGCGACCGGCCCTACTCGCCGGCGCTTTATGCGGAGGCCATCAACGCCTTCCTCGCAGACGTGGTCAAGGAGCCCGCGGACGTCGTGGCCTTCTCGCTCAGCTCGGAGTTTGCCGCCCGCGCCTGCCTGGCGGCGCCGCAGCGGTTCACGTCCCTGGCGCTTCTGTCGCCCACCGGCTTCAGCGATCGCAGGCTGCCGTCGGGCAGCGTCGGCAATGCCCTGCACCGGGTGTTCACGCTGCCGGGGCTCGGCTCCGGGCTGTACAGCCTGCTCACCAAGCGCGGCGGCATCCGGTTCTTCCTGCGCCAGAGCTATGTCGGCGAGCCGCCGGACGAGCTCATCGACTATGCCTATGCCACCTCGCACCAGCCAGGGGCGATGCATGCACCCTATCGGTTCCTGTCCGGGCAGCTGTTCACCCGCAACGCCGTCGAAAGCCTGTATGCCAAATTGACGCTCCCGGTGCTGGTGATCTACGACAAGGACGCCAACGTCACCTTCGACCTGCTGCCCGGCGTGCTGGAGTCGCACGCCAACTGGCACGCCACCAAGGTGGAGCCGACGCTCGGCATCCCGCAGTGGGAGCGGCCGACGCGCACCATCGCCGCGCTGGACGAGTTCTGGCGCACCGTTGAGGCCCGGGCGGGCGCGGACGCGGGCTGACCCCGGCGGCAGGGCCGGCGGCGCCCGGCCCGGCACAGCGCCGGGCTGCGCCGCCGGTGCCGCGGCGCGGCTGCGGCAATACGCCCGCAGCCGGCGCCGCCGGCCGCAGCAGCAGCGCCCGGTGCGGGTGCCGCCGCCCGTCGCAGCACTCGCCCCAGCTGCCCTCCACCCCATCCCCGACGAATTGCCGCCGATCAAACCGACCGAATCGTCGCCGCCACCTGCGCCGTTGCCGCCCAAGATGTCCGTTCCGTTGCCTGCCGTGGACATGCTCGCCCCCGTTGCCATCCTGGAGCAGCTGGAGGCACGCCTGGTCGAGGCCGTCTCGCGGCTGCCGCTGGGCGCCGAGCGCGGGCTGCAATCCGTACTGCTGGCGTTGCCGCGGGCGCCGGCGGCGGCACCGCAGCCGGCCGGGCGGCAGTTCCAGTTCCGCCACCCCCGGCGGGGCGAGCTGCGGGCGGGCTACGGCGAGGCGGCGGCCTGGCCTGCGACCGGGCCGGAGCGTCTGGCGGCGCTGTCCACCATGCTCGCGAGCCCGCTGTGGCGGCGCATGGATCCGGACGCCACGGGCTTCGATGCCTTCGCCATGCTCGGCTTCGCCGCCGCGGATGCGCCGCTGACGGACGCGGCCGCCGCGCCCGCCGCCGGCAGCGACCACCTGCCCAACGCCCTGCTCTGGGTGCCGGAGGTGGGCCTGGTCTGTCGCGACCACGAGGCGGCCCTGGTGTTCTCCACGGCGCTGCCGGCGGCGCCGGATGCGGTGCTGGCGCGCTGGCGGGCCTGGCTGCGGCAGCTGGTGCCGGCGCTGTACGAGCCGCCCCCTGGTCCTAGGCCCACGGCCCACCTCAAGCGTACCCGGGAGCAGCCCGACGCCGCCGCATGGGCACGGCTGGTGGAGCAGGCCCTCGCACGCATCGACGCCGGCCCCATCGCCAAGGTGGTGCTCTCGCGCCGGCTGTTGGTTGAGGGTCCCCGTGCGTTCGATGTCGCCCGGCTCCTGGACGCCCTGGGCTGCCTGTTCCCGGCCTGTCAGATCATCAATCTGCGCCGCAACGGGCGCAGCTTCGTCGCCGCCACGCCGGAGCGGCTCCTGTGCCTGCGCGATGGTCGCCTGGAGGTGGACGCCATCGCCGGCACCGCCGGCCGTGGCGAGTCCCTGGCGGCGGATGCGGCGCTGCGCTCGGGGCTGCTCGGCTGCGAGAAGAACCTGCGCGAGCATCGCTTCGTCATCGACGCGGTGCGGGCGGCACTCGCGGACTGTTGTGCCGGCTTCCACGTGCCGGAGCAGCCGAAGGTGCTGCAGCTCAGCAACGCCCAGCACCTGTGGAGCCCCATCAGCGCCCGGCCGCGGTCCTGCGTGAGCCTGTTCGAGCTCGCCGCCCGACTGCATCCGACGCCCGCCACCAACGGCCAGCCGCGCAGCCATGCCCAGGCCTGGCTGCGGCAGGCGGAGCCCTTCCCGCGGGGCTGGTACACGGGCGCCGCCGGCATCCTGCATCCGGACGGCGACGGCGAGCTCTGGGTGCTGCTGCGCTGTGCGCAGCTCGACGGTGCCCAGGCCGAGCTCTTCGCCGGCGCCGGCATCGTGGCGGGCTCGGACCCCGCCGCCGAGTGGTCCGAGACCGAGGCCAAGCTCGCCGCCATGCTCTCGGCGCTGCGCTATGCGTGACGTCCGACGGCGCGCGCCGCGCGCGCCCGGGGCCGGTGCCGGCGGTCAGCGTGGCTGCCATGCCTGAGCCGGACCCGGCCTGCATCAGCCTGCGCTGGGCGCGGGCGCTGCTGACGGGGCTCGCCGCCGGCGGCCTGCGCACGCTGGTGCTCTCACCGGGCTCGCGCTCCACGCCCGTGGTGCTCGCCGCCCAGCGTACGCCGGAGCTGGAGCTGATCCCAATCCTCGACGAGCGCAGCGCCGGCTTTTTCGCCCTCGGCGCCGCGCGCGCCTCGGGCCGACCGGTGGCCCTGCTCGCCACTTCCGGCTCGGCCCCGGCGCACTGGTATCCGGCCGTCATCGAGGCCAGCGAGACCGGCGTCCCGCTGGTGCTGCTCGCCGCGGACCGCCCGCCCACCCTGCGCGGCTTCGGCGCCAACCAGACCATCGACCAGACGCGGCTCTTCGGCGCCTTCGCGCGCGAGGCGCACGATCCGGGGCTCCCGCAGCCGGATGCCGCCGCGCTCGCGGCCGTCGCCGCGCTCGGCCGGCGCTGTGCGGCCGTCGCCCTGGGCCCCAGGCCGGGGCCGGTGCAGATCAATCTGCCGTTCCCGGAGCCGCTGGTGCCTGCGCCAGACTGCGATACGGCGTTGCCCGAGGCAGTCACGACATCGACCGCGGCGCGCGGCTGGCCGGAACAGTCGGCGCCTGACGCCGGCCCGTGCGCCGCAGCGCTGCCGCCCGGACGCGGGCTCGTGGTGGTCGGCCCCGGCCTGTTCCGCCCGGACTTCGCGCCGGCGCTGCGCGAGGCCGCGCGCAGGCTCGCGCTGCCGGTGCTGGCGGACCCGCTCTCGGGCCTGCGCTTCGGCGCCGCGGCGGACGGCGTGCTCACGCACTACGATGCCCTGCTGCGCAACGCCGCTGCGGCCCGGGCGCTGCGCCCGGACTGGGTGCTGCGCTTCGGCGGCGCCCCCGTGTCCAAGGTGCTCGGGCGCTGGCTCACCGGTGTACCGGCGCTGCTGGTGGACCCCGCCGGCGGCTGGCGGGACCCGGAGCATGGCGTGCTCAGGCGCCTGGTGGCGGACCCGGCGGCAGTCTGTGCGGCCCTGACGCCGGCGGGTGACCTGGACCCCGCCTGGGCGGCGCGATGGGAGGCGGCCGAGCACCGGGTCCAGGCGCTCGCCGCGGCGCGGCTCGCCGACGCGCCCTGGTGCGAGGCACAGATGATCCGCACCCTGCTCGCGCACATCCCGCCCGGTGAGGCGCTCCTCTGCGCCAATTCCCTGCCCATCCGCCAGCTCGACACCTGGTCCGGCAGTCGCGCCGAGGCACTTACCGTGCACGGCAACCGCGGCGCCAGCGGCATCGACGGCCAGCTCTCCAGCCTCGCCGGGCTCTGCCACGGCGGGCCGCCCTGCTGGGGGCTGCTGGGGGATCTCTCCGCGGTGCACGACCTGAGCGGCTGGCTGCTGGCGGAGCACCTGCGCCGGCCGCTGATCGTCATCGACAACGGCGGCGGGCGCATCTTCGACTACCTGCCCCAGCACGGGTTGCCGGGCTTCGAGCCGCTGTGGCGCACGCCGGTGGCCCCGGGGTTCGCCGGCCTTGCGGCGGCCTTCGGCCTGGTGCATCAGCGTGTGACGGGCGCGGATGCGCTCAAGCGGGCGCTGGATGCGGCGACCCGCAACGGAGCGCCGGCGAGCGCGCGGCGTGCGCTGATCGAGCTGGGGATCGATGCCGATGCCTCCCGCAGCCTGCACCGGGCGTTCTGGGACGCCGTGGCCGCGGCGCAGCTGTGAGCCGCATCGTCGCGGACCCCCTGCCGGGTCCGGCGGCCGCCCGCGGCAACCGGGCGCCATGATCTCGGTCAGGGTTCTGGGGTTCCCCCCAAGGCCCGACGCGGCATAATGCCCTGCCGCCGTCATGGCGCTGCGGATGGTGGCCTTGCCCTGGGCGTCCTGCCGTGCCCAAGGCTCGGTCGCTCACCACCGTGTCCCGGGCTGCGCCGTCGCTGAACGGGGCTGACCGGGGCGGCGCCGCGAAGCCAACCACTGGAGTTGCGCATGCAATACGACAGTCACCTCTACCAGATTCTGGCCCCGAACCCGGCGCTGGTGGCCTCGCAGCTGGACGCGGAGGCCTTCGCCAAGCATTACACCTCCGGCTCCCTGCGCTATTACGCCGGCAAGGTGGTGTTTGCGGAAATCGACATCGCCTACCGGCACCCGTACTTCAAGATCGACGAGGCGCTCGCCGAGCTCAAGCCGCATGAGGACGGCCGCCCCAAGGCGACCAAGTTCATTTCTACCTACCGGGTGCTGGAGCACATCGACCTGAACGCCATCCAGCGCGTGATCCTGGGCACGCCCGAGGGCTATGTGCTGGAGCTCGAGGCGGCCCCCTACGACAAGACCCATGAGTCGGGCTTCCTGCGCATCTATGCGGAGATCGCGCCGCTGCGGATGCTGATCATGTCGCGGCTGGACTTCCCGGCCTTCGGCAAGTACGTCACCGATCCGGACTTCCCGAAGGGCGCACCCAAGCAGTTCTACACCCAGATCGAGCTGGACATCGAGCACTTCCTGCAGGAGTTCGAGAATCGCCCCACCATGCACCCGCCGATCCCGGGTCTGCACCCGTCGAACCTGCGGGCGGCGATCATGGAGCTGCGCGAGCATCCGGAGAAGGACACCAAGGGGCTGCGCCTCGACAGCGGCTTCGACAGCATCCCGTACAAGCTCATCCGCCACGGGTTCATGTTCGCCTCGCAGGACACCACCCGCTTCTTCCCCATGCCCACCATGGCGGAGATCGAAGCGAGCAATTACCACTTCTGGCGTGCCATGTGACGGCCGGGCATGGTGCCGGCCGCCATCACGTCGCCCGCGGGCGGCGCGGTGACGCGTTGCGTGCCGCACGCCGGCCGCCACGGTGCCTGCACCGACCGCAAGGCCCGCCAAGGGGCCCGACAACGAGCGGACGGACACCGCCGCGGGAAACCAACACAACAACAGTGAGCACCACGGGGAGTCATTGACCCATGAGCCTGAATGCTCTCATCCCCCTGCTTTTGGGGGTCCTCGGCCTGGCGACGGCCTATGTCGTCTATCGCACCGTCATGGCCTATCCCAAGGGCGAGGCGAAGGTGGCCGCCATCGGTGATGCCATCCACCTCGGCGCCATGGTCTTCATGCGTCGGGAATACAGCATGCTCGGCCTCTTCGCGGCCGTGCTGCTGGTGGTGCTGTACGTCTTTCTCGGCTGGAAGACGGCGCTGGCGTTCCTGGTGGGTGCCGTGGCCTCGGCGCTCGCCGGCTTCATCGGCATGAGCACCGCCACCCGGGCCAATGTGCGCACCACGGTGGCGGCCCACACCAAGGGCCCGGCGGAGGCGCTGACGGTGGCCTTCTTCGGCGGCTCCATCATGGGGCTCGCGGTGGCCTCCCTGGGCCTGCTCGGCCTGGGCACCCTGTATCTGTTGTTCGGCGGTGACCCGGAGACGGCGCACGCCATCCACGGCTTCGGCATGGGCGCCTCCAGCGTGGCGCTGTTCTCGCGTGTCGGCGGCGGCATCTACACCAAGAGCGCCGACGTGGGCGCAGACCTGGTGGGCAAGGTCGAGGCCGGCATCCCCGAGGACGACCCGCGCAACCCGGGCGTCATCGCCGACAACGTGGGCGACAACGTCGGCGACGTGGCCGGCATGGGCTCGGACATCTTCGAGTCCTACTGCGGCTCCATCATCGCCACCATCGCCATCGCCTCGACGCTGGCGGCGGATGTGATGGACCCGCTGGGCGAGCGAGCCGCGCTGATGTTCCTGCCGCTGGGCCTCGCCTCCGCGGGCCTGCTCTGCTCCATCGTCGGCATCCTGTTGGTACGCCAGTTCTCCAGTCAGGCACCGGAGCGCGCGCTGCGCATCGGCACCATCGGCGCGAGCGTGCTGTTCATGCTGGTGGCCTATGGCGTCATCGTCGGCACCGGTGTGGCGAGCGCCGTCTGGGGTGCGGTGCTCATCGGCGCCCTCGGCGGCATCGTCATCGGGCTGGTGACCGAGTACTACACCTCGGCCAAGCCGGTGCGGCACATTGCCAACGCCGGCGAGACCGGCCCCGCCACGGTCATCATCACGGGCTTCGCCGTGGGCATGCGCTCGGTGATCGTGCCGCTGCTCACCATCAGCCTGATCATCTTCGTCTCCAACCAGCTGGCGGGGCTCTACGGCGTCGGCATCGCCGCCGTGGGCATGCTCGCCACCGTCGGCATCACCATGGCCATCGATGCCTACGGGCCGGTGGCGGACAACGCCGGCGGCATCGCGGAGATGGCGGGGCTCGGCGTGGAGACGCGGCGCATCACGGACTCCCTGGACGAGCTCGGCAATACCACCGCGGCCATCGGCAAGGGCTTCGCCATCGGCGCGGCGGCGCTGGCGGCGCTGGCCATCATTACCGCATACATCGAGAGCGTGTCGCTGCATGTGCCGGGCTTCGAGCTGCTGCTGAGCGACCCGCTGGTGATCATCGGCATGTTCGTCGGCGGCATCCTGCCCTTCGCCATCGCCGCCATCACCATGGAGGCGGTGGGCGACGCCGCCTTCGAGATGATCAACGAGATCCGCCGCCAGTTCCGGGAGATCAAGGGCCTGCTCGACGGCGAGGCGGAGCCGGACACGGCCCGCTGCGTGGACATCGCCACCACCGCGGCGCTGAAGAAGATGATTCTGCCGGGCGTCATCGCCATCGCCGCACCCTGGGTGGTGGGCTTCGTCCTCGGCCCCGCCGCGCTCGGCGGCATGCTCGGCGGCGCGCTGCTGGGCTGCGTGCTGCTCGCGCTCACCATGGCCAACGCCGGCGGCGCCTGGGACAACGCCAAGAAGTACGTCGAGAAGGGCAACCACGGCGGCAAGGGCTCGGACACCCACAAGGCCACGGTGGTGGGCGACACCGTCGGCGACCCCTTCAAGGACACCTCCGGCCCATCCATGAACATCCTCATCAATGTCATGGCCATCGTCAGCCTGGTGATCGCGCCGCTGCTCGGCAACAGTCTGTTGGGCTGAGCCATGGAGCGCCGAGTTGCACTCGGCCCGCCTGGGGCCGCCGACTTCCAGTCGGCGCTCCCCGGGGCGATCAGGAAGCGCCGGGTTCGCGACAGGTTCGACCCGCTCGCCGGGGGGAGGTGTTGCCCGGCGTTGGGACGCGTCGGCAGTGCGCCGAGTGAAACTCGGCGTCGGCAGTGCGCCGAGTGAAACTCGGCGCCCCCAGGGCCGAGTGAAACTCGGCGCCCCCAGGGCCGAGTGAAGCTCGGCGGCCCCGGGGCCGAGTGAAACTCGGCGCTCCAGGCGCAGCGCAGCCCATCTCGGCTAAGCTCCCGGCATGACCACCGTCGTCGTCGCCGAGAAGCCGAGCGTCGCCCGCGACATCGCCGCGGTGCTGGGTGCCTCCACCCGCGGCGAGGGCTGCCTGCGCGGCAACGGCTGGTGCATCACCTGGGCGCTCGGGCACCTGGTGCACTTCGCCGAGCCGGACGACTACGGCGCGGACTGGGCCGGGCGCTGGTCCCTGGGCCAGCTGCCGATGATCCCGGCGCGCTGGCGGCTGCGCACCGACAAGAAGACCAGCGCGCAGTTCAAGATCGTCAAGGCCCTGCTTACGGCTGCGGACACCGAGCGCGTGGTCTGTGCCACGGATGCGGGCCGGGAGGGCGAGCTGATCTTCCGCCTCATCGTCGAGCACGCCCGTTGCCGCAAGCCCATGGAGCGGCTCTGGATCTCCAGCCTGACGCCGGAGGCCATCCGCGCCGGCTTCCAGGCCCTGCGACCCGGCGACGACTATGCGCCGCTCGCCGCCGCCGCCCGCGCCCGCGCCCAGTCGGACTGGCTGGTGGGCATGAACCTGACCCGCGCCTACACGGTGCACAACCGGGTGCTCTGCACCATCGGCCGGGTGCAGACGCCGACGCTTGCGATGATCGTCGCCCGGGATGCGGCCATCGCCAACTTCACCAAGGCCTATTTCTACGAGCTCGTCGCGCGGCTCGCGGAGGGCTTCGAGGCCAAGTACAGCCGGGACGGCGAGACGCGCATCGACCAGAAGTCCCACGCCGAGCGGCTCAAGACCCGGATCGATGCCGCCATCGAGCCGCACCGCACCGGCACGGTGACCAGCGTCGACAAGCAGGTCCGCCACAACCGCCCACCGCCGCTCTACGACCTCACCACGCTCCAGCGCGACGCCAACCGCCGCTTCGGCTTCACCGCGGCCAAGGTGCTGGAGCTGGCGCAGACGCTGTATGAGACCCACAAGCTCATCAGCTATCCGCGCACCGAGAGCCGCCACATCGGCGAGGACATGCTGCCGGAGCTGCCGGGGATTCTGGACCACCTGGACCATCCGCTGGCCGCCGAGGCCCGCGCGCGGCTGGATGCCGGGCACAGGCTGGGCAAGGCCTACGTGGACAGGACCAAGCTCACGGACCACCACGCCATCCTGCCCACGGCGCGACGCGCGCCGGCCAACCTGCCGGAGGCGCTGCGGAAGATCTACGATCTGGTGACGGCCCGCTTCGTCGCCGTGTTCCTGCCGGATCAGCGCGTGGAGGAGACGCGGGTGACCCTCGACATCGGCGGCGAGACCTTCGTCGCCAAGGGCAGCGTCGAGCTCGCTCCGGGCTGGAAGCGGGTGGAGCCGCGCCGGCGCGCGGTCGCCGGGCAAGCCGCCGGGATCGGCGGCGAACAGGGCTCGGGCAGCGACGGCGAGCAGGCGCAGGCCGAGTCTGCCGCCTCCGAGCACCGCCCCCTGCCGCCGCTGCAGCAGGGCCAGACCGTGCACGTGGATGCGTTGGACGTGGTGGAGCGCGAGACCAAGCCGCCGCGTCCGTACGACGATGCCACGCTGCTGAACGCGATGAAGCACGCCGGACGGGAGATCGACGACGATGCCCTGGCGGCGGCCATGAAATCCTCCGGCCTCGGCACCCCCGCCACCCGCGCCGAGATCATCGAGAAGCTGCTGCGCACCGGCTATATCGAGCGCCAGCGCAAGCAGTTGCGGGCCACCGACAAGGGCAAGGCGCTCATCGCGCTGGTGGCGGAGCCGCTGCGCAGCGTCGAGCTGACGGCCGCCTGGGAGCAGCGGCTCAAGGACATCGAGCAGGGCAGCGCCGACGCGGACGCCTTCTACCAGGACATCTGCGCGCAGGTGCGGGCGCTGATTCCGCAGGTCGCCGCAGGCCCCGCGATGACGGCGGAGCAGGTGGCCGCGGCAAGGGCCGCGGCGCCGCAGCGCGGCGGCGGCAAAGGGCGAGGCGCCAGGCACGGCGGCGCCCGCGCCGCCGGTGGTCGCCGGGCAGGTCGCGACCGGTCCGGCGCCAATCCGGGCCAGGGCGCCGCCGATGATGCCCAGGCGAAGGCCACCGGCCTCGGCACCTGCCCCGTCTGCAAAGCGGGCGAGATCGTCGAGAACAGCAAGGCCTTCGGCTGCGCACGCTGGCGGAATGGCTGCGGCTTCACCATCTGGAAGACCATCGCCGGCCACCGGCTCACCGAGCATGAGATCGCGCAGCTTATCGAGCAAGGCGTAACCGCGCAGATCGATGACTTGAAATCCAAGACCGGTAAGGTCTTTTCGGCGCGGCTGCGGCTCGATGATCGGGGCAAGGTGGGCCTCGACTTCGACACGCCATCATCGGCTGATGCAGCGCCGCGCGACCCTGATACCACGGAGCCGCCAGGCGGAAGCGCAGACAAGCCCGCCAGCGCCGAGTCATTGCAAAGGCAACCACTCACCTGCCCCCGGTGCGGCCGGGGCCGCATCATCGAGGGCCGCCATGCGTTCGGCTGCAACCGCTGGCGCGAGGGCTGCGATTATCGGGTGCCGAAGGCAACCGACGGCCGGCGACTCTCCGATGCGCAGCTGCGTGCGCGGATTGCAGGAGATCGCCTGCGCGACGCGCCGGCCGGGGATGGCCGTTCGACGGTCGATTGACTCCCGGTAGAGGCAGGCGCGCTCCCTGCGCCCGCTCAGGTCAGCGGCGCCGCAGCCCGCCACTTGCCGGTGCAGCTGCAGGCGTCTATGTTGTCCGGCGCAGCACGCGGCTCGCCGCCGGCACGTGGAAGACGCTGACGCCGCGCTTGACGAATCATTGCCGGACGCGCCGGCAGGCTGGTGGAAGGGCTGAGCCGCGGCGGTGTCTCCATTTGTGGCCCACTGACGGCCCGATTCACGGTGCCTGAGCTTGGGTAGGTGCCGCGCCGCCTGATGCCTCTGCTAAGCCTTTGACACCGCTCAAGACGCCCGTTCCAACTGCTGGATATGCGCCTCACCGACGCCGACATCGCCATCATCCGCAGCGCCGTCGCAGCCCACTTCGGCGCGGGCAGCGCAGTCTGGCTGTTCGGCTCGCAGCTGGATGATGCGGCGCGCGGCGGTGACGTGGACCTCTACGTCGAGCCCGCCCAGGCGCTGCCGGCAAACCTCTTCCTGGCGCAGCAGGCACTGCGCGCCGAGCTTCAGCAGCGGCTGATGCGGCCCGTGGACCTGGTGGTGCGCCGCGACCTGCCCACGGCCTTCATGCGGCAGGCCCGTGCGGAGGGCCAGCGGCTGTGACGGATCGCGTCACGGTACTCGCCGAGACGCTCGCGGCCCTGCAGCAGGCAGCGGCGCGGCTTGCGGCCACGCATCAGGGGGTCGCTCAGCATTTTCCACTCATGCCCGCGGCGCTGGCGGCAATGCCGCAGTCGGACCAGGAGCGCCTGGATGCTTACGCGATCCGCTATGCGCGCTGCCAGGACCTGCTGTTCCCGGCGCTGCGTGCGCTCGGACGGGCGCAATTGGAGCCCAAGGCGGATGCCGGGTTTCTGGCGCTGCACGCGGTCAGAACACCAGATTCAGCATGAGCAGGGAGACGATGAGGAAGAGCACGGTCATGATGCCGCCTGCCTTCATGTAATCCGGCACGCGATAACCGCCGGGACCCATGATGAGTGCGTTGACCTGGTGGGTGGGGATCAGGAAGGAGTTGGAGGTGGCGATGGCCACGGTGAGGGCGAAGACGGCCGGGTTGGCACCGGCGCCGAGGGCCATGTTGACGGCGAGCGGCACCAGCAGCACGGTGGCGCCGACGTTGGACATCACCAGTGTGAAGAAGGTCGCCAGCACCGCCAGGGCCGCCTGGATCACCCAGATGGGCACGTCGCCGAGGGCGGTCAGGGTCTGATCCGCGATCCAGGCCGCGGTGCCGGTGCTCTCCACGGCGAGCCCGAGCGGAATCAGGGAGGCGAGCAGGAAGACGGTCTTCCAGCTCACGGCCTCGTAGGCCTCGTCGATGGAGAGCACGCCGGTCAAGATCATGCCCACGGCGCCCGTGAGCAGGGCCACGGACAGCATCAGGTCCGTGAACAGCACCAGGCTCAGCGTGATGGCGAAGAAGAGCAGCGCCATGGGCACCTTGTGCGGGCGCAGCTCCTCGTGCGGATACTCGGTGGTGACGACGACGAAGTCGCGGTCTTTCTCCAGCCGCGCGAGGTCCATCCAGGTGGTGTGCACCACCAAGGTGTAGCCGGGCTTGAAAGGCATGTCCCGCACGCCGCCCTTGTCGAAGGTCAGGGTGTCGTCGCCGCGGCGGATGGCGAGCACGGACAGACCATAGACCTTGCGCATCCAGACGTCCCGGGCGGACTTGCCGATGAGGCTGGAGCCGGGGGGGATGACGATCTCCGCGATGCCGGCCTTGGCGGGTGACAGGGCCTCGGCGAAGACCTCGGCCTCGGGCTTCGCCTCCACCCGCGTCTCCGCGACGAACGCATCGAACTGCTCCTGGCCGCCCAGCAGGCCGAGGAAGGTACCCGCCTCTATCCCCAAGCTGCGGTCCACGCCGGCGGAGCCCAGACGCACGCCGTCGCCTTTTTCCACCGCCGCCACGCGCACGTGCCAGTGCCGCTCCATGTCGTCCACGCTGGTGCCCACCAGCGGGCTGTCGGTGGGCACGCGGACCTCGCGCACGGTGAAGTCGCTGAAGCCGTAGGTCTCGCCGTAGTACTGGCTCGGGTCCGTGGCCTGGATCAGGTCCGTACCGCGGGAGGGCAGCACCAGGCGCCCGAAGATGACGAAGTAGGCGATGCCGGCGGCGAGCAGCGCGAGGCCGATGGGTGTGACATCGAAGAGCTGGAAGGTGGGCATGGGCGCCACGCCCTCCGGCAGCGTCTTGTTCGACGTGAGGATCAGGTCGTTCAGCAAAATCAGCGGGCTGGAGCCCACCATGGTGATGGTGCCGCCCAGGATGGCGCAGAAGCCCATGGGCATCAGCAGGCGGCTCATGGGCAGGCGGGTGCGTGCGGAGATGCGGCTCACCACCGGCAGAAACAGCGCCGCGGCGCCGACATTCTGCATGAAGGACGAGATCACGCCCACGGTGCCGGAGATGAGCGGGATGATGCGCGTCTCCGTGCTGCCGCCGATGCGCATGATGAAGGCCGCCACCTGCGACATGATGCCGGTCTTGTCGAGCCCGGCGCCGATGATCATCACGGCGATGATGGAGATGACGGCGTTCGACGCGAAGCCGTCGAACAGGTTGCTCACCGGCACCAGCCCGGCGTCGAGCCCCATTAGGGGTGCGAGCAGGGTGGTCAGCCCCAGCAGCACCATGACAGTGACGGCGGCCACGTCCACCCCCACCACCTCGAAGGCGAACAGGTAAATGGTCAGCGTCAGGATGGCCACCACCCAGGCGATCTCCACCGAGGGCACCTGGCCCGCCATCCAGATGGCGAACAGCGCGAAGGCGGCGGCGGCGACCTCCTGCACGGTCAGGTGGCGGAGGAGTGCGGACATGGGCTGGCCTCGTTCGTCGTGCTGCGGACTTCTGATTGCTCGGGCCCGAGGTACGCGCGTGTCGCGCCCCGGCCACCGCAGCCCGCCATCTTAACTCAAGCACCGGCTGAGCATTCGCGGGGCCTGGCTCGAAAAGCCGCCGCCCAGGGCAGGGATGGCCCAGGATAGGGGGCCGCTGGGGGCTCGGCAGCGGTATTCCCGGCGTTGAACCCCTGCAAACCCTCGCCTAGTATCGGGTCAGGGGCAGCGCCTGGCGCGCCGCAGCGGTTGCAGCCGCCGGCGGCGCCCGCCTGGCGCGGTCATAACCATCCACCGGTACGCACGCGATGAATCCGCAAACCGCCGCGCTGGTGCGCGACTCCTGGGCCGAGATCGTCCCGATGCGCAAGGAGGTCTGCGCGAGCTTCTATCACCGGCTGTTCGTCCGTCACCCGGAGCTGCGCCCCTTGTTCAAGGGCGATCTCGAGCGCCAGACCTCGCTGTTCGTCACCATGCTGAACACCGTGGTGAGCGCGCTGGACAACCCCGAGCCGGTGGTGCCGCTCATCAAGACCGTCGGCGCCCGCCATGCCGACTATGGCGTGGAAGACGCGGATTACGAGAAGTTCGCCGCCGTGCTGCTGGACAGCTTCGCCGACGCTCTGGGGCCGCGTTTCACGCCCGAGGTCCGCAGCGCCTGGAAGGATGCCTACGCCGAGCTCTCCGCCACCATGCGCCAGGGCGCTGAAGAGGCGGTGCACTGACCGCTTCCCCGGCCACGGCCGCCGCGCTCCCTAGCATCCGGCCGCGCCGGCGCCCGATATTGACGCAGCGCAGCAAGCCGGCATTTGTCGTTTCCTGTGGGCCGGCGGCGTACTAGCATCAAAAAGAATCGTTCGCATTCATCCTCTGGAGCGTCAGTACGCGATGCAGCAGCATCTTTCTCCTGACCAGCAGCCGGCCCCGCAGCAGGCGGACGCCATGGGTCTTGATCGTCTCGCGCCCGGCGTCACGGCGAGACTGGCGGCCATCCAGGGCGGCCGCCACCTCCGGCGTAAGCTGGGTGCCCTGGGCCTGCGCGTGGGCAGTGAGCTGCGGGTCGAGCACCGCCGCGGGCGGGGTCTGGTGGTGGCCGCGGGTGCCAGCCGTGTGGCCCTCGGCGGCGGCATCGTCGACAAGCTGCTGGTGGTGCCGCTGCCACCCGCCGCCGGTGACGGCAGCCAGCCCATCGCCTGATTCGGGCGCCGGACCCCAGCGCCGGACCCCAGCGTCGGACCCCAGTGCCCGAGCCCAGTGCCCGAGCCCAGCGCCCGACCCCAGCGCCCGACCTCAGCCAATCCGAACGACTCACCCGCCCGGCTGACCCGGGCAGCGGCCGGCGGCCGTTCTCCGTCATTTCGAGTCAACCCGGCGCCCGGCCGGCTCCACCCGAGCCTCGGGGCGCCCCAGCGTCGAGCCTGCAGTCATGCCCGCAGACCCCGTCCCCCACCGCCCGAGCCGCCGCACCCCGGCGCGCCCGCTCACCTTCGCCATCGCCGGCAACCCCAACTGCGGCAAATCGGCGCTATTCAATGCGCTGACGGGCATCCGCCAGACCACCGGCAACTGGCCCGGCGTCACGGTGGAGCGCCGCGAGGGGCGCTCGGAGCTGGACGGGCGTCCGGTGCGGGTGGTGGACCTGCCGGGCATCTACTCCCTGGATGCAAGCTCGCTGGACGAGCGGGTCACCCGCGACTATCTGCTCTCCCGCGAGGCGGACCTCATCGTCAACGTGCTGGACGCCGCCAACCTGGAGCGCAACCTGTACCTGTCGGTGCAGCTGCTGGAAATGGGCGTGCCCGTGGTGGTGGCGCTCAACATGATGGACGTGGCCGCCAAGCGCGGCATCGAAATCGACACGGCGCAGCTCGCCGAGCGCCTGGGCTGCCCGGTGGTGCCCGTGGTGGCGGTGACCAAGCAGGGCATTACGGAGCTGAGCGCCCGGGCGCTGGCGGTGGTGGACGGGCATGAGCGCGGCGGCTTCCCGTTGGCGCACGAGGAAGTCGTCGACCAGGCCGTGACCGAGCTGGCGGCAGGCTATGCGCGCCAGGGCGCCAAGCCCGCTGCCGGGCACAGTGCCGCCGGCGCTGACCCCAATGCGCGCTGGCTGGCGCTCAAGCTGCTGGAGGACGACGCCGCCGCGCGCGCGCTCGCGGACGGCCAGCTGTTGGCCCAGGCCGCGCACTGGCGCGCCGCCATCGCCGAGCGCACCGGCGAGGACGCGGACCTCTACATCGCCGATGCCCGCTTCGGGCACGCCCATGCGCTGTCCCAGGGTGCGGTGCGCCAGCGCGGTCGCGTGGGCCGCAACATGACGGACGCCATCGACCGCGTGGTGCTGAGCCGCCGCTGGGGCATCCCGCTGTTCCTGGCGGTGATGTACCTGATGTTCGTCTTCACCATCAACATCGGCGGCGCCTTCATCGACTTCTTCGACGGCGCCGCCCAGGCGTTGTTCGTGGACGGCTTCGGTGCCCTGCTGACGGGCCTGGGCGCGCCGGAGCTGCTGCGCATCGCCCTCGCCGAGGGCATCGGCGGCGGTCTCACCGTGGTGGCGACCTTCATCCCCATCATCGCGAGCCTGTACATCTTCCTGTCCGCGCTGGAGGACTCCGGCTACATGGCGCGCGCTGCCTTCGTCATGGACCGGGCCATGCGCTCCATCGGCCTGCCCGGCAAGGCCTTCGTGCCGCTCATCGTCGGCTTCGGCTGCAATGTGCCGGCGGTCATGGCCACCCGTACCCTGGAGAGCGAGCGCGAGCGCAAGCTCACCATCCTGATGAACCCCTTCATGTCCTGCGGCGCCCGGCTGCCGGTGTACGTGCTGTTCGCGGCGGCCTTCTTTCCGCAGCAGGGCCAGAACGTGGTCTTCGCGCTCTATCTCACCGGCATCGCCGTTGCCCTGCTGACGGGGCTGGTGATGAAGCGCACCCTGCTGTCGGGCACCAGCACCGGCTTCATGATGGAGCTGCCGCCTTACCACAGGCCCACGCTGCGCGGCGTGCTGCTGCGCACCTGGGACCGGGTGAAGCTGTTTCTGCGCGACGCGGGCAAGGTCATCGTCGTCATGGTGCTGGCGCTGAGCCTGCTCGGTTCCATCGGCACCGACGGCAGCATCGGTGAGACCGACAGCGACGAGTCCGTGCTGGCCGCCGTCAGCCGCGCGGCCACGCCGGTGTTTGCGCCCATGGGCATTGCAGCGGACAACTGGCCCGCGGTGCTCGGCATCTTCTCCGGCGTACTGGCCAAGGAGGTCATTGTCGGCACCCTGGATGCCATGTACGGGCGCATTGCCGCAGACGACGCCGCCGCCCGCAGCGCGCGCAGCGAGGCGGCGGCACCGGCGCCGTTCGATCTCCCCGCCGCCCTCACCGCCGCCGCGGCCACCATCCCGGCGAATCTCGCGCAGCTGGGCCGCAGCCTGGCGGACCCGCTCGGGCTCGGCGTCGGCGACCTCAGCGACCGCGCCGGCGTGGGCGCTGAGCAGGGCGTGCAGGCCGGTACCTTCGGCGCCATGGAGGCCCGCTTCGACGGCCGCGCCGGCGCCTTCGCCTATCTGCTCTTCGTGCTGCTGTACTTCCCCTGCGTGGCCACGGTGGCCGCCATCGTGCGCGAGGCCGGTGCCGCCTGGGCCACCTTCGTTTCCGTCTGGACCACCGGCATCGCCTTCATCACCGCCACGGTGTTCTACCAGGCCGCGACCTTCTCCCGTGACCCGACCACGGCATCGCTGTGGCTCGTCGGCATGCTCGCGGTGCTGGTGGCGGTGTTCATCGGGCTTCGCATCTGGGCGCGGCGCGGTGGGGAGGCCGGGCGTGGGGCTGCGGCGGCGGAGGCGGCGGGGTGAGGCCGGCTGTCTCGGCCGCGGGATTCAGTTTCACGCAACGCAGCAATGGGCAACCACGCTTTCAGCGAGGCCGGGCATTTTGCCGCGTACCAGGGCGATCATGGTCGCGCTCGTCCCGATCATCGAAGCCGAGCGGCTCGCTCGTTTCACGCGGCTATGCAGGCTGCACAACTCAGGGCTTGCCAGGATTGGCCCGACTACTGGGGCTCAGGTCCGCTTCCGACGAAGCCGCGGGCGCGCGCGATGAAGCGCTCAGCCTCAGCAAAGGCGCGGCCGGCGTCGCTCGCCCCGACAGGTGTCAGGGTGTAATCCGCCACCAAGCGCAGATGCTGAAGTCGGGCGAGCGTGCTACCAAGCTCCGGCGGCAGCTTTCCGGACTTGACGTTCAATACTCACTGAACGATGCCGTCCTGGCGAATCGCGGCGAGCAGCGGCGAATCCCCGTCGGTTGCTGTATCAAGCGGAGGCCCGGCGAACACCCACGGCTGCACCAGCACCCCGGTGTCGAGGAAGACCGCGTAGGCGTCGTCCGCAAGGTCCATCTGCTCGGCGACTGGATGGTCGACGTCGTCCAGGAACACCGCCACATCGGCATCGCTGTCGGGACGGTAGTCGCCACGGGCCCTGGACCCGAACAGGATCAATCCCACCAGGCGGCTGCCGTAGCGGTCCTGAAGTCTGGCGCGGAACGCCGAGATCGCGGAGGCGGTGATGCTGTCGGGTGGGTCAAAATCTGCCATGCTGGGGCTCCGAGCGACTGAAGCGAGCCATGCCTGCTGCCTCGCCAGAGTCTAGGCACCAGGGGGAGCATCGGCAATCGCGCTGGCGCGGGCGAACAGGCGGGACAGGTCGCCGTGCCCTGTTGCGCTCGTAGCCGCGCCGCGCTCGCTGCGCGATGGCTGTCCCGCGAGCCGACCCGCGACCGTGAGCGGTATCGCCTCCCCGAAGCCCCGCCGACATCTCTGATATTCTTGAGCGTTTTCTGCCGGGCCTGAGCCGGCGGCAGCGGCCTGTGGCCCGAGGAAGTATCGCCGTGACCGACTACAAGCACACCCTGAACCTGCCGAAGACCGGCTTCCCGATGAAGGCCAATCTGGCCCAGCGGGAGCCGGAGATGCTCAAGCGCTGGGAGGCGGACGACGTCTACGGGCAAGTGCGCGCCGCCCGCGCCGGCGCCGGGCGCTTCGTGCTGCACGACGGCCCGCCCTATGCCAACGGCGAGATCCACATCGGCCACGCCGTGAACAAGGTGCTGAAGGACATCATCGTCAAGGCCCGCACCCTGGATGGGCTCGACGCCCCCTATGTGCCGGGCTGGGACTGCCACGGCCTGCCCATCGAGCTCCAGGTGGAGAAGAAGAAGGGCAAGCCCGGGCAGAAGATCAGCGCGACCCAGTTCCGCCAGGCCTGCCGGGACTACGCCGCGCGCCAGGTGGACGGCCAGCGGGCGGACTTCAAGCGCCTGGGCGTGCTCGGCGACTGGGGCAAGCCCTATCTCACCATGGACTTCCGCTTCGAGGCGGACATCGTGCGGTCCCTGGCGCGCATCTTCGCGCGCGGCCACATCCACCAGGGCAGCAAGCCGGTGCACTGGTGTATCGACTGCGGCTCCGCGCTGGCCGAAGCCGAGGTGGAATACGCCGACAAGACCTCCATGGCCATCGACGTGCGCTTCCAGGTGCTGGACGAGGAGGCGCTGTTCGCCCGCTGCCACTCGGTGCCGGACGGCCATGGTGACGGCCCCATGTCCGTGGTCATCTGGACCACGACGCCATGGACCCTGCCCGCCAACCAGGCCGTGGCCCTGAACCCGGAGCTGGAATATGCGCTGGTGCAGACGGACGGCCAGGGCGCGACGGAGCACGGCCCCGAGCGCCTGCTGGTCGCCGAGGGCCTGCTCCGGGACACCATGGATCGCTGGGGCATCGAGCACTACCGGGTCATCGCCTATGGCCGCGGCGATGCCTTCGAGGGGTTGAAGCTCCAGCATCCCTTCTACGACCGCGAGGTGCCCGTCATCCTTGGCGAGCACGTGACCCTGGAGGCCGGCACCGGTGCCGTGCACACCGCCCCCGGTCATGGCCTGGACGACTACATCGTCGGCAGCCGCTACAAGCTCGCAGTGGACAACCCGGTGGGCGGGGACGGGCGCTTCCTGCCGGGCACGCCGCTGTTCGCCGGCGAGTCCGTCTGGGATGCCAACGAGCAGGTGGTGGAGACGCTCAAGGCGCGCGGCGCCCTGCTGCTCGGCGCCCGCTTTCAGCACAGCTATCCGCACTGCTGGCGGCACAAGACCCCCATCATCTTCCGCGCCACGCCGCAGTGGTTCATCAGCATGGATCAGCAGGGACTGCGGGAGGCGGCCCTCGCGGAGATCGCCCGCGTGCGCTGGATGCCGGACTGGGGCGAGTCGCGCATCGACGCCATGGTCCGCAACCGTCCGGACTGGTGCATCTCGCGCCAGCGCACCTGGGGCGTGCCCATCCCGCTCCTGGTGCACAAGCAGACGGGCGCGCTGCACCCGCGCAGTGCGGAGCTGATGGCGGCCGTCGCCGAGCGCATCGAGCAGAAGGGCGTCGACGCCTGGTTCGAGCTGCATCCGGCGGACCTGCTGGGCCAGGCGGAGGGCGCCCTGTACGACAAGGTCCAGGACACCCTGGATGTCTGGTTCGATTCCGGCGTCACCCATGCCTGTGTGCTGGAGCGCAACGACCCCGAGGGCGGCTGGCCGGGCCTCTCGGCGCCCGCGGACCTGTACCTGGAGGGCTCCGACCAGCACCGCGGCTGGTTTCAGTCGAGTCTGCTCACCTCGGTGGCGATGCGCGAGCACGCACCCTACCGGCAGGTGCTGACCCACGGCTTCACCGTGGACCAGCAGGGACGCAAGATGTCCAAGTCCTTAGGCAACGTGGTCAAGCCCCAGGACGTCATGAAGACCCTGGGCGCCGACATCATCCGGCTCTGGGTCGCCGCCACGGACTACCGCGGCGAGATCGCCGTCTCCGACGAGATCCTGAAGCGCACCGCCGACGCCTACCGGCGCATCCGCAACACCGCGCGCTTCCTGCTCGCCAACCTGCATGGCTTCGACCCGGCGACGGACCTGGTGGCGCCCGCGGACATGCTGGCGCTGGACCGTTGGGCGGTGGACCGCGCCCTGAAGCTCCAGGGGCAGATCACCGCCGCCTACCAGGACTACCAGTTCCACCAGACCTACCACCGTCTGCACAACTTCTGCGTGGTGGACATGGGCGGTTTCTACCTCGACGTCATCAAGGACCGCCAGTACACCACCCAGCCCGACAGCCTGCCGCGGCGCTCCTGCCAGACGGCCATGTACCACATCGTCGAGGCCATGAGCCGCTGGCTGGCACCGGTGCTGAGCTTCACCGCGGACGAGGTCTGGCAGCACATCCCGGGCGAGCGTGACGCGCACGTCTTCACCGCAACCTGGTACGGCGGGCTGTTCGCGCTGGATGCGGACGACCCCTGCGACCGGGATTACTGGGCGCGGGTGCTCGCGGTGCGCACCGCTGTCGGCAAGCATCTGGAGACCGCCCGCAAGGACGGTCTCATCGGCGCCTCGCTGGATGCGGAGGTGGACCTCTACTGCTCCCCAGAGCTGGCGGAGACCCTGGCCCGGCTCGGGGAGGAGCTGCGCTTCGTGCTCATCACCTCGGCGGCGCGGGTGCAGCCGTTCGCGGCGCGCCCACCCACCGCCGCGGACACCGAGGTGGACGGCCTCGCCATCGGCGTGAGCGCCAGCCCGCACCCTAAGTGCACCCGCTGCTGGCACCACCGCGCCGATGTGGGCGCGAATGCGGACCATCCGGCCCTTTGCGGTCGCTGTGTGGACAATGTTGTCGGTGCCGGCGAAGACCGCCGCTATGCCTGAGCCGGCCGGACCGGGCTGAGAGGTTGTGAAGAAACCCACCGACCCGCTGCGGACGCCTCCGGACGCGCCATGCGGCGTTGCAGGGAGCCGAAAACCGGGTCACGTAGAACGACTACGCTCCCCGGTTTTCGGCTCCCTGCGCCTTGCCTGGCACGCCCGGAGACGCCCTCGCGACGGCCGGCAGATTTTTCACAACCTCTGAGCGCAAGTCCGGCGACGGGCCCGGCCGCGTCGGATCGCCCGTGGTCCCGCGGCGCGGGCGGCCAAGGACAGCAGCAGCACCGGCCCAGTGCGCGCAACGCCGCAGCCGGCGACATCACCTCACCCGCCCGCGCCGTGGGCTGGATGCCTGCGAGCGCAGCCCCGTGTGCGCCCGCTGCTCGCCTTGAGCGGCGTGAACGCCATCGGCGATCGATAATCCTCCTCGCCCCTCGCCCCTCGCCCCTCGCCCCATAGATTCAGGGAGGCGGTGATTACACCGCTCGTCGGATGGATAAAATGTACTAATGAAGACAAACGGTATATTCGCAAACAGTGGAGCCATTGGGCATGTTATGGTTTTTGCGCATACATATGGCTTTTTTCCGTTAGCCCATTCTTGTGCTGACCTAGACCGGTCGCTGTTCGCCCAAGCCGAAGCATTCAGCATCCAACAGTGCATTAGTAGATGCCCATTTAATGGGAACGCCGAATAGGCGGAATGGATTGTCACGATAGGAAAAAATGCAGGGGCATCGCTTGACTCCCGCGGTGCTGTCTATATCCTCACGCCCTACGCACTTGGACAAATACCGACAATCACCGGCGTCAATGCATGGCTGGTCTGCTCGCAGCCTTAACGCTGAAGGCCCAAGCACCCTGCACGCTTAATCGACGCCATATCGACAAAACCTGTTCAGGTCGGCCCCTGTTCAAGTCGTCCAAGGAGCAGCCGTCGCCGAAGGCTTAGTTCGGCGCCCTCAGGCTGGGTAATGCCGGCTGGATAGTGTCGGGAGGCACTGTCGCTGCCCAGGCCTGAAGCGGTGATGCGTCGCGCAGCCCAGCGCCCAGCGCCCGGACCACGACAGCAGAATGGATCGCAGCGCAGCGAGGCCGGTGCACGCCGGCCGCGGTGAGCCCGGCCGCGCCCCGGCCGCGGCTCATCAGCAAAAGGGCAGCGAGTAACGTCTGCCCAGAAGCCAAACCAAAGGTGGAGTGAAGCCAATGTCCGAAGTGAATCAGAGCAAGCGCGACTTCCTCGCGTTCAGCGGCAAGGCCGGCATGGCCACGCTGGTCGCACAGGCCGCCGGCATCAATCTCGGTATCGTGGATGTCGTCAGGGCCGAGGCCGGCGGCAAGGTGGACCCCTTCCGCTTCGCCATCATCAGCGACGCGCACCTGTACAGCATGGATGACCACAAGTTCGACCAGCAGCTCATCGACGCGGTGACCAAGGTCAACAACATGGAGCCCATGCCCGACTTCGTGCTGTTCGGTGGCGACGTGGCCCAGAACGGTACCGAAGACCAGCTGGTGAAGGGCAAGGAGATCCTCTCCAAGCTCAAGATGCCCATGAAGATCATCCCGGGCGAGCACGACTGGTACCTCGACATGGGCGAGGCCTGGCGCGGCCTGTTCGGTGACGAGACCTGGTCCTTCGACCACAAGGGCGTGCACTTCATCGGCCTGAACTCGATCCTCGTAGAGGACTTCTGGACCGGTCCCGGCCTCACGCCGAAGGAGCGGATGACCGTCATGGAGATGCTTGAGAGCCCGATCCCCGGCCCCTGGGGCGTGCATGAGCAGCAGCTCGAGTGGCTCGCCAAGGACGTCAAGGACCTGGCCCCGAGCACGCCCATCGTCATCTTCACCCACTCGCCGCTGTGGGACTACTACCCGCGCTGGAACTTCCAGACCTCCGATGCCCCGGAAATCCGCGAGATTCTCTCAAAGTTCGACAACGTCATGTCCTACCACGGGCACGTCCACCAGACGCTCTACAACAAGATCGGCAACATGTCGTCGGTGGCGGCCATGAGCACGTCCTGGCCCTGGCCCTACCCGCCGGTGGAGCTGGCCTACCCCGAGACCCGCATGAACCGCGCCGACCCGTCCATCGCCACCGACGGCCAGGGCGTGCAGATCATCGACCTGAGCGGCGAATTCGAAGGCCTCGTGCAGTACAAGCCGTTCGAGGACTCCTTGACGCCGTTCATGCAGGACGGCTTCAAGGTCTGACCCCGCGTCGTCACCCGCTGCCGGTCGCTGCGGCGGTCGGCGAAGCTTCCGGCGACGCCCCATGCACGAGAGCCATCGGACGCGCGCCACGACACGAAGCCGCTCCATGGGTCCACCACGCCCTGGCGGCGGCCAGCTTGATCGAACCTGGAGGAGTCACCCTCAATGAAAACCCGCACCGCCATCCGTCGCGCCCTCGGCGTCGGCGGCATCGCCCTCGCCACCGTCGTTGCCGGCACCGTTTTTGCTCGCCCGCCTTTCACAGACGAGGAGCTCAAGCAGCAGATGGACAGCCTCTACGAGGCCATCCAGGTGGGCTACGACCTCTGGCACGGCAGCGAGCCCAGCATGACCAGCAACGGCCTCGCCTGTGCCAATTGTCATCCCGACACCGCCGCCTCGAACCCGCAGACCTTCCCGAAGTACATGACCATGTACGGCAAGGTGGTGCCCTGGCAGGAGATGGTGAACTGGTGCATCGAGAACCCGCAGCTCGGCGAGCGCCTGGACGCGCAGTCTGACGAGATGACCGCCATCAAGGCGTACGCCATGTACCTGCACCGCGGCCTGCCCATCGAGCCCGGGCTGGCCTCTGAGCAGACGGCGGCCGTGCCGGTGGCCTTCGGCACCGGCTTCAAGCGCGAGCCCACGGGGCTCGGCGTCGACACCCGCGAGTACGTGCCGGAGCGGCGCTGACCGCGGGGGCGGCTCGGCGAGGCCACCACGGCCGGCCACCGGGGCGAGGGATCGCCCCGTCCCCCGTCCCCCGTCCCCCGTCCGGGACCAAAGCCCCGATCATTGCAAGGTCCACCGAGCAAGCACCGGCGGGATGCCGCCCGGATAACTGCCATGCGTATTCCCTTGACGATATTGCTGTTGTGCGTGCTGGCCACGGCGCAGGCAGAGCAGCGTTGCGACACCAGCCAGCATCCGCTCTCGGCGCCCACCGAGCGCTTCACCGACAACGGCGACGGCACCGTCACCGACACGGCCTCAGGGCTCATGTGGATGCGCTGCGCGCTGGGTCAGGAGTGGACCGGCGACACCTGCGCCGGCGATGCCGAGACCTACGCCTGGCCATCGACGCAGCCGGCCGCCGATGCCGTCAACGCCAGCGGCGAGCAGTTCTTCAGCGATTGGCGTGTGCCTGGGCTGCGGGATCTCGCCCTGATCGTCGAGCGCGAGTGCGTGAACCCGCGCATCAACCTGACTGTGTTCCCGAACACGGCGGCCGACTTCTTCTGGACCAGCAGCGCGCGCGAGGATGATCCGGACGATCGGGTCTACGCGCTGAGCTTCGGACCCGAAGGCGTGGAGCCCCACGCCAGGAGCCTGGCCCACCACCTGCGCCTGGTGCGCACCGCGCAGTGAGCCCGGCAGTGACCACCGCAAACAGCAGCGTCCCGCGGCCGGACCGGCGCCGTGCGCTGGCGGGCACAGCGGCGTGGCTCGCCTGTGCAGGCACGGGCATGCACGGCGTCGCCGCCGACATCCTGCCGGCGCGGGGGGCCGTCGATGCGGCGCTCGTGGCCCTGGGTGCAGACACGAAGCTGGGCGCGGTGGAGGCGCCCGAGCGGGTTCGGCTCACCCTGCCGGAGCGCATCGAGGACGGCGCCATGGTGCCCGTGTCAGTGCGGAGCACCCTGTCCGGGGTGCGCGATGTCCTGGTGCTCGCGGACATGAACCCGGCCCCCATTGCCGCCCAATTCCGCCTTGGTCCGGGGCTGGCGGCGCGCATCTCGGTGCGCATCAAGCTCGCCGGCAGCGGGCGCGTCTACGCTGCGGTACGTACCGCAGACGGGCTTTACTGGACCGCCGCCGACGCCGAGGTCACCGTCGGCGGTTGCAGCTGACGGCGGCGACGGAGACCAGGCATCCAGCCATGACGGAGCGTATCCGCATCCGCAGCAGACGCCGGGAAGGCGGCGTGGACGTGATGGTGCTGATGCTGCATCCCATGGAGTCGGGGCTGCGCACGGACGCGGACGGCCGCCGCATACCGGCCCATTACATCACCGACGCGACCGTGACCGTGAATGAGCAAACGGTGCTGGAGGCCCAGCTCGGCATCGCCGTGGCCCGTGATCCGTTGTTGCAGTTCCGCCTGGAGGCGGCGCCCGCAGGGGCGCAGGTGCACGTGCGCTGGCGCGACAACCGCGGCGAGCGGCAGATGGCCACGGCAACCCTGGCCTGAATCGGCGCTGAGAGAGCAGTTCCGTCGGCAAGGCAACGCTGACGTTCCCGGTGCGCCGCCCGCGAGCGGTGCCCCGAGCCACTGGGGTCTGAGGCCGGCCGTGGCCGCGACCACCCGGCATCACCCCAGACCACAACACCGACATCAAAAGCCAAAGCGAGGAGCTTACGCCATGAACCCCATTGATCGCCGCAAATTCCTGTTCCAAGTCGCCGCCGGGGCCTCCGCACTGGCCATGGCGCGTTTCGTGGGCGCCGAAGAGGCCAAGCCGGATCTCGACCCCAACGATGCCTATGCCAAGGCCATGGGCTTCGTCACCGACACCGCCAACGCCGACGCCGAGAAGTTCCCCAAGCACAGCATGGATCAGTCTTGTGCCAAGTGTCAGCTGTTCCAGGCGCCCGAGGGGGCCGAGAAAGGGCCCTGCTCCTTCTTCGGCGGGCGCCAGGTGCCGGCCACCGGCTGGTGTCGGAACTTCAAGCCGAAGAACGCCGCCTAGTCCGCTTTCTGACGCCTTGGCCCCCGGCACAGCCTCGGGCCCGGTCCCGACTGCAAGGGCGCCGTGGCGTCGGCCGCGGCGCGCCGGGGTACCGGCGACACCGAAGCCGCTTGTGGCCGTCGCTGGTGCATGCCGGCGCCTGGACTGAACCGGCAAGGCTTGCCCAGCCCATTTGGGTGAGCCTGTAATTGACATCGGTCAATGTCGCGGTAGGCTGACCTGTAGGGCGTAGGCGGGCGCCCGGTCGGCACATCCAATACACCCGCCGAACGCGCGCCCAGCGGCGTGCATGACCATCGGAGGCATTCCCCATGCGGCGTCCTGCAGGTTCGGCTGCCCGTCCAGCAGCCACCACCGGATTTCCCAGCTCCATCGCCGGCACTGCGGCGCGTCGCCACAGCGCGCCCGGCAGCCGGCATATGGCCCAGCGCCTGCTCACCGCCGGCGCCGCCTGCACCCTGGTGCTGCTCACCAGCTGCAAGCAGCCCACCGACAGCGTGCAATCGGGCTATCGCGGCAATTCCATGATCCAGGTCTACAACCCGGCGAACGTCGCTGCGCTTGAGGGCATCAACGCGATCCCGGAGGCCGAGCCGAGCGATCCCTACGACCCCAGCTTTCCCATGGCGAGCGAGCTGCACGAGAACGTCCAGGTCCTCACCGACCTGAACGCCCTGGAGCTGGCGCGACTCATGAACGCCATGACCACCTGGATCGCGCCGGAGGAGGGCTGCGCCTACTGCCACAACACGGAGAACCTCGCCGACGACAGCAAATACACCAAGGTCGTCTCCCGGCAGATGATCAAGATGACGCGGGACATCAACGCCAACTGGCAGTCCCACGTCAAACAGACCGGCGTCACCTGCTGGACCTGCCACCGCGGCCAGCCGGTCCCATCCGATATCTGGTTCGAGCAGGAAGACCCGCCACGCCCATCGGCGGGCATCAGCGGCTGGAAGGCCGGTCAGAACCTGGCGGGCGTCGCCAACAACGGCTTCTCGTCCCTGCCCTCTGACCCGCTGACGCCTTTCCTGTACCAGGACAACGACATCCGCATTCAGGGCACCGAGGTGCTCCCGCACGGGAACCGCCGCTCCATCAAGCAGGCGGAGTACACCTATGCCCTGATGATGTACATGTCAGAGTCGCTCGGCGTGAACTGCACCTACTGCCATCAGACCCGCGCCATGGGCCTGTGGGAGGAGAGCACGCCGCAGCGCGTCACCGCCTGGCATGGCATCCGCATGGTGCGCAACCTCAACAACGAGCACCTCAGCCCGCTGCTCCCGCTGTATCCGGACACTCGGCTCGGCCCCACGGGTGACGCCCCGAAGGCCGCCTGCGACACCTGCCACAAGGGCACCTACAAGCCGCTCTACGGCGAGACCATGTTGGGAGACTATCCGTCCCTGAGCGGCATCCTGCCCGGGCGGCTGTCGCCCGACCCCACACAGGGCGGTGTCGTTCAGGTGGCCTATGCGCCCGAGGGCGCGGCGCCTGCCAGCCTGGAGCAACGCCAGCAGTTCGTCGAGCAGCTGGCCGCGGCCGAAGCCGAGGCCGAGGCCGAAGCGGCGGCTGAAGCCGAAGCCGCGGCCGCCGAGCAGGTCGCGGTCGCCGAGGCGCCTGACGGCGATGCGCCTGCGGGCGACGCCGCGGGCGAGCCCAGGACCGCTGCGGCCGAGAAGACCGCCGCCGCGGTCGACGCAGACGACAGTGCCGCGCCGGCGGCGCCGAGCGAGGGCACCGCCTCCATGCTCGCCGTGCTCGGTGAGACCGACATGTTCGCGACGACCTTTGCCGGCACCACGGCGCCCACCGGGGAGGCCCCCGCCGATGCCGAGCTGCTGCCGAAATGGCAGGGTCTGTGGCGCTGGTGGCAGCCGCCGGCGGGTATGACGCCCGAGGAGGCGTTGGCGATGCGCGGTCCCGTCTCCCCCATCGACGCCACGCTGGGGGTCGATGGAGCCCTCGCATCGGTGTTCGCCGGCGCCGCGCGGCCGAGTGGCGATGCCGCATCGGCTGCGCCCAAGTGGCAGGGCTGGCGTCGCTGGCTGCGCTCGCAGGGGGCGGATGCCGACGCCGCCGCGGACGGCATGACGATCGCCGAGATCGAGCAGCGGCTCGTGGAGCTCACCGACACGCTCGAAGCTGTCCGCGCCGAGCTCCAAGCCGGCCGGACGGCGTCGGTGACCGTCGCCACCGCCGCGTCCACGGCCACGGCAGCGGCCCCCGCGCAATCCGCGCCTGCGCAGACCGAGACGGCGGCGCCCGCCGCGGCGCCCGAGTCCGCGGCAGCGCCTGATGACGAGCTCGCCACCGCAGCGACACCAGCAGACGACGGTGCTGAGGTCGCAGCCACCGAGACCGACGACGAGCCCCCAACAGACGCCGCGGCAGCGCCTGAGGCGACGGACGACGGCATGGATGCAGAGACCGCGGCCGTGGCGCAGGACAGCGGCGCCGCCGAGGCCCATGCCGAGGCCCTGGCCGCCGAGGTCGACGCACTGCGGGCGGCGCTCGAGGCCGAGCGCGCCGAGGCCGCGGACGCGGGGGCGACGGCAGAAGCCCTGGACGACGCCGAAGCGCGCATCGTCGCCATGCAGGCCCGTCTCGATCAGGAGACCACCGCGCTCGGGCAGCAGCTCGACGTGGTGCGCCAGCAGCGTGACGCGGTGGCCCAGGCCCTGCGGGACGAGCACGCCGACGCCATGGACGCTGCGGCGGACCGCCTGACCGCCATGCAGGCCCGCATCGATCAGCAGCGCACCGCGCTCAACCAACAGCTGGACGTGGTGCGCGAGCAGCGTGACGAGGCCGAAGCCGAGGCCGCAGCGCGTGTGGCGGCGGCCGAGCATGCCGACGCCATTGCCGCCGCCGAGCGCCAGATCAGCGCCATCGAGGCCCGGCTCGACCAGCAGACGCATGCGCTGAGCCAGCAGCTGGACGTGGTCCGCGAACAGCGCGACGAGGCCGCGGACGCCATCCAGGCCCTGGTGCCGGCGGACGAGCACTACGACGCCCTCGACGCCGCCGAGCGCATGATCCGGGCGCTGAACGCCCGCCTCGACCAGCAGGCCCATGCCCTCAAGCAGCAGCTGGCGGTGGTGCGCGAGCAGCGCGACACAGCCGAGGAAGCGGTCGCCGAGCGTGTGCCGCGGGACGAGCACTTCGATGCCCTGGACGCGGCCGAGCGCCAGCTCACCGCCATGGGTGCACGGCTCGACCAGCAGACCGAGGCCCTGCAACAGCAGCTGGAGGTGGTGCGCACCCAGCGCGACGCGGCCGCCGAGGCGGCGCTGGCGCAGGACGCGGCCGGCGAGCAGCCCGTCGCCGCCATCCCGAAGGACGAGTACTACGACGCGCTCGACGCCGCCGAGGAGCAGTTCATCGCCATGGGCGCCCGCCTGCGCCAGCAGACCCAGGCCCTGCATCAGCAGCTGGAGGTGGTCCGCGCCCAGCGCGATACCGCCGAGACGGCGCTTGCCGCACGCATCCCCGCGGATGCCTACTACGACGCCCTGGATGCCGCCGAGCGCGACTTTACCGCCATGGGCGCGCGCCTTGCCCAGCAGACCCAGGCGCTGCACCAGCAGCTGGAGGTGGTGCGCGGCCAGCGTGATGCCGCGAAGGAGAGGCTCGCCGCCCGTGTTCCGGCGGACGAGCACTACGACGCCATCGATGCCCTGGAAGGACGCGTCGCCGCGATCCAGGCGCGCCTGGACCAGAACCGGCATGCGCTGGAGCAGCAGCTCGACGTGGTGCGGTCCCAGCGCGACGGCATGGCGGCGGCGGCCGAAGCGCGCCTCGCCGCCCTAGAGCGCGAGCACGCCGAGGCCCTGGAGGCACTTAAGACCCGCATCGCCGCCGGCGACGCCCGTCAGGAGCAGGAGCGCGAGGCCCTGCGCCAACAGCTGGAGGTGGTGCGCCGCCAGCGCGACGCGGCCCAGGCAAGAGCGGACGAGGAGATCGCGCGGCTGAACGCGCAGCTTGCGGAGACCGAGGCGCAGCTCGGCGCGGCCCGTGGCGAGGTGGCGGCCACCGAAGACGCCCTGGCTCAGGCCCGTGACAGCGCGGCACAGGCGCAGGCCCTGAACGAGACCGCTGCGGCACTCGGCGGCGAGGTGACGGAGGACGGCATCGTCGTCAACCTCGGCGGCGACCGGCTGCGGTTTGCGAGCGGCAGCGCGACGCTGCCTGAGGGGGACCTGCCGGCGCTCGACCGCGCCGCCGAGCTGCTCGCCGAGCGCCCGGAGCTGACGGTGCGCGTGGAGGGCCACACCGACAGCGTCGGCAGCCGTGACCTGAACCAGTCACTGTCGCAGCAGCGCGCAGAGGCGGTGATGGCCGCCCTGGTGGAGCGCGGCGTGGACCCGGCGCGCCTCACCGCCGCGGGCGTTGGGCCTGACCGGCCCATCGCCAGCAATGCCACGGCGGAAGGCCGCAGCCGCAACCGCCGCGTGGAACTCTACGTCACCGCCCGCGAGCAGGTGGCAACCGGCGCCGCCGGGGGGGACTGACGCCGCTCGCGCCTGGGGTCCCTGGGGCCGAGCAAGCGCCCCGCGTAGGTCGGATCAGCGACAGCGTAACCCGACCATAGGGGGCGCGTGGGTCGGGTCAGCGACCGCATCACCCGGCTGTCAGGAGCGTACCTGGGCACGAAGTCCGCTCACACTGCGCTGACCCGACCTACCCTGCCGCCCGCGCCCCGGCGGGCGCAGGCGGGCGCAGGCGGGTCAGGCGGAGTCGCCGCGCAGCGAGACAGCGGGCCGGGTTTGCGCGGTCTCCGCGCCGGTGTCGGCACCAAGCTCGGCCACCAACGCCAGCATGGCGCGCGCCTTGAGACCAATCTCTGCCCACTCCGCATCGCGGTCGGAGTCCGCCACCAGGCCACCGCCGGCGCGGAAGTCGAGGCGGCCATCCGCGACGGTCGCGGTGCGGATGGCGATGTTGTTGTCCATGGCGCCGTCGTAGCCGACATAGCCGATGCTGCCGCAATAGACACCACGGGGGGCGCCTTCCAGCGCGTCGATGATCTGCATGGTGCGGATCTTGGGCGCGCCGGTGATGGACCCGCCGGGGAAGCAGGCCCGCAGCAGGGAGGCGGCGTCGGCATCCGCACGCAGACGCCCGGTGACGCTGCTCACCAGGTGATGCACGCCGGCATAGGACTCCACCTTGAAGAGCTCCGGCACCCGCACGCTGCCGGTCTCGCAGCAGCGCCCGAGATCGTTGCGCAGCAAGTCCACGATCATCAGGTTCTCGGCGCGATCCTTCTCGCTCGCGGCGAGCGCATCGGCGAGTGCGCGGTCCCGCGCAGGGTCCGGATGGCGTGCCGCCGTGCCCTTGATGGGCCGGGTCTCCACCTGTGCGTCGCGCAGCCACAGAAAGCGCTCCGGCGATGCGGAGAGCACCTGCATCCCCGGGGTGTTGAGATAAGCGGCGAAGGGCGCCGGGCTCAGCTGCCGCAGGCGGGCGTACGCGCTCCAGGGGTCGCCGGCGACGGGCGCGGACCAACGCCGGGCGAGGTTGACCTGGTAGCAGTCGCCGGCGCGGATGTAGTCCTGCACTGCGGCGAAGCGCCGCGCGTAGCGGGCTTGGTCCAGGTCGCTCAGCAAAGGCCCCGTCACCCGCAAGCCCTGGCTTGGCACGGTTCCCCAGTCCCCGCTGGGGCCCTTGCTCCGCTGCTGGTCAGTCCGCTGCTGGGCGCGCCGCCCGGGCTGCCATTGGGCCAGCCGCCGCAGCCGCTGGCGGCGCGGGTCCGCCGGGTCGCCCCGGCCCACCAGCCAGCTGGTGCCACTGTGGTGGTCCACCAGCAGCGCCCAGTCGTAAATGCCCATGGCGAGCTGCGGTGCGCCGGGCGTGAGCGATGTGCGGAGCCCAAGCCGCTCGAACCGCCGGCCCAGATCATAGCCGAGCCAGCCCACGGCGCCGCCGACGAAGGGCAGCCCGAGCTCCGCCGCGGCGCCGGCGTCCACCCGCCGGCCCAAGGCCTCGCGCAGCAGATCCAGCGGGTCGTCCGGCGAGAGGCTGCGGCGATTGCCGCTGCGGACCTCCGTCAGCGCGCCGACGGTGCGCAGGGTCACCCTGGGGGCCAGCGTGATGATGTCCCAGCGCCCGCCCGCGGCACGCCCGGCGTTGCTGTCCAGGAGCATCGCCCAGGGCTCCGCGGCCACGGTGGCGAAGCGCGCGGGCGGATCGGCGCAATAGGCGAGCTGCTCGATGTGGATGGCGTCCGTCCTCAGGCCCGAATGTAGTCGTAGATGTCGAGGTAGTGCTGCCCCGGGCCGTTCCAAGAGCGGTCCTGGCGCATACCGTTGACCCGCAGCTGGCGGAAATACTCCGGGAAGCGCTTCCACAGCCCGATGGCGCGCCCCAGCGCCGACTCCAGTCCGGCATAGGTGTAGTCGTCGAAGACATAGCCGTTGCGCTCCTCGAACGGCCGGTCCGAGTAGTTGGCATCGAACACCGTGTCCGCGAGGCCGCCGACGCGCCGGGCGATGGGCACGCAGCCGTATTTCATCGCGATCATCTGCGTCAGCCCGCAGGGCTCGTAGACGCTCGGGATCAGCATCATGTCGGCACCGGCGTAGATGAGGTGCGCCAGGTCCTCGTCGTAGCCGAGCTCGAGGTGGCAGTCAGGGCTCGCGTCCATCTCGTGCTTGATGCGCCAGAAGTCCGCGCTCACGTCCGGTGACGGTGCGCTGCCGAGCAGCACGAACTGGCAGCCCTGCTCCAGCGCGTAGTAGATGCCGTGGCGGATCAGCTCAACGCCCTTTTGCCTGTCCAGCCGGCTCACCACTGCGACGATGGGCTTGAAGACGTCGCCGAGGCCCGTGCGGGCGCGCAGGGCCGCCTTGCACTTGGCCTTTTCGGGCAGGCTGTCCGGCCCGTAGTTGACCGGCAGGTGGGTGTCGAGCTCCGGGTTCCAGGTGTTGTAGTCGATGCCGTTCAGCACGCCGCCGAACTTGCGGTCGTGGGTCTGCAAGACGCCCTGAAGGCCCATGCCCTGCTCCGTGTGCTGGATCTCCCAGGCATAGCGCGGCGACACCGTGGTGACGAAGTTGGAGAAGACGATGCCGCCCTTCATCAGGTTCACCGCACCCGGGTTGCCCGGGTCCTGCAGGCGCTCCGGTGTCATGAGGCGGCCGGCGTCCAGGCCGTTCATGTGCAGCACGTGCGCACCGGTCCAGCCCTGGTGGCCCATGTTGTGCAGCGAGTAGCAGACGCGGATCTGGTCCATGCCGAGCCCGGCGTAGATCTCGTACAGCAGCACCGGCATCAACCCGGTGTGCCAGTCGTTGCAGTGGATGATGTCCGGGCGCTTGCCGGACTTGTACAGGAGCTCCATCGCCGCCCGCGAGAAGAAGGCGAAGCGGTCCGCGTCGTCGGCGTCGCCGTAGATCTTGCCGCGGTTGAAGAAGCCGTGCTCGGAGTGGGCGTCGATGAAAAAGCACTTGAGCCCGTCCACCTCGCCGCACTCGACGTCGCAATGGATGGCCTTGTCGTAGAAGGGCACCCAGAGGTCGGTGTGGCACTTGTGCAGGTCCTGGATACGGTCGAAGCGCAGGCTGTCGTACTTCGGCAGCACGATCTCCACGGCATTGCCGCGGATGGACAGCTCGCGGCCCAGCCCGTGGATGAAATCACCGAGCCCACCGGCCTTGGCGACGGGAGCACACTCGGGGCTGGCCATGACGATGAACATAGGGCGATCCTTGGCTGGCACCGACGCCGGGCGGCCGGCTCGCGGCGCGGAGCGCTCGGGTGTCCACGGCGGAGCCCGGCGGGTACAGCGGCGGGCGGGGTTGGCGGGTGATCAGGGGCGGATTATACGCGCCGCAGCGGGTTGCCTGCCGGCGGGTGCGGCGGGGCTCGTGCGCGACTCAGGTCATCCCGTCGTCGCGCGGCGCCACCGGCAGCTGCGGCAGCGCCGCCAGCAGGCGCATGATGACCTGATGGTCGCCGATGGGGATGTGCAGCACGAAGCGCCCGCCCGGGCCGACCCGGTAGGGATGGCCGCCCAGGTCCAGCAGGGTATTCGGGGGCGCGGTGCCGTGCACCACCAGCTCCGCGGCGAGCGTGGCCCCGTCCACCTGCGGGCGTAACGGTCCACTGCCCGCCACGGGCTCAGCCGGTGCCGCTGTGGGCGGTGCCGTCGCCTGCGGTGGCGGGCGTGGCGTGAGCCTTGGAACCACCCCGCCGGGCGGCGGCTCCGGCCCGCGCAGGGTCCCCGGCAGCCCGGCCCCCGGGCCCGGCAGCTGCGTGACCGGCGCGGCGCGGCCGAGGCTCGGGTCGCTGCCTGAGCGCAGGGCCGGGTTGTCGGCCGCAGCGCGGTGGGGCGCCCGTGCCTCCGCCGCGGCAGGCTCGGTGACGCCGACACCAGCGTCCGGCTCCGGCTCCGGCTGCGTGGCGGGTGCCTGTGATGCTGCGCGTGCCCGCGCCGACAGCGGCGGCTCCACCAGCGGGAATTCGGGCGCCAGGGGCAGCGGCGGTGGCGCAGCCTCATCACCGTCACCTGCTGCTGCATCCTCGGAGAATGCGGCGGAGGATGCGGCGGCGGATGAGCCGTCGGATGAGCCGGCGGGGGCGGGCGCTGCTGCCGCGGTGGCCTCGGGCGGCGTCGGCGACCGGCCGGGCTTCAGGAAGCGCGCGCCGACGGGCGCCGCCGCCGGCAGGCCATTGGAGCGGGCGATCAGCAGCCAGCCGCCGTCGTCGCCGGCGAGGCCGATCTCCGCCTGGAGCAGGCCGACGGCATTGCCGCCGGCGTAGTGGGCGTGGCCGTCCTCGGCATCGGCGTCGGCACCCAGGTCAGCATCGGCCATGAGCTGGTCGTCGCCATGGCTGCCGACACGATGCAGCCGCAGCACCGGGTGCGCCGGGTGGTTGCCGAAGCCCGCGCGCGCATGGGCGATGTCCGCCGGATCGATATGCCAGCGCAGATCCACCGCGCCGTCCTCGGTCTGGTAGAGCACCAGATGGGTGCCGACGGCCGTGTCCGGAAACTCGCCGCCGGCGTCGCTGGCGGGGGCGGCCAGGGTCGGGTCCGATGGCAACTGCGTCGCTGTTGCGGACGGGTTGTTGGCGCTGTGGTCAGTGCTCACGGCGGCGTCCACTGCGACATGGAGAACGACCGCCCACGATCAGCGTCGGCTCCCTGGTACCTGCTTCGGTACCTGCTGCGACGTGCGCCTGCCACCCGTCTCACCCTTGCTCGGTGCCGAGTCCCTGACTGCCACTTCGGCTGCGTCGTGCCGCGCTGCCCCAGCCGCTTGCCGGCCGGCTATGAGCGCCGCGGCAGGGGCCGGCTGGGCCATGCCCGGGGCGGCCCCGCCTGCCTGTGTGGCGCCGATGGGGGCCTCGGCGCCGATCAGCAGGGCCGGGTTGCCCGGTGGCTGGTGCCGATGCAGGCCGAGGGCGTGGGAGATGTTGGTGTTGAGCATCGGTGCAGCGGATCGCGGGGATCAAGCCGGGAATTGTGCCCGATGCAACGGGGTATTGGCGAGTTTGCCGGCGTCCTGAGCCGACCCGGGCGCACTGTCACGTGCCCGCTGTGTGCGCATCCGGATCTGCTGACACCTGCCGGCAGGCGGCTCGCGGGACCTTGCTGCATGCGGGTGCTCGTTGGGGCGCCTGCGCCCGGCTTGGCGAGCCTGCGCTCAGCGCCGCGTGCTGCCGGGTCCGGTCAGCAGCCGCGAGCTGTCCGCTGGCTGCGCGGCAGCACCTTCCAGCACCAGCACGCTGTGGGCGCCGAGCCGCCAGCGCCGCGCACCGATGGTGCGCTGGTCCGCGGGAGCGATCAGGTCCCGCGGCGGGGCCGCGCCCGTGTCCACGGCAATGGCCCACTGCCGCTCGCCCGGGGGCTCGGGCAGGAGGCAGGTCCGCGCCCTGGGGCCGAAGTTCATCAGCACGTGCAGCGGCGGCTCGTCTGCGGTGCGGCCCCGCAGCGTGAAGGCCAGCTCCCGGCACTTGGCGTCGTCCCAGCCGGGCGGGCCGCCGTCGAGTGCTTGCCAGCGCACGTCGTCGTGCCCCAGGAAGTGGCGGCGGCGCAGGCTGCGGTGGCGCTTGCGAAGCGCAATGAGACCGGCGGTGAACCGCACCATGTCCGCGTTCTGCGTGGCCAGGGACCAGTCCAGCCAGCCGGTGGGGTTGTCCTGGCACCAGGTGTTGTTGTTGCCATCGGCGGTGCGCAGCAGCTCGTCCCCCGCCGTCAGCATCGGAATGCCCTGGCTCAGCATCAGGATGGTCAGGAAATTCCTGGCCTGGCGGCGACGCAGGGCAAGGATCACCGCGTCGTCCGTGTCGCCTTCGGCGCCGCAGTTCCAGCTCAGGTTGTGGTCGCAGCCGTCGCGATTGCCCTCCCGGTTGGCTTCATTGTGCTTGCGCTCACAGCTCACCAGGTCCGCCAGCGTGAAGCCGTCGTGACAGGTGACGAAATTGATGCTGTTGATGGGGTGGCGCAGATTGCCCTGGTAGAGGTCGCTGCTGCCGGCGATGCGCGTCGCCAGCTCCGCCACCTGGCCCGGGTCGCCGCGCACGGCAGCGCGCAGGTTGTCGCGGTAGCGGCCGTTCCATTCCATCCAGCGGTAGCCCGGGAAGCTGCCCACGTGATAGAGGCCCGCGGCGTCCCAGGCCTCGGCGATGATCTTGGTGCCCGCGAGCACGTCCGAGAGCTCGATCCCCCAGAGCACCGGCGGGTGCTCCATGGGCACGCCATGGGCATCCCGCGCCAGGGCGCTGGCCAGGTCGAAGCGGAAGCCGTCCACGTGCATCTCCCGCACCCAGTACTCCAGGCAGTCGATGATGTATCGCGCGACGAAGGGATGATTGGCATTGACCGTGTTGCCGCAGCCGGTGAAGTCCAGGTAACGGCTGCGGTCGGCGGCGTCCAGCATGTAGAAGGTCTCGTTGCCGAGGCCCTTGAAGTGGATGGCCGGGCCGCCCTGGCCGCCCTCGGCGGTGTGGTTGAACACCACGTCCAGCAGCACGCCGATGCCGGCGCGGTGCAGGGCCTTGACCATGTCCCGGAATTCGCGCCGATGCTCCGTGGGCTCGCCGGTGCAGAAGCCCGGATGCGGCGCAAAGAACCCATGGGTGCTGTAGCCCCAGAAATTGGTGAGCCCGGCCGCGCCGGTGGCCGGCGGCACGTCCTGGGGGTCGAAGGCCATCACCGGCATCAGCTCCACGTGGGTGATGCCGAGGCGCTGCAAGTGATCGATCTTCTCCACCACGCCCTTGAAGCTGCCGGGGTGCGCCACGCCGGCGCTCGGATGCCGTGTGAAGCCGCCCACGTGCAGCTCGTAGATCACCATGTCCTGCGAGGGCATGGGCAGCGGCGCATCGCCCTCCCAGTCGTAGGGGTCCGCCAGCACCACGCCGCGGATGCTGTCGCCCGGCTTGGGGCCCTGTCCACAGCGCTTCGCACGGTCCCAGTGACTCACGTCCAGCGCCCGCGCCCAGGGGTCCAGCAGCTCCGCCCGCGGGTCGTACAGCCAGCCGTGGCCCTGGGGGTCCCAGGGCCCGTCCAGGCGCCAGGTGTAGCGGGTGCCGGGCGGCAGGTCGACCACCTCCACATGCCAGCTGAAGAAGCTGCGGTTCGCCACCGGGTCCAGCGCGACGACCTGGAAGGGCGCGTCGGCATCCGGCGCATACAGCAGCAGCGTCGCGCCGGTGGCATGCCGGCTGTAGAGCGAAAAGTTGATGCCCTTGTCGCTGATGCTCGCCCCGGGCGGATAGCGGCGGCCCGGGCGGACGGGGTAGGTCTGGGTCATGGCGGCGAAGGGGGCTCGGCTTGGAGACGACTGCGCCCCGCCGAGCAGGGCGGCGCCGCGGCAAGCAACGCAGCGCGCCGTGCATTCTAGCGGACGAAAGCGCCGTTGCTGATGCCCGTGATCTTCGGAAGCCGAAGCCGAAGCCGAAGCCGAAGCCGAAGCCGAAGCCGAAGCCGAAGCCGAAGCTGAAGCCGAAGCCGGTAATGCAGGGCGGGGCTGTGGGCAGCACAGCATGAGCCTCGCCATCAGTGGCGCCCGCCCCGATCCACCCGCAACGCCGCGATAAAGCCCAGCCCCCCGAGTCCGGACGCCACCGCAAAGGTGACCAGCGCCCCGGCCTGGGACCACAGCGACCCGGCGATCAGGCTGCCCATGGCGCCGCCGACGCCGAAGCTGACGCTGTTGTAGAGCGCCTGGCCGCGGCCCTGGGTGGGTCCCGGAAAGTAGTGATGCGCCAGGTGGATGGCGGCGGCGTGGAAGGCGCCGAAGGTGGCGGCGTGCAGGCTCTGCGCGAGGAGCTGCACGGCGATGATGTCCACGAAGGCACCGATCAGCAGCCAGCGCAGCACCGCCAGCGCCAGGCTCGCCAGCAGCAGCCGGCGGGCACCGAACCGCGTGAGCAGCCGGTGCATGTTGATGAACACCAGCACCTCGATGGCCACACCCAGCGCCCAGAGCGCACCGACGGCGGCATCGCTGTAGCCGTTGGCCTCCAGGTGGATGGAATAAAACGCGTAGTAGGCGCCGTGGCTCGCCTGCATCAAGAGGCAGGCGGCGAGGAAGGCCAGGATCTCCGGGCGCGCCAACAGGCGGCGCAATGACAGGTGCGCGTGCTCGGCCGGCGCCTGATCGCGGTCCGGGATCACCAGGCAGCTCGCCCAGACGCCGATGAAGAGCACCAGCACCGCCAGCGGCACCACGCCGCTGCCGGCCCATTCCTGCCACCAGCCGAGCAGCAGCACCGTGACGATGAAGCCGACGCTGCCCCAGACGCGCACACTGGCATAGCGGCTCGCCCGCGCGCCGAGGTGGTTGAAGGTGACCGCCTCCATCAGCGGCAACGGCGCGTTCCAGAAGAAGCTGAAGGCCGCCATCACCAGGGCCATGGTCCAGAAGCCATCGGCCCAGAACACCGGCACCAGGCCCAGCACCGCGAGCAGCGCACCGAGCCGCACGCTCGGCATGCGCTCGCCGGCGCGGTCCGCGAGCCAGCCCCAGACATTGGGCGCCACGATCTTGGTTCCCATGAGGATCGCCATCAGCGCGCCGATGGCGGCGGGTGCGAAGCCGCGCTCCAGCAGGTACGGCCCCCAGTAGGGCACCAAGGCCCCCAGGGCTGCAAAGTGGAAGAAGTAGAAGCTGGAGAGCCGCGTGTAGGGCATACCAAGACTCGGCTGGAGCGGCGCTGTCGCCGCCGGCTGCCGGTCCGTCACGAGGGCAGCCCCGACGCCTGGCGCGAGCGGTCATGCGCACGGCAGGCAAGCGGCCACCGCGACCAACGCGGCAGGTTACCGGATCTACGTCCTGCACAAAAAACGGTGACGGTATATTCAATCCTTGGTCGAGCACACACCGCGTACCAGAGGAGAATCACGCAGCAATTCACCAGAGCGGCGCTTGGACCGAGCCCCATCCATTGCGAGCAAGAACGTTCAACAGTTAACGATACCTTCCCTGCAATCGTGTTGCGCCCGTTGCCCGTTGCCCGTTGCCCGTTGCCCGTTGCCCGTTGCCCGTTGCCCGTTGTGGGAATGGCGTCGCCGGCCGCGCGTCCCGAGAGCAATTCAATATACCGTCCCCGTTATTGTCCCCGTTATTGGGCTCCGTGATGGTCACGTGGTCGGGAGGCGAAGCTGGGGGCTAGCCCTGGCCCGCTGGGATCGGCGCGAGGGGCGGCGTGACCTGGGCGTTCTGGCCGCGGTGGCGGAGCAGGTGGTCGGCCAGCACGATGGCGAGCATGGCCTCGGCGATGGGTGTGGCGCGGATGCCGACGCAGGGGTCGTGGCGGCCGGTGGTGACGACTTCGGTGGCCTGGCCTTCCAGGCTCACGGTGCGCCCGGGCAGGCGGATGCTGCTGGTGGCCTTCAGCGCCAGGCGGGCCACGATGTGCTGGCCGGTGGAAATGCCGCCGAGCACGCCGCCGGCGTTGTTGGACAGGAAGCCGTCGGGGGTGATCTCGTCGCGGTGCTCGGTGCCCTTCTGGGCCACGGCCGCGAAGCCGGCGCCGATCTCCACACCCTTGACGGCGTTGATGCCCATGAGCGCATGCGCGATGTCCGCGTCCAGGCGATCGAAGACGGGCTCGCCCAGGCCCGGCGGCAGGCCTTCGGCCACGACGGTGACCTCGGCGCCGATGGAGTCGCCGGACTTGCGCAGTGCGTCCATGTAGTCTTCGAGCGCCGGCACGCGGGCGGCGTCGGGGCAGAAAAAGGGGTTCTTATCGACCTGCGCCCAGTCGAAGCCGGCGGCGCCGGGGGTGCTGGTGGCGATGGGGCCGAGCCGCGACAGGAAGCCGCGCACCCGCACGCCGGCGAGCTCACGCAGGCAGACCTTGGCGATGCCGCCGGCGGCCACGCGGATGGCGGTCTCCCGCGCCGATGAGCGCCCGCCGCCGCGGTAGTCGCGGAAGCCGTACTTCATGGTGTAGGTGTAGTCCGCGTGGCCCGGGCGGAACCTGGCGGCGATCTCGGAGTAGTCCTTGGAGCGCTGGTCCTGGTTCTCGATGAGCAGCCCGATGGGCGCCCCGGTGGTGCGGCCCTCGAAGACGCCGGAGAGGATGCGCACCTGATCCGGCTCGCGGCGCTGGGTGGTGTGCCGCGACTGACCCGGCCGGCGCCGGTCGAGGTCGTGCTGGAGATCGGCCTCCGACAGCGGCAGACCCGGCGGGCAGCCGTCGAGGATGCCGCCGATGGCCGGGCCATGACTCTCACCGAAGCTGGTGAGGACGAAGGATTTGCCAATGGAGTTGCCTGACATGCGGGCGGCTGCTTATAGCGCGGGCGGGCTGTTTGTTGGGAGCGGGGCCGGTGATCGAGTGCTGGGGGCTGGGGGCTGGGGGCTGGGGGTTGGGGGCTTGGAGCTGGGGATACCGGACCCGCGCGCCGCGCGCTGAGCAACCGCAGCTGCCTCCGCCCTCCGCGCTCAGCCCTTCCTCAGTAAGCCGGCGGCGGCACCACGTCGGCCTCGGTGAGCCACTCGTTGCCTTTGGCCAGCACGTCGCGGGTCAGGGTGCTGGTGGCCTGGTGCAGGAGCACGCCGTTGATGATGTAGTCGTAGCGCGCGGCGAGATAGTCGAATTCCGCCTGGAACAGGGCGCGCTGCGCGTTCAGCACATCCACCTGGGTGCGGGTGCCGACCTCGAGGCCCGCCTGGGTGGATTCCAGCGAGCTGCGCGCCGAGACGATGGCCGCCTGCCGGGCACGCACGTCACTGATGCTGGAGAGGATACCGCGGAAGGCGTCCTTCACCTGGTTGATGACGGCGCGGCGCTGCTGGTCGAGGCGGTCCTGGGCGGCGCGGAACTGATGTCCGGCCTGGCGGGTGCGCGAGGCGACGGCGCCGCCCTGGTAGATGGGCACGTTGACCGTGAGCCCGACGAAGCCCGTGTCCGAATCGGTGTTGAATTCCGCGCCGGAGCGCGAGACATCGTAGCCCGCCTGCAGGCCGACGCTCGGATAGTAGCCGGAGCGCTCGATCTCGATGTCCTTGCGTGCGGCTTCAGCTGCCTCCCGGGCGGCGATGATGGCGTAGTTGTTGGCGAGCGCGGTGTCCGCCCAGACGTTGATGTCGTTGGGCTCCGGCGGCGCCAGCGGCAGCCGGTCGCCGAGTCGCGCCAGGGGTACAGACACAGGCCCAATGATGCGCCGCAGCGCTTCCCATGCGTTGTCGAGGTCGTTCTCGGCGGTGATGAGGTTGGCGCGGGAGCGGTCATAGGCCGCCTGGCTGTCGTTGACGTCGGTGATGGCCACCAGGCCCACCTCGAAGCGCTGCTTGGACTGCTCCAGCTGGCGCTCGTCGGCGGCCACCAGGGCCTCGGACACCCGCACCCGATCCGCCGCCTCCAGCACCGCGAAGTAGGCCTGGGTGACGCGGACCATGAGGTCGATCTGGGCATTGCGGTACTCGGCCTCTGCCTGGGCGATGGTGTCGTCCGCCTGGCTCAGGCGCACCCAGTCGGCGCGGTTGTAGACGGACTGGTTGACCACCGCGGTGGCACGCTGCGTGGAGTAGTCGTCGGTGCGGCTGAAGCTGCCGGTGACGCCGGTGCCGGAGGCATCGACGTTCTGATAGTCCACTTCGCCGGTGAGGCTGAAGTCGGGCAACAGCAGGGCCTTTGCCTGCGGTTTGACCTCCCGCGTGGCGTAGAGCCGCTGCTCCTGCTCGCGCAGGGTTGGATCGCTGTCCACCGCCAGATCGTAGACGGCGAGCAGATCCTCGCCGGGGGCGGTGACGGGCAGGAGGGCGATGACGCAGGCGCAGAGGAACGGCGCCGGTCGGTGCTTGATCATAGTCTCTCGCAGGGCCGGATGGCTTAGGCTGGGTGCACCACAGCGGAAGTATAGGTGACGATGTACCTTTGCCACAAATGCATTGCCCCTCCCGAACCCCGTCTTAATACGCATATACCCAGCCGCGTCAAGATCCTAATGATTTTTCCGAGAATGCTTGTGATGTTGCCAGCCACACGGCTGTTGCAGAAATGACCCAAGCAGACGGCTTGTCGCAGGCGCCTTCCGGCTATCGCTGGTCGCACCTCCTAGCCATGGCCGCCGCGCACAAGCGCGAGCTGCTGCTGGCCAACGCCATCGCCGTGCTCGCCACCCTGGCCGCCGTGCCCGTGCCGCTGCTGATGCCGGTGCTGGTGGACGAGGTGCTGCTGGAGCAGCCGGGCGCCGCCGTCGCCTTCATGAACGGCCTGTTCCCGGCCGCCTGGCATGGGCCTGTGCTCTACGTGCTGGCGGTGCTGACGGCGTCCATTGGGCTGCGGGCGCTGGCGGTGGGGCTCGCGGTTGTGCAGAGCCGCCAGTTCACCATCATTTCCAAGGACATCGTGTTCCGTATCCGCTCGGCCCTGCTCGGACGCCTGCAGCGGGTTTCCATGGCGGAGTACGAGACCTTGGGCAGCGGCACCGTGGCCTCGCACCTGGTCACCGACGTGGACGCGGTGGACGAGCTCATCGGCAGCGCCGTGGCCAAGCTCATCGTCGCTGTGCTGAGCATCCTCGGCACCGCGGTGGTGCTGCTCTGGATGCACTGGCAGCTGGGGCTCTTCATCCTGCTGCTGAACCCCCTGGTGATCTACGTGACGCTGGTCTTCGGCCGCCGGGTCAAGGAGATGAAGCGGCGCGAGAACGCCGCCTACGAGGCCTTCACCCAGAGCCTTACGGAAACGCTCGACGCCGTCCAGCAGATCCGCGCCGGCAACCGCGAGCGCTACTTCATCGGCCGCGGCATCGACACCGCCGACGCCATCCGCCGCTGGTCCTGCGCCTTCACCTGGAAGAGCGACGCCGCCAACCGGTTGTCGTTCACTGTGTTTCTGTTCGGCTTCGATCTGTTTCGGGCGGTGAGCATGCTGATGGTGCTGTTCTCGGACCTCACCATCGGCGAGATGCTGGCGGTGTTCGCCTACCTGTGGTTCATGATGGGGCCGGTGCAGGAGGTGCTGAACGTGCAGTACGCCTTCCAGGCGGCGGATGCGGCGCTGAAGCGCATCAATCGGCTGCTGGCCCTGCACCGGGAGCCGGACTGGCCCCATGCGGAGAATCCCTTTGCGGGCAAGCGCGCCGTGGCCGTGGCCGTCTCCGACCTGACCTTCGCCTACGGCGACGGGCCGCGGGTGCTGAACGGGATCTCGTTTCAGATCGCCGCCGGCGAGAAGGTGGCCATCGTCGGCGCGAGCGGTGGCGGCAAGACCACCCTGGTGCAGGTGCTGCTCGGGCTCTATGCGCCGAGCGGCGGTCGGGTGTGCTTCGACGGCGTACCGGTGCAGCGCATCGGCATGGACGTGGTGCGGGATAACGTCGCGACCGTGCTGCAGCATCCGGCGCTCTTCAACGACAGCCTGCGCCTGAACCTGACCCTCGGCCGCGATGTGCCGGATGCCCGGCTGTGGGAGGCCCTGCGCGTCGCGCAGCTCGCGGATGTGGCAGCGGACCTGCCGCAGGGGCTGGACACCCTGCTGGGCCGCAACGGCGTGCGCCTGTCGGGTGGGCAGCGCCAGCGGCTCGCGGTGGCGCGCATGGTGCTCGCGGACCCGAAGGTGGTGATTCTGGACGAGGCCACGTCGGCGCTGGACACCACCACCGAGGCGCGGCTGCACGCCGCACTGGCGCGCTTCCTGGCCGGGCGCACGACGCTCATCATCGCCCATCGCCTGAGCGCCGTGCGCCAGGCCGACCGGGCCCTGGTGCTGGAGCACGGGCGCATCGTCGAAGAAGGCAGCCACGCCGAGCTGATTGACGAGGACGGCGCCTATGCCGCGCTCTACGCGCGGCAGGTCGTGTAGCCCAGGTGCTCCGGCTGCGATCCATCGCCGGCCACTGTGCTGGCATCAGAATCGACATGACTGTCGACTTCGGGCACGCAATCGCCTGCGCGCTCGGCACGGCGCACGCAGCGCCGACACCCGCGGCGTCTCAGACGCAGGCGGCTCAGCCGGCGCCGCGCCGCCGCCGGGCGGCGCCTGGCCTGAGCCCCCGTCGCAGCCTCGCTCCCGCGGCACCGCGCGGCAGCAGCCGGCTTGTGAGTGCCGCCGCAGCGGCCAGCAGCAGCAAGAGCAGGAGCGCGCCGAGCGGGCTCACCCAGCCCAAGCCGAGCAGCATGACGCCGACGATGACCAGATTGATCCAGCCGAGAAGATTCAGCATGACCTCGACGATCCGGTGGTTGCGCTTGGCCGCCCGCCCGCAGCGGCTGCCTGCCGGCCTATGGCCGCGTGTTCAGGCACATGAGGTCGTCTCTGCATGAGCCCTGGCAACGCCACCAGCGACACCGGCGGTCGCATCGTCGTAAGCGACTTCCGCCCCGCCTGGTGGCTGCCGGGCGCGCATGCACAGACGCTCTGGGGCAGTCTCGCCCGACGGGCGCCGGCGCTCACGCATCTGCGCCTGCGGCGCCGGCGCATCGAGCTCGCCGACGGCGATTTCATCGACCTGGCGGTGGCGGACACGGAGGGTCCTGCGGTGCTCATCATCCACGGCTTGGAGGGCGGCCTGCGCTCGCATTATGCGGGCGCATTGGTGGCGCGGCTCGTCCGCGAGGGCTTCCGGCCCCTGTTCATGCACCTGCGCGGCGCGGGCGAGGAGCCCAATCGGCTCGACCGCTCCTACCACTCCGGCGCCAGCGACGACCTCGCCGAGGTGCTGGCGGTGCTCGCCGCCGATGCCGAGGGTGCACCGGACGCCGCCGTCGGCTTCTCCCTGGGCGGCAATCTGCTGCTCAAGTACCTGGGCGAGGGGCGCAGCGAGACCCACATCCAGCGTGCCATCGCCGTCTCCGTCCCCTTCGTGCTGCGGGACGCCATGCTGCGCCTGGATCTGGGCTTCTCCCGCATCTACCGTCGGCACCTGGTGCGGCGGCTCAAGCGCAGCCTGCGGCGCAAGCTGGAGCGCCGTCCCTGGCCAGCGGCACTGGCGCCGGATCTCGACCTCGCCGCCATTCAAGACTTCAACAGCTTCGACGACCGCATCACTGCTCCGCTGAACGGCTTCGAAGGCGTCTTCGACTACTACCAGCGCGCCAGCTGCCGGCAATACCTGCCGCACATCCGGACGCCGACCCTCGTGATTCAGGCCGCGGATGATCCTAAAAAGAGCAGTTGAACCCCTCGGCCGGCGAATTTCGCAGGCCGATGCAGCGCACAGGGCGTGCTCGCGCAGCC